>NZ_JBBBBO010000013.1:0-239584 GCF_037120565.1 Ensifer sp. CCNWLY38
CCCGAACGCGCCGCCGCCGGCGACCACAGCCGCATCGCCTTCCGGCCGACAAAGTGGAAACTCTTCCGCGACAACAGAGAGCAGGCTGTAGCCGCCGAGGCAAAGATCGAGAGCCGCGCCATCGAGATACAGGAACCAACATTGGTCGCCCAGGCCTCTTAAGCAGGGGCGACATATCGTCGGACTTAAGGAGTCTCGAGCGGCCAGACCTCGACCACCCCATGAGCCACCGCGCACGGGGTGCGTGACACCATATCGATGGCTCAGGCCAGGTCTGCGGCCTCGATCACCGCGAAGCCGGCCACAGGAAGCGAAGACGACATGAACGGACCGCTTCGCTTCTCGACATGCGCGGCGTTGGCGTTGCGCACCTGAACAGGCGCTCCGGCGATCCCCATCAAGGCTCCTCTTGCACGAAGTTCCGCATCATGCGCGTGCGCCGCATCACGGACGTCCGCCGCTGTGCGGTCGTAGCCTGCACGGTCTCCATATCCAATGGTCACGAATTTAGGCATCAGCAGTATCCTCTCGGTGACGGCACCCTACTTCCGACGGGCTAATTGACAGTCGGGCCGACGGAGCCTTCCGTGAGGGAACGCGGCTGCACAGGAAAAAGTTCGTCCATGCCGCGACAGGGAGAATGCAATGCCGACCATCATCGCCCACCACAAGATCACGAAAAGCGCGGAACACTGGTTGAAATCACCGAAGCGCAAGGAGTTCTTCAGCACGCTCGGCGTGACCAGCATTCGAACCTTCGTCGATCCCCAGGACCAGACCCGGGTGGCCATTCTCATGGATGTCCCCGATCTGGACGCCCTGTCGAAAGCCATGCAGACCCAGGCCGCGGCCGATGCGATGGTCTTTGATGGCGTCGTGCCGGAATCAATCGTGATCCTGGTTGAATCATAGGGCACAGTCCGCCCGTATTCAGCCATTGAGGCCAGACGGAACGCCCCGGGGAGCCGCCCTTCCCGCGGTGCTTCGCTGCGACCTGAGCCGACCCCATACATTGCGGTACAATTGCTGGTGGCGGCCGACATATCCGGGATACCTCGCCGGGCCAGATTGCGATCGTCACCTCAACGGCCCCGAAAGGAACGATCGCATGCGCCGAATCATCCCTACTCTTGCCCTCGCCTTTGCAACGAGCGTGGTTGCTTTCGCCGCCCAGGCTGCGGACATCAAGAATATCGTCATCGTGCACGGCGCCTTCGCCGACGGTTCGGGCTGGCGACAGGCCAGCGATATCCTGGAGCGGCGCGGCTTCAACGTGACGGTCGTGCAGGAACCGCTGACCTCGCTTGCCGCCGACGTCGAGGCGACGAACCGTGTTCTGGACCTGCAGGATGGGCCGACCTTGCTCGTCGGGCACAGCTACGGCGGTATGGTGATCAGCGAAGCCGGACATCACCAGAAGGTCGAAGGATTGGTCTACGTCGCAGCGTTTCAGCCGGACAAGGGCGAGGATTTGGCAACGCTTGCCGGATCGAAGCCGCCGGCGGCAATGAGCATCAAGGAAACCACCGACGGCAAGTATCTCTATCTCGATCCGACAGCGTTTGCTGCTGATTTCGCCGCCGACCTTCCCAAGGCGGAAGCGGCCTTTGCGGCGAAGTCGCAGGTCTTTGCCGCGAAAGAGGTTTTCACCGCCAAGTCCGGCGATCCGGCATGGCGGACGAAGAAAAGCTGGGCGGTCGTGGCGACCGAAGATCGCGCCATCAATCCGGACCTTGAACGAAGCATGGCGAAGCGCGCCGGCAGCCAGGTAAGCGAAATCAAGGCGAGCCACGCCGTCTTTGCCTCGCAAGCGGAAAAGGTTGCCAAGATCATAGAGACCGCAGCCGAGGACGCCGGCAAATAGCCCGAACACGCCGAGCGTCTGCGTCCTGAGTGCGGCGCCCTTCCGCACTCAGGACAGCGGATCGGCGACGTTCTTCCATTCTTGATTGCCGGCTTGACAGTCCGCTCAAAGAGCGGAAAACTTCGCGCATGGGGGTGCGATCACCCCATGAGGCGCCAGCCGAAGCATCGCGTCCACTCAACCGCTCATCCGGAGGACGCGTCATGTCGTCATTTCTCGAAATATCCTCGGAAAAACTCTCTCGCCTCATCGGCACGCCGAACTGTCCCGCACTGATCGATGTCAGGATCGACGAAGATTTCGACGCCGATCCCCGCCTCATCCCAGGTTCGTACAGGCGCGACTACCGCCAGGTTCAGGATTGGATCGACGACGTCGCTAAGGCATCGGCAATCATCATCTGCCAGCAGGGCAAGAAGCTCAGCCATGGCGTTGCCGCCTGGCTTCGCAATGCCGGCATTGCTGCCGACGTGCTCGAAGGCGGTTTCGAGGCTTGGGCGGAAGGCGGCTATCCGGCCGTGCCCGCTTCCGCGATACCCGAACGGGACGCCGGCGGACGGACCGTCTGGGTTACGCGGGCACGACCGAAGATCGACCGCATTGCCTGCCCCTGGCTGATCCGTCGTTTCGTCGATCCGAAGGCTGTCTTCTTGTACGTGGCGCCGTCAGAGGTCGAGATGGTCGGCGAGCGCTTCGGCGCTACGCCCTTCGATATCGATGCTCCGATCCGCTGGAGCCATCGCGGTGAACTCTGCACCTTTGACGTGATGGTCGAGCAGTTCGGCCTTGCAACCGCTCCGCTTCTGCGGCTAGCCACCATCGTGCGCGGGGCCGACACCGCCCGTCCCGAGCTTGCGCCCGAGGCGCCGGGCCTGCTTGCCGCCTCCCTCGGTCTCTCGCGCATGTATGCCGACGACCTGGAGCAACTGGATGCGGGGATGCTGCTCTACGACGCCTTCTATCGCTGGTGCCGGGATGCTACCAACGAGACGCACAACTGGCCCTCGCCCAAGAAGGACCTCTGAGATGACCGATATTGCTGACAAGGCCGCGCCCGAAGTGGCGCGGCAACGGCAAAGCCACGGCATCCCGTTTGGCGAAGCCGTCCGGGTTTGGGCACGCATTGCGGCCCTCAGCTTCGGTGGCCCTGCCGGACAGATCGCGGTGATGCATCGCATCCTTGTCGATGAGAAGCGCTGGATCGGCGAGCATCGCTTCCTGCATGCGCTGAACTACTGCATGCTACTGCCCGGACCCGAGGCGCAGCAGCTCGCCGTCTACATCGGCTGGCTCCTGCACCGGACCGCCGGCGGCCTCGTTGCCGGACTTCTCTTTGTGCTTCCGGGTTTCCTGGCGATCCTCGGTCTGAGCTACATCTACGCCGCCTTCGGCAATGTCACCGTCGTCGAAGGGCTGTTCTTCGGCCTGAAGGCCGCCGTGCTCGCGGTGGTCGTCCAGGCTGTCTTCCGCATTGGCGGCCGAGCACTCAAGAACCGAATGATGATCGGCATTGCGGCCGCCGCCTTCGTCGCCATTTTCTTCTTCCGCGTTCCCTTCCCGTTGATCATCCTGGCAGCCGGCGTGCTCGGCTATATCGGCGCTCGCTCCGGTTCGCCGCTCTTTCGCATTGGCGGTGGACACAAGGGCGGCACGGGCCCGGTTCTGAAGGACGAGGACTCCGCGCTCGACGAGGAAATCCCCGCGCATGCGCGCCCCAACCTTGCATGGTCGCTGCGGATTTCCGGCGTGCTGCTTGCGCTGTGGCTCGTGCCCCTGGCGTTGCTCATCATCGTCCTCGGTCGGGACAGCGTCTTCAGCCAGATCGGCCTGTTCTTCAGCCAGATGGCGGTCGTCACCTTCGGCGGCGCCTATGCCGTGCTCGCCTACGTCGCCCAGGAAGCCGTCCAGCACTATGGCTGGCTGAAGCCCGGCGAAATGCTGGACGGCCTCGGCATGGCCGAGACGACGCCGGGGCCGCTGATCATGGTCGTCCAGTTCGTCGGCTTCATGGGCGCCTACCGCGACCCGGGCACGCTCCATCCGATGATGGCGGCGACCTTGGGGGCGATACTGACCACCTGGGTCACCTTCGTCCCGTGTTTCCTATGGATCTTTCTTGGGGCCCCCTTCATTGAGCGGCTGCGGAACAATATCGCGCTCACGGGCGCCATGTCGGCGATCACCGCCGCCGTTGTAGGAGTTATTCTCAACCTTGCCGTCTGGTTCGGGCTGCACACCTTGTTTGGAGAGCTCGTGAGCGGGCAATTCGGGCCGTCCGCGCTCGACATACCGGTGCTAGGGTCGCTGGTACTGCCGTCGCTCCTGCTGACGCTTGCCGCCGGCGTGGCGATCTTCCGCTTCAACGCCTCGGTGATCACGACGCTGTTTGCCTGCGCGCTTGCAGGCATGGCCTGGACGCTGGCAACGAACTGATTGCGAAAGCCGCGCCTAGTCGTCGTAGACCGATTGCGGGAGGTGGAATCCCTCCGGCAATTGCGATCCATAGAAGCGTTCCTCCGGTGGCGGCGGCGGAGGTTCGCGATGCTTCACCGCGCAGGCGGCAAGCACGGCCTTGAGCTGCACTGGCCGATAGTGTTCGACAAGGCTAGGAGATGGGTCTTGCTTGTCCGTCGGTCGCGACATCAGGGTCCTCATGGGCAACTCTCGTCACGGAGCGACTGTGCCAGCCAATCGATCTCGCCGCAACTGCTCGGCGGCATGATCGCCGTCCAACAGTGCGACCATTGTACAGTTGACCTCTGGCCGCTCCGGGTCTCCTTTATGGTGCGGCATATTCGGGCGATCAATGCGACCGCTCGTCGACCTTCACCTCAGCCCGCACGCCGCCGGCACGCAAGAACGCACCTTCATTGAGGGAATCGAATATGCAGGATCCCCTGGCGAGACTCGGCCTGAAGCACCCGTTGATCGTCGCGTCGATGGCCGGCGGCCCCTCGTCGCCGGAGCTCGTCATCGCGTCTTCGGCAGCCGGAGCGCTGGGGTCGATCGGTGCAGTCTATTCGAGCCCGGCGGCCATCACCGAGTTCGTCGACAAGGTTCGTGCGGGCACCGACCGTCCTTTTGCGATCAACCTCTTCATCCAGCACCCGCAGCCGCAGATCGACGCGGCGACGGTCGAGCGGGCCGTGGCGGCGACGGCGAAGCACCGTGCGGAACTTGATCTGCCGGCGCCGCAATTCGCCGCACCCTATGAAGAGGATTTCGATCAGCAGTTCGAGGCCGTGCTGAAGGCGAAGCCGGCAGTCCTTAGTTTCGTCTTCGGCGTGCTGCCTGCCGAGTACATGCGGACCGCGCGCAAGTCGGGGATGCTGATCATCGGCACGGCGACGACACGGAGGAAGCAGAGGCGCTCGAGAAAGCGGCGTCGATGCGATCACGCTCCAGGGCTTTGAGGCTGGCGGGCACCGCGGCATATTTGATCCCGAGGCCGCGGACAGTGAAATCGGCCTTCGGGATCTGCTGACCCGAACCCTCCCGAAGGCGAAGGTGCCACTGATCGCGGCAGGCGGCATTATGACGGCCGTGGATATCCGGTCGGCCCTCGCCATGGGCGCCAGCGCGGTGCAGATGGGAACGGCGTTCCTCGCGACCGCCGAAGCAGGAACCTCGGCAGCCTATCGCGCCGCACTCCAGGGCACGGAACGCGCAACGCGGACAACGCGCGCCTTCTCCGGCCGGTTTGCCCGTGGCATCGAGAACCGCTTCATGAACGAGCTGGACGCCGTCGCGGTCATGCCCTTCCCGGCCCAGAACAAGTTCACGCGCGATATCAGAGGCGCGTCCGCAGCAAAAGGCTCGGCGGACTTCCTCTCCCTTTGGGCGGGAACCGGCAAGGGAGAGCTTTGGCAGGGCTCGGCGGCCGAACTGATCGAGAAGCTGTTTGCCGATTGATCGCCCCGCTGCCCGAATTGTGCCCCGACACCGCTGACGAGAGGAGGGAGGGGGCCTCTTTACTTCTGCCCAGTTGCGGGTGAATTCTTGCCGATTGGTAATGATCATCGCGAAAGTCGGCAGAATGGATCGTATCGACGCAATGAAGGTCTTCGTGACCGCGGTCGATGAAGGCAGCCTTGCGGCCGCAGCCCGGCGGCTGAAGCGATCGCCGACGGCGGTCAGCCGCGCCCTGAACTTGCTTGAAGCCCATGTCGGGGTCGAACTGCTCCATCGAACGACGCGATCGTTGAAGCTCAGCGAAGCCGGCCAGCGCTATGCGGCTGCCTGCCGGCGGGTGCTGATCGATCTCGAAGAGGCCGACATGCTCGCAGGTGGCGAACGTGCGGCCCCTCGCGGCACGCTGACGATCTCCGCGCCACCGATCGTTGGCGAAGAGGTGCTGCGTCCGATCCTCGACGACTTCCTCAACCTCTACGCTTCGGTTTCGGCCCGGCTCCTCCTGCTCGATCGCTTCGTAAACCTTGTCGATGAGGGTGTCGATATCGCGCTCCGCATCGGCCATCTCGCCGACTCTTCGCTGATTTCGACACGAATCGGTGGCGATGTCCGGCGTGTCGTCGTCGGCTCGCCTCGTTATCTCGCCAACCACCCGCGGATTGACGAGCCGGCCGATCTCGCCAAACACCAGATCGTCGCCTTTACCAACTTCGGCCTCGATTCCTGGACATTCACGCCAGCCGAGGGCTCGTTGATCCCTCGCACGGTGCAGTTCACACCGCGCTGCATCGTCAACAGTGTGCGTGCCGCGACCGACTCCGCCGCCGCGGGTACCGGCCTGACCCGGCTCTACTCCTATCATGTCGCGCGCTACGTCAGCGATGGGCGGTTGAAAATCGTGCTGGCTGATGCCGAGCATCCCCCGATGCCGGTTCATCTTCTTGCACCGCAGGGCCGCATGTCGGTTCCGAAGGTTCGCGCCTTTGCTGATTTTGCGCTGCCACGTCTGCGGACCGAGTTCGCACGCATGGCAACGGAAGCTGGCACGCTCGGCTGATTATGCCAATTATCGGTTGACTGACTGCCGAACGGCGCCAATTCTCCCAATCATCGGATGGGTCTAAATCTGATTGCACCAACGCCGAGGGCGGAGGACGGGCCACGCCAAGCGCCCGTTGCAATCGAAAAGGGACCACATCCATGAGCAACGAACAGAAGGTCGCCATCATCACCGGTGCATCGCAGGGTATCGGCGCCGCCCTGGTTCAGGCCTACCGCGATCGCAACTATCGCGTCATCGCCACGTCCCGCTCCATTCAGGAAAGTTCGGACGCTGGCATCCTCAGTGTCGCCGGCGATATCAGCAAGCCTGAGACCGCCGAGCGGGTCGTTCGCCAGGGCCTGGAACGGTTCGGCCGTATCGATACGCTGGTCAACAATGCCGGCGTCTTCACCGCCAAGCCGTTCACCGAGTTCACTCAGGAAGACTATGATCTGAACATGGGTGTCAACGTTGCCGGCTTCTTCCACATTACCCAGCACGCGGCCCGCGAGATGCTGAAGCAGGGCTCCGGCCACATCGTCAGCATCACGACCAGCCTCGTGAACCAGCCGATTGCCGGCGTCCCGGCGGCCCTGGCGTCTATCACGAAGGGTGGTTTGAATTCCGTGACCCAGGCGCTCGCCATTGAATTTGCCAAGACCGGCGTTCGCGTCAATGCCGTCTCGCCGGGCATCATCAAGACCCCGATGCATGCGCCGGAAACGCATGCGGCGCTCTCGACGCTGCATCCCGTGGGCCGGATGGGCGAGATCCGCGATATCGTCGACGCCGTCCTCTACCTGGAGAATGCCGGCTTCGTCACCGGTGAGATCCTTCGCGTCGACGGTGGGCAAAACGCCGGGCGCTGGTAACAGCGCAGGTATGTCCGGGAGCGACCGTTTCCCAATCCTGGCCGCTCCTCCCCTCCCCGTCCATTGCAGATGCGGCACCTTGATTGAGCCGCCAACATCCAGATCTGAAGAGGAGAAGGCAATGCCGATCGTTACAGTACAGGTGACCCGCGAAGGCACCACTCCAGACCGCAAGGCGGTCACGGCCGAGGAAAAGGCCGAAATCATCATGGGCGTGAGCCAGGTCCTGCTCGACGTGCTCAACAAGCCGCTGGAATCGACCTACGTGGTCATCGAGGAAGTCGAGCTCGACAACTGGGGTTGGGGCGGCCTGCCGACCGCGCAATACCGCGCCCAACGGGCAGCTCAGGCAAAAGCCTGACATCGCCGGTCAGACGTTCTTGCAACCCGCCGCTCGACAACAAGCGGCGGGTTTCGTTTGCGAAATTGTGTCGAAATGTATCCGGAGGTGCTTGCATTACTTTCGCATGCAAGTCTGGATATCGCGAACACACCGAGGACATATCCTGGACGCCAATGAAACTGAGCGGATGTTCCCCGGCCCTGACCGGGTGATGCCGCAAGGATGCGAAGACCAAACCGGATTTGAGGAGTTTGCTCGATGGAGCATATCGACCATGTACTGATTGTCGATGACGACCGTGAGATCCGGGAACTCGTGTCTGGTTACCTCAAGAAGAACGGGCTGCGCGCAACGGCCGTCGCCGATGGGCGACAGATGCGCAGCTTCCTCGAGGGAGATACCGTCGATCTCATCGTACTCGATGTGATGATGCCGGGCGACGACGGGCTCGTGCTCAGCCGCGAGCTGCGCGCCGGCAAACACAAGGCGATCCCGATCATTATGCTGACGGCCCGCAGCGACGAGATGGACCGGATCCTCGGCCTCGAGATGGGTGCCGACGACTATCTCTCCAAGCCGTTCTCCGCGCGCGAACTGCTCGCACGTATCAAGGCGGTGCTCAGGCGCGCGCGCATGCTGCCGCCGAACCTGCAGATCTCGGAGGCCGGACAGCTGCTGCGCTTCGGCCAGTGGAAACTCGACACGACCGCCCGTCACCTGATCGATGCTGACGGCACGGTGATTGCACTCAGCGGCGCCGAGTATCGGCTGCTGAAGGTGTTCATCGACCACCCCCAGCGGGTGCTCAATCGCGACCAGTTGCTCAATCTCACCCAGGGTCGTGAGGCCGAGCTCTTCGACCGATCCATCGATCTGCTCGTCAGCCGGGTTCGCCAGCGGCTCGGCGATGATGCCCGTGAACCGACCTACATCAAGACGGTGCGCAGCGAAGGCTATGTCTTCTCGGTCCCGATTGAGATCGTGGAGGCGCGCGAATGACGGCAAGCGCAGACCCAAAAGGATTTCGACTATGGCCGCGCACGCTCAGGGCGCGGCTCTTCGTTATCCTGCTGGCCGGTCTCACCATCGCGCATGTCATGTCGTTCACCGTTCTGTTCCTCGAGCGCTACATGGCCGCCAGATCGGTCATGTTCGATACGCTCGAAAACGAAATCGCAACGTCGATCGCCATACTCGATCGCCTGCCCGCGCCCGAGCGTCCCTCGTGGCTCGCTCGCCTCGACCGCGACAATTATGGCTTCCTTCTCGGCCCCGGCATTGCGGGCAATCCGTCGCTCGACCCGGCCGCCAGCGAGATCGCGACCAAGATCGAGCGGGCGACTGGCCTTCAATTTCCGGTCAAGGTCGAAACGATCCCGGGCGACCGCCGCCACCTTCAGGCGCATCTGACGCTGAGCGACGGCTCACCGCTGACGATCGACGTCTTTCCCAAGGGTGTCATGCCCTTGGCCGACTGGCTGCCCTTCGTGCTCGTGGCCCAACTCGCGCTGCTCCTCCTGTGCAGTTGGTTCGCCATGCGTCAGGCGGTGCGCCCGCTCGTCAATCTCGCGGCGGCTGCCGATACACTCGACCCGAACCGGAACACGCCGCGCCTCAGTGAAACCGGGCCCACCGAGGTCGCCTATGCGGCAACCGCGTTCAATGCCATGCGTGACCGCATCGCCCAGTATCTCGAAGAGCGGGTCCAGATTCTCGCCGCCATTTCCCACGATCTGCAGACGCCGATCACACGCATGAAGCTGCGCGCCGAAATGGCGGATGATTTCGCCGACCGGGAAAAGCTGATCCAGGATCTCGGCCAGATCGAAAGCCTGGTCAAGGAAGGCGTCGCCTATGCACGCAGCGCCCATGGCAATGTCGAAAAGGCGACGCGCATCGATCTTGCGTCCTTCGTCGAAAGCCTTGTTTATGACTATCAGGACACCGGCAAGGCGGTTGCCGCCAGCGATGTCGATAGCGGCGCGATCGTCACCCGGCCCCAGGCGCTCAGACGCATCCTTACCAACCTGGTCGACAACGCACTCAAGTTTGGTGGTAGTGCCGAGATCGAGGTCAGGCGGCTGGCGGACGACACGGTGACAATCAAGGTCCTCGACCGCGGGCCTGGCATACCCGATGATCAGCTGGATGCCGTACTCAAACCCTTCGTCCGGCTGGAGGACTCCCGCAACCGCGATACCGGCGGAACCGGCCTCGGACTTGCCATCGCCCAGCAGCTCGCGGCCTCCATCAACGCCTCGCTGACGCTGACGAACCGCGACGGCGGTGGCTTGGTTGCAGAGCTTGCCATTCGTCATCATGGGGCATGAGGCACAGCAAGGCGCGGCACTTCACACGCCTCCAACTTTTCCACTTCGAAACAGCCAACCCTCCAATCAAAAAGCGGCGGCCGCATCGGCCGCCGCTTCCATTGGATCATGTTGCAGGATGCTGCAGCAACCGGAGCTCCATCAGACGAGATTGATCGTCACGTCGATGTTGCCACGCGTCGCCTTGGAATAGGGGCAGGTCTGGTGCGCGGCATCCACCAATTGACGCGCCACATCCGCGTCGACCCCAGGCAGGCTGACATTGAGCCGAGCCTGGAGGAAATAGCCGCCGTCGCGGTTGCGCAGATCCACTTCGGTATCGACGGCGAGGTCTGCAGGGAGTGCGACCTTCATCTGGCCAGCCGCCAGTCCGATTGCGCCGATGAAGCAGGCCGACCAGCCGGCGGCGAAAAGCTGCTCCGGGTTCGTGCCCGGCCGCGAACTGCCGGGTGTAGAGAGCTTGACATCCAGACGCCCGTCGTCGCTCCGGGAGGCGCCGTCGCGGCCGCCGGTCGTGTGGGTCTTGCCGGTGTAGAGTACCTTTTCAGCTTCGCTCATCGTGTTCTTCCTTTCGACAGGTGTTCCTTTCGGGCCCGATTGCCCTGTGCGACTGTCGAGACACAGATGGCGCTTCGCAGGTGTATGGGATGTTTCATCGAGAAGCGGAAATGTGTGCAAGTCTGCCAAGGGCCGGAACGGATACACGCTGATACGAAGGCGGCCATCTCGGTGTGCGGGCGTGCGCGCTAGTGAGGACCAAGTGCGCCGGGCACGTTGCCAACACGAGTCGGCGCACAAAAAAACGCGGGACCGGCGAACCGGACCCCGCGCCTCCACGCAATCTGCTAGAGAAAAACTAGAAACGGTCGACGTCGACAATCGCCTTGGCGAAGGCGGACGGCGCCTCCTGCGGCAGGTTGTGGCCGATGCCGCCGGTGATCAGCCGATGCTCGTACTTGCCGGAGAAGCGCTTGGCATAGGCCGATGGATCCGGATGCGGGGCGCCGTTGGCATCGCCCTCCAGCGTGATGGTCGGGACAGTAATGGTCGGGAACGCAGCGAGTTGCTTCTCGAGACCGTCATACTTCGCCTCGCCCTCAGCGAGGCTGAGGCGCCAGCGGTAATTGTGGATCGAGATGTCGACATGGTCGGGGTTTTCGAGTGCCTCGGCACTCTTATCGAAGGTGGCATCGTCGAAATTCCACTTGGGCGAAGCAAGCTTCCAGATCAGCCGGGCGAACTCCTTGTGGTTCTGCTTGTAGCCGGCATACCCACGCTCGGTGGCAAAGTAGAACTGGTACCACCAGGCAAGTTCGGCCTGCGGTGACAGCGGCTTTCTGTTCACCTCCTGGCTGCCGATGAGGTAACCGCTGACAGAGACCATCGCCTTGCAGCGCTCGGGCCAGAGCGCGGCGATGATGTTGGCGGTTCGCGCACCCCAGTCGCAGCCGCCGATGACCGCCTTTTCGATCTTGAGCGCGTCCATCAGGGCAATGATGTCCGTGGCGATCACCGCCTGTTGGCCGTTCCGAGGTGTGTCGGCAGAGAGAAACCGGGTCGTGCCGTAGCCGCGCAGATAGGGAACGATGACACGGTAGCCGGCATCTGCCAGCAGCGGCGCCACGTCCACATAGGTGTGGATGTCATAGGGCCAGCCGTGCAGGAGGATCACGACCGGCGCGTCGCGCGCGCCAAGTTCGGCGTAGCCGACGTTCAGGACGCCGGCATCGATCTGCTTGAGGGTCGTGAAGGATTTGTTCGTCCCGGGGGTGACGGCAGGCAGGCGCGGCGCCTCACTGTTTTGTGCTTGCGCTCTGGCGGCGCCCGCCGAAGCGAATTGCGTCGCGGCCAGCGAAAGCGCGATTGCGCCGATGAAACGACGGCGTGGGTGGTTGATTTCGTCCGACACTGATTGCCTCCGGTGAACTGAACTGACATCAGATATGGAGTGCCGGTGTATCCCGGCCGTGTGCTCTGCGGCTCCTATTGAAAGCGCATGTAGAAACGGCAGGCGGCGGATACACGGCGATACAATTCTCCCGAGGCGCGACCAATCGCAGTGCCGTCAGGTTCAGGCAATGCCTTCGCGCGCATTGCGCCGGATCGTCTGTGGCGGTTGCCCAAGTGTGCGCAGGAACGCGCGGCGCATGCGATCGCTGTCGGCAAAGCCGGTCTCCTCCGCGATCACATCCATGGAGTGACGCCCCTGCTCCATCAAAAGGCGCGCCGCTTCCACGCGGAGATGTTCGACCGCCTTGGCCGGCGACTGGCCGGTCTCGGAGCGGAAGGCGCGGCTGAACTGCCGCGCACTGAGGCCCGCGGCGTCCGCCAGTTCCTCGACCGACAAGACGTTGCGCAGGTTCGCCTTGGCGTAGTTGACCGACTTCTGGATGCGGTCCGACTTCGGATCGAGCTCGAGCAAGGCGGAGAACTGCGACTGACCGCCGGCACGCCGGTGATAGACGACGAGCTTGCGCGCCACCTGTCGGGCGACATCTTCGCCATGGTCCTTCTCGATCATCGCCAGCGCCAGGTCGATGCTGGCCGTCATGCCCGCAGAGGTCCACACGCTGCCGTCGACGATGAAGATGCGATCCTCCTCGACCCGCACCTCTGGGAAACGCTCCCGCAGCTGACGCGCAAACACCCAATGGGTCGTGGCGCGACGCCCGTCGAGCAGTCCGGACTCGGCCAGGATGAAGGCACCGGTGCAAGGGGCGGCCACCCGCCGCGAGGCCTTGAGCGCGTGGCGCGCGAAGGCGACCAGCCCGGGTGTTACCGGTTCGATCTCGGTGCCAGCTCCGAACATGACGGTATCAAAGGCGGTGTTGTCGAAGGCCTTCGTCAGCACGCCGAAGCCAGCGGACGACTTGATCTCGCCGCCGGCCTCGGACAGCAATTCGATCTCGTAGGCCTGTTCCCCGAGCGTCAGATTAGCGACCTCGAAGGCGGTGACCGCCGCGAACCCCATGAGCTGAAACCTCGGGAAGACAACGTACCCGATCCTGTGCATGCCATACCGCTCCGTCCGGAATGATCGCTTATAGCAGATTTACGCCATGAAGGGAACGCGGCGGTCATAGGTTCTACTTCATTCGGGCAACGGCTTCCCGGCATGCTCCGCGACCATGTGCGCGGCATACCAATCCGGCCAGTTGTGATCGTGTTGACCGCCGTTGCGCTTCTCGTGCTCGCCGTGCGCGGCTGCCGCGCGACGCAGTGCCGCCGCAAGATCGGCAACCGAAGCGAAGTCCGTGACATCCGCATCCACGCGGCCGGGCAGACGCTCGGTCACCTCCTGCAGCAGCCAGCCGTTACCATCGGGGTCGCTAAAGGTCGCGTAGGAACGGTAGCTGCGGCCTCCGGGGTCACGGCCGCTGATGGGCGGCTTTCCGGGACCTTCGCGGTGGAAGACTTCGCTGACCTCAGCGCCGCGTTCGACGAGCTCAGCCCGCGCGGCTTCGATATCCGAGACGACGAGATAGAGCCCGCCTGCCGAACCGGGAGTGGCTGGGGTCAACCCCGTGCCGAAGTGGATCGACGCCGGCGAGCCGGGCGGCGTGAACTGGACGACCCGAAACGTATCGCCGACCGGAAAGTCGGCATCGAGCCGCCAACCAAGGCGGCCGTAGAAATCCTTGGCGCGATCGACGTCCGAGACCGGGATGACGGCGACCTCTAACTTCAGATCGACCGATGGCGCTCTGTTGTCGCTACCTGCACCTGTCATGACACTTCTCCTTTGTTGCGACGGTGGGGCGCGCTTTCGCACGCCCTTTTCTGTCAGCTCGGCTGACGCAGTGACTTGAAGGAAGCTCTCAATTCATCGACCAGGGCTTCCGGCTGTTCCCAGGCTGCAAAGTGTCCGCCCTTGGCGAGGCGATTATAATGGATAAGCCTCGGGAACGCCTTCTCCGCCCAGGACTTCGGCGCCTGATAGAGCTCGTCGGGGAAGGCGCTGACGGCCACAGGAATCTGAATGCCCTTCGGCTGGAAGAAAGCGAGCTTGTTCTCCCAATAGAGACGCGCCGACGACACGGCGGTATTGGTCAGCCAGTAGAGCGTGATGTTGTCGAGCACGTCATCACGGCTCAGGCCCTCCGACTGACCATCGAAGACGCGGGCGATCAGTTCGTAGCTGCGGGCGTCATGGTCCAGCATCCAGCTGGCCAGCCCGATCGGCGAGTCCTCGATGCCATAGAGCGTCTGCGGACGCTTGCTCATCTCCTGCGCATAGGACAGCCCGTTCCGGTAGAAGAAGTCGAGCTGGTCATAGGCGCGGCGCTCGTCCGCGGAAAGGTTCGATGGCGCCGGAGCGCCGGCGTCCAGGCTCTTCTGGATCTCGGCCGGAACCGTCGCCGGCATGTTGGTGTGAATGCCGAGCAAGCCTGCCGGTTGCTGCAGCGCCATCTGCTCCGTGACGGCGTCGCCCCAGTCGCCGCCCTGCGCCACATAGTGGGTATAGCCGAGACGTTGCATCAACACCGTCCAGGCTCGGGCGATGCGCACCGGATCCCAACCGCGTTCATTGGGCTTGCCGGAGAAGCCGTAGCCCGGCAGCGAGGGAATGACCACGTCGAAGGCATCGGCGTCGTTGCCGCCGTGGACCGTCGGGTTCGTCAGAGGATCGATGATCTTCAACTGCTCGATGATCGAGCCCGGCCAACCGTGGGTGACGATAAGAGGCATCGCGTTTTTGTGCTTCGACCGCACGTGAATGAAATGGATGTCGACGCCGTCGATGGTGGTGACGAACTGCGGCAGGTCGTTGAGCTTCTTCTCCACCTTCCGCCAATCGTACTTGGTCGCCCAATAGTCGGCGAGCTTCTGCATGGTGGCGAGCTGCACGCCCTGGGTGCCGTCCGCCACCAATTCGCGGTCCGGCCACTTGGTCGCCGTGATGCGCTGCTTGAGGTCGGCAAGCGCCGCATCGCTGGCATGGAACTGGAAGGGCCGAATGGATTCGTCGGCCGCGGGCTTTGCAGCGGCCGCGATCTGAGCACCGCCCGCCGAGGAGGCACCTGCGGCTTGGGCGGCGAGCGGAGGAAGCAGGATCGCGATCGCTCCGGACAGCGCGAAGGCGGCCAAGCGACTGCTCTTTGCAGTTGGCAAATAGCGTCTGGACATCATCATTCTCCTGGTTCGAGTGTTGAGGCGATGCCAGAGGCATCGCCGAGCAATTCCGGGATGGGAGGAGCCCGGAGGCAGATCGGGGCTATCCCCCGATGTTGTAACGGGCGGCGGGTGCGCTCCTGGAAAGGTTCGGCATGAGTTTTTGCCGGGCAGCCTCATAGGCCGCCCAATCAGCGGCATTCGGCAACGCCGGGATGGTGATCACTTCGCCCTGGTCGAGACCGGCAAGGGCGGCATCAACCATGTCTTCGGCCCGCATGACGATCTCGCTTGGAACATGTTCGAGCGGCGTGCCGGCAATGCCCCAGAAGTCGGTCGCCGTCGCCCCCGGCAGCACCGCCTGGATGCGGATGTTCTTGTCGGCAAGTTCCTTCTGCAGCGACAGGGTGAACGCCAAAACGAAGGCCTTCGTGCCACCGTAGACGCCGTTCAGGAGTTCGGGCGCAACGCCGACGATCGAGGCGATGTTGATGATCGTGCCGGCACCGCGCGCGGCAAATCCGGGCGCGGCCGCATAGGTCAGCCGCGTCAGCGCGCTGACGTTGAGCGTGATCATATCCTCCATCTTGTCGACATCGGAGGAGAGCAGCGGTGCCGTGGCACCAACACCCGCATTGTTGATCAGCACCGTGATGCTCGCATCGTTCCGGAGGATCTTCTCGACCCGCCTGACATCGTCCTTGTTGCCGAGGTCAGCAGCGACGACCTCGATGGCGCGCCCGGTCTCGTCCGCCAGCCGGCTGGCGAGACCATTCAAACGCTCACGGTTGCGGGCAACGAGGATCAGGTCGAAGCCGCGGCGCGCCAGACGATCGGCATAGATTGCGCCGATACCGGAGGACGCGCCGGTGATAAGTGCCGTACCTTTGGAATTCCTGCTCATTTCAAGCTCCTTTGCCTTGGTTGGAGCCTCGATGGTAAGACGAAACGCCTATGTCTCAAATGTCGTAATTCCTGCAATTTAAGACATAGGCATGGCCACCGACTGCTGCGCCGTGTGGGTGGGATGCGAACCAAACTTCGCCGTGACCATGCGGGAGCGGTGTATCCGAGATGTGTTCTGGAGCGGCGTCAGTGTATCTCAATGTTTGAACGGCCGAGCACGACGGCAGACCGATACGAAATGATCTGGGATTCTGCGGCCGCACCGCGGAGGTCAGCAAAAGAAGACGGGGCCGACGCAGCGTCGACCCCGCTCTAGAACCTTCATGCGCCTATCAATGGTTCGCGCCGCCAGTTTTCGCGGTGCGGTGATCAATCGAAGAGCGGATTGGCAAACTCCTCGTGCGGAGCCTCCGGTAGCAATCTTCCGTCCTCAATCGCGGCCGGCTGCGGCCGCGCCGCGACCGTTGCGCTCGCCGAGCTGGTGACGAGCGCCGCAAGAAGCGAGGGCTCTCCCGGGCCGCTGTCCCAGGCGCATGGCGCCGCCGCGATGACGACTATGGCGAAAACTGTTGCGAAAATACGCATGATGGCTCCTTCCGTTGATCATGGCGGCAGCGACTCGTCCCGTCACCACGGGCCCAAGTCTTGCTCACCGCCAGAGTGTCCTTTGGCCGTATCGCGAATGTGTGCGGGCGGCCGCAAAACTGTATTCTTGTGTAGAAGGCCGACCTGGCACGGCCCCTTGCAAGATCCATTCGAAACGTCACGGGTCTGCTCGTGCTCGCGATCCGCGCAAGCTCACGATCGGCTACGACGCGCTGTCTGCGACAAGCACCGGCTTCTCGCGATAGAAGTCTGGGAACAGGCGCTGCAGCGCTCCGATCTTCGGTTGTTCGTAGATGACCACATAGGGCTGGCCTGGATTGTTGTAGACGTAATTCTGGTGATAGGCCTTGCCGGGTTCGATGGTCGTCACAAGCGGCCGGGCAAAGACGTCCGCCGCGTTCAGTTGCGCGATGTAGTCGGAAGCGACCTTCGCCTGCCCTTCATTGCGCGGGAAGATCGCCGATCGATACTGCGGGCCGCTGTCCGGCCCCTGTCTGCCGAGCTGCGTCGGATCATGCGCAACCGAGAAATAGATCTCGAGAAGCTGCCCATAGCTGATCCGCCTGGGATCGAAGGTAATCTCCACCGCTTCAGCGTGGCCCGAGGTGCCGGTTTCCGTCAGCTCGTAGGTCGCCGTCTCGGCGCTGCCGCCGGCATAACCGGACCTGACACCCTTGACGCCGGCCACATGCTGAAACACGGCTTGCACACCCCAGAAGCAACCGCCTGCGAGCACCGCCGTCTGGCTTGTCTCGGTTGAAGACACGTCATGGAGCGCCTTGGGAATGGGTTTGGCCTGCTGCGCCGCCGTTTGCTCGTCGAAGGCGAACGTCAGACCGCCGCCAACCACTGCCAGCGCGACGAACAGACGTCGGGTAAAGGCGGGCGAGCGGCGCCCACGCTTCTGTTGTTTGTCGGTCATCTGTGAACTCTCATCCAAAAGTGAAAACGAAGGCTTCTGCGCCGGGTTCGAGAAAGCGGATCTCGAAGGTCCGTTCCCGCGCTGCGCCCGACTGGCGCACCAGCTGATAAAGGCGGGTCTCCGTGACGGTACCCCTGCCCGACGCGTCGATATCCGAGCCACGGTCCGTTGCGGGCGCCGCACCATCCACCGTCACCTGAAACGGGATCGGCCTGCCGCCGGCGCCGGGCCCCAGAACCAAGTGCAGGTCGCGGGCGCGGAACCGGTAAGTGATACCGCCGCCCGCTTCGTTGACACGTGCCTGCTCGGCTCCGACTGTCCAATTGCCGGTAAAGCCCCACTCGTTGAGACGCGGGCCATCCACCGTGTAGCGCTTGGCGCTGTCTGCGGAGACGCCCTCCGGAGATACGAAATTCGCGGCCCTCTCATACCCGACATAGGTCTCGCCCGATCCAAGCCGGGAGAGGTCGGGCGAGGCTTCGGCGCCCTTTGCATCCGGTTTGACGAAGTTGTTTTCGGCCTTCCGCTTTCCCGCGGCCTCCGCCAGCAGATCCTGGATCACCCGCTCGGAACCTTCATAGTCGCCCTCGCCGAAGTGCGTGTAGCGGATCTGCCCTTCGGCATCGATGAAGTAGTGGGCCGGCCAGTAGCTGTTGGAGAACGCGCGCCAGATGGCGAAGTCGTTGTCGATCGCAACCGGATAGGTAATCTTGAAGTCACGCACCGCCTTTTCGACGTTGCCGATTTGCTTTTCAAAGGCAAATTCCGGCGCGTGAACACCAATGACGACCAGGCCCTGATCCCGGTACTTCTCCTCCCAGGCCCGGACATAGGGGATTGTGCGGATGCAGTTGATGCAGGAATAGGTCCAGAAATCGACGAGCACGACCTTGCCGCGGAGTTCCGCCGGCGTCAGGGGCTTGGAGTTCAGCCACTGAACCGCGCCATCGAGCGACGGAAATGTGCCTTCGACCGGAAGATCGCTGCGATAGGCGGTCTGCCGCGTGTCCTTTGCCGCGAGCGCCATGCGGGTGCTCGCCACATCCACCGGAGAGGTATCGCCGCGCAGGCGATCAAGGATCGACTGCTCGAAGCCGGCCGTGCTCGCATAGGAAAGGCGAGCCAGCAGCCCGGTATCGAGGCCGAGCGCGATCGCCGCCACGCCGGCAAGCACTGCGACGCCGAGCCCCTGGCGGATGCGGTCGCCGACACCGAGGAAGCGCTTCATCGCCGTAAACACCCTGCCACCGACAAGGACCGCAAGCGCCAGCGAGGTCGCTGCCCCAGCCGCATAGGCAACAAGCAGCAGTGTCGTCTGTACGTTCGCCCCGTTCAGCGCCGCGCCGGTCAGCACAAGGCCGAGCACCGGACCGGCGCAGGGCGCCCAGAGCAATCCGGTCGCGACACCAAGCAGGATGGCGCCGCCGACGCTGCCCTTCTCCCCGGTCGCCGCCTTTCGCGAAAGACGGTTGCCAAGCGTGACGAACGGACCGGTCACGTAGGTGGCCGCGCGGGTGGAGAGCAGCGTTACGCCGAAAAGCGCCAACAGAGCGATCGCAGCAAAGCGGCCGTACTCGTTCGCCTGTACCGCCCAGTTGCCGCCGAGCGCGGCAAGCGAAGCAATGCCCGCGAAGGTCACGATCTTGGCAAGCAGCATCGGAAGAATACTGGTGGAGAAAGGCTGGCCGGCGCGGGCAAACACGAATGGCAGGACCGGCAGGATACAGGGGCTGACGATCGTCAACACCCCGGCAAGATAGGCTACAACAAACAGGATCATCATCGTCTCTCCGCGCTGGACCGATGCACGGCGTGCAGCGATCGCGATATGCGCGGCAGAGAACCATCGGCACGTATCGCCGATGTTTCCGGCGGGAGCGGATTTGTATCTTACTGCATCAAGTTAAGGGCCCGCGACACCGGCATAGCCCACCGCGCTGATCGACTTCGAGTGCGTTGCGGCCGGGCATAGCGCCTCCCCCGCTCGCGAGCGGCAGCCAACAAAAACAGAAAGGGCCGGGGTGGTCCCGGCCAGACTGTTCGAAGGTTTTCACTTTCAGCTCAGAAGGTGCTGCGGCCGGGAGCCGCTTCAAGCAGCGTCCTCGTATAGGGATGGCTCGGCGTCTGCAGCACCATAGCGGCCGTACCGCGCTCGACGATCTCGCCCTTCTGCATCACCACGATCTCATCGCTGATCTGGGCGGCGACACGAAGATCGTGGGTGATGAAGACGATGGCGAGTTGCAATCGCTCCTGCAGGTCGCGAAGCAGCGCCAGCACCTGCGCCTGCACCGAGACATCCAGCGCCGAGACGCTTTCGTCGGCAATCAGGACATCCGGCTGCATGGCAAGTGCACGGGCAATGCCGATGCGCTGCCGCTGGCCACCGGAGAAGGCGCCGGGCTTGCGCCAATAGGCGCTCTTGTGCAGGCCGACGAGATCAAGCAGCTCCTCCGTCCGCCGCCGCGCTTCGCCCGAACTCGCGCCCGCAAGGCGTGCGGCGCGCGCGATCATCGGGCCGACCCGTCTACGCGGATTGAGCGACCCGAAGGGATCCTGGAAGATCATCTGGATCGTGCGCCGATATTTCTCGAGCTTCTTGCCGGGCAGAGCCAGAATATCGGTGCCCGCGACCTCGACACGCCCGCCCTTTGCCTCAATCAGGCGGATCATCGCCTTGGCAAGCGTCGACTTTCCGCAACCGGATTCTCCGACGATCGAAACGACACGGCCTGGCGCAAGGCTGAGATCGATATCCTTCAGGACGGCAAGCGCGCCATAGGAATGCTGCAGGCCGCGCACGGCAAGCACGGGCTCGGCCGCCGGTGCGGCCGGACGATCGTGCGGATCGAGGCTCGGGACCGCCGCGATCAGCGCCTGGGTGTAGGGATGCTGCGGCGCCGTCAGTACCTGCTTCGCCTCGCCGATCTCGACGATCTCGCCGTGCTTCATCACCGCGACCCGGTCAGCGATATCGGCAACGACCCCGAAATCGTGGGTGATGAAGACGATGCCGTGGCCGTGGACGTCCCTGAGTTCGCCAATCAGTTTGAGCACCTGTGCCTGGGTCGTCACGTCCAGCGCCGTCGTCGGCTCGTCGGCAATCAAAATGCGCGGGCTCATGGCAAGCGCCATGGCGATCACCACGCGCTGGCACTGGCCACCCGAGAGCTGATGCGGATAGGCCTTGAGGATGCGGTCCGGATTAGGCAGCCGCATCGCCTCGACGAGCGCTCGCGCCCGCTTCGCCCTTTCGGCAGCATCGAAGTCCGAATGCAGCAGGAAGACTTCCTCGATCTGCGCCGCGACGGTCATTGCCGGATTGAGCGAAGCCATCGGCTCCTGGAAGATCATCGCGATGTCGCGACCGCGAATGGCCCGAAACGCTTTCTCCGACAGGCGCGTCAGATCCTGGCCTTCGAGCAGCACCTGCCCGCCGGCAAGCCTCAACCCCTCCGGAACCGCGCCCATCAATGCGCTCGACAGCACCGACTTGCCGGAGCCGGACTCGCCGACGACGCAGAGGATTTCGCCCGGCCTGAGGTCAAAGCTGACATCGTTGACCGCAAAGGGACGATCGGCGCCCTTCGGCAAGGTGACGCTCAGGTTTTCAACCTTGAGGATCGGTTTTCTTTCATCCGTCGTCATGCTCGCCGTCCTTGTGCGTCGGAAACTTCCCGCAATCCATCCGCCAGCAGGCTCAGTCCAAGCATCAGCGAGGAGATTGCAAGGCAGGGAAAGATCACTAGATGCGGGAAGGCAATCGCCATGCCGCGGCCTTCGTTGACCATGGTGCCCCAATCCGGCGTCGGCGGCGGCAGGCCGAGACCCAGGAAACCGAGCGTGCCGATGGTAATCGCGGTGTAGCCAAGCCGCAGGCAGAAATCGACGGCGAGAGGACCACTGGCATTGGGCAGGATATCGAAGAGCATGATGCGCCAGGCGCTCTCGCCCTGCGTAATTGCAGCCGAAACATAGTCGCGGCTCGCCACATCGATGGTGATGCCGCGCACGATACGAAAGATCGCCGGCCCACTGCCGAAGGTCACCGCCAGGATGATGTTGAACGGCGAGGAGCCGATCACCACGATGATGACGATGTAGAGCACCAGCACCGGAAAGGAGAGCACGACGTTGGCGAAATAGGAGAGCACGGCATCAAAGCGGCCACGCCAGTAGCCGGCGGCAAGGCCAAGCGTCACGCCGACGAAATAGGCCGTCAACGTCGCGAGCGTCGCAAAGACCACGACGGTGCGGGCGCCATAGATCAGCCGCGAGAGGATGTCGCGACCAAGCATGTCGGTGCCGAGCCAGAAGGTGCCGCCGGCCGGATTGAGCGCGCCAGGTTTTGCGAGCGGGATCAGCGTCTTGATCGGATCATAGGGAGCGAGAACCGGCGCGAGCAGCGCGGTGAGCAGCCAGCCGAGGCTCAGCAGGCCGCCGACGACGGTGATCGGGCTCGAAAGATAGGGAAGCAGAAATTTGCGCATGTCGGTGACCTATTTGCTGCCCATGGCCGCTTCGAGAAGCGAAACGCGGGGATTGAGCCAGCCATATGCGATGTCGGAGAGGATCTGGGTGGCGACCACCACCAGAACGCTGACCATGGCGCAGGCTTCGACGAGGCGGATGTCGCTGTTGAGAGCGGCGTCGTAGAGGAGCGTGCCGAAACCCTTGTAGGCATAAAAGACCTCGACGACGATGACGCCGGAAAGCAGCCACGGCAGTTGCAGCATGATGACGGTGACTGGCGTGATCAGCGCATTTCTGAGCGCATGGCGCCAGACGATCCGCGCCGGGCTCGCCCCCTTCAGACGCGCGGTGCGGATATAATGCGTGCCCATGACTTCCACCATGGAGGCGCGTGTCACGCGCGCCAGGTAGCCCGTCGAATAGAAGGCAAGGACCAGCACGGGCAGTACCATTTCACTCAGCGAGAAGCCCGAGAGCATCGTGCTCGCACCCGGAAGCCAGTTGAGCCAGAAGACGAAGACCGCCGAGAGAAACACGGCCGAAGCGAAATCTGGGATCGATGTGGTGACGATCGATAGCAGCGAAACGGCCCGGTCGATGAGCGAGCCAGGCCGCATGCCGGCGAGAATACCGGCGAGCAGGCCGACCGGAACCATGACCAGCAAAGCCCCGCCGGCGAGAAGGCCGGAAGCGGCCAGTCGGTCGGGAACGAGGTCGATGACCGGCGCCCGGTAATAGGTGGATTCGCCCCAGTTTCCGGTGATGAAGGACCACAGCCAACGGCCATAGCGAATGAAAAACGGATTGTCATAGCCGTTGGCCGTCAGCCAGGCGGCACGCTGAGCGTCCGTCGAGAACTGGCCGAGCACCTTGACGGCAACGTCCTGGACGTTGACCTCAAGCGCCAGGTACACGAGGAAGGACACGGTCAGCATGGCGGCCGCCGCGCCGCCGAGCTTGCGCGCGATAAACAGGATCAGGGTCACTGGGAACCACTCCTTACCGGGTGGGTATAGGGCCGCAGAATCTGCGGCCCCGTGCAAAGAAATTACGCCTGGGCGAGCCAGATGCCGTCCATGCGGAAATAGTCCGCCGGGTGCAGCTTGTAATTTCTGACCTTCTTGGACGTTGCGCAGAAGCGGCTCGGCCAGTAGGCCTGCACCATGACGGCGTTGTCCTGGAGGATCTGCTCGACCTCTTTCATCGCCTCGCTGCGCTTTGCCGGATCGACCACCGCCATCGCCTTGTCGAGCGCTGCGTCGAATTCCTTGCTGGCAAAACGGCTCTCGTTCCAGGCGCCGCCGGAGCGATAGGCAAGATCCAGCGTCATCGAGCCGAGCGGGCGATGGGCCCAGTAGGTCAGACCAAAGGGAACCTTGTCCCAGACCGGCCAGTACTGCGAGGCCGGAAGCACGTTGAGCTTCAGCCGGATGCCGGCTTCGGCCAGGTTCTGCTGCAGTACCTGGGCGGTGTCCTGCTCCCATTTGCCCTGCGTATTGCCGAGCGTGATCTCGATGTCGAGCCCGTCCTTGTAGCCGGCCTCGGCAAGCAATGCCTTCGCCTTCTCGACATCACGGGTGACCGGTTCCAGCGGGAAATAGTCGGGCTGCGTCGGAGAGACGTGCACGTTGGCACCGATCACCCCCTCGCCGCGATAGGCGACGTCGAGCATCTGCTTGTTGTCGGCCGCGAGCTGGATAGCCTTGCGGACGCGGACGTCGTCGAACGGCTTGGCGTCCACCTGCATGCGCATGACCAGCGTATGCGCCGGATTGGCCTTCAACACATGGATGTTCGGCAGCGACTTCATCAGGTCGTATTCGGCAATGCTGGCGCGATAGATCACGTCGATCTGCCCGCTTGCGAGAGCCGCCAGATGCGTCGTCACATCGGTGCCCATGTCGATGTAGTGGATCTCGTCGAGGTGCGCCGGCGTTCCCCAATAGTCCGCCCGCTTGGTGAACACGGCCTGACGGCCGACCTCGAAGCTCGCGAGTTTAAACGGACCAGTTCCGATCGGGTTCGCCGGCCAGTTCGCGCCGTCCTTGACGAAATTAAGATGCACCATCGGGCAGGTGTAGGAATAAAGCTGCTCGGGCAGCGAGGACACACCACGCGACAGCGTGATGCGTACGCTGTGATCGCCGGTCTTCTCCACCTTCTCGACGGCGGAAAATGCCGTCTTGTTCGAAGACTGCGAGTCCGGCGCTATCCAGCGCTCGATGTTGAAGATCACATCCTCGGGAGTGAAGGCGTCGCCGTTCGACCACTTGGCGCGCTCGTCCAGTTCGAAGTCCCAGACCTTCAGGTCCTCAGACGGCGTCCAGCTCTTGGCAAGGTAGGGATGGGTGATGTTGTCGGCATCGACGTAGGTCAGAAATTCGAGGCAGTTGCGATAGAGGTTGGAAGCCTCGATCCAGCTCGAAAGCATCGGATCGGTCAGCTCCTGGGTCTGGCAGGCAAAGCGCAGTTTGCCACCGTCAACGGGCGTTTCCGTTTGGGCAAACGCCTCGCCCTTCATGCCGGCAAAGGCACTGGCCGATGCGACGGAGACGCCGAGCCAGGCGCTGGCGCGCAGGAACGAGCGGCGGTCGATCGCGCCGGAGCGGACTTGCTCAACCAGGTCCTTGACGGACGAATGAAGCGGTTGGCCGCTGTTTGTCTTCAGATCTTTCATGTTTCCTCCTCCATGATTTGATTTTGTTTAGGCGCTGTCGGTCCCACCGATCACGCGCAAGCCTCTGCGGTGGCCATCCGGCCGACCGTTGTTTCTGAACCGACTGATGAGCCAGGAGCGGAACCCGGCGATCAGCGGGTCCGCCAGCCCGTCGGCATCGATTTTGAGGTAGTAGCCAAAGCCCTCGTAGTAGTCGGCATCGAAGGGTGCGGCGAGCCGCCCGCTCTCGAGTTCCTCCCGGAAGAGCACCGGATCGACAAGCACAAGGCCGTGTCCCGAAAGCACGTACTGGACGGCGAGACTGGCGCTGTCGAAGGTCACGCCGCGATCGGTCGAAACATCGGTGATGCCGTTCTGCAGCACGAAACGCTGCCACATGTGGTGCGGATCGAGATCGACGATCTTGATATGGACGATCTCGTTTTCGGCGATGAAGGCAGCGATATCGGCCGAACCATTGCGCGTCAGATCCGGGTGGCAGAGGATCGTCGGACGCTCCTCCCAAAGAAGGTCGGTGATCCACTCGTCGACTGTCGGCCGCGTATAGACCACGGCAAGATCGAACTCGCTGTTCGGCCCGCCATAAGGCGTCGAGACCTCAAGCAGCACCTCCGGGAAGCTGCGCCGGAAATCGGTGAGCAGCGGCACGGTAAGCTTCATGGCGAAGCTCGGCGGCAGGTTGATGCGCAGCTTGCGCTTCTGCCCGTCGCTTTGGCCAACCTCCCGGAGCGCCTGCTCGATCCGGTCGAAACCCTTGACCACGCCTGACAGCAGCGCCCGGCCTTCGACCGTCAGCGCGATCGACTTGTGCCCCCGCTCGAACAGCTTGTGGCCGAGCGTTTCCTCCAGCCCGATGACATGGCGCGAGAGCGCGCTCTGCGAAATGTTGAGAGCATTCGCGGCGTCGGTGAAGCTGTTGTAGTGCGCCACGGCCTCGAAGGCGCGCAGGGCATTGAGAGGGAGGCGACGGCGATCCATGGTCGGATCCTTTCTGTTCGGGCGGGGAGCGATCTCTTACAGTACCGAGAGCCCTCCGAAGAGCACGTATTTGCTTTCCAAATACTCATCGAGGCCTTCGCTTGCGCCTTCACGGCCGAGACCCGATTGCTTGATTCCGCCAAAGGGCGCGACTTCGGTCGAAATCACCCCTTCATTGATGCCGACCATGCCCGCTTCGAGCGCACCGGCAACACGCCAGGCGCGGCCGATGTCACGTGTGAAGAAATAGGCAGAAAGTCCTGTTTCCGTTGCGTTTGCCAGCGCGATCGCCTCGTCTTCGCCGCGGAACCGGAAGAGACCGGCCACCGGTCCGAAGGTTTCCTCCTGCGCCAATGCCATGTCCGGCGTCACGTCGCGAAGAACCGTCGGGGCGTAGAACAGACCGCCGCGCTGGTGGGGCCTGCCTCCGGTCAAGACGCGCGCGCCCTTGCCCGTCGCATCGGCGACGTGGCGCTCGACCTTGGTAAGTGCGACCGCGTTGATCAGTGGCCCCTGCGCGGCACCATCTTCCACACCGGGTGCAACCTTCAGCGCCGAGACGGCCTCGCTGAGGGCGGCGGCATAGCGGTCGTAGATCCCGTCCTCGACCAGGATTCGGTTGGCGCAGACACAGGTCTGTCCGGTGTTGCGGAACTTCGAGGCGATCGTGCCGCGAACCGCAAGCTCGATATCGGCATCGTCGAAGACGATCAGCGGCGCGTTGCCGCCGAGTTCGAGGCTGACGCGTTTCACCGTGTCGGCGCATTGCCGCATCAGCAGCTTGCCGGTCGCAGTCGACCCGGTGAAGGAAAACTTGCGCACGACCGGGCTTGCCATCCAGACGCCGACGACGTCTGCCGGGCTCTTGGTCGTGACTATGCTGACGACGCCGGCGGGAACGCCGGCCTCCTCGCCAAGACGGGCGAGCGCCAGTGCCGAAAGCGGCGTGTCTTCAGCAGGCTTGATGACGATCGTGCAGCCGGCCGCAAGCGCCGGACCGATCTTGCGGGTGATCATCGCCAGCGGGAAATTCCAGGGCGTGACCGCCGCGACGACGCCAACCGGTTCCTTCATAACGACGATGCGAGCGTCGCTCCGGTGCGGCGGCACGACGCCGCCGTGGGAGCGGCGGCCTTCTTCCGCAAACCAGGTCAGGAAGCCGGCGGCATAGGCGACTTCGCCACGGGCCTCCGCCAGCGGCTTGCCCTGCTCGGCAGTCAGGAGGCGTGCAAGCTCCTCCTGCCGGGCGAGCATCAACCCGGCCCAGCGGCGCAGCACGTCGGAGCGCTGGGCGGCCGTGGTCTGCCGCCAGCTCCGAAATGCGATCTCAGCAGCATCCAGCGCCTGCTGCGCCTCCGTGGCTCCGCAATCGGCAACCCGTGTGATCTCGCTCCCGTCGGCGGGGTTGAGGACGGAAAACCGCTTCTCGTAGGTGGCGTCTTTCCACTCTCCGCCCACCAGGGCCTGGCGTTCGATAAGCTGCATGGATCAGGCAGCCTTCGGCGTGAAGAAAGGATTGCCGACGGTCAGCAGACCCTGCTTCAACTCGTCGCGCGAGGGCCAGTTGCGCGTCAGTGCGCGCTTGGCGGCCATGTGCGTCGCAGTCTTGTTGTGCGCGTATACCGCTTCTGCGTCATCGGCCGTCGGGTTCACCCAAACCGCCGCGATCGCCAGCCAATCATCCTCGGCTTCGGCGGGCAGCGTGCCGTCGAGCAGTGCCGCGGTGATCCCCGCTGCAACGCCCGCCTGGGCCGGGCCCCAGGTCATCGTCTCATGCGTACCGGGCTGCAGCACGGCCTTGGCAATGAAGAGCGTCACCGGCTTTGCCGGCAGGTTGGGTTTCAGGATCGCCTGGAAAGGCAGGTGGCCGGGGCCAGGGCTTGCCGCAGCGGTCGCCAGAGCGCCCGCGATCGGACCATCCTTCGGACCGAGATAGAGATTGATATGCGCTGCATTGGGGCCGGAGCCCTCGAAACCTTCGCCGATGTAAAGCACGGGTATTCTCCAGAATGAGGAAATCGATCAGGACGCCACGGCCAGGGGCGCAGCCGGCACCGAAAGCGCGCGCGGACGGCGGACCGGGTTGTAATCGTTGATCATGTCGCGCGGCCGGTAGGGCTCCTCGAGATAGGCGCGGTCGCCGGCGTCGAGTTCGATCTTCGCCGCCTCGAGCGCGCCCCCGACCTGCTCGGCGCTTTCGGCGCCGAAGATCGGTACCGTGCTGTTGCCGGAGCCGATGACCCAGGCCTGGGCGATCTGGCTTGCGGTCTTGCCGTACTTGCGCGCCAGTTCGTTCACCCGGCGGGCGATCTCTTGGTCGATCTCGTCGCCGAACCAATCGAGGTAAAGATCATGCGCGATGCGGGGGGCGGAGCCGCCGCCGGCAAGATAGCCGCGTGCCAGCGGCGAGAAGGTCGTGACCGCGATGCCTTCGTCCTTGCAGTAGGGCATCATCTCGCGCTCTTCCTCGCGGTAGAGCAGCGAGTACTGGCACTGCATGTTGATGAACGGCGTCCAGCCGTTCTTCTCGGCAATGTGGTTCATCTTGGCGAACTGCCAAGCATACATGGTCGAGGCACCGAGGTAGCGCGCCTTGCCGGATTTGACGATGTCGTGCAGCGCCGACATGGTTTCCTCGATCGGCGTGTCCGGATCGAAAGCATGGACCATGTAAATATCGACATAGTCGGTGCCCATCTGCTCCAGCGAACGGTCGATCGACTTCAAAAGGTGCTTGCGCGAAAGGCCCTTGTCGTTCGGGCTGTCGCTCATCGGATAGAAGGCCTTGGTCGTCAGCACCAGGTTTTCGCGGCTGGTCATCGACAGCAGCGTGCGGCTGACGACCCGTTCGTTGAGCCCGGTCGAGTACCAGTCGGCCATGTCGAAGAAATTGATGCCCGCGTCCAGCGCGGCCTTCAAGACCGGCACAGAGCGGCTTTCATCGAGAACCCAGCCCTTCCACTTGGAAGAACCGAGGCCCATGGTGCCAAGGCAAAGGGATGACGTCTTCAGGCCGGTCTGGCCAAAGCGAGTGTATTCCACGGCGATGTCCTAAAAGAGTTTCTCCTCGACCGGGACAATGTCGATGGCTCGCCGATTTGACAAATAGACTTATTCGATCGCGCCATCTCAAAAAGAGATTGGAAAAGAAGAGGATGGCAACGGCCGACCGCCGCTTGCCGGGATGCCGCAATGCGCACCGCCTGCGCCGCATCGTTCCGTTCGTTCGCTGCGATTTTTCAGGCAATATATTCCATGAGATATAACGGCGTGCCATAGTGCGCACCGACCGATCCCTCTCGCTATCGTGGCCTCCATGTTGAAATCTCTTGCGATAATCTTCTCTGCCATGCTCGGCCTTGCCTCGGCCGCTGCCGAGGCGCGTACGATCACCGACGCCGCCGGACGAACAGTCGAGATTCCAGACACCATCACCCGCGTGCTTGCCGCCGGTCCGCCGGCTTCGGTGCTGACCTATGTACTGGCGCCGGACAAGCTCGCCGGCTGGGTGCGTGAGCCAACAGATGAGCAAAAGGCATACCTGATGCCGTCGGTCCGCGACCTGCCGACCTATGGCCAGTTGACCGGTAAAGGTGGCAGCGCCAATGTCGAGGCGGTGCTCGCCGCCAAGCCGGATATCATTCTCGACGTCGGTGCTGTGAACGAGACCTACCGTTCGCTCGCCGACAAGGTGCAGGCGCAGACCGGCATTCCTTACGTGCTGATCGACGGCAGCTTCGCCGAGAGCGGCAAGACGCTGCGCGATGTAGGCGCCCTGTTTGGCGTGACCGAACGCGCAGAAACGCTCGCGACCTATGCCGATCAGCGGATCAAGGGCCTGAACGCCAGCCTTGCCAAAATCCCTGGGGATCAGCGGCCACGCGTCTACTATGGCCGCGGCCCGGAAGGGCTGGAAACCGGCCTTTCCGGTTCGATCAATGTCGAGATCCTCGAAGCCGTTGGCGCCGAGAACGTGGCGGCTGCCGCGGGCAAGGGCAGCTTGACTCAGGTCTCACTCGAACAGGTCCTGTCTTGGAACCCGGATTTCGTCATCGCCGCAAGCGGCAAGTTTGCGGCCTCGGTGAAGAAGGATCCGCTCTGGGGCGACGTCAAGGCAGTCGCCAACGGCCGGGTGTTCACCGCGCCGTCCCTGCCCTATGGCTGGTTCGATTCGCCGCCCGCCATCAACCGATTGATTGGCGTCGTGTGGCTGCAGAAGCTGTTCTATCCCGATAGCTTCAACGGTGATCTCGTGGCTGAGACCCGCGATTTTTACAAGCTGTTCTACCAGGTCGATCTGACGGACGAACAAGTGGCCATGCTGCTGAAGGGGGCGGTGCCCGCTTCGAAATGAACCGGAGACAGGAAACGTCGGAAATGATCGCGGACGAGAGCAAGGGCCGCCTCTGGCTTTTCGTCGGCGGGCTCTTCTTGCTGGCTCTGGTGTCGATGTCGATCGGTAAATATGCCGGCCCGTCGGAGATTTGGCGCGCGCTACGCGCCGCCGCCTCGGGGGAGGCAACCGACCCCGTGCTCTCAACAGTGCTCTGGAACGTGCGGCTGCCGCGGGTCGTGGGAGCACTGCTGGTCGGCGCGGCGCTCGCGGCAGCGGGCGCCACCTATCAGGGACTGTTCCGCAATCCCCTTGTCTCCCCCGACATTCTCGGCGTTTCCGGCGGCGCGAGCCTCGGCGCCGTCGTCGGCATCTTTCTCTCCGTGCCGGTCCTCGCAATCCAGGCGATGAGTTTTGCCGGAGGGCTGCTGGCGGTCGCCGCTGTCTATGCCGTGGGCGTGGCGATCCCCGGACGCGATCCGGCCCTGACATTGGTGCTGGCGGGGATCGCCATCGGCGCCCTGGTCGGCTCAGGCATAGCGCTGATCAAGATCCTTGCCGATCCCTACGACCAGTTGCCGGCGATCACTTACTGGCTGCTCGGCAGCCTGACGGCGATCACCCGTCTCGACGTGGCATCGATCCTGCCGGCGCTGCTGATCGGGCTGGTGCCGCTTGTGCTGCTTCGCTGGCGCATGAACCTGATGACGCTCGGTGACGAGGAGGCCCAGACGCTAGGCATCGACACGCGCCTCACCCGCGCGGCCCTTGTCGCTGCGGCAACGCTGATCACCGCGGCCGCCGTCTCCATTTGCGGCATCATCGGCTGGATCGGCCTCGTCATCCCGCATATTGCGCGCATGCTGGTCGGTCCGGATTTCCGCCGGCTGCTGCCCGCCTCGATGGTTTTAGGGGGCGCGTACCTGTTGATCGTCGACATGCTGGCGCGCAGCATCGCGCTTATCGAAGTGCCGCTCGGCATCCTGACGGCCGCCGTCGGCGCGCCGTTCTTCCTGTGGCTGCTCGCTTCCGGCCGGAGGGCCTGGCAATGACGCTCGAGATCAGGGATCTCGCCTTTGGCTATGGTGCTCGGACCGTGGGTGAGGATATCTCCTTGTCGCTTGCGGCCGGAGAGGTTCTGGCCCTGCTCGGCCCCAACGGCACCGGCAAGACGACGCTGTTCAAGACCGTTCTCGGCCTTCTGCCGGTCAAGGCCGGCGACATTCTCCTGGACAAGAAGCCGCTTTCCGCCTGGTCCCGACGTGAGCGCGCCAAACAAATCGCCTATGTTCCGCAGGCGCATGCGGCGCTCTTCCCCTTCACAGTGCTGGAGGTAGTGCTGATGGGCCGAGCCCCTCACCTCGCACCGTTTTCTTCGCCTGACTCCCGCGATCACCGGATCGCAATGGAAGCGCTTGACGGGCTTGGCATGACTCAGCTCGCGGCACGGCCCTACACCGAGATCAGTGGCGGCGAGCGCCAGATGGCTCTGATTGCCCGCGCGCTTGCGCAGGAACCCTCCATCCTCGTCATGGACGAGCCGACGGCCAATCTCGACTACGGCAACCAGATGCGGGTTCTCTCGCACATCCGGGCGCTGGCGGCGCGCGGGCTCTCGGTCGTGCTCTCGACGCATAATCCGGATCATGCCTTTCTGGTCGCAGATCGCGTCGCCCTCCTCCACGCCTCGAAGCTTGCAGCACTCGGCGTGCCGAAGGCCGTGTTGACACCCGCTGCCCTGAAAAAACTCTACGACATCGATGTGGTGATCGGCTCGATCGACGGCAGCGCGGCCTGCCTGTGTGCGCCACGGTTGGCCGAACACTCTATAGGGAAAGGAGCAGACTATGGTTCGCCAGAATGAAATCCGTGAGAACGAGGTGGCGGTGGAACCGCCCGCGGCAACCGATGCCGGCCTCGTCTTCATCGGCCGCATCGCGACACCCTGGACCTCGCGCATGGAAACGCCGCGCCAGGGCCGCCATGACGGTCCGCTCGCATCGAAATCTTCGATCCCTGGGTTCTGGCGCTGAAGGGCGTGGAAGCGTTCGAGCGGCTGGAGATCCTCTACTGGCTCGACCGATCACGGCGCGACCTGGTGTTGCAAAGCCCCGCCAGCAACGGTGAAGTGCATGGGACGTTTTCGCTGCGCTCGCCCGTGCGCCCCAATCCGATCGGCACGTCGATCGTCAAGCTTGAAGCTGTGGAAGGCTCAACGCTGCTCGTGCGCGGTCTCGACTGCCTCGACGGCACACCCCTTATTGACCTGAAGCCCGACCGGACCCTGTTCAAGCCGATCGCGCCGCCTCAGCGCGGCGACTTCGAGACCGACGACCGCGGCCCGCATCATTGCCAGAAGGCGTGATCCGATGCCGATCCGGATGGGCGCGACGGAAGACCCCACGCGCCCTTCCTTAGACTTGTCAGTCAATCCCAACCATGACGTCCGAAGCCTTGATGACCGCGTAGGCCTCGCCGCCGACCTTCAGACCCAACTCGTCAACCGACTCGTTGGTGATTGCTGCAGTCACGATCGAGCCGCCGACGTCGATACGAACGTGGGCGGTGGTAGCGCCCTTGATCACTTCGACGATCTTGCCCTTGAGGCGATTGCGTGCACTGATTTTCATGCGGTTCTCCTTTGTGTTGGTTAGCTTGGACGTTCGCGGTTCGGCGCATCCATCCACCTGCCGGACCGGGTGTAATCCGGATGAAGTCTGCGAATAGCCGCTGACGATGCGAAACACTGTCATCGCTGCGCGCAGACTCTCAGCTTCACTCCCGCGATATCGCCACATCAATCGCGCAGCGTGATCCATACCGGCGCGTGGTCGCTCGCGCCCTCCATGCCGCGAACCTCGCGGTCGATGCCGGCGCCAATGAGCTTGCGGGACAGCTTGCGGCTGAGCAGCATATGATCGAGCCGGAGCCCCGCGTCGCGCTGCCACCGGTTCCGGCGATAATCCCAGAACGTAAAAAGCTGTTCCTTCGGATAGACCTTGCGCAGCGCATCGAGCCAGCCCTGATCAAGAAGCGCACGGAACGCCTCACGGCTTTCCGGCTGCACCAGCGCGTTGTCGTCGTAGGAGCTTGTCGGGTAGATGTCGCGCAGCTCCGGCACAATGTTGTAGTCGCCGGCAAGCACAACAGGCACATCGAGAGCGAAGAGTTCGGCGGCATGTTTGGCCAGGCGCTCATGCCAGGCGAGCTTATAGGCGAACTTGGGGCCAGGCTGCGGGTTGCCGTTGGGCGCATAGAGGCAGGCAACCAGGACGCCGCTGACGGCAGCCTCGATATAGCGAGCCTGGTTGTCCGAGGGATCACCGTCGAGCCCGACGCGGGTCAGGACCGGCTCGCTGTCGCGAGCGAGGATCGCCACGCCGTTCCAGGCGGATTGCCCCTGCCAGACCGCGCCATAGCCGGCCGCCTCGATCGCCGAGCGCGGAAACTGGCGGTCGGTCGCTTTCAATTCCTGCAGGCAAACGATGTCAGGCTTCGCCTCGTCTAGCCAGGCGATCAGGTTATCGAGCCGCTTGTTGATGCCGTTGATGTTGAAGGTGGCGATCTTCATCCCGGCGGTCAGATCAGCGCGTCAGTCGGGCGGCCCAGGCCGCCACCGCATCGGCCACGGTCCTTAAGTGATCGGCCGCCGAAAAGCCGGAAAGGCTCTTGCGCGGCTTCAGGTCATGGTCGCCGTCCTCGAGCCACAGGACTTCGATCGCGTCGGAAAGCGTATAGCCCGGAACCTCCTCGCGGGTGCCGAACTCGTCACGGGTCCCCTGACAGATCAGGGTTGGCGTCTTCAGCCCAGCCAAATGTTTGGTGCGCAACTGTTCGGGCTTTGCCGGCGGGTGGAAGGGATAGCCGAGGCAGAGCAGCCCGGTGATCTTGCCGGACGCGTGGAGTTGGTCGGCGACCATGCTCGCAACTCGCCCACCCATCGACTTGCCGCCGATGATGAGCGGCCCCTTCGAATCAAGCGCTTCGATGGCGGCGACATATTCCGGATTGAGCGTCTCGGCGCGCGGCGGGGGCTTGCGCCCGTCCGACGTCCGCCGCGCCGCCATGTACCCGAACTCGAAGCGGGCGACGCGGAAGCCGACGGCTGCAAGCGCCCTGGCGGTCGCGGTCATCGAGGCGGAATCCATCGGCGCGCCGGCGCCATGGGCTAGAAGGATGGTGACATCAGCATCATCAGGTCCGTCGAAAAGGAATTTGTCGCCCATATCAGCCCGCTGTCCTTGGACGGCCTTGCAGATCGACATACTGCACGCCGCGTTCCGCCGTTCGCGCCCATTCGCTATCGCTATCGAGTTCGAGATAGCGGCTCCACCAGCGCCTGGCTTCGCCGAGATCACCGGCATCGAATTCGAGTTTCGCCAGATTGAATATGGCGTCGGCATAGTCGCCGTCGAGCTCGATTGCCTTCCTGAGGTGCCTGCGGGCAGCGTCGATCCGTCCCCGTTCACTCATCAGCCCGGCAAGGTTGAACCACGCCTCGACGAAGGATGGATCGAGCTTGATGGCGCGGGCGTAGTCATGCGCCGCATCCAGCTCCCGTCCCGCAGCCTTCAGGCAATTGGCACGGTTGAAAGCCGCAACCGAATCCGTCCGGTCCATGGCGAGATAGCGCTGATAGAAGGCGGCAGCCTCCTCGTAGTCGCCATTCGCCTCCGCCTCCTCGGCCAAGTCGAAGAGATCTTCCAGGGCGGCATCATCGGGCGTGCCGAGATCGAAGAGCAATTGCCCGTTGAGCTCGCTCAGCCCCTCGGCACTCCGCGCGTAGATCGCATCGGGACCGCCACTATGCAGCGAAAGCGCCGTCAACGAAGCGACCTGTCCCGAACGATGAACGGATCGGGCGATTGCACTCCAATTCGCGCCGCTTCCAATCAGTTCCGCATACTTTCTGGCGAGGATGAGGTCGCGGAAAGAAAAGGGCTCGCTGTCATGCTCGAAAGCATCGAACAAGCATAGGAGATCGAAGGTCCGCGGAGAAAGTTTGGCCTGATCGATCAGAGACTGACGTGTGAGTGCGGACGCTATAGGCACCGACATCAGCCCGAGGAGACGAAGGAATCCGTTCTCGCTGACGAGCCATCGCCCCGCCGCATGTTCCGCATCGAAACGGGCTTCGATCTCCGCTTCGCTCGACTTCGCTAGCAGGTTCCGGCCGAACACCAGATACGTCGTCTGGCGCGTGACGCCGCGCCGCAAGTGACCGAACTGTCGCTCCACTTCCCGCGCCACAAGTCGCCGCGGGAAGGCCGAGAGGCCCCCGACGATACCGAATGTCTGGCCTGCAACGGCCATCAGGCTTTCTTCTTCGCGGTCGGTTTTGCCGCCGTCCGCTTGGCCGCAGCCGGGGTTGCCGCCTTGGCCGTTTCCTTCGCCGCCGGCTCGGCCTTGGACTTGCTCTTCGCCGGTGGCTTCGACTGCGACAGGCTCGCCTTCAGGGCATCCATGAGATTGATGACGTTGCCACGTTCCGGTGCTGCCGCAATGATCGGCTTATGACCTTTGAGCTTCTCGCGGATCATCTTCATCAGCGCGATCTCGTAACGATCCTCATAGTTCTTCGGATCGAAGACCGTCATCTTCTGCTGGATCAGCGCTTCGGCAAGCTGCAGCATTTCCGGATCTGGATGACCGACAGGGATGTTGCCAAAATACTCAGCAGTTCCACGCACTTCGCTCGGATTTCTCAGAGTACACACGAACATTCCGGTTTCGCGTGAACCGATCGTCACAACCCGCTCGCGGCTCGAAAGCACCAGACGCGCGATCGCGAGTTTGCCGCTTTTTTTCAACGCCTCACGCAGCACGACGAAGGTTTCCTCCGCCATCGCGCCGTCGGGCGCCAGGTAATAGGGCGCGTCCTGGTAGATCACATCGACGGACCCTTCATCGACGAAGGCCTCGATGTTCATGGTGTGGTTGGACTCGATCCTGACGCTATCGAGATCAGCGTCCTCGATGATGATGTATTTCTTGTCTTCGTATTCGTAACCCTTGACTAGGTCCGAGCGCTCGACGAGGCCGAGCTCCGGGTCGACCGGTTTCATGTTGATCCGGTTGTGGGTGTCCTTATGAAGCTGATTGAAGCTGATGCGTTCGCTCGAGCTGGTCGCCGGATAGAGCCTCACGGGGCAACTGACGAGACTGAGTTTAAGGTAACCTTTCCAACTTGCCCTGGGCGCCATGATTGTCTCCTACGCGGCCAAACGCACTACGTCCTCGTTTCGGACAGAAGCGGCAAATCCTTGGCAAAGTCGTCGATATCCGCCCAGGGATCGCCGAATGTATCCAGAAGTCCAGGCAGCGAAGAATAGTTCAAATCCTCAGGAGCGTCGATAGTCTCCAGATCCGCCCAGGCGAGCGGCGTCGAGGCGGGTAAGTTCGTGCGCGCCCGCAGCGAATAGGGTGCGGCCGCCGTATGGCTGCGGGCATTGCGGTGAAAATCGATGAAGATGCGCTTGATGCGGTTTTCCTTGCCCATGGTGGTGGTGAAGGTTTGTGGCGCGGTCGCAGCCAGCCGTGTCGCGATCGCGCTCGTCGCCTGGTGCGTCTTCTTCCAGTCGAGTTTCGGCGTGACCGGCACGACCACATGGATGCCGCTGCCGCCGGATGTCTTGACGAAGGGAACGAGGCCGAGCGCTTCCAGCTCACCGCGGATATGGACGGCTGCCTCGACCACATCGCGCCAGGCGATGCCCTGGCCGGGATCGAGATCGAAGACGATGCGGTCGGGTTTTTCCAGCCGCTCACGCTTCGTGCCCCAGCTATGAAGCTCGATCACGCCGAACTGAGCGAGCGCGAGATAGCCCTTCGTGCCTTCGATCGAGAGGAAGGAATTGGTTTCGCCTTCGGAGTTGGTCGAGTTGAAGCTGATGATCGAGGGCGGCATGCCGGTAAAGGGATGACGCTGGAAGAAGCAGTCTGCACGCTTTCCCGTCGGGCAACGGAAGAGAGACACCGGCCGACCGAGGATATGCGGCAGCATGAAGTCGCCAACGAGCGCGTAGTAGACGGCTATATCGAGCTTGGTCGGTCCGGATCTGCCGAATACCCGGCGATCAGCATTGGTGACCTGGATACTCGCGAGATCGGCATCCGTGATCAGCCGCTTGCGCGTTGCGCGCGCCGGTGCCGAAAGCTCGACGTCGCGCAGCCCCTTGAACACCGCATGGCGCAGGACATTGTCGGTCGTCCGGTTGGAATAATGGATGCGGGCGCTCAGCACCGGCCGAACCCAGGTGATTTCCTTCGGCGCGCCTTCCAGCGCCGCCGCGTCGCCGCGCAGCGCCTCCAGCCGGATGAGCAACTGCCTGGCCGTCGCCGCATCGAAACCGGTTCCGACCTTGCCGCGATAGTGCAGCTCGCCCTCCTCCCATTCGCCGAGAGCGAGAGAAGCAAGGCCTTCGGCCGCCTCGGAAGTGGTGTATCCGGCGATCACGAAATCACCGAACTGGAGCGCCTTCGTCTTGGCCCAGGTCTGCGTGCGACCGCTCCGGTAGGGTGCCGAGGCGCGCTTCGACACGATCCCCTCCAGCCCCAGCTCCGAGGCTTGGTCGTAGAGCCCATGTCCATCGCCTTCGACATGGTCGCTGAACTGGATGGCCGAACGGCTGGAGACCTGCCCCTCGAGCAGTTGCGCCAGCAGCGCCTTGCGCCTTTCCAACGGGACCTCGGTCAGATTCCACCCATCGAGATGGAGGATATCGAAAGCATAGAAGACGAGCTTGCTGTCGACACCGGTCGAAAGCGCGTCCTGCAGCAGCGCGAAACGGCTGATGCCCTTGTCGTCGAGAACGACGATCTCGCCGTCGATGATCGCCTCGCGGCAGGGCAGCTTCCGGAAGGCATCGGGAAGGTCGCCGTAGCGCTTCGTCCAGTCCAGCCCGCTGCGGGTGATCAGCTTGATGTTGCCGTCCGAGACATCCGCCATCGTCCGGTAGCCATCGAACTTGATTTCATGCAGCCAGACTTGGCCGTCCGGCAGGCCGCCCGGCGGCTTCGGTGTTGGGCTGGCAAGCTGCGGCTCGATCCGCTGCGGCTTCGGGCCCTTCACCGCACCCGGCAGCGCGCCGGGTTTGAGAACTACCCGCTTTGCCGGCTTCTTCGGCGGCTCGACCAGTTCCTCGATCCGCCTGCCGCTTTTCACGCTTTCGGGACGCGACGTCAGGATGTCGACATCAGCTTCGGCTGCAAGGTCATGTTCCTTGAAAAGCAGCCAGTTACGTTGGTCTTCCTCCCCCTGCTTCGGTTTCAGCCGCGTCAGCATCCAGCCGCCATTGAGCTTTTCACCGGCCAGGCGGAATTTGAAGGCGCCTGTCCTGAGGCTCTTGTCGATATCGTCCATCGGCGCCCAGACGCCGGTATCCCAGACGATCATTGGCCCGCCGCCATATTCGCCTTCCGGAATGACGCCCTCGAAGTCGATATAGTCGAGCGGATGATCTTCGGTCTCGACCGCCAGACGCTTGTCGGCGGGATTGAGCGACGGCCCCCTGGGGACCGCCCAGCTTTTCAGCACATCACCGACCTGAAGCCTGAGGTCATAGTGATCGGCCGTGGCGTGGTGCTTGTGCACGACAAAACGGTTGCCCTCCCCGCCGGTTCTCCCAGCAGGCTCCGGCGTCCTGGAAAAATCCCGCTTTGCGCGGTAGGCCGTGAGCTTCGACGTCGCCATATCGCAAAGCTAGGGCGTGTTCGCGGAGGTCGCAATATCGTAGCCGGAGTAGATTGGGTGGCGGCCTCTCCGCCGCCGCGCTGACCTATGCATAAGCGGGCGAGAAAAGGGGGCGGAGCCGTGGGTGGGCCAACCCGCCCGATTACCGCGCTACACGTTGTCTATGCGAGCCGAACGCCCCAGATAGCCGCCGTGATGGCGCGCTCCGTACTCGCTCCTGGTAAATCCTCTGGTTTCCATAACGGCCATGGCGATGGCATCGCTCACCGCCAACATAACCGCGATGCTGGAGGTGGGCGTCATGCCGATCGGGCATCCCGACTCTTCAACTTCTCCCATGTTGAGGATGACGTCACAGCTTTCTCGAAGCGAAGAGTCTGGGTGCGATGTGACGCCGATATGCTTCGCTACACCCAGATGGCTCGAAAGTTCGATGATCTCCAACACTTCGCGGGATTTGCCGCTGGTCGAGAACGCGATCATTATATCGTTCCTACCTACGACTCCCAAATCGCCGTGTGCCGCTTCGGCCGGATGCAGAAACACAGCAGGTGTACCGGTGGAGCACAACGTCGCTGCAAACTTGTTGGCTATATGCCCTGCCTTGCCGATACCGGTGGTGAGTACTTTTCCTTGGCATCCCAAGATGGCGTGGACCGCCTCCTCAAAATGCTCATCGATCGCTACTGCAAGGATTGCCGAGGCTTCGGCCTCGAGCACCTTTCGCATACGTTGCTTTATATCCAATGATATAGCCTTTCTTACGAGGACGATTGCCGGGGCTCCCCCAAGGACCGCGCCAAGCTGATTACAACTATTCTTTGCAAAAGGCGTCTGCCACGTTACGCACATCGAAAGAGATCCGGCAACAATCAACGCGGCACGGCACAATCGGCCCGTTTACCAGAATATCCGCCACCGGGGAACTGTGCGGCTATCCACACGCCGACTTCGGAAAACATTTGCTTTCCCATCTGGCAACGACTAAAAATCGCCAAGGAATTTGGAAAGTCATCATGGTCGAAAAGAAGAAATCGCCGCGTTCCCGCGGCCGACCCCAGGTCCGATCCGACGACGAGACCCGCAAGGTGATCATCCTTGCCGCCGAAAGGCAATTCTGCGACCTCGGTTATGAGACAGCCAACATCAACGTCATCGCCCAGAATTCCGGCGTCTCCACCAAGACGCTCTATCGCCTCTTTCCCACCAAGGCCGATCTCTTCGAACGTGTCATCGCGCTCAGGATCTCTGAGTTCGCGCTCGAAGCCGACGAAGAGCATCTCGACGCCGTGAGCGTGAAGACCGGTCTCGTGCAGTTGCTTGCCGCCTATGGGCACCTCGTGCTGGCGGCAGACACGATCGCCATCATACGTCTGGTGCTCGCCGAGGCGGAGCGCTTTCCGGAGATCGCCGCCACCTTCTGGGAGCAGGCAATCGAGCGGACAAACGCCACGCTGGAGCGCTGGCTCAGGGCGCAAGCGGCTCTCGGTCGCCTCGTGATCGACGATCCGTATCTGGCGGCGGGCATGCTGCGCGGCATGATGGCGATGGAGCCGCAACGCGCCGTCATGATGGGCCGCATCGGCAGCATTGACGAAGCGACGATCATGGCGCGCGCTGAGAGCTGCGCGCAGGTCTTTCTGACCGGCACCCTGCCGAGATAAGTCCACGGCTAAACTTTCGCCTTGTCATCCGGACGTCATCAAACTGTAACATGCGACCGTATAACTCTCCGCGCGGGAGCTGTCCCGCCGGGCGCATGAGGCGTCGCGACCAGCCCTTTGGCATGGCCTCCTCCCCTTCAAGCCCGGTGATTGTTATGCGTTTGTCCGCGAAGCTACCCCTCGCAGCGGCGGCTCTGGCTGCCTTCTCCATTGCTGCCACCAGTCTTGCCAGCCTGACGGTCAGCGGCGACCTGTCGTCGCGCGCGGCAATCGAGAAGCTGGAGGCGCTCGCCGATGCCCGCCGCAACGAGCTTCGCCACTATCTCACCACCGTGGAAAACGACTTGCGCAATCTGCAAGCGCAGAAATCTGTCGCCAAGGCGCTCAGCGACCTGAATGGCGCTGCCGCCAAGTTCGGCGACAAGACCGAGAGCGAATTGCAGCGCCGCTATCTGACGGAAAACCCCAATCCCGATGACAAGCGCGCCCTCTACAGTACCGCTGGCGTCGATGACTACGACGTGCTGCATGCGCGCTATCACCCGTTTTTCCGCCGCTTCGCGGAAGCCCACGGCTATCGCGACGTGCTGCTCGCCAATCTCAGCGGTGACGTTGTCTACTCCCTCAACAAGAAGGGCGACTTTGCCGTCAGCCTCAAGGACGGATCCTGGAAGGACACGGGGCTTGGCCGCATCTTCCGCGAGACGGCCGAGGGAACAGACAAGACCAAACTGGCCTTTGCGTCCTATGAGGCCTATGCGCCGCTCGGCGACAGCCCTGCGGCGTTCATCGCCATCCCGCTGGAATCGATCGACGGCAAGATCGGCGCCTTGATCCTGGAGATGCCGGACGCGCGCATCGGAGAGATCGTCGGCAACCGCACGGGCCTTGGCGAGACTGGCGAAACGATCCTTCTCGACGGCAACGGATTTTTCCTCACTGACAGCGCTACCACACCCGACAACGATATCCTCAAGGCCCGAATCGCGCCGGACCAGCCGGCGAAAGATGGCATCGTCAGCAGCAAGCTCGCCGATTTCCGTGGTGAGGAAGCGCAGATGGCTGCCACCAGCCTCGATGCTTTCGGCACCCGCTGGACCATGGCCGCGGTCATGACTTCACGGGAAGCCTTTGCCGCCGTCACCGCCTTGCGCAACTGGACGCTCGCGACGGCTCTGGCCGTCCTCGCGGCGGCGCTGGCAATTTCCATCTGGTATTCACGCCGGCTGACGCGCCCGATCACCGGTCTCGTTCAGGACATGAGCCAACTCGCCGACGGCGACACGACGATCGGCGGCGTCGGCCGGGACCGCAAGGACGAGATCGGCGACATGGCCCGTTCCGTCCTCGTCTTCCGCGACGCGCTTCTCGATCGCGCCCGCCTTGAAACCGAGGCGGCGGAAACACGGACGATGATCGAAGAGGAACGACAAGTCCGAGAGATGACCCAGTCCGAGGTGTCGCGCCAGATCAACGAGGCCGTGGAGATGCTCGCGTCGGGGCTCGAACGGTTGTCACAAGGCGACCTGACCGCACGCATCGACCGGCCCTTCGGAGCCGGTTTCGACCGTCTGCGCTCGGACTTCAATCTGTCGCTGGAAAGCCTTGCCGTCACGCTTGGTGACGTGAAGGCGAGAAGCGCTGAGATCGACGGCGAGACCGGCGAGATGCGCGACGCCATCGGCCAGCTCGCCAAGCGCACCGAACATCAGGCGGCGACATTGGAGGAAGCAACTGCGGCCTTGAGCGCCATCACCGCCACCATCGGGCGCACGGCCGAACACGCCTCATCGGCCACGACAATCGCCGCTGCGGCTAAAGCGAGCTCCGACCGCTCCGGTCAGGTGGTCATCAACGCCGTCGGCGCCATGGCCCAGATAGAAAAGGGATCGGTCGCCATTTCCCAGATCATCGGCACCATCAACGACATCGCGTTCCAGACCAACCTGCTGGCCCTGAATGCGGGGGTCGAAGCGGCCCGTGCCGGCGAAGCGGGCAAGGGCTTTGCGGTCGTCGCGCATGAAGTGCGGGAGCTGGCACAGAAATCCGCCCTCGCCGCCCGGGAAATCAAGGCGATTATCACCACGTCGGCAGAGGAAGTGACGAAGGGCGTTTCGCTGGTGCGGGCGGCAGGCGATGCGCTCGACGAGATCTCCGGCCAGATCCATGCCATCAACGAGCAGACACAGCAGATTGCCGGCGACGCGCGCGACCAGGCGAACGACCTGCAGCACATCAACCAGACCATGCTGTCGCTGGACGCCGTGACGCAGCAGAACAATGCGATGGTCGAAGACAGCACCGCCATGACTCTTCGGCTCTCAAACCAGGCATCCGGCCTCTTCGATCTCGTCGAACGCTTCCGCACGACATCCGGCGCGCGCAACCAAACGGAGACGGACGCTCGTCTCCGTCTGATCGCTTGACACCTGCCCGAACCGGGCTGCCGTGGCTCTCAAAGGAAGGCGAGATCAGCTCGCCTTGGCAAGCGCCAGGGCGTCGGCGCCGGCCGGGAAATGGAGCTGGCCGGACAGATCGTTCGCCGCCTGCCAAACAGCGCCCGCCACATCGGTCTCGGTCGTGACCAAGGGCGGGGCGGCAAACTGCGCGAAGATGGGTGCGGCGAGATCCGCGTAAGCCGCCGGGATCAGATCCTCCACGCGCATAGTGGTGTTGTGGGCGAAGCGGGTAGTCGGTGCGTAGCCGGGCTCGACCAGCTTAACCCTCACCTTGAACGCTTCCAATTCGTGGGCGAGCGAGCCGGTGAAGCCCTGGATCGCCGACTTGCTGGCGGTATAGGCTGCGGCGAGCGGCATGGAAGCAAGCGTCACGGTGGACGTAACGTTGACCACGACGCCCGACCGGCGGGCACGGAACTGCGGTATCACCGCCTGGGTCATGGCCATCACACCGAAGGTATTGGTGTCGAAAACCTTGCGGATATGGGACATCGGAGTCGCCTCGAAGGCGCCAACCACGCCGATACCGGCGTTGTTAACAAGCACATCGATCGGACCGGCTTCCTCGATCGCAGCCGCGATGCTGTCGCGATCGGTGACATCGAGGGCCAAGACACGCAACCGGTCGGAGTTCGGCAGAATGTCTCGCTGCGGTCGGCGCATCGTGGCGATCACGTTCCAGCCCTCGGCATGAAAGCGCCGCGCCGTCTCCAGCCCGTAACCGGAAGAGCAGCCGGTAATCAGTACGGTATTCATCGCGATTTCCTGTCAGTTGTTTCGATGGAAAAGAGATATCGCCTCCGCTCTGGACGCTCTACAGCTTGAAGTCCTGATTTCATTTGCTATCGTCCTGACATGGTCGATCCACTCTCGCAACTCATTCAGCTTCTTCGTCCGCGCACGGTCTTCACAAAGGGTATCAGCGGCGCCGGCCGCTGGGCCGTGCGCTATGCCGATTTCGGGCAGCCGAGCTTCTGCACCGTCATCGAGGGGGCTTGCCGGCTGGCTGTCGATGGCGAGGTACCGGCCACATTGGAGGCCGGAGATTTCGTGCTGCTGCCGGCAACGCCGGGTTTCACCCTTTCGGGGTTCGATCCGGTTCAGCCGACCTTCATCGACCCCAAGGGGATGCCGGCGCCGACCGGCGAGGTTCGCCACGGCAGGCAACACGGCGAACCGGACGTGCGCCTGCTCGGCGGCTATTTCGTCCTCGATTCGCCCGATGCCGGACTGCTTGTTTCGCTGCTGCCGACATTGATGCATCTGCGCGGGATCGACCGACTTTCGACACTCGTGTGTCTGGTGGGCGAAGAGGCGCGTGACGAACGACCAGGCCGGGACCTGGTGCTGGCACGGCTTGTGGAAGTCATGCTGATCGAGGCCCTTCGGTCTATTCAAGGCGAAAGCGCAACGCCCGGCCTGTTGCGCGGCCTGGGTGACCCGCGGCTGGCGGCGGCCATTCGGCAGATCCACGCCGATCCGGCCCATGCCTGGACGGTGGCGGAACTCGCGCGCGAGGCGGCACTCTCCCGCTCCGTGTTCTTCGAGCGCTTCACCCGCGCTGTTGGCGTGCCGCCGATGGAATATCTGCTCGTCTGGCGCATGGCGCTCGCCAAGGATCTGCTGCGGCAACGCGACGTCGATCTCGCCTCCGTCGCCGAACGTGTCGGCTACAGTTCAGCCAGTACCTTCAGCACAGCCTTCAGCCGTCATGTTGGGCAGCCGCCAAGCCGTTATGCACGCATGGCTGATGCTTAGCGGCGGCCACGCCTCGCCCTTCGTGTCGGCGATCGTTGCACGTGGCGCGCGCTTCTTCCTGCTTGCCTGGCTGCTGCGCCGCTTCGGCGAGGAGATCCGTGATTTTCTCGAGCGGCGGCTGAGCGCGTTGGCCGGTGGGGCGGCGGCGATCCTGATCTGCCTCTTCGCCGCCCACCGCCTTTTCTACTGATCTTTTCCCATCCGCTTTCTGGGGCTACGACGTTCCCTAGACTAACCGGCGATGGGTAAGGACAGCGGCGCGAGCGTCCGCATCCCGCGGCCCTTCGGATCGTTTTCGGGCGCCTTCCGGCAGGCGTAGTCCTGCGCCTCCTGAAGCTTCGCAAGCGCACCGTCATAGTCGATCAGGGTCGGCCGTCCGCCGCTGACGACGCAGGTTCCGTCAACATAGACCCGCTCGATCGCCCGCTCGGCTGCACAATGCAGGAGATTGCGCAGCGGATCGTAGACCGGCTGCATCGCGTGGTGGCGAAGATCGACCACGAGGAAATCCGCCTTGGAACCGACGGCGATGCGGCCGATGTCATCACGGCCGAGCGCCCTGGCGCCGGCGATGGTCGCAGCCTCCAGGATATCACCGGTCGCGACATCGAAGACGGACTTGCCGGACAATCGTGCGCAGATCATCGCCTGGCGCATTTCTTCCAGCATGTTGAAAGGATAGCTGTCCGTTCCGAGCGCGACGTTGACGCCGGCCCGACGGTAACGGCCGACAGATTCCAGCGCCATGCCGCTGCGCGAGAAGGTGACGGGGCAATGGGCGACGGTCGTTTGGCGATCGGCCAGAAGACGTAGGTCGATCTCCGTGCGCTGGCGCGTCCAGGAATGGACGTCGACGAAGATGCAATGGCCGAGGATCAGGTCCTTGCCGAGCAAGCCCAGGCTTTCGAGATATTGCACGGCCGTCAGTCCGTGCCGGCGCAACAGTTCCTCGTGCTCGGCCATGGTCTGGGCGGCGTGGATGGTGACCGGAACGCCGCGCTTGCGCGCCGCCGCCACCGCATCCTGCAGCAGCTCCGGCGAGCAGGTCTCGATCTGCGATGGCGCGACGACGCCGCCAAGCCGACCGGAGGGGTGCGCTGTCGCGGCATCGACGACCTCCAGAGCCCGAGCGAAAGCGTCGCGCCCACGCGCCTTGTCCCAGCGGAAATCGAGACGGTGGCTGTCTTCGACATGCCACTGCGCCTCGCGGAAGCCTGGCGCGACGAAGGCGCGTGCGCCGCTTCGCGCGAGCGTCGGCAGCCAGCTTTCATGCGGGCCGGCAATATCGAGCAGCGTGGTGACGCCGCTGCGCATCAGGTCGCCGACCATGACGGTCAGCGATGCCTCGATCGCGTCGTCGTCGATCTCCAGAAGGTTGGAGTATTCGTAGAGCGCATTGCCCCAAAGGCCTGCCGTGCCCATGTCCTCGAAGATGCCCTTGGAGATCGGCTCTTCGCCGGAGTGGCAATGGACATTGACGAAGCCCGGCATGATCATCCGGTCACGGCCGGAACTCTCGCTGTCGAACGGACCTTCGTAGTGACCGCCGACATGGACGAAGCCCTTGTCGTCATAGGCGATGTCGGCGTTGTGCAGATAGACGTGGCCATCGCGCTCGCTGTCGAAGGCGACGAGCGTGTGCACATTGCGGATGACATGGATCTCTTTAGTCATGCGAGGTCCTGAAGTATTGTTCGAGGAAACGGCTGTAAGCTCCCATGAGAGCACTGAAAATGAAATAGACGACGGCCGCGAAGACATAACCTTCCAGCACTGCGATGCCCTGCCATTCCGGATCGCGCATGGCGGTGCGGACGGTGTCGAGGAAGTCGAGCAGGCCGACGATGGTCACCAGTGTCGTATCCTGGAAGAACCCGATGAAGAGGCTGACGAGCGGCGGGATGACCTTCTTCAACGCCTGCGGCAGCACGATCTTGCGCATGATCTGCCAGTAGTGCAGGCCGAGCGAGTGTCCGGCCTCCACCTGCCCGTTGGGCACCGCCTGCAAGCCGCCACGGACGATCTCGGCGATATAGGCGGCGGCAAAGAGGATGATCGCCACCTGTGCGCGGATGAGCTTATCAATGGTGATGCCATCGGGCATGAACAGCGGCAGCATGACCGTTGCCATGAACAGGATGCTGATCAATGGCACGCCGCGCACGATCTCTATGAAGCTCACTCCCAGGATGCGGATGGCCGGAAGGCTGGAGGCGCGCGCAAGCGCGAGCGCGATCCCAAGCGGCAGCGCGCAGGCGAGGCCGATGAAGGAAAGCATGAAGGAGAGCGGCAGCCCGCCCCATTGCGTCGTCGGCACGACCGTCAGGCCAAAGAACCCGCCCGCCATCAGCATATAGAGCACCGGCAGGACGACTGCGATCCAGGCGATCAACAGCGCCCGTCCCCAGACCTTCGGGACCATCGAGACGACACAGGCGCCGAGAAACAAGAGCATCGCCGTCAGCGGTCGCCATTGCTCCTCGAACGGATAGAAGCCGAAGAAGATGTAGCGCATCTTCGCCGACAGGAACGGCCAACAGGCGCCATTTGTCACCTTGCATTCCGCCGGCGTGCCGACAAAGGTGGCATCGATGAACAGCCAGCCGATCGCCAGTTTCGCAACCGCGAAGATCGTGCCGAGGCAAAGGATGGTGATCAGCGCGTTGCCGGGTGTTCCGAAATAGGCGCTGAGCCAGCGACCTTTCGGTGCCGGTGGCGCCTCGCGATGGGACGTAAGCGATGCGTCGCCGATGAGGGTATCGACCTGTGTCATTGCTCAGCGCTCCCTCAGCGCGACCTTGGCATTGTACCAGTTCATCACCAGCGAGATGAGGATCGACAGCCCGAGATAGACGCCCATGAAAATGGCAATAGATTCAATCGCCTGCCCGGTCTGGTTCATAATCGTGTTCGAAACCATCACCAGGTCCGGATAGCCGATGGCGATCGCGAGCGAGCTGTTCTTGAAGACGGTCAGATAGGTGTTGGTTAGAGGCGGGATGATGATCCTCAGCGCCTGCGGCAGGATCACCAGCTTCAGGGTGCGCGCGCGTGACAGACCAAGCGCCGTCGCGGCCTCCCACTGTCCCTTGCTGACCGCCTGGATGCCGGCCCGGACGATCTCCGCAACGTTGGCCGACACGCTAAGCGTCAGCCCGAGGAGAAGCGCCACGAACTCCGGGCGCAGATGATAGCCGCCGCTCAAGCGGAACCGGCCGAGCTCAGGCACATCCCAGGTGACGGAAATGTTGGCGAGCAGCAATGCTGCCACGAGCGGCAGAAGAAGCGCGATCGTCGCGATCAAGGCAATCGGTCTGTCCTTGCCGGTGACGACGCGCCTGCGGCCGAGAATCCGTGCAACGGAAGCGGCCGCAGCGATGCCGACAACGAGAGCCGTGACCATTGCCGAAAATCCGCTCTCCCAGTGCAGGGCGGGCATGACCAGGCCGCTGTTCGACAGGAACACACCCGGAAGCATCTGGATCGCCTGCTTGACCGGCGGAAAGGTGGAGATGATCAGCGAGTACCAGAGCAGCAGGTAGAGCAGCAGCGGCACGTTGCGGAGGGCCTCCACATAGGCAAGCATCAGTCGCGACAGCACGGGATTGTGCGACAGCCGCCCGATGCCGACCAGCAGACCGAGAATGGTGCCCAGCAGTGCCGCGAGCAGCGAGACTTTGACCGTATTGGCAATGCCGACGAGGATCGCACGACCGATCGGATCGGTCGGCTCGTAGGTGATCGCGGTTTCCGTGATGACGAAACCGGCCTGGCGCGCCAGGAAGCCGAAACCGGTCGCGATATCCTGCTTGGCAAGATTGGCGCTTGCGGTGCTGAACATCACCCAGGCGATGAGCAGCACGACGCCGACGGCGATCACTTGATAGAGATAGGCGCGAATGCGCGCATCATAAAACAGGGGCATCGGCACCCGTCCCTTAGACAGGATCTACAGCGCCGCGGGTCTTGCCGGGCGCAGAGGTCGCTTTGGCACTTTGAATTTCTGCAGCAGAAAGGTAGGCCCGCGCTTGAGCGCGGGCCCGTCAATCCTCAACGGAACGGCGGTGCGTAGAGCAGGCCACCCTCGCTCCACCGCGTATTCGGGCCGCGCGTCAGGCCGAGAGCGGTCTTGGTGCCGAGGTTGCGCTCGAACACTTCACCATAGTTTCCGACGCCCTTGATGATGTTGTAGCCCCACTTGTTGTCGAGGTTCAGCATCTTGCCGAGTTCTTCGTTGACGCCGAGCATGCGCTGGATCTCCGGATCCTCGCTCTTGGCCATCTCGTCGACATTGGCCTGGGTGATGCCGCGCTCCTCGGCCGCCATCAGCATCCAGGCGGACCAGGATACGATGTCACGCCAGTTGGAATCGTTCTGGCGAACAGCAGGCGCCAGCGGCTCCTTGGAGATGGTTTCGGGCAGAACGACGTAATCATCCGGGTTGTTGGCAACCGCACGGATCGAAGCGAGGTCCGAACGGTCGGACGAGATCGCTTCGCAACGACCGGAGAAGAAGGCATTGCGGTTTTCGTCCGGGTTTTCGAAGACGACCAGTTCGAACTTGCCGCCGATCGAACGGAAGAAGTCGCTGAGGTTCTGCGCGGTCGTGGTGCCCGGCAGCGTGCAGATCGCGGCATCCGTCAGCTCCTTGGCACTGTTGACGCCGAGCGACTTCGGCACCATCAGCCCCTGACCATCGTAGAAGACGGTCGGCCCAAAATCGAGGCCAAGCGAGACTTCGCGCGAGAAGGTAAGGGTCGTCTGGCGCGACAGCATGTCGATCTCGCCGGACTGGAGCGCCTGGAAGCGCGTGTTGATGTTCGTCAGGACGAAATCGACTTTTTCCGGATCGCCGAAAACGGCGGCGGCCACGGCACGGCAGACGTCGACGTCGAAGCCCCCCATGTGACCCTTGGCATCCGCGGTGGCAAAGCCCGGCGTGCTCATCGAGACGCCACAGATCAGCTTGCCGCGCGCCTTGACCGTTTCAAGCGTCGTCGCCGCGTTCGCAGACGTTGCGGCCACAAGCCCGACTGCGATGCCCGCAACGGTCGCGCAAAGCTGTAGGATCCTGTTTTTCATGAATTCCCTCCCTTTGGTTATCCTTGTCCTGACCGGTCCTGGTCGTGCGGTCTTCGTCGCACGCCTCCTCCCGAACCGATCGACACCAACCCGTAATTGTCAGCGCCATCAATTGCATACGATAGACGGATACAAACATCAACATGATTGTATACAATATTGACGACGAAATATTCGGGCGTTATCGAAGTGCAGGACATGTTTGGCCGATCCTCGATCGGCCCGTCGGGGGAGGCAACCTTGTCTGAGAAATCGAGCCGCAGCGACGTTGTCTACAGGCTCCTGCGCCAGGCGATCCTGGAGCAGGCATTAAGGCCGGGAACGAAGCTTGCCGAAGACACGATCGCCGATCATTTCAAGGTCAGCCGCACCAGCGTGCGCGCAGCCTTGGTCCGGCTGAACGCCGAGGGCATTGTCGATCTCAGAGCCAACAAGGGCGCCTGCGTCGCGGAGCCGACGCTGGAAGAAGCCCGCGATATCTTCGCGCTGAGGCGCATGCTGGAAGCCGAAGTGATCCGCCGGCTGGTGGCCGATCTCGGCAGCGCCGATGTCAAGCGGCTGGAGCAGCACGTGAGGCAAGAAGAAGCAGCCCTTTCCGATCACGGCCCGCTTTCGATCCGCCTCGCAGGCGAATTCCACATCTTGCTCGCCGAACTCACGGGCTCGCAGGCCCTGGCGCGCTTTGTCCGCGAGATCGTCTCGCGCTGCTCGCTGATCCTAGCGCGTTTCGCACGGCTGCATTCTCCGGAATGCGCAGTCGATGAACACGTGCAGATCATCCGCGCGCTGCGGTCGCGCGACACTGCCACGGCAGAGCGGATCATGCTCGAGCATCTCCACGCCGTCGAGCTACGCGCCGAACTCGATATCGACAAGGCCGAGCCGGATATCTCCGCCGTTCTGCAACGTTACGCGAGCAAGGGCTGACGCTGCCGCCCCTCGCCATCGGCAGCGCGGGTAGTCGAGGATACGACGTTCTCAAGTCGATCTGCGGCACCAACTGTCGCGCGGCAAGAATCCAGACGCGATATCTGCCTCCAATATCCTGCAACGATACCGGTGCGCCGGGCGGGTCTTACAAGGGAGGGAGTGAGCCATGCCAAGAGAACTGGAATTCATGAGCCAACAGGTGGCCGCAGGGCGGCTGTCGCGACGGGAGTTTCTCGGGCGCGCCGCAGCGCTTGGCGTTACGGTCGCGTCAGCGAACCTGCTGCTCGGCCAGGCAGCCCGAGCGGCCGGGCCCGTCAAAGGAGGAACACTGAAAGCCGGCCTCGTCGGCGGCGAATCGACGAACAGCCTCGATCCCGCGACCTGGGCAAGCCAGGTCCCCTACACACTCGGGCGTTGCTGGGGGGAGCAGCTTCTCGAGGTCTCACCGGCCGGTGAAATCGAGTACCGGCTTGCGGAATCCTACGAGGCAACACCTGATGCCAAGACCTGGCGCTTCAAGATCCGCAAGGACGTCACCTTTCACAACGGCAAGGACCTGACCCCGGCCGACGTGGTGGCGACACTCGAGCGTCACGGCGACGCCGATTCCAAATCGGCGGCCCTGCCCTTCGTCCAGGAATTCGAGACGATCAAGGCCGACGGCGACAGCGTCGTCATCACGCTGCGCGCACCCAACGCCGACCTGCCGTATGTCGTCAGCGATTATCACCTGATGATCCAACCGAACGGTGGCAAGGACGATCCGACGGCAGGCATCGGCACCGGTCCTTACAAGGTGGTCTCCAATGAGCCAGGCGTCAAACACATCGCCGAACGACACGAAGGCTATTGGGGCTCCGCCGAACGCGGCCATGCCGAGCAGATCGAAATCGCCGTCATCAACGATTCGACGGCGCGCACCGCCGCGCTGCAGAGCGGCCAGATCCACATGATCAACCGCATCGAGCCCAAGGTCGTGGCCCTGATCCAGCGCCTGCCCGGGGTCGTCATCCGCAACGTGCCGGGCAAGGGTCACTATGTCTTCATCGCCCACTGCAATACGGCGCCCTTCGACAACAACGACCTGCGCCTGGCGCTGAAATACGCTGTCGACCGCGAAGAGATGGTCGCCAAGGTGCTCGCCGGCTACGGCACCGTCGGCAACGACACGCCGATGATCAAGGGCTATCCGCTCTTCGACAACGACATCGAACAGCGGGTCTTCGATCCGGACAAAGCGAAGTTCCACTACAAGAAGTCCGGCCACAGCGGCTCGGTTCTGCTGAGAACTTCGGACGTCGCCTTCCCGGGCGCCGTCGACGCAGCGCAGCTCTTCCAGATGAGCGCCGCCAAATGCGGGATCACCATCGACCTGAAGCGCGAACCGGGCGACGGCTACTGGTCGGATGTCTGGAACAAGCAGCCCTTCAGCATGTCCTACTGGACCGGGCGGCCGACGCAGGACCAGGTCTATTCCATCGCCTATCTGTCGAAGGCAGAGTGGAACGACACGCGCTTCCTCCGCGAGGATTTCGACAAGCTGATCTTTACGGCGCGCGGCGAACTCGACACAGCCAAGCGCAAGGCGCTCTATCGCCAGTCGGCGATGATTTTGCGTGATGAAGGCGGGGTCATCGTGCCGATGTTCAACAACTACATCGACGCGACGAGCGACAGGGTCGGCGGCTGGATCGATGATCCGAACGGCGAACTGATGGGCGGGCATGCACTGACGAAGTGCTGGCTTAACGCCTGAATCAAATGGGAAGCCGAGGGCCGTCGCCGACCTTCGGCTTCTTTGAAGCGCTCAGAACGTTTGACGCAGCGAAAGCATGCCGTCGCTTGCGAGTTCGACCGCGATGTCATGGTAGCGGGCAAGCGTCATGTGCGGGGTGTCGGCGGCAGCCTCATGGGCCCCCGTAACGACGACGACGTCGGCGCCGGCAGCAATGCCCGCGAGAATGCCAGCGGGTGCGTCTTCGAAGACCAGGCAGTCCTCCGGCCGCACGCCCAGGCGCTCGGCAGCCATCCGGTAGCCCTGCGGATCGGGTTTGCCGACCGAAACATCTTCGCCCGTAATCATCAACTGCGGCGTCGGGATGCCGGCAGCAGCAAGGCGACGCACCGCCAGGTCGAGCGGCGCGGACGTGACGATCGCCCATTTTTCCGGCGGCAGTGAATTCAGGAAGGCGACGGCGCCGGGAATTTCGACGATGCCCTCGACGTCGGCGATCTCGGCGAGCGCCAGGTCATAGGCTTCCTTTTCCGGATCGATATCGGGCAGTTCGAGGTTGCGGATCGTATCGACGGCGCGGACGCCATGAACGGTCTTTATGAATTCGATCGGATCGATCCCGTTGCGCACCGCCCAGGCGCCCCAGACGCGCTCGACGACGGCCATGGAGTTCAGCAAGGTGCCATCCATATCGAACAGCAGAGCAGCAAAATTCTTCGTGAACACGGATGAAGGCGCGGCGTCCAAGGCAATCCCCTGAGATGGTGAAACGGGCGGCAGCAACATCGCCCTATGGAGAAGGCACACCTACTACTGCACGGCCAGACGCACAATGACATTTGCGCCGCAACCACCAGCGACGTCGCTCAGCTTGCGGCCTGGATCTGCGTTGTCATGAGGAAATCGATCGGGCCACCGGGCTGATCGTCATCGAAGACCGCGCAGGACAGCACGCCACTGAAGACGGCGCCGGAATCGACATTGGTCCGGTTTCCGATCGTGCGTGGATTGGCTGCGCTGGGTGTGTGCCCATGGCAGAGATGTTTTCCAAAGTACTCGCCCGAATAGTCCTCTGGACGCCGGATCCAGAGAAAGATCTCGTCGCCTTGCTGTTCGAGCGGCAAGGTCTCATCGATACCCGCATGCACGAAAATGCGATGCCGTTCGACAAGGATCGTGGGAAGCTCCTTGATCCACTTCAGATGCCGACCGGGAACGACGCCATTGTAGGAAACCAGCGTCTCCTGGCCACCGTTCATGAGCCACCAATCAACGTCGCTCTCGCCGCTGCTGGCGCCCCATAACATCTCTTCATGGTTGCCCTTGAGTGTCAGCCAGGTCCAACCGGGTTTTGACGGGCCGGCCATGACAAACTCGACGACACCACGGCTGTCCGGCCCCCGGTCGATCAAATCTCCGAGAAAAATGACCCTGCCCGCCGGCGCATAGGTTTCGATCTCGCCCAAAAGCACGCGCAACTGGTCGAGGCAACCATGAATGTCGCCGATAGCGAAAGTGAGTTGCCGGCCGGCCATGCGTCTACTCTCCACACATACTCCAAACCCTCGAACCGGGCTGATCCAGGGGGAAAATATCGATAAATCAAAACACTATAACAAGTCTGTCGTCGAAACGTATGCGCGCGATGTCGATCGAAACAACCGACTCACGCCAAAGTGCCCGACAATTTTGCCGATAGTCCGCCGAGGTGGCCGAAACTGGGCGGAGGGACGCTTTCGAACGAAATCACGAAAGCCATATTCGCCGTCTGTAGGGACAGGCGGCACCGTCGCTGAGCCGTCAGCGGCGGGAATGGCCCTTTGCGATCGTCGAAGCGGCGATCGATACCGGGTCGCTCGCCGGAAATGTATCCTCGAGCCCCTCGTTGAGCTGCTCTTCCATCACATCCCGATCATGCGCGTGACGTGCATTCGGCAGCGGTCCGCGAAAGGCCCCCTTCGCACCGCCCGCAGCCTGAAGCGCTTCGTCTGCGTCGAGCGCCGTTCTGAGCATATCCTTTGCTTTTGCGATGGCGTTCAGCCGGTTCAAGGAGCCGGCATCATCCTGCGGGCACATCACGGTCACCACTTCCCCGCCATCACCGACGAACTCGACGCTAAATCCGGCTCGACCGGCTCTTTCCGGGGAAACCTGTATACCGACGACGCGCATCTAATCCTCCTGCGTACGGATTGGCGCCTCTGTCCACCGGACTGATATGGCAAATGGGGTCGCCGACCGTCCGCGCGGAGTCGAGGACATGTAAGCAAGGAAGCGTCGAAACGCGCTTTTGTTCCGAGACCCTGGAAAAATCGCGGCAACCGGTCGCGGTTGCGCTCAGAGTGCGCCCGGCAATGCGACGGCGCGCGTTGTATTGGCCGGCAGATCGTTGGCGGTATCTGCCGACTGGAATATCGGGCCACCGGCCGGCTTCCGCGTACAATTTGCGAAAGCGTCGAGGTCACGTTTGTAGACCTTCGTCTCGACGTTCATCATGCCGAGAACAGTATGGAAGAGATTGTCGTGCGACTTCGGCTGCGCCGTGTCCTTGGCGAGACAGGCCGTATCGACCCCCATGGCCGCCTGATAGGGCTTCGAAAACCAGGCGACGAACGGTACCTGCGTCTGTTCCCGCGGGGCAATCGCGTAGGGCGCACCGTGCAGATAGATACCGTCTTCGCCGAGCGACTCGCCGTGGTCGGACATGTAGATCATCGCGCCGGCGACGCGGTCCTGGTGCTTTTCCAAGAGACGGGCAACACTTGCCAGCACGTAGTCGGTGTAAAGGATCGAATTGTCGTAGGCGTTGGTGATCTCGGCGACCGAGCACTTCATCAGTTCCGGTGTACGGCAATCCGGCGTGAACCGGCGGAATTTCTCAGGGTAGCGCAGATAGTAGGACGGGCCGTGGCTGCCGAGCTGGTGCAGGACGATCACGCTGTTCGATGTGGTAGCCTGGAGCTTCTTGTCGAGTTCGCCGAGGAAGATTTCATCCAGGCATTCCCCGTTCTTGCACAGGGGGCTGTTCTTCTGGTTGGTCATGCTGGCGAAGTTGATGAGATCGGCAATGCCCTTGCTGCCAGTGTTGTTGTCCCACCAGGTGGTCGAGACGCCGGCACGCGTCAGCACGTTCATCAGATTTTCCGTCGAACGCGCTTTCCAGTCGCTGTATTCATTGCGCGGATAGACGGAGAACATGCAGGGAAGCGAAATCGCCGTTGCCGTGCCGCAACTCGTGGTGTCCGTATAGTTCACGACGCCGAGCGCCTTCAGTTCCGGATTGGTCTCGCGCGCATAGCCGTTCAAAGAGAAGTTCATTGCGCGCGCGGTCTCGCCGGCAACGACGACAACTACCACCGGCTTGCCGGCCGCCGCAATCCGCGAGCCCTGGCGGGCGTCGGTGCCGAGCGGCTGCACGACGATGTTGCGCTCCTTGTAGGTCGACGCGGCATACCGCACGGCCGCCGAGACCGGCCCCGTCGGATTGAACCGCTTCATCAGGTCCTTGTGCTCGCGGATCACGTAGGCGACGTTCGCGAAGTTCGCATAGACCAGCCCGCTGCTGACGATGAGACAGGGGATGATTACCCCAAGATTGACTGCGGCATTGGCGAGGAAGGGGCGACGGCGAACCTTGAGCCAGAGGACGACAAGCGAGGGAAGCAAGCCATAGAGCAGCAGGTGCATCGCCAGGCTGCCGGTCAGCAGATGACCGGCTTCCGCCTGCGTCGTTACGGCCGCATTGCCGATCATGTCCTTGTCGATGATGACGCCAAAGGTGTCGATGAAATAGGAGGCCGACGCCGACACCATGATGAGGAAGATCGACACCGGCTTCATCACATATTTGACTGAGGCGGTCGTAAGCCCCGCAAAGGTCAGGAGGCAAAGTGCCGCGCTAAAGGACACAAGCGCCACAACGGAATCGTTGAAATAGGCGAATGTATGCGTCCAGAAGGAATTGTTGGCGACGACAAGCAGATAGGCGCTGACGAGCGCGCTCAGAGCGATACTACCGATCTCTGGCCGGCGAATTCTCGAAATAATCAATGCGGTCGTCTCCAGCGGCGACTGCGCGATCATCTGAGATGGTCAATACAGGCGCGAGCATTCAGTGGAAGTGGAGACCGCAATGCGGCCACCTGTTCAGTTGCACCCTCCCCCTCACCGGTCGAGATACGACGTGCAAGCTGTCGAAACCCCGTCAAGATTGCTCAATGCCCGCTTCATGCACGCGGTGGTGGGCATTGCGACCGGGAGTTGGCAGCCCAAGCGAAAGCCCATATGGTCGGCAGCGGCCCCTGTAATATCGAGACGATTCAATGCGCCTGCTCCTGGTTGAAGACAGCCCGCGACTGGTAGAACTGGTCGGAGAAACCATGCGGGACGCTGGCTGGCGCCTCGATTCCGTTTCAACCGTTGCGGACGCCGAAACGGCAATCGCCGGGCGGGAGCACGATCTCGTATTGCTCGATCTCGGCTTGCCCGACGGCGACGGCCTGTCCCTGCTTCGTCGCCTCCGGCTCGACTATCCGGGGCTGCCTGTGCTGATCATCACCGCCAAGGGATCAGTCGACGAGCGTATTGCCGGGCTCGATGCCGGTGCCGACGACTATCTCGTAAAGCCATTCCATCATCGGGAGCTTCTCTCCCGTTGCCGTGCGATGCTGAGACGCAACCCGCAAGCGGTCCAGCCGGTGCTGGAGGCGGGCGCCTTGCGCTATGACCCGGCGACCGCAGACCTTACCTGTGACGGCATCGTGGTGCCGTTGCCGCCGCGCGAGCGTTCGCTGATGGAAATCCTGATGCGGGAAGTCGGCCGCGTCGTGCCGAAGCGCAAACTCGAAACGGCGCTTTCCGAATATGGCCAGGAAGTGACGCCGAATGCGCTCGAGCTCGCGGTATCACGCGTGCGCAAGCGCCTGCAGCCGCTTGACACCGGCGTACAGATCGAGACCGTGCGCGGTATCGGTTATCTGCTCAGGCGCGCCTCATGAAGCCCCGCAACCCGTCGCTGATCGGCATCGTCGCCCGCCGCATCATCGCCTTTTCGCTGATTGCCATGGCGATCCAGATCGGCGTTGTCTTTGCCGACTACTGGTTCGACGACGACAAGCTCAGCGTGCTCATGCTCCAGCAGGAAACCGAAAACCTGGCCGGTTATGTCCAGGTCCGCGATGGCGTGGCGAGCTACGAACCCAATCACGAGATGCGCGAGCGCTATCAGGACCGCCATGACGACGATGGCTCGATCTTCCTGCGCATCCGCACAGCTTCAGGCGTGATCGTCTATTCGAACTGCACGAGCGAATGCGCCCAGCATTTCCTGCCCATCAACATGGATGCACCGCAGTTCTGGAAGCGGCTGATCGCTCCCGGAAAGCCCTTCAGCGTCGCCGGCGGCCAGTCTTTCGAACGGAGCGGGACCACCGTGCTCATCGAGTTTGCGATCCTCAACGATCCGAACGGCTTCATGTACGGCGCCCTGCTGCATGAGATGTTCGATTCGATGATCGTACCGATGACGTTGATGTTCTGTCTCGTCATCGGTGCGACGATCTGGTCCATTCGCAGCGCGCTGAAACCCGTCGCCATGGCGGCCCAGGCAGCCGATGCACTCGACCCGCGCGACAGCAATGCACGCCTGCCACTGACGCGGATGCCGCAGGAGATCGCCCGCCTGGTCACCGCGGTCAATCGCATGCTCACGCGCGTTGCCGATCTCATTCAGTCGCAGAAGCTGTTCTCGTCCTCGATCGCCCACGAGATCCGGACGCCGGTCTCGATCGCCAAGATGGAACTGAGCCGCATTAACGACCCAAGGGCCCGCAATGCCGAAAGGGACCTCGACGCCCTGACCCATATCCTGGAGCAGCTCACCTCTCTGGCGCGGGCCGATGCAGTCGATCCCTCCGCCTACCAGCGCACCAGCCTGTCGCAAATCGGAGCCGCCGTTGCGGAAGCCATCGCGCCGTTCGTCTTCGACCACGACAAGTCGCTCGAATTCGTCGACGAAGGCACGCCACCGGTCACCGCGATCCCGGCGCTCGTCGAGAACATGCTGCGAAACCTGATCGAGAACGCGGTGAAGCACAATCCGCCGGGCACGCGGATCGTTCTCGCCTGCGGTCCCGGCCCGGTCGTCTCCGTCGAGGACAATGGCAATGGGCTCGTCGACTTGCCCGAACACCACGAGGATCTCGGCTACGTGAAGAGTTCCGGTCAGCTCGGGCTCGGCCTGAAGATTGTCCGGCGAATCAGCGAACTCCACCAGGCGACCGTCGCGGTCGATACGGCCCCGGAGCGCGGTACCAAGATCTCGATAGACTTCTCTTCCGCAGTCTAGGCGCCAATTCCGGCAGAAAATCCTCCCCCATCCCCTTGTGATCGCGCGCCGTCCTTAGGCGCCATGCGCAACCATCTGCGCCATATGGCCAAATCACAGCCAACCTACACCTCGCTCTCCCGTGAGCCGCGAACGTTTCGCTCATCCGCCCATGGCGCGGACCAGAAGCCGCGCAACCGCGAACCACAAATTCATTCGATTGACTTAATCAATGGAATGATGTAATTTGAGAACATGATGAAAAACAAAACCTCGACCCAAACATCCAAGCAGGAACGCGGCGACATCACGCGTGAGAAGCTTTTGACGAGTTCCATAGATGTCTTCGGCCGCTACGGCTTCGATGGCGCCAGCACGCGGATGCTCGCCGAGACTGCCGGCGTGAACCTGCAGGCGATCCCCTACTATTTCGGCGGCAAGGAAGGCCTCTACATTGCTGCCGCCGAGCATCTTGCCTCGATTATCGTTGGACATGTCGGCGATCTCAGAAACGCAATCCTCGAGCGTCTTGCCCGCCTCGACGGCGAAGGCAAGGCGATGTCGGCTGAGGAAGCCCGCGAACTCTTGACCCAGGTGGCGCAACACATGATCGCGATCTTCGTCAGCCGGCAGTCCGAGAGCTGGGCGCGTTTCATCATCCGCGAACAGATGGAACCGACCGAAGCCTTCGAGCGGGTCTATACCAACGTCATGGGGCCGATGATCGGCATGGCCGGCAGGCTGGTTGCGACCATTCTCGGTGAACCGCCACAATCCGAACATGTCCGGCTGAGGACCCTCTCCGTCGTCGGCAGCATCCTCGTCTTCCGTATGGCCCATGCGGCCATGCTCCGGCAGATGAACTGGCAGGCCGTTGGCCCCGACGAACTCGACATTCTGCGTCGGCACGTCGCCGAGCTTGTCGCGGCACTTGGCGGCGAGAAGGAGGGCCAGCCATGAACAAGCCGGCAATCGCCCTTCTAATGCTCGCTGGCGCCGCAGCCGGCGCTTGGTGGTTCGACGTCCCCCAGCGGCTCGGCTGGACTGGCACGGAGCGAGCCTCGGTTCTTTACGGCAATGTCGACATCCGCCAAGTCTCTCTCAGCTTCCGCGTCAATGGCCGTATTGCGAGCCTTGGCGTCGACGAAGGCGACGCGGTGAAGCCCGGCGATGTCCTCGCGACCCTTGACGCCGTTCCATTCGAACAGGCGGTGGCCGCAGCGGGAGCCGAACTCGGCGCGCTCAAGGCCAATCTTGCAAAATTGAAGGCGGGCGCCCGCCCGACCGAAATCGCCCAGGCGCGCGCTACCCATGAGGAACGTCTGGCCGACCTGGAAAATGCCAACCTTGCCTTTGAACGCGCGCGGCAATTGCGTCCGAACGGCACCATTTCTCAGGCCAACCTCGACGAGGCAAGCGCCAACAGGGCTGCCGCCGCTGCACGCGCCACCTCCGCCCGCGAGGCGCTGGCGCTCATCGAGGAGGGAAGCCGGATCGAGGACATCGAGGCGGGTCAGGCACAGGTGCTCGCAGCCGAAGCCAAGCTCGAAAGTGCCCGCACGTCGCTTGCCGATACCCGCCTGCTCGCGCCAAGCGCGGGCACGGTTCTGTCCCGGGTGCGCGAAGTCGGCGCCATCGTCGCGCCCTCGGACATGGTCTATGTCGTCTCGCTCAACGAACCCGTCTGGGTCCGGGCCTATGTCGCAGAGCCGGATCTTGGCCGGGTGCATCCGGGCATGGCTGTCGAGATCACGTCGGACGGCGCGCCGGATCGCCCCTACAAGGCGACGGTGGGTTTTATCTCGCCCGTCGCCGAGTTCACCCCGAAGTCGGTGGAAACGCCAGAGCTCAGGACCGATCTCGTCTATCGCCTGCGCATCGTGGTCGACAAGCCGGGTCCCGATCTCAGGCAGGGCATGCCGGTGACGGTGCACTTGCCTGCAGCCGCAGAGGCAAAACGATGAACGAGAACGCGCCGTTCGTCCGGATCGTGGACGTGGTCAAGCGTTTCGGCGATGCCCCGCCGGCGCTCGACCACATCGATGGCGAAATCCTCGGCGGACGGATCACAGGGCTCGTCGGTCCTGACGGCGCAGGAAAAACCACGCTGATCCGGCTGATGACCGGGCTGATGGTGCCGGACGAGGGAAAGGTCGAGGTCCTCGGTTTCGATACGGTGACCAAAGCCGCCGACATCCAGGCGGCGATCGGCTACATGCCGCAGCGCTTCGGCCTCTATGAAGACCTGTCCGTTCAAGAGAACCTTAACCTCTATGCCGACTTGCGCGGGCTGCCGCTCGCCGAGCGTGCCGCGACCTTCGACGAGTTGCTGGAATTCACCGATCTCAAGCGTTTTACCGAGCGGCTTGCCGGCAAACTCTCCGGAGGCATGAAGCAGAAGCTCGGCCTCGCCTGCGCACTGCTGCGCAAGCCTCGCCTGCTTCTCCTGGATGAGCCGGGTGTCGGCGTCGATCCGATCTCGCGCCGCGACCTCTGGAAAATGGTCGAGAACCTGACGGCCGAGGGGATCGGCGTCGTCTGGTCGACCGCCTATCTCGACGAAGCCGAGGCCTGCGACAGCGTTCTGCTGCTGAACGAGGGCAAGCTGCTGTTTGCCGGCAGCCCCGCCGAGCTGACCGCTCGGGTCGCCGACCGCGTTTTCAAGGTTTCCGGCATCGGGCATGGGCGCCGCCAGAAGCTCGCGCGCTTGCTCGATGACGACGACGTCGTCGACGGTGTCATTCAGGGTGAAGCGATCCGCCTGGTGATGAAGCCGGGCACCAAACCGGCAACACCGGACGACGGCACGTCGGCGCCTGATGTGACGACCACGCCGCCCCGCTTCGAGGATGCTTTCATCGACATGCTCGGCGGTGGGCCTGGCGGTCGCTCGAAACTGGCGGAAACGCAGACACCTTTCACAATAGAAGACAGCAAGCCGGTCATCGAGGCCCACGGCCTGACGAAACGCTTCGGCGACTTCACCGCCGCCGACGACATCACCTTCGACATTCCGCGCGGCCAGATCTTCGGACTTCTCGGCCCGAACGGCGCCGGCAAATCGACGACGTTCAAGATGCTCTGCGGCCTGCTGAAACCGTCGGCCGGCGAAGGCCGCGTTGCCGGTTTCGACCTGCGCCGCGACGCGGCTGAGGCGCGCAACCGGCTTGGCTACATGGCGCAGAAGTTCTCGCTCTATGGCGACCTAAGCGTCGCTCAGAACCTCAGTTTCTTTGCCGGCGTCTACGGCCTTTCCGGCACGCGCAAGCGCGAACGCATTCAACTGATGGTCGACATCTTCGCCTTCGGCCGGCTGCTCGACATGTCGGCCAAGGATTTGCCGCTTGGCCTCAAGCAGCGGCTGGCCCTTGCCTGCGCCGTGCTGCATGAGCCGGAAGCGCTGTTCCTCGATGAACCGACCTCCGGCGTCGACCCCATCACCCGGCGCGAGTTCTGGACCCATATCAACGGGCTGGTCGAAAAGGGCGTGACGGTGCTCGTCACCACCCACTTTATGGACGAGGCCGAATATTGCGACCGTATCTCGCTCATCTATCGCGGCCGGTCGATCGCGCTCGGCTCGCCGGATGAACTGAAGGCGCAGGTCGCCAGCGACAAGCTTCCGGACCCGACGATGGAAGATGCTTTCATCGCCCTGGTCCAGGGGTCGGAGGAAAAGGAGGCGGCATGAGCGCGCAATCCGCCAACATCGAAAGCCGGGCCGCCCGAGCCCGTCGCTTTGCCGCGCTGGTGCGCAAGGAAAGCTACCAGATCGTCCGCGATCCGAGCAGCATCCTGATCGCCTTCGTGCTGCCCATGATCCTGCTGTTTCTCTTCGGCTACGGCGTCTCGCTCGATACGACGCAGACCCGCGTCGGCCTCGTTATCGAAGAGGAAGCGCCGCTGACCCGCGACCTCGCCGCCGGCTTCCAGGCGTCACGCTATTTCAAGGTGACGGTCGGCCGCGACCGGCGCGAATTCGAAGAGGACCTGGTGCTCGGCCGCGTGCGCGGCATCGTCGTGATCCCGGCCGGCTTTACGGCGGACTATGCCGCCGGGCGCCATCCGGCGTTGCAGGTGCTCGTCGATGGCTCCGACCCCAACACCGCCAACTTCGTGCAGAACTACGCCCAGGCGACCCTTGCCAACTGGGAGCGCCAGCGCTTGAGCGACGGCGCCGGCCGACCGCCGGCAATCTCCGCCGAGCAGCGCTTCTGGTTCAATCCGGAGTTGACCAGCCGGAATTTCCTAGTGCCCGGGTCGATCGCCATCGTCATGACGCTGGTCGGCACGCTGCTCACCTCGCTCGTCGTTGCCCGTGAATGGGAACGCGGCACGATGGAGGCGATGATGGCGACGCCCGTCTCGGCCGCCGAACTCCTGGCCGGAAAGCTGCTGCCCTATTTTATCCTCGGCCTCACCTCGATGACGCTCTGCGTTCTGCTTGCCGTCTTCCTCTTCGGCGTCCCCTTCCGCGGCTCGATCGCAGCGCTCTATGCGCTCTCGGCAACCTTCCTGATGCCGGCGCTCGGCCAAGGCTTGCTGATCTCGGCGGCGACCAAGAACCAGTTCCTCGCCTCGCAGCTCGCGCTGATCTCAGCCTTTCTGCCGGCGTTCTTGCTCTCCGGCTTTCTCTTCGAAATCAATTCGATGCCGACGGTTATTCAATGGATCACTCTCATCGTGCCGGCGCGTTATCTGATCCCAAGCCTGCAGACCGTGTTCCTTGCCGGCGACATCTGGCCGATGTTCACGCGTGCCATCGCCGTCATGCTCCTGATCGGCTGCGTCTTCTTCGCACTCGCCGCCCGCAGCACCCGCAAGAGGATTGGCTGAGATGTGGTGGACAAGGCTCAAAGCGCTGATCGTTAAGGAATTGCTGGCGGTGCTGCGTGATCCCAAGGGACGCACCGTGCTGATCGTGCCGCCGATCATGCAGCTGCTGGTGTTTTCCTACGCAGCAACGCTGGAAGTGACGAATGTCGACGTCATGGTGCTGAACCGCGACAACGGCCATTGGAGCCAGGATCTCGTCCAGGAGATCCAGGGGTCGCCGACCTTCCGCAGCATCCGCTTCACCAACAGCCCCGACGAGGTGCGCGTGGCGATCGACACCCAAGAGGTCATAGCCGCGATCGAAATCGGCCCCACCTTCTCGCGCGATATTGAGGGGAGCCGGCCGGCAAAGGTGCAGATCATCCTCGACGGGCGCCGCTCAAACGCGTCGCAGATCGTCTCCGGCTATCTCAGTCGCATCGTCGGAACGCTTGCCGCCGAGACGCCCGCAGGCAAGCGGATGGCGTCCGACGCAGTCACCGTCGTTGCGCGCAACTGGTTCAATCCGAACCTCACCTATCAATGGTTCATGGTGCCGAACCTGGTGGCGAGCATCGCGCTTTTGATCGGCCTGATCGTCACCGCGCTATCGATCGCGCGCGAACGCGAGCTCGGCACTTTCGATCAGCTTATGGTCTCACCGCTTCGAACCCACGAAATCCTGATCGGCAAGCTGATCCCGCCGATGATGATCGGCCTGTTCCACATCACCATCTACATCCTGGCCGCCGTCTTCATCTTCGGCGTGCCGCTGCGCGGCTCGCTGTTCCTGCTCTACGGCAGCGCGGTCTTCTACCTGGCCGCCGTCGTCGGTCTCGGCCTGTTCATCTCGGCGCTGTCGATGACACAGCAGCAGGCGATCCTCGGTGCATTCCTCTTCATGGTGCCGGCAATGCTGCTCTCCGGCTTCGCGACGCCGATCGAGAACATGCCCTCGTGGCTGCAACCGATCACCTACGTCAACCCGTTGCGCTACTTCCTCGTAATTGTGAAGGGCGTATTCCTAAAGGACATTCCGGCGGTCGAGGTGGTGCGCCAGACGATCCCGCTCTTGCTGATCGCCATCGTCACCCTCTCGGCCGCCTCATGGCTGTTCCGCCGCCGGCTGGAATAGCGTCAACCTTTCAGGAAACGACCGATCGCGGCGACCTCGTTCTGCCGGATATCGTGGCCACCCGGGTGCCATTCGGTTTCCGTGACGGCGCCCTGCCCCTGGAAATAGTTTGCCAGGGCCTGCGTCAGCGGCGCCGGGCAGATGGGATCGCGTTCGCCGGCCGTGATCAACACCCGGCGCCCTTTGAGGCCCGCGTTGTCCTTCGGCCGGAACGGGATCAGCGGATGCATGAGCACCGACTTGTCGAAGACACCGTCTTCGATCAGCACATTGGCAAGAATGTTCGCGCCGTTGGAATAGCCAAGGCCGATCACCTCCGAAGCCTGATGCTCCGCGGCCAATGCCTTGACGAAACCGGCCATCTTCTCGGTGGCGCGTGCAAGATCCGCCATGTCGTAAACGCCCTCGCCCGTGCGCTTGAAGAAGCGCGCAGCCCCATATTCCGCCACGTCGCCACGCGGCGAGACGATCGTCGCATCGGGCAGAAGCTCGGACGCGAAGGTGAAGAACTGGTTTTCATCTCCGCCCGTCCCGTGAAAGACGAAGAAGATCGGCTGGCCGGGCTTGCCGGCCTTCAGTTTGTGAACGTAGCCATGATCGACCATTTTTGTCTCCTGAAGCAATTTCCGGATAGGGGTAGACACCCGTCCAAGATTGCCTGATTTCAAAGCGTTAGATTCGCGGTTTCGACGAAACTGTGAACCGTTCTTCCGTACAATCCGGTGCCGAAGGCTCGCCGCAACGGCGAGCCCTCCCTGCATTGACGTGTTAGTCGTCGATCTTCTGCAGGTGGCTTTCCAGGATCGGACGCAGGTGCTTGTGCTGCTGCGGCAGCTTCAGCGCCTCGCCGAGGTGAGCGAGATCCTCGTCCCGGTCGAAGCCCGGCTCGTTGGTGGCGATCTCGAACAGCACGCCGCCCGGCGTGCGGAAGTAGATCGCCCAGAAGTAATCGCGGTCGATGACCGGGGTGACTTGGTAGCCGGTGTCCATCAACGCCTTGCGCACTTCCAGTTGCTTTTCGCGGTTTTCGACGGCAAAGGCGATATGATGCACCGAACCGGCGCCTTGGGAAGCGCGACCGATGTTCGGCATCGTCTCGAGGTCGATGACGCGCGCATCGTTGCCGCCAGGCACGATCAAACGCGTGACGCCGTCCTTGCGGTCAAGCTCCTCATAGCCCATGAACTTCAGCAGTTCGGCCGTCGCGCCTACATCGCGAAGACGGAGTGCGGCGGAGTGGAAGCCGCGGATCGCATGATCCGCCGAGATACCGCCTTCCGTCCAGGGCGCGCGCTGGTCGTCCTTGACCTCGACGAGCGCGAAGCCGTCGCCATCAGGGCCGGCAAAGTTCAGCCGCTTTTCGCCGAAGGTTTCTTCGTCCTTGAGACCGGAGACCCCCGATGCCGTCAGGCGATCCCGCCAGAAGCCGAGCGAGCCTTCGGGCACGGAGAAGACGGTGGTCCCAACTTCGCCGGTACCGGCGCGGCCGCGCGGCATGTTCGGGAAGGGGAAATAGGTCATGACCGTGCCGGGCGTGCCGGCTTCGTCGCCGTAATAGAGGTGGTAGACATCCGGCGAGTCGAAGTTGACCGTCTTCTTGACGCGACGCAGGCCGAGCGACTTGGTGAAGAACAGGTTGTTTTCGCGCGCATCGTCGGCCATCGAAGTGACGTGATGCAGACCCTTGATCTGATTGAGCATTGCCGTGATCCTTTCTCTCCGGCGCCACCGGGCGCTCCGTTGGGTCATAGATGCGCTCATCCGGCCGTCGGCGAAAGACGGCGGCGGCCAAACGCATTGTCAACATTTCATTGACGACGCCGGAAACTCGTCAACAATCATGTGCCTGGTAGCGCTGCGCTTGTGACCGGTTGCGCCGATGCATAAGATCGGCTCGCGGCATGTTGCCGTAAGCACGCGAGGAGGCGCGCGGACACCTGTGAATTATCGCTTGGCTCTTGGATTCCTGCTGCTGCCGCTGCTTGCGACCATGCTGGCCTGGAAAGGCTATGCGGTCACGACAGACAGCTATCTGCGCGAGGCAACCGCTCAAGCCACCACCGCTCTCCGGCTCGCCGTCACGGCGCTCGATGGTCACCTCAACCGCTATCAGGCGCTGCCAGCACTGATCGCCGATCACGAGGACGTTCAGGAACTGGTCACCCGCCCGCGTGATCGGCGACTGAGGGAGGCGGTGAACACCTATCTGAAAGACATCAACGCGCTGCTCCACTCCTCCGATATCTATGTCATCACGCCGGACGGCGATACGATCGCTGCCAGCAACTATGACGGGCCGACGAGCTTCGTCGGCCAGAACTTCAGCTACCGACCCTATTTCCAGGAAGCGCTTCGCGGACAGCAGTCGCGGTTCTATGCGCTTGGCACCACATCGCTGAAGCGCGGCTACTATTTCGGCTCGCCAATCCAGATCGGCGACGAAATCCGCGGCGTTATCGTCTTCAAGGTCGATGTCGAAAGCATCGAAGCCTCCTGGCAGGGCGGGGAATACAGGATCTTCGTTTCCGATCCCGAAGGCATCATCTTCATGTCCGGCGACCCGGACTGGCTCTATTCCTCTATCCTGCCGCTGACCTCAGACCGCCTCGCGCGCACCGAAGCCTCGAGGCGGTACGCCGACGCCACCCTGCGTCCGCTGCCCATGGCAGAGAGCAACGCGTCCGACCACCGCTTCATGAGCGTCTCCTCCCGCGGTTCGAGCCGCGAATATCTCGTGCTCTCGCAATATATGCCGGATGCCGACTGGACCGTGAATGTCCTCGTGGATACGGCGTCTGCCTATACGCAAGCGCTGACCACCGTTGCAGCAGCTCTGCTGTTGATCTGTCTTGCGGGCCTTGGCGTGGCCATTGTTCTGCAACGGCGTGCTCGGCTCAACGAACGCATCTCAATGCAGGCAGAAGCGCAGGTCGAACTCGAACGCCGTGTCGACGAACGCACCGCCGACCTCGCGCGCGTCAACGCCCAGATCGAGGAGGAGATCGCCGAACGTCGCCTGACGGAACAGCAGTTGCGCAGGACGCAGGCCGATCTGATCCAGGCCGGCAAACTGGCAGGTCTCGGCCAAATGTCCGCGGCCCTTTCGCACGAATTCAACCAGCCACTTGCCGCCGCCAAGACCTATGCCGACAGCGCGGCCCTGCTGATCGAACGTGGCCGCTCCGACGAGGCGACCGACAATATCCGCCGGATCTCCGGGCTCGTCGACCGCATGGCGGCGATCAGCAAGCATCTGCGAAATTTCGCCCGCAAGCCGAATGAGAAGCTTGGGCCGGTTCCGGTCGAGGAGGTTGTGCGCGATACGATGGAGATCGTATCGGTTCGGCTGAAGGCCGCAGCGGCAACCATCGACATCGATCTCGGCGATAAGCCGCTCGTCGTCCGTGCCGGCTCAGTCCGCCTGCAGCAGGTGCTCGTCAACATCATCTCCAATGCGGCCGATGCGGTCGAAGGACTTGATGACCGGACCATTCGCCTTCGCGCTCGAAAGGAAGACCACAAGGTGGTGTTGACGGTCAGCGATCGGGGACCGGGCATCGCGCCGGCGATTGCCGAGCGCATCTTCGATCCGTTCTTTTCCACAAAGGGCGTCGGCAAGGGGCTGGGCCTTGGCCTTTCGATTTCCTATAACATTATCAAGGATTTCGGCGGCAGTCTTATCGCAACAAACCTTGCGGAAGGCGGTGCCGAGTTTCGGATCGAACTCGCCGCTGAAAACAGCAATGCCCGGGAGGCTGCCGAATGATCGAGAGCCGGATCCTGCTCGTCGACGACGAAGAGGAGGTGCGCCATTCGAGTGCGCAGGCTTTGGAACTCGCGGGTTTCCGCGTCGATGCCTTCGCCGCAGCCGAACGTGCCCTGGAATTCATCAGCTACAGCTTCGCCGGTGTCGTCATCAGCGACATCCGCATGCCCGGCATGGACGGCATGACGCTGCTGCAGCGCATCCGAGAGATCGATGCCGAGGTGCCGGTCATCCTCGTCACCGGCCACGGCGACGTTCAGCTTGCCGTGCGCGCGATGCGCGAAGGCGCCTATGATTTCGTCGAGAAGCCGTTCGCGGCCCAGATGCTCGCCGGCACCATTCGCCGGGCGTTGGACTGGCGCGCGCTCGTTCTGGAAAACCGCCGGCTGAAAGCCGTCGCCGGCAAACGCGACGACATCGAGCAGCGGCTCCCCGGCCGCAGCCAGGTCATGGTCGATCTGCGCTATCGTATCCGCGCGATCGGCGCGGCCGACACGGACACGCTGATCATCGGTGATACCGGCGTCGGCAAGGAGGTGCTGGCCCGCACGCTGCATGATCTTAGCGCCCGTGCCAACAGCCCGTTCATCGCCATCAACTGCGCGGCCCTGCCGGAGAACCTGATCGAGAGCGAACTCTTCGGCCACGAGCCCGGCGCCTTTCCTGGTGCCATCCGCCCACGCTACGGCAAATTCGAACATGGTCGCGGCGGCACCATCCTGCTCGACGAGATCGGCTCGATGCCGTTCGACCTTCAGGCGAAGTTCCTGCGCGTCCTCCAGGAACGCGTCATCACCCGCCTCGGATCGAACGAAGTCGTGCCGCTCGATGTGCGCTTCATCGCCACCAGCAAGGTCGATCTCGAAAGGGAAGTTGCTGCTGGGCGCTTCCGCGCCGATCTGCTCTACCGCCTCAATGTCGCAACGCTTCGGGTTCCCTCGCTCGCCCAGCGCCGCGCCGATATCCCGTTGCTCTTTCTGCAGTTGGTCAGGGAATCCGCGGCGCGCTACGGCCGCGATGAAGTCGAGGTCTCGCAAGCCATGCTGGCGGAAATGGCGGAGCGCGACTGGCCGGGCAATGTGCGCGAACTGCGCAACGCCGCCGAGCGGCTGGTGCTCGGGCTTGATTCAGCACCGCTCGATGCCGCGAAGGAAGATAGCGGCCGGCTTGCCGATAAGGTGGCAGCCTATGAAAAGGGTCTCATCGCCAGCGCCATTGCCGCGCATGGCGGCGCCCTCAAGCCGGTCTACGAGTCTCTCGGCATTTCGCGCAAGACGCTCTACGAGAAAATGCAAAAGTTCGGGCTCGACAAGAAACTCGTCGCGGCGGATTTCCCCGCCGAAGGCGAGCTCTAGACAGAGCGGGCATCAGAACCGGAATGACCGCAAACGAAAACGGGGACGCGATCGCTCGCGTCCCCGTCAATGGTGCTGGCTACCGGCTCAGACGTTGAAGGCTGCGCCGATCAACGTCTTGGTATAGGGCTGCTTCGGCGCCTCGAAGATCGCGTCCGTCTCGCCTTCCTCGACGATCTTGCCGTTCTTCATGACGATCACATAGTCCGACATCGCCTTCACCACCGAAAGATCGTGGCTGATGAAGATGTAGGAGAGCCCATGCGAGCGCTGCAGGTCACGCAGGAGTTCGATCACCTGACCTTGCACCGAGCGGTCGAGCGCCGAGGTCGGTTCGTCGAGAATGACGACCTTCGGCTTCAGGATCATTGCGCGGGCGATCGCGATACGCTGCCGCTGGCCGCCCGAGAACTCGTGCGGGTAGCGGTTGCGGGACGCAGGGTCGAGCCCCACTTCCTTCAGCGCTTCTGACGCCCGGCGGTCGCGATCAGCACGGCTGAGCTCGGGCTCATGCACGTGCAGGCCTTCCGTGATGATCTCGCCGACGGTACGGCGTGGCGACAGCGAACCGTACGGGTCCTGGAAGACGAGCTGCAGGGTGCGACGTAGCGGCCGCATCTGCCCACGATCGAAGCTGGAAATATCCTTCGTCCCGAAGCGGTAGTGACCACTGCTCGGCAGGAGCCTTAGGAGCGCGCGTCCGAGCGTCGACTTGCCCGAGCCGGACTCGCCGACGACACCGATCGTCTGTCCCTCTTGCAGGCGCAGATTGACGTTATCCACCGCACGGAAGACAGACTTGCCGCCACGGAATAGACCGCCGCCGATTTGGTAGTCGACACAGACGTCGCGCCCTTCGAGAATGATCGGCGCGCTGTCGGCCGGCGACGCCTTGCGACCGCTCGGCTCGGCTGCAAGCAGCATCTTCGTGTAGTCGGCCTGCGGCCGCTCGAAGATGTCAGCCGTCGTGCCTCTCTCCACCACCTCGCCGCGGCGCATCACAGCAACGCGGTCCGCGAAGTGCTTGACGATGCCGAGGTCGTGCGTGATCAGCACGATCGCCATGCCGAAGCGCTTCTGCAGCGACTTCAGGAGATCGAGGATCTGCGCCTGGATCGTCACGTCGAGTGCCGTCGTCGGTTCGTCCGCAATCAGGAGATCCGGCTCGTTGGCGAGCGCCATAGCGATCATCACGCGTTGGCGCTGGCCGCCCGAGAGCTCGTGCGGATAGCTGTCGATGCGGCGCCCAGGTTCCGGGATGCCCACGAGCTCAAGCAGTTCAAGCACGCGCGCCCGCGCCTGTTTGAACGTGCCGCCCCGATGGTGCACGATCGGCTCGGCGATCTGGCGGCCGACGGGATAGAGCGGATCAAGCGACGTCATCGGCTCCTGGAAGATCATTGTGACCTTCGCACCGCGCACCTGGTTCAGCGCCTTTGGTGGCAGGCCCACAAGCTCCTGTCCGCGGTAACGCGCGGAGCCGGTGACCTCACCGTTCTTGGCGAGCAGGCCCATGATGCCCATCATCGTCTGGCTCTTGCCGGAGCCGGACTCGCCGACGACCGCAAGCGTTTCGCCGGTACGGACGTCGAGATCGATGCCCTTGACCGCTTCCACCGTGCCATCAGGCGTCGAGAAGTTCACCTTGAGGCCGCGAACGGCCAGGATGGTTTCCTTGGTATCTGCCATGTCAGCGATCCTTCGGGTCGAGCGCGTCGCGCAGGCCGTCGCCAACGAAATTCAGCGAGAACAGCGTCAGGACAAAGAAGATGGCCGGGAAGATGAGCAGCCACGGCGCCGACTGGATGTTGTTTGCGCCTTCCGAGATCAGCGCTCCCCAGCTCGTCAGCGGCGCCTGAACGCCGAGGCCAAGGAAGGAGAGGAAGCTCTCGAGCAGGATCACCTTGGGCACGACGACGGTCACGAAAACGATGACCGGACCGATCGTATTGGGGATGATGTGCCGGCGGATGATCTGCCAATCGGTCAGGCCGAGTGCCTGCGCGGCGCCGACGAACTCGCGCCGCTTGAGCGCAAGCGTCTGGCCGCGCACGATACGGGCCATGTCGAGCCATTCCACCGCCCCGATCACCAGGAAGATCAGGATGAACGAGCGACCGAAGAACACGACGAGAACGACGACGAGGAAGACGAAGGGCAGAGAATACATGATCTCCACCAGTCGCATCATGACGTTGTCGACGCGGCCGCCGATATAGCCCGATGTCGCGCCGTAGACGACGCCGATGCCGAGCGAAACGAGGCTCGCCAGCAGGCCGACGGCGATCGAGATCTGGCCACCGAGCATGACGCGGACCAGAAGATCGCGACCGTTGGAATCGGTGCCGAAGGGGAAGTATTCCCGGTCGACCTGACCGGTCACTTTCAGCGTGCGGCCGTCATCTTCCGTTGCCACCACCTGGGTGTCGCGGAACTCGTTGGCGCGATCGAAATAGCGCGTTGCGCGCGCATCGATCGGCTGTTCCGAGGTGATCGTCGCGGTGAAGGTCTCACCCTCGAGATTGAACTCCTTGAGCGTGACGCGGGCGCGGGTCGCGATGCCTTCCATCACCCCCTGCAACGTCGAAACGTCGGGCCGCGGCTCGAGGCTGGGGGCTTTCGTGACGTATGACGGAAACACCTGGTCATAGGTATGCGGCACAAACAGCGGACCTAAGAACGAGAACAGCGCGATCAGTGCCAGCATCACGCAACCGGCCATGGCGGCACGGTTGCGCTTGAAGCGCATGGCGGCGAGCTGGAAGAGGCTGCGCCCCTTGGTTTCCGGTGTCACCACCGGGGTCTGGACGATATCAGTCATGGCGAACCCTCGGATCGAGCAGGCCGTAGAGAATGTCGACCAGGAGATTGAAAACGATGACGAAGATTGCAACGAGAATGACCGTGCCCATCACCAGCGTATAGTCGCGGTTGATCGCGCCGAGGACGAAGTAACGGCCGACACCCGGAATGGTGAAGATCGTCTCGACGACAGCCGAACCGGTCAGCAGCGCCGCGGCACAGGGTGCGAGATAGGACACGACCGGCAGCATCGCGCCGCGCATCGCGTGGGTCACCACAACCGTTCGCGCAGGTAGGCCGTAGGCCCTGGCGGTTCGGATGTGGTCGGTGTGAAGCGCCTCGATCATCGATCCGCGTGTCAGGCGCGCGAAAACCGCAACCTGCGGCAGTGCCAGCGCAATCATCGGCAGGATCAGGGAGCGGAACGATCCATCACCCCAACCGCCGGAGGGAACCCACGAAAGGCCGACCGCGAATATCAACACGAGCACCGGACCGACAACGAAGTTCGGCACGGTGACGCCGATCGTCGAGACCGACATGATCGCAAAATCGAGAATGCTGTTCTGCCTGAGCGCGGCGATCGTGCCGGCAGTCACGCCGCCGATGAGAGCAAGCAACAGCGCGTAGAAGCCGAGCTCCATCGAATAGGGCAGACCCTTGCTGATCAATTCAGCGACATTGTTGTCTTTATAGACATAGCTCGGGCCGAAGTCGCCGGTCACAGCATTGCTGAGATAGTGCGTGTATTGGCGCCAAAGGGGCTGGTCGAGCTGATACGTCTTCATCAGGTTCGCCATCGTTTGTGGCGGAAGAGGACGCTCGAGGTTGAAGGGGCCACCAGGGGCGAACCGCATCAGGAAGAAGGATATGGTGACGACGATAAACAAGGTCGGCACCGCACTCGCCAATCGGCGAAGGATGAAGGAAATCATGGACGTGCTCCGGAGGCGACGCGCGGCCTGTTACCGCGCGTCGTCTCTGTTCGTTATTCGGCGATGCTCAGGAACTTGCTGAGGTGCTCGTTCGGAGCATTGTCCGCCCAGCCCTTGACGCGGCTGGCAACCAGCCACAGGTCGGCCTGGGTCAGAAGCGGAGCGATCGGCTGTTCCTTCATCAGCAGCGCTTCTGCTTCATGCATCAGCTTCGAGCGGGCTGCCGGATCCTGCTCGTCGTAGGACTTCTTCATCAGGCCGTCGAATTCAGCGTTTTCGAAGTGGCCGTAGTTGAAGGTCTTGTTGGAGCCGACGCTGAGTGCCAGGAAGTTCTCTGCGTCCGCGTAGTCCGCCTGCCAGCCGGCACGGGCAACGTTGAACTTGCCGCCTTCCTGCAGGTAGGCGTAGTGCGAGGACACGTCGAGGTTCACCAGCGACACCTTGGCGCCGAAGGTGTTCTTCCACATGTCGGCGACAGCGGTCGCAACACGCTCGTGGTTCGGGTTGGTGTTATAGCGCAACTCGATATCGAGCGGCTTGCCACCTTCGCCGTAGCCGGCTTCCTTCATCAGGGCGACGGCCTTGTCTTCACGGTCGAGCTGCGACAGCGTGCCGAACTCGGCCTTGGACGGCTCACCGTAGCTTTCGATGCCCGGGGGGACCATCGAATAGGCGGGGAGCTGCGAACCGGCATAGATTTCCTTGGCGAGGAAGTCGCGGTCGACGGCCATGGACAGAGCCTGGCGGACGCGCACGTCGCTATAGGGCTCCTGACGGGTGTCGAAGGCGTAATAATACGTCGCGAGCGACGGCGAAACATGGACCTGATCGCCGTAGGACGTGCGCAGACGCCCGATCTGATCAGCCGAGAAGTTGTAGACGAGATCCATTTCCTTGGCTTCGAAACGGCGAACCGAAGCGGCCTGGTCGTCGATCGGGTAGAAGATGACCTTGTCGAGCTTGACGTTGGCCGCATCCCAATAGTTGGCGTTCTTGACGACGGTCAGGCTGTCGTTCGGAACGTGGGCGGCGAGCGTGAACGCGCCGTTCGAAACCATGACACCCGGCTTGACGAAGTCAGCGCCGTTCTTTTCGACGCTTGCCTTGCTGACCGGAAGCGCGGTCTGGTGCGCCAGCAGTTCCAGGAAGAACGGGGTCGGGCGCTCAAGCGTGATTTCGAGCGTCTTTTCGTCGACAGCCTTCACGCCGAGCTGGTCGGTCGGCAGTTCACCCTTGTTGACCTTTTCGGCGTTCTTGATCGGGAAGAGAATGTTGGCATAGCCGGCCGCGGTCTTCGGATCTTCGACGCGGCGGATGGAGAAGACAAAGTCTTCTGCCGTTACCGGCGAACCGTCCGACCACTTTGCATCGGCGCGCAGCTTGAAGGTGTAGACCGTACCGTCGTCCGAAAGCTCCCACGTTTCAGCGACACCTGGGACGATCTTGGCAGCGGCGTCATAGATCGTCAGGCCCTCGTAGAGGTCCTTGAGGATGAACGCTTCGATGTTGATCGAGGTATGGGCCTGATCCAGGGTTTGCGGCTCACCCGCATTGCCGCGATGCAGGACAGCTTCGGCGAGCGCCGGGCTTGCTCCGATGAGCAGCGAACCGATCAGCGCGGCAGCGCTAAGGTTGAGTTTCAGTGATGCCATTTTGTTTCTCTCCTTCCCCTTGTTTTGGGTTTGTGATCGCAGGAGAGAAGTGCAAATCGTCCTCAAACGCAAGGCGGATTCTGCGGCTGTCTGCATCTTTATCTATAGGACAGAATTCCTTCTATCCTATAGGTTGTATTTCGTTTGCGATTCTTTTCGTCGCCTTTGCGACGGACGTGTGACGGAAGCAGGGCAATTTCGGGAAATCTCCTGCAACGTTTTAGGTCGGCAATTTTTGTCGACAAAACACGGCCGCAGCCACCGTCGAATCATCGACCGTGCAAACTTTGTGAATTTTGCCGGCAGTTTACGTAATGTGCGCAAAGAATGGCGCCGTTCGCCGCAATCTTCTTGCGAACCCCTCACTTCATGTAGACAGACTGTTTCCACCGCGCACTCGACCGGTATGGTGTGCAGTACGAAATAGACACGCACAGGTCGCAAATGCGACTCTTGCCCTCCTCCCCTCAAAGGCACCACCAGAAAGTGAAACCAGTTCACCGGAAAGGTGTTGCATCCAGTCCACAGTAAAATCGATTGAAGCGCGTTTCGACCTCTGGCAACCTGCCTTTTGCCCGGTTGTCAAACCACTTCGATGAACTATTGTGCGCCTGACTTCGGTGGGCGCGACCAATTCGCGCGCGCTGTCACGCCGCACGGAAATTCCGGCCATCGCTTGCCTGCGATGATGTTCATGCGGCGCTTCAAGCCGGATTGTTTTTGTGGCGCACCGGGAAGGCTGCGCCGAGCACCAAGGGAGAATACCGAATGGCATTGATCACATTGCGGCAACTGCTCGACCATGCGGCGGAGAACGATTACGCGCTGCCGGCGTTCAATGTGAACAATCTCGAATACATTCAGGCCGTTATGCGCGCCGCCGATGCCACCGACAGTCCGGTGATCCTTCAGGCAAGCCGCGGCGCCCGTTCCTATGCGGGTGATGCGTTCCTGCGCCACCTGATCCTGGGTGCTGCCGAGGAATACCCGCATATCCCCGTCTGTCTGCACCTCGACCACGGCGACCAGCCGTCGACCTGCATCTCGGCCATCACCAACGGCTTCACCTCCGTCATGATGGACGGCTCGCTGGAGAAGGACGGCAAGACCGTCGCCAGCTATGAATACAATGTCGCCGTCACCGCAGAGGTCGTGAAGATCGCGCATGCGGCCGGCGTTTCGGTCGAAGGCGAACTCGGCTGCCTCGGCAACCTCGAGACCGGCGCCGGAGACAAGGAAGACGGCCACGGCTTCGAAGGCAAGCTGTCGCGCGAGGAACTGCTGACCGATCCGGACCAGGCGCTCGATTTCGTCACCAAGACCGGCGTCGATGCACTGGCCGTCGCGATCGGCACCAGCCACGGCGCCTACAAGTTCACCCGCGAGCCCGATGGCGACATCCTGTCGATCGAGACGATCGCCAAGATCAACAAGAAGCTGCCGAATACGCATCTGGTCATGCATGGCTCGTCGTCGGTGCCGAAGGATCTTCAGGATCTCTTCAACACCTATGGCGGCAAGATGAAGCCGACCTGGGGTGTTCCGGTCTCGGAAATCCAGAAGGCGATCCCGCTTGGCGTGCGCAAGGTCAACATCGACACCGACCTGCGCCTCGCCATGACCGGCACGATCCGCAAGAACTTCGCCGAGAACCCGGAGAATTTCGACCCGCGCAACTACCTGAAGCCGGCAACCGCGCTGATGACCGAGGTCTGCAAGGAGCGCTTCGAAGCCTTCCGCACCGCCGGCAAGGCCTCCAAGATCCGCACGCTGCGCCTGCCGGAAATGGCAAAGCGCTACGCGGCAGCCTGATCCCGAGGACCCGCACGCTTTCCGCTTACATTATTGAAGCGGGCGGCCTATTCCTATGAGAAACAAACCGGCGCGCGGCCCGTGATCATACGGCCGCGCGCCGGTTTCGTTTCGATCATCGAAGGCTGGGAGCGGCCAAGCGAACCGGAGACAACGCAGACAAGGCCCCTCTCAAGCCCGACGCTTTTCCACGGTTTCGTGCTCATAAAGCTGGTCCATGCTCAAGGCGGCCACGTCGGCAAAAGCTGTCTGACCTTTCACCTGGCCGCCGCCGAGAATGACGACCTCGTCGCAGAACGAGATCGTGCTGCGGTGATGGCTGATGACGATGGTCGTGCGACGTCCCGCTCTCGATTTCAGCGTCTCGACGATGGCCGCTTCCGATAGCCCGTCGACCGCGTTGGTGGCTTCGTCCAGGATCAGGATATCCGGATCACGCACCAGCGCTCTGGCGAGCGCGACCCGCTGCCGCTGCCCCGCCGAAAGGCTGGCACCTCGATAGCCGACGACGGTTTGATAGCCCTGCGGCAAGCCTTCGATGAAGCCATGCGCTTCGGCCATCCTGGCCGCATGCTCCACTTCGGCTGCTGTGGTCGCCTCCCGGCCATAGGTGATGTTCTCCAGGATCGTTCCATCAACCAGTTCCAGGTCCTGGCTCGCGAGCGCGATCCGGCTTCGCCATTGCACCGGGTCGATTCGGTTCAGCGGGACATCATCGACGAGAATGTTGCCCTCATCCGGCTCGACGAAGCGGCATAGCAGATTGACGATCGTCGTCTTGCCGGCACCGGACCGGCCAATAAGCGCCGTCGAACGGCCGCCTCGGATTTCGAAAGCCGCCGACTGCAGCACGACGTCTCGGGAATCCGAGCTCGGATAGCGGAAAGTGACGTCATCAAATCTCAGCCGCTGCCGCAGCCCGCTGAAAGGCTCCCTCCCCTCCGGCGGCCGCGGCTTGCCGGACGAGTCCAACAACCAATGCACCTCCTCCAGCGAGCCGCTCCAGCCCTGGATCTGGCTCCAGGACAATTGCAAGGCACGCACATGCGGCTGCAAACGATAGAGCAGAACCACGAAGGCAACGATCACAGGAAAACTGATGCCGGCAGACCAGGCACTGACGACCACGCCAAGGAAGAGAGCGGAGTGGAGCGTCTCGGTCAGCGGTGGCAGCATGCCCTGGCGGGCTTGTAGTGCGAAGGCGGCGCGCCTGACCGAATCCGACGCCCCATCGAACGCGGCCTTCTCCCGCGCCTCCTGCCCGAATATCCGGATCAGGCGGCCGGCGTGGACCAGGTGGAGCATGCGTGCCGCCAGCTCGCCGTTGAAGGAGGTGACATCGCGGCTCGGCCCCGTGAGGGTTGCGGACAGGACGTAGTGTACGAGCTGCACGAGAACGAGGCCGAGCGCCACGAACAACGTCATCTGCCAGGACAAAAGCAGGAGGAACGCGAGCAGGATGACGGCGGCCGCGCCATTTACAAGGGCCGCAAGTACGGTTTGTATCGCGTCGGATGCTCGCCAGGACTCGTTCGAAATGATGTTGAGCAAGCGCCCGGGATTCTCCTTCATGAAGAACGGGTAGCCGATGCGCAGCAGCTGACCCGACAGTGCGCTTCGGATCGCGTGGCCAGCCTTGCCGTAGATGAAGGTGGCAAGCACCGTGTTGGCAAAAGCCAGGACGTTCTTGAGACAGATCAGCCCAAAGGCAGCAGCGGCGATGACGATCAGCCTTTCGCGATCGTCCAGTCCCGATCCGACCTGCTGGAAAAGAGAGGAGACGCCGCTCAGTGCCGCCGGATCCTGGTCGCCGGCAATGATGCCCAGCATGGGAATGATGAGGCCGATACCGACGCCCTCCAGTGCCGCGCTGCAGAGGCCGAGGACCACCACGAGCGGAAGCAGACGCTTCTGGCCATCCAGTGCATTGCGCAACAGCTGCAGGCTCGGCAAGAGAATTCTGAACATCGCGGCCGTCCTCAGCGCTGGAGTTGCTCTCGGGCCCGTTGTTCGACCGGGCCCGTTGTCCGCTCGGCGACGGACAGGCTCATGAACTTGAGAGCGCCGAGCAGGTTCATGAAAACGATTGGCCAATGCGACAGGTGCAGGACGGGGTCGAACCGGGGGCCGCCGAAGACTTCCCTGATCGCCGACCGGACGGTCCAACAGAAATGCCGCAGCAACCACGGTGTCGTGCGGATATGCTTCATGCAAAGCGCGCCGTTGCCGAAACTGTAGTTGCGGTGAAGCCTCTCGATTGCCAGGCGGGTACGTCGGCCGTGGTGGTGGAAGACGAGCATGTCGGGAACATATTCGATCGGGATACCGAGCCTGTAGGCGCGCAGCAGATAGTCGGTGTCTTCGGCCGACTGCAGGGAGGTGCCGGCGCCGAAGCGTTCGTCGAAGGCCCCGACACGCAGCGCGACCTCGCGATGCATCGTCATGTTGCAGCCCAAGACGAAGCCACCCGGATGAATGTCACACGTCAACCGCTCACGCGCGTTCGATCGTTTGATCGTGAAGGGCAGGTCTCTGGCATCTCCGAGTTCCACGCGGCCGCCGCGAATGATTCCGCTTTCGCCGCTTGCGTAGTGGCGCTCCAGGTCACGCAGATAGTGCGTGTCGATTTCACAATCGTCGTCAATGAAAACCAGAATGCCGCCACGGGCGCGTGCCATGGCTGTGTTGCGCGCGGCAGCGAGGCCCGGTCGGGTATCGATGAGGTGCGTGATTGCCAGCGGGGAAGCGGAAACCATCCGGGCAATGCGTTCAGGCGTGTCATCGGTCGAACCGTTGTCAACAACGATCAACTCGCACCGGCCGGCAGCATGGATGCCACAAACTGTCTCGATCGATCGGATGCAGGTCTCGAGCGCCGCCGCACGATTGCGCGTGCAGACGATAAAGCTTGCGAAAAGCGCGTTGCGTGCGGGGGGCGACGACGGCCGTGGCGTCTCCACCATGTCGCTGCGTTCCGCCGCTGTCCACTTCAGGCCCTCGACGGTCATGCTAGCGCATCCCTTGCTGCGGAAGGACGCTCGTCGCAGGCACGGATTGCAGATACCGCGACAAGGCATCCAGCCGGCTTGAAGCAGCCAACGTCATGCGGCTGCACCATGGCACTCGAGCGCCGGCGATTAGGCCATATCGTTCCCGGCGACGGATGAGCCCCCATTTTCTCGTCTGCGTCAAAAACTCGTGGGTGAGTTCCGGCCGCCGCTCGTCGCTGACGAGCTGATAGAGAAAATAGAAGAAATTCAGCGCGCCCGCCTCGTATCCGGCGCGGGTTTCCGCAGGAAGCGCCGAGACCCTGGCCTCAAGCGAGAGAATACACGCAGCGGCTCGCCCTATCGTTTCGGACGTCACTGCGAGGCCGATATCATTGAAGGCAGAGGGACCGTCGCAAAGTTCTTCGCGTTCGAGATTTTCGGCGACGATCTGCAAATGCGTGCGGCGCATCTGGCGCTTATGCGTGTTCGTAACGCTGTTGCCGTGAATGCGGTAAGCGATCAGCGCCTCGTCGATCATTACGGCCGGAAAACGCTCGGCAACCCTTCGGAAGAGATCGAAATCCTCCGCATGCACGTAATGCGCATCATAGGTCAGCATATCCTGCGGGATGACGCGCCTGTTGAAGACGACGGTCGAGTGGATGAAGATCGTGAAGAACTTCGACAGCGCCCGCAGGCTCGCGGGCTGATAGATCGGGTTGGGCGTGCCGCGGATGATACGGTCGCCAAGCAGCGTGTCGATACCCGAGCCGCACAGAGCAAGCTCCGGCTGCCGCCGGAACAGCGACACCTGGCGTGACAGTCGCGAGGGATAGGAAATATCGTCCGCGTCCATTCTGGCAATGAGGTCGCCCTTCGCCAGCGTGAGGCCTTCGTTCAAGGTCGCGATCAGACCGCGATTTTCGCGCGAGACGATGGTGATGCGGTCGTCCGCCTGCTGATAGCGTCGCATGATTTCCAGCGAACGATCGCGCGAACCGTCGTCGATAGCGATGATCTCCAGCCGTCGATAATCCTGCTTCAGAATGCTCTCAAGCGCCGCAGCCACATAGGGCTCAGCGTTGTAGACGGGCAGCAGGATGGAAACCAACGGAACGGTCATGGGCATTCTCGAACGTTATTGCAGATCTGACGCATGAAGCGCGTTTTCCCGGCCAGCGCTGTCCGCGCGATAGGTCGGCTGCGGCCGCTCACCCTTTTTCCCCTGCAGCCAGTCGACAGAGCTTCCGGCATTTGGAGCCGATTTACTCTGCCGGCTGCCTGCGCGAAGGTAGGGGAAGTGCCGTTTCAGGGCGTTGAGCGGTTTCTCGAAGGCGAGCCAGGAGACGGCCGCGACGACCAAAGTGGCGAAACCGGCCACGAGCAAACGCCCGAAGCCCTGTTCGGAAACATTGACCGGTATCCACGCCTGCGCCTTGACGACCAGCGCCAGCACGACCGGATGAAACAGGTAGACGCCATAACTGACGCGCCCGAGCGCCGTCAGCGGTGGGAGTTCGAGCGCCCTGCCGAAATCGTTGCGGAACCCGGCGGAGGCGCTGCCCACCAACATTGCAAGCGGAACCAGGGGCGAAACTTCAAGGCCGATCCACACCAGCCAATCGGGCACCGGCCCCATTGCAGTCGAGCGCGCCCAAAGGAGGACGAGCGACAGGATGGAAAGCGGCAGCCAACTGGCCGCCATCCATCGCGGCCAAGCTGTGGCATGCGATCGGTGGACGGCCAGGAGGGCACCCGCCGCCAGCGCATCCATCGAGGCCGGCGGCAGCAGGTCGCGCGCGAGCGAGGGTCCCCCTGTGAGCGGCCAATAGAAGCGGTAGGCCAGCGAACAGGCAATCACACCGACACAAAGCCGCCCGAGCAGACGGCGCGGCGTCAGCAGAACGAGAAGCGGCCAGACGATATAGAACTGTTCTTCTATGCTGAGGCTCCAGGTGTGGCAGAGCACCCACGGTGTCCACGCGTCCTTGACCGCGTACCAGAAGTTCGAGAGGTAAAGCGCGTGCCAGACCCAGCCTTCCCTGGCGCCTTCCAGGTTGAAGAGCCACAGGACGCCCAGCATGCCGAAATAGGGTGGGAAGATACGCAAGGCACGGCGCGCGTAGAAGGATCTGAGAGCCGTCGCCGGTTCGAACTGAGCGGCGGAACGGGCGTCAAGCAATAGCCGCGTGATCAGAAAGCCGCTGAGAATGAAGAACAGCCGCACACCGATGTGTCCCCAATGGGAATCGTCCGCGGCAAAAAAATGCGCGTACAGAACCATGGAAACGGCAGCGGCCCGCAACCCGTCCAACTGACGGTCGCGCGTATTCAACATTGAACATCCCCTCGGAGTTCCGACCCTTGCGGGCCCTGTTCCTTGTGGAGCCAACTCTCTGGTCAGCTACGATTTTTGCCGCGAGGTTGCCATTTGCTTCAAGAGAAGCGTGAAAGGTCTGATCGGTCGCACGACGCATTGAAGGCGGCCCCTAAAACTCTAGGGTCGAATAGGGCCAAACTTTGACCGCTGGGATGGCGGCAGCGCGCCGAGTTCGCCTGCGGGCGGTCGACCGTGACGACCGAGGCGCCGGTCACCGCCGCCCGGCCGAGGCCGCAAGCGCTTGTATTGTTTCAGAAACGAAAGCGCCTCAAGTCGACCGGGGCTTAGAATGTCGGTGGCGTATTGACCCAAAGAAGGACGGTTTCACCGTCGTGCCGGTTCGTCCAGGCGTGGCGCCTTTTGCTCTCGAAATAGAGCGAGTCGCCGACGCCGAGGTCATAGAACTGGTCGCTGTCGAGAATGAACTCGACCCGGCCCGAGAGAACATAGACGAACTCCTCGCCCTCATGCCGGTAGGCGCCCTCGCTGGAAGCCCCCGGCTCCAGCACGAAGCGGTGGCAATCCATCTGGTTGCGGCCGTCGGCCAACAGTTGCACGGTGACGCCGGGCGTCGTGCGCGGCCAGGTCCGCCATTCGCCGGCTCGCACCACGGCCCGCGCATCCGCTTCCTCCTCGCCGGAGAGGCTCGAAACGGTGGTTCCGAAGTATTCCGCGATGTTGTGCAGGACGGCCACCGAGACACCCTGCGAGGTGCGTTCCAGCGTCGAGAGCACCGATGCGGCGATGCCGATATCGCCGGCCACCTGCTCGAGCGTCTTGCCGGCTGCGTGCCGCAAGCTTCTGAGCTTGCGGCCGACCTGATTGTCGGCACCATCCCCTGTTGTCGTCCCGGCCTGATCGTCACCGGCACCTTCCGCCTCGAGCGCCTCGCGGATCGCTGCCGGATTGAGGCCGCGTTCCACCCGGAACCAGGCGATGCGCTTCAGCCGAGCAAGATCGCCCTCCGTATATTGCCGGTGTCCCGTCGGCGAGCGCTCGGGCACGACCAACCCTTGCGTCTCCCACAACCTCAACGTCGAAGCGGAGACACCCGCCAGACGCGCCGCCTCGGCAACCTTGTAGCGCACAGCGCCCATTCCAATTTCCCTTTACCGCCCGCCGGCGCTGCACGAATCCGTGCGGCTCCGACGTGTTTGCAACCTTACCCGTCACGATTGAGATCTGACAAGGACAGCGCATCAGCGCCCGTGTTGTCTCGATCACCAAATTTGATTTGCAATCGACTGTGAAAGGTGTACCACTTCCAGAATAAACTTGCAGAAAAAATGCAATATATTAACTCCAGACGTGACAGGAACGCGCCATGACCAGCCTCACCGACCGCAAGAACGCCGCCATCTCCCGCGGCGTCGGCATGACCACCCAGATCTACGCCGATCGCGCGGAAAACTCGGAAATCTGGGACAAGGAAGGCAATCGCTACATCGACTTCGCCTCCGGTATTGCGGTCGTGAACACGGGTCACCGTCATCCCAAGGTCGTCGAAGCGGTCAAGGCGCAGATCGATCGCTTCACCCATACCTGCCACCAGGTCGTGCCTTACGAATCCTACGTGCACCTCGCCGAGCGCCTCAATGCGCTGACGCCCGGGGACTTTGCCAAGAAGACGATCTTCGTGACCACCGGCGCCGAAGCTGTCGAAAACGCCGTCAAGATCGCCCGCGCTTCGACCGGTCGCCAGGCGGTCATCGCCTTTACCGGCGGCTTCCACGGCCGCACCTTCATGGGCATGGCGCTGACCGGCAAGGTCGTTCCCTACAAGGTCGGCTTCGGCGCGATGCCGGGAGATGTCTTCCACGCCCCCTTCCCGATCGAGCTGCACGGCATCACCGTCGAACAGTCGCTCGCCGCGCTGAAGAAGCTCTTTGCCGCCGATGTCGATCCGGGCCGTGTCGCCGCGATCATCCTGGAGCCGGTGCAGGGCGAAGGCGGTTTCTACCCCGCGCCCGCCGCTTTCATGAAGGCGCTGCGCGAAATCTGCGACCAGCATGGCATTCTTCTGATCGCCGACGAGGTCCAGACCGGCTTTGCCCGTACCGGCAAGATGTTCGCGATGGACCATCACGACGTCGCCCCTGACCTCATCACCATGGCCAAGAGCCTTGCCGGCGGCTTCCCGCTCGCCGCCGTCACCGGCCGCGCCGAAGTCATGGATGCGCCGGCCCCCGGCGGTCTTGGCGGCACCTATGGCGGCAACCCGCTCGGTATCGCCGCCGCCCATGCGGTGCTCGATGTCATCGCCGAGGAGAAGCTGTGCGAACGCGCCGAACAGCTCGGCGGCCGGCTCAAGCAGCGCCTTGCCGCCATCCGCGAACAGGCACCCGAGATCGTCGACATCCGCGGCCCCGGCTTCATGAATGCCGTCGAGTTCAACGACGTGAAGACCAACCTGCCGAGCGCCGACTTCGCCAACAAGGTTCGCCTGATCGCGCTGGAAAAGGGACTGATCCTCTTGACCTGCGGCGTGCACGGAAACGTCATTCGCTTCCTGGCGCCGATCACCATCCAGGACGAAGTCTTCGCCGAAGCGCTCGACATTCTCGAAGCGTCGATCCTCGCGGCGCGTGGTTGACGCCCGACCGGGCGACCGCTAACGCGGTTGCCTGCTGCGTAATTCCTTAAATCGGGATCGACTTGAGGACAAAATTATGCAGCAATTCAAAGTGCTACAGCGACTTGGCGCGTCTATTCAGACGCGTGAAGCTCGGGTGCCGACGTCGATCGGCACCCGCAAGAACAAGCAAAAGCGGGTCTGCCGCCTCCCGGCGGACCATCGCCGGAGGATGCCCGCCAATGACCTTGACCCCCGCCTTGACCAAGCACCTGCGCGCCGCCGAACTGTTCGCGCCGCTACACACCATTGCACATGCCGCCGCAGGCTGGACCGGCGCAACCTTCGACGTCTTCAACCCCTCGACCGGGGAGTTGCTGGCGACCCTTCCGGACATGGGGATAGAAGAGGCGCATGGGGCGATCGAAGCCGCGGCAAAGGCGCAGGTTCTCTGGGCGGCAAAGCCCGCCAAGGACAGGAGCGCGGTACTCCGGCGCTGGCATGACCTGATCGTCGAACATGCCGACGATCTCGCGGCGATCCTGACCGCCGAGATGGGCAAGCCGATCGCGGAATCGAAGGGCGAAGTGCTGCACGCCGCGGCTTACGTCGAATGGTACGCGGAAGAGGCGAAGCGCATCTATGGCGAGACCTTCCCAGCGCCGGCCAACGACCGCCGCATGCTTGTCATCAAGCAGCCCGTCGGCGTCGTCGGCACCATCACGCCGTGGAACTTCCCGGCTTCGATGGTCGCCCGCAAGATCTCGCCGGCCCTTGCCGCCGGCTGCACCATCGTCTTGAAGCCCGCCGAGCAGACCCCGCTCGTTGCCGGCGCCATGTTCGTGCTCGCCGAAAAGGCCGGTTTCCCCACGGGCGTCGTCAACCTGCTCTATGCCTCGGAAGGTGCCGCGATCGGCCGCGAGCTCTGCAGCAACCCGAAGGTGCGCAAGATCAGCTTCACCGGTTCGACCGAAGTCGGGCGGCTGTTGATGCGGCAATGCTCCGACCAGATCAAGAAGGTCAGCCTGGAGCTTGGCGGCAACGCCCCTTTCATCGTCTTCGACGACGCGGACATCGACGAGGCGGTGGACGGCGCCATCCAGGCGAAATTTCGCAATGCCGGCCAGACCTGCGTCTCGGCCAACCGCATCTATGTGCAGTCGGGCGTCCATGACGCCTTTGCCGAGAAATTCGTCAGCCGAGTTGCCGAACTGACCGTCGGCGACGGCTTCACCCCGGGCATCACCATCGGCCCGATGATCGACAAGCACGCGATCGAGAAGATCGAGGCCCATGTTACCGACGCGGTCTCCAAGGGTGCCAGGGTGCGCGCCGGTGGCCACCGGATCGGGGCGTCAGGCACCTTCTTCGAGCCGACGGTCCTGACCGGCATCTCGACCGACATGCGGGTCGCCCAGGAAGAGACCTTCGGCCCGATCGCGCCCATCATCCGCTTCGAGACGGCCGAGCAGGTAATCACTGAGGCCAACGACACGATCTATGGGCTTGCCGCCTATTTCTACGCCGAGAACCTGAAGCGGGTCTGGCATGTGGCCGAGGCGCTGGAATACGGCATGGTCGGCATCAACACCGGCCGCATGTCGTCGGAAGCCGCTCCCTTCGGCGGCATCAAGCAATCGGGTATCGGCCGCGAAGGCTCGCGTCACGGCCTCGAAGACTATCTGGAAATGAAGTACCTCTGCATGGGCAACATCTGACCCATGCAGACTGAGCGGCGGCGGGCGGCTAGTCGATGATGTGGTAGCCGCCGTCGACATAGAGCACCTGCCCCGTTATCAGCCGGGCGGCGTCATGCGCCAGAAAGGCCGTCGCAACGCCGACATCGTCGATGTCGACGAGTTCGCGGGATGGCGACTTGACCTTGGTCTTTTCGAGCAGCGCGTCGAACTCCGGGATGCCGGAGGCGGCGCGCGTCGCAAGAGCTCCAGGCGAGATCGCGTGGACGCGGATGCCCTTGGGGCCGAGTTCGGCTGCCAGATAGCGGACTGCGCTTTCGAGCGCCGCTTTGGCGACGCCCATGATGTTGTAGTTTTCCACCACCACCTGTGAGCCATGATAGGTCATGGTGAAAAGCGTGCCGCCGTTCTTCATCAGCGGCTCGGCGAGATGCGCCATGCGGATGAAGGACCAGCAGGAGATGTCCATGGTTTTCAAGAACCCTTCGCGGGGCACGTCGACCACGCGGCCGCCGAGCGTATCCTTCGGCGAAAAGGCGATCGAGTGCACGAGGAAATCGAGCTCTCCCCAGGTCTTCTCTATCTCCTCGAACACGGCTTCCATCTGGCCCGGAACGGCCACGTCGAGTGGCAGGAACAGCGGCGCTTCGATTTCACGCGCCAACGGTTCCACATAGGGCTTTGCCTTGTCGTTCAGATAGGTGACGGCCACCTCCGCCCCGAAGGCGCGAAAGGCGCGGGCGCAGCCCCAGGCGATCGACCGATCGTTGGCAATGCCGACGATCAGACCTTTGCGGCCATCCAGAAGTTTGGCCTTGGCGACAGGAATGGACATGGATTGTCTCCGATGGATCAGGCTGCACGAGTTCGAAGGAGCGCCAGCGTGTGGCGCGCGATCATCAGTTCCTCGTCGGTTGGGATGACGTAGAGCGCGACGCGGCTTGAAGGCGTCGAGATCAGCGTGGCACCCGCCTCGTTCGCGGCCGGATCGAGTTCCGCGCCGAGCCAGGCGAGGTTGTCCGCGATGCGGGCACGGATCTGAGCGGAGTTCTCGCCGACGCCCGCCGTGAAGACGAAAGCGTCGACGCCGCCGAGCGCGGCCGCGAGCATCCCGGCATTGAGCCCGCTGCGATAGATGAAGTGATCAATAGCGAGTTTGGCATGCGGGTCCTCGCTTGCGAGAAGATCGCGCATATCGTTCGACACACCGGATAGCCCCTTCAGACCTGCCTCATGATAGAGCAGATCCGAAACGGCCTGGGCACTCATGCCGCGCTGGAGGATCAGGTAAAGCACGACGCCCGGATCGAGCTGGCCAGGCCGCGTTCCCATCGGCAAGCCGTCGAGCGCGGTGAAGCCCATGGTGCTCTCGATGCTGTGGCCGTTGTAGAGGGCACACATCGAGGCGCCACTGCCGAGATGCGCAACGATGACGCGGCCAAGCGCCATCTCCGGCGCCACGTCGCGCAGACGCTCCGAGATGTATTCGTAGGAGAGGCCGTGAAAGCCATAGCGCCGAACGCCTTCGTCATAGAAGCTGCGCGGCATGGCGTAGCAGTTCACCTCTTCCGGGTGGCCGTGATGGAAAGCGGTATCGAAACAGGCGACCTGCGGCACGTCCGGATTGATCGCGATGGCCTGCCGGATCGGCGCGAGGTTGTTGGGCTGGTGCAGCGGTGCAAGATCCTGGTAGCTCGCCAGACGATCCAGCACTGTCGCATCGATGAGCACCGGCTCGGCATAGTCGGGCCCGCCATGTACCACCCGGTGACCGACCGCACGCAAGGTGAAGCCCTGAAGAGTCAACAGCCAGTCCCGCGCCGCGGCGATGGCCGCCGGCAGGTCGCCGACGACGTCGGCTTCATAGTTGCGATCGACCAGCACGGTTCCGTCGGCCGCTTTCGCCTGCAGGCGCGGTCGAGTACCGATGCCGCCGATCTGCCCCTTCACCCGGCGTTCGAGACCGGCATCCGTGATCCCGAAAACCTGAAACTTCAGGCTGGACGATCCCGCGTTGACGACGAGAAGCGCATCCATGGCTACACCGCCGCGACTTGCGTTGCGCGCCGCCGCGCCGCGTAGAGCGAGGCGACGGCACAGGAGGCGAGACGCGTGCGCACGGAGTCCGCCCGGGACGTCAGCACGATCGGCACGCGGGCGCCAAGAACGATACCGGCGGCGTCGGCATGGGACAGGAAGGTGAGGTTCTTGGCGAGCATATTGCCGGCCTCAAGATCAGGCACCACCAGGATCTGCGCCCGGCCGGCAACGGGAGACTTTATGCCCTTGATCTGCGCGGCCTCCGGATCAATCGCATTGTCGAAGGCAAGCGGGCCTTCGAGCAGGCCGCCGGTGATCTGGCCGCGCTCCGCCATCTTGCAAAGCGCTGCCGCCTCGATCGTCGATGGGATCTTCGTCGTCACAGTCTCGACAGCCGAAAGAATGGCGACGCGCGGCTCGCCAAGACCGATCGTGACCCAGAGGTCTATGGCGTTCTGCACGATGTCGCGCTTGGCCTCGAGGTCCGGGAAGATGTTGATGGCGGCATCGGTGATGAACAGCGTCTCGGCATGGCCCGGCACATCCATGATGAAGACGTGGCTGATCCGTCGATCGGTCCTGAGTCCCGTTGCGGAGGCTGCAACTTCCCGCATCAGCTCGTCCGTATGCAGGCTTCCTTTCATCAGCAACTCGCCGCGGCCCTCACGGATCATGGCCACCGCTTTCGCCGCCGCCGCATGGCTGTGCGGCACGTCGACGATCTCTGAGTTGCCGAGGTCGAGCCGGTGTTCGGCAGCGACGCTGCGGATCTTCGCTTCCGGGCCGACGAGCACGGGCTTGATCAATCCCGTCTCGGCTGCCTCAAGTGCGCCACGCAGCGAGGTTTCGTCGCAAGGGTGCGCGACGATGGTGACCGCCGGCGTTTCGTCTCGCGCGGTGGCAATCAGGAGATCGTATTTGGACTGCTCAAGCGGCAGTGCGGTTTCCTCGGACATGTCGAAGCTCCTTCTCGATCAGGATGCGGCACGATTGCGGACGACCTTGTCAGCGTTGATCGCCACCGGAGGCTCGCTGTCCAGCCGGAACAGCGTCGCCACCCGTTGCAGCCGCTCGGCCGCAAGACCTGTCAGCGCGCCGGAGGCATCGAGGACCTCACGAAGAGCGGCAAAGGCGGCGCGACGCTCCTCGATCGCTTCCGGCAGCAGCTTTGGAAGCGCCGCAAGGGCAGCATCCTCGTCGATCAGCAGCATGAAATACTGCTCCCGAAGCACCGCTTTGAACGTGGCGAGATCCAGTTGCTTGGCATCCGGATGAGCGCGTCGAAGTCGCCGAACCGCCTCTAGGCCGCGTTCGTCGGCACCGCCTCGCGCCATGCCGACGAAGATCAGCGCCCGGGCGAGACCTTCGCAAGTGCCACCCTCTGCCATCCTGGCCCTAAGGTCTGCGATCCGCGCGTCAACAAGTTCCTGATGCAGCAGGCTCTTTGCTGCCTTGCGCGGAGCCTGGGCGCCATCCACACCGAGTGCCGCCTGAAGAGCCGGGGCGCCGTAAATTGTGTGGAAGGTCTGCTCGGACACGTACTCCGTCATCCGTCGCCAGGTATCCAGGCCGTCCACCACCTGCTGCGACAGCGCCTCCTGCCACGCAATGAATGGATTGTTTAAAGCCGCAGGTTCGCGGTTTTGCCGCACTTGTTCTGCAAGAGCCGCCGTCCAGGCCATGAACGGATTGTCCGGGCCGAACAATGCATACTGCAGGCGCAGCGGATGCATGTTCCGCATCGCCTCCGCGACAGGTGGCGTCGCCGCTGCCTTGACCATCGGCTGCAGATAGGTGCGGTAGAGCGACAGATTGACTTCTGACAGTTTTGCCGCGGCAGCGAAACGCCGCTCATCCTCGATATCGTTGCCGCCAAGCGCACGGATGTCCTCCAGCGTTCGCGCCTCGCAACGCATCAGCCATTCACCAGAGAGAAGTTCGCGTCCCTCGTTCACATCGGCTGCCGGCGTCAGCACGGCCTCATACAGGCCGGGCGGCAACACGTCGATCAGGTCGATGTTGGACGCGAATTCGTCATGCTCCTTCCGCGCGACCCCGGCGGACACGAAGATGCCGAGATGTCCGATCGTTTCATGCACGGTGTAGACGATCGTCTGGCCGTAGGCGCGGATCTCGTCGACGCTGTCGTAGAGATCGAGGATCCAGTCGAGTGCCTGCTGCGGCGGGGTGATGTTATCCCCTTTCGAGCAGAACACGACGATTGGCGAACGGATGTTGCGTAGATCGATCGCGGTGCCATCGGACGTCCGGATTTCGCCAGCCGCAAGCTTGTTGCCGACGAACAGCTCATCGACGATGAACTGCATTTCCTCGGCATTCAGCGTCACGTGCCCGCCCCACCAGCGTTCGAAGCCGAGGTAGCGGGCGGCCTCCGTGTCGATCTTCGAATAGAGATTGTATTGTTTGGTCCAAAGCGTGTTGGCCGGGTTCTGGTTTTCGAAATTCTGAACCAGCCAGGCGCCGTCGAAGACGCCGGCGCCGAGATCGCCGGTGAGCGCCGTCAGCCAGCTGCCGCCGAGGAGCCCGCCGGAATAGCGCATCGGGTTTTGCCCTTTGACGCCGGCCCAGTAGGAAAGCGGCGCGCCGGCAATGATGATCGGACCAAAGAGTTCCGGCCTGAGCGCAGCAACGATCATCACGGCCCAGCCCGCCTGGCAATTGCCGATCACGCAGGGCTTGCCGTCAGCATCCGGATGGCGAGCGATGACGGTTTCGAGGAACACGGCTTCTGCAAGAGCAATATCCTCAATCGTCTGCCCGGGAACCGGATCAGGAAGGAAGCCTATGAAATAGCAAGGATGGCCGGCCTTCATCGCCACGCCGATCTCACTGTCTGCTTTGAAACCTCCGATGCCGGGCCCGTGACCCGCACGGGGATCGACAACGACGAAGGGGCGCTTCGATGGATCGATCGCGACCCCGTCGGGTGGAACGATACTGACCAACGCATAGTTCACCGGCCGGCCGAGCGTGCGTCCGTCACGCACAAGCTGAACCTCGAACTCCAGCACGTTCGGAGCGGTCTGCGTCCGGTGCTCCTCATATTGCGCACCGCGCTGCCGCATCACGTCAAGAAAAAGAACCGAGCGCTGCCAGGCATCAAGCGAATAGGAATAGGCATCGGCGAATGTCGGTATTGTCGGGATGGTGGAATGCTTGGGCATAATGTCCACTCCTCGGTGCGATTGAAGGCCGGCCCCGCTGCTTGAAGCCAATAGAACAATGCAATTCGTCTCGCATTGACTTTAGTCAAAGAGACGGGTGGCAGAGCTGCGGTATAACTCGACATAGGTGACCCAAGAACGTCTGCTCAGGTCGCAGGAGCATAACATTGGAGTGTTACGGCGATTTGTCGTCGTAGCGAACCGTCGCCTTGGACCCCGTGGAAGGAGCATACGTTGGCCAGTGTTCAGCTTTCCTTCGCAGTGCAGCATCATACAGAAATGGGTACCGTGCAAGACGACCCTTGAAATTCTGGACGCAGCTTGCCAATTGGGGCGCAAAGCACAAGGAGTTGCCAAGGCGATGAGCGAAACCGAAATGTCCGTAGAGAAACATGTCTTCGAAGCCGATGTGGCGCGACTGCTCCATTTGATGGTGCATTCGGTCTATTCCGACAAGAACGTCTTCCTCCGCGAACTGATTTCGAACTCTGCGGACGCCTGCGAGAAGCTGCGCTACGAAGCGATCGTCTCGCCCGAGCTTCTTGCCGGAGACCCGACCCCCCGCATCACGCTGACGCTCGATGAGGAAAACAGCCGTCTCGTCGTCGACGACAACGGCATCGGCATGAGCCGTGATGAACTGGTCGAAGCGCTCGGCACGATCGCCCGCTCGGGCACGCGGGCATTCATGGAGCGCATCGAGGCCGCTCAGGGCAAGGAAGGCGCACAGCTTATCGGTCAGTTCGGCGTCGGCTTCTATTCCGCCTTTATGGTCGCCGACAAGGTCGATGTCGTGTCGCGCCGCGCAGGCTCCGAACATGCCTGGCTATGGTCTTCCGACGGCAAGGGCAGCTACACCGTTGCTGCCGCCGAACTCGCCGACGCTCCGGCGCGCGGTACGCGCATCACGCTCCATCTGATGGAGGACGCCAAGACCTACACGTCGCGCTGGACCGTCGAGCGCATCGTCAAGGATCAGTCCGGCCATGTGCCGGTGCCGATCTCGATCGTCGAGAAGCCCGGAGCCGAGCCGGTTTCCGTCGGCGACGGCACGGCCCTCTGGACCAAGCAGAAGAGCGAGATTTCCAAGGAAGACTACGCCGACTTCTACCGTGGCGTCGCCGGGCAATATGACGATCCGGCCCTGACGGTGCATTTCCGGGCCGAAGGCCGCCACGAATATACAGCACTTGCCTTCGTGCCCGGCTCGAAGCCCTTCGACCTCTTCGACCCGGACCGCAAGGGCCGGATGAAGCTCTACGTCAAACGCGTCTTCATCACCGACGAGGCGGAATTGCTGCCGCGCTACCTGCGCTTCGTGCGCGGCCTCGTCGACACCTCGGACCTGCCGCTCAACGTCTCGCGCGAAATGATCCAGGAAAGCCCGCTGCTCGCGAGCATCCGCAAGGGTGTCACCAACCGCGTGCTGACCGCGATCGAGAAGCTGGCGGAAAGCGAGCCAGAGACCTTCGACAAGGTCTGGGAAAACTTCGGCAGCGTGCTGAAGGAAGGCATCTACGAGGACTACGAGCGCCGCGAACAGCTGATCGCTCTATCACGCTTCCGTACCACCACCTCGGATGAAGGCCAGCGCAGCCTCGCCGACTACGTCAAGGACATGAAGGAAGGCCAGTCGGCGATCTATTATCTGACGGGTGACAATCTCGGCCAGCTCAAGGCCTCGCCGCAACTCGAAGGCTTCCGCGCCCGCGGCATCGAAGTGCTGCTCTTGACCGATCCTGTCGACAGCTTCTGGGTAACCTCGGCTCCGGACTTCGACGGCAAGCCGCTGAAGTCGATCACCCAAGGGGCGGCTGATCTCAGCAATATCGCCAAGTCTGAAGGCGACAAGCAAGAGGCGCCGCAGGCCAGCCAGCTGGTCATCGATTTCGTTGCCTTCGCCAAGGAGACGCTGGGCTCAGCGGTCTCCGATGTCCGCACTTCCGACCGCCTGACGGAAAGCGCCGTCTGCCTGGTCGCGCCGGAGCACGGTCCGGATCGCCAGCTTGAAAAGATGCTTCAGGGTGCCGGCCGTCTCGATGATGCGGCCAAGCCGATCCTCGAAGTCAACCCGAACCACGCACTGATCGCCGCGATGGCCGCCAGCCCCGCCGGCGATACAGCGTTCCGAACGGATGCCGTTCAGTTGCTGCTCGACCAGGCGCGCGTGCTCGATGGCGACAAGCCGCAGGATCCACGCGCCTTTGCCGAACGGTTGTCGCGCGTCTTCAACCGCGCACTCAAGGCCTAAAACGCAAAGCCCCGGAAATCTCTAGGATTTCCGGGGCTTTTTGCTATTTATTCAGGTGTCGTCTTAACAAGCGTCTTGGGCTTCACCTTGCGTTAGCCCGCCTTCGGGACCTGCATCCCGATCTCGGTCAGCACCTCGTCGGTGTGCTCTCCAAGCCGCGGTACGCCGCGGTTCAGTGCAAGCTCGGCCGCTGAAAAGCGGATCGGCGTCCTGACACCCGGCGAGGTACCGGCAGCAGCGCCCGAGTGCGGCGTATCCACCCGCATCTGCCGATGCTCGATCTGCGGATCGGCAAAGACGTCGGCGACGGTGTTGATCGGCCCACCGGGCACGCCGGCATCTTCCAGCAACTTCAAAAGCGTGTCGCGTTCGATCTTCGCGGTCTCGGCCGTCAGTTCGGGTGTCAGCGTGTCGCGGTTCTGCACGCGCAGCGCATTGGTCAGATAACGTCCGTCGGTCGCGAGATCTGATCGCCCCAGCAATGCGCAGAACTTCACGAACTGCCGATCGTTGCCGACCGCAATGATCAGATGACCGTCGGAGGTCGGAAAGACCTGATAGGGCGCGATATTCGGGTGGGCATTGCCGAGCCGGCGCGGCGCCTTGCCGGAAACCAGGAAGTTCAGCGCCTGGTTGGCGAGAACGCCGGTCATGCAGTCGAGCAGTGCCATGTCGATCTGCTGTCCCTCGCCGGTGCGCTCGCGCTGGGCAAGTGCTGCCTGGACGGCAATCACCCCGTAAAGGCCGGTGAAGATGTCGGCGAAGGCGACGCCGATCTTTTGTGGCTCGCGGTCCGGTTCGCCGGTCAGGTCCATGATACCGCTCATGCCCTGGACGATGTAGTCATAACCAGCCCGGTGGGCATAGGGTCCGTCCTGGCCGAAGCCCGTGACAGAGCAATAGATCAGCCTCGGATTGATCTTCTTCAGGCTCTCGTAGTCGAGACCATATTTGACGAGCCCGCCGACCTTGAAGTTTTCGAGCAGGACGTCCGACTGGGCGGCAAGGCGGCGCACGGCCTCCTGCCCCTCCTCCGTCGTAAAATCGAGCACCACGGAGCGCTTACCGCGGTTGCAGGCGTGGAAGTAGGCGGCGTCGAGCTTCTCGCCATCCTCGCCCGCGACAAAGGGCGGGCCCCAGGTGCGGGTGTCGTCGCCGGCCGGGCTTTCCACCTTGATGACGTCGGCACCGAGATCGGCCAGCGTCTGGCCGATCCAGGGGCCCGCGAGAATGCGGGCCAGTTCCAGGACACGAATGCCCTTCAGTGGCGCTTCCATGATCGCGCCGCTCAGAAGAAGGCCTGGAGGCCGGTCTGGGCGCGGCCGAGGATCAGCGCATGGACGTCATGCGTGCCCTCGTAGGTGTTGACGGTCTCGAGGTTCACCATGTGGCGCATGACCTGGTATTCCTCGGAGATGCCGTTGCCGCCGTGCATGTCGCGGGCCATACGGGCGATATCGAGCGCCTTGCCGCAATTGTTGCGCTTGACGATCGAGATCATTTCCGGGGCCATGCGGCCCTCGTCCATCAGGCGCCCGACGCGCAGCGAACCCTGCAGGCCGAGCGTGATCTCGGTCTGCATATCGGCAAGCTTCTTCTGGAAGAGCTGCGTCTGAGCCAGCGGACGGTTGAACTGCTTGCGGTCGAGGCCGTACTGGCGCGCGGCATGCCAGCAGAATTCAGCGGCACCGAGCGCACCCCAGGAAATGCCGTAGCGGGCGCGGTTGAGGCAACCGAACGGACCCTTGAGGCCTTCCACATTCGGCAACAGCGCCTCTTCGCCGACCTCGACATTGTCCATGACGATTTCGCCGGTGATCGAAGCACGCAGCGACAGCTTGCCGGCGATCTTCGGGGCGGAAAGGCCCTTCATGCCTTTTTCGAGCACGAAGCCGCGGATAGCACCGCCATGGGCTTCCGACTTCGCCCACACGACGAAGACATCGGCGAGCGGCGCGTTGGAGATCCACATCTTCGAGCCGACGAGGCGGTAGCCGCTCTCCGTCTTGATCGCGCGGGTCTTCATGCCGGCCGGGTCCGAACCGGCATCCGGCTCGGTCAGGCCGAAGCAGCCGATCCACTCGCCGCTGATGAGCTTCGGCAGATACTTCTGCTTCTGCTCTTCGGAGCCGTAGGCATAGATCGGATAGATGACCAGCGAAGACTGCACGCTCATCATCGAGCGGTAGCCGCTGTCGACGCGCTCGACTTCGCGGGCGACAAGACCGTAGGCGACGTAAGACGCGCCGACGCCGCCATAGGTGTCCGAGACGGTCACACCGAGCAAGCCGAGTTCGCCCATTTCGCGGAAGATTTCCGGATCGGTCGACTCTTCGCGATAGGCAGCGATGACGCGCGGCTGCAGCCGCTCCTGCGCATAGGCCCGCGCGGTGTCGCGGATCATGCGTTCGTCCTCGGTCAGCTGATCGTCGAGGAAAAACGGATCATCCCATTGAAATTGCGTCTTGCCGGCCATGTTTCTCTCCCATCGGATTATTCGGCTCATGTTATCGCAAGGGGTGCATGCCGTTTCAAACGAAATTGAGGCACCGCCTCATGCGTTCAGGGAATGGCCCTGCGTCCGACCGGGGCACCCCTGTGTTGCAAAATCGCTGAAATATGACGACAAGAACTCAAGTCCTTCGGGCCACCACCGTGGAGCGAATGGCCAGTGCAACGCCAGAGATCAGAAGCAAGCCACGACCATGGCCAATGACCGCCTCGAACGCTTCGCCCACAATCTCGACTGGAATCTGCTGCGCACTTTCGTCGTGCTAGTCGAGGAAGGCAGCATCACGGCCGCCGCAAACCGCCTGCTCCTGCAGCAGCCGGCTGTCAGCATGGCGCTGAAGCGATTGGAGCAGACCGTTGGCCAGAAGCTCATCGACCGCCGCCCCGGGCGCTTCAACCTGACGGATGCCGGCGCCCGCCTGCATGCCCAATGCCGCGATATCTTCGCCGCGGTGATCCGGCTGCCGAACGTTCTGGAGACCGCCGGCGAAGAGATCACCGGCCACCTCAACATCCACTCCGTCAGCCACGCCCACAACCCTGCCTGGGACCGCAAGCTCGAACGTTTCTTCCATCTGCACCCAAAGGTGACGCTATCGGTCACTGTCGCGACGACTGTGGACGTTCTAAGCGCCGTCGAGCGAAACGTCGCGACCATCGGCCTTTGCGACGGCAACATACCCGACTGGCTCAACAAACGCTTCCATGTACGCGAACGCTACGCGCTCTACTGCGGCCGCGATCATCCGCTGTTCGGCGTTCAAGGCGTCGACTTCAACGATCTCAGGGGCAATCCCTATATCGCCTTCATCGCCGACGTGCTTGGCGGGCAGCACATGAACTCGGTGACGGCGGTGCGTGCCGTCGGGTCCTTCGGCCAGCAGGTCCGTGCCGTGTCCTGCAATGTCGAAGAGGTGATGCGGCTGATCGCCTCCAATGTCGGCATCGGCATGCTGCCCGATCATCTCGCCGCACCCGCCGTGGCCGAAGGCCAGCTCTGGCAGTTGCCGCCCTACACCGACCTGCCGACGACCGATGTCTTTCGCATTTCCAACCCGAACGCGATCCTCAATCCGGCTGAGGCTGCGTTTCTCGCCCATATCGCCGATACCGAACCACTCGACCACTGTTTCGATGAGATGGTCTGACCATCATCAGGATTGATAGTCACCTTTCCGGTTATAAATTTGAACGCGGATGGCAGCTTGCCTATGGTCCGGCCAACAACCAATGGAGGCAGGGCATGCGGGACTACGATGTGGCGATCATTGGCGGCGGGATCGCCGGCCTGTCACTCGCCTATTTCCTGGCACCACATCGCTCCGTCGTGGTGATCGAGCGGGAAGAAGGGCTCGGCTATCACAGCACCGGCCGCTCGGCCGCAGAATTCGTGCTGCGCTACAACACGCCGGAGGTCTGCGCGCTTGCAGCGATTTCCAAGTCCTTCTTCGACAATCCGCCTGAGGGGTTCTCGGAGGTGGCGCTGCTCAAGCAGCGCGGCGGTGTCATGATCGCCACGGCCGAGAAGACTGGTCGCTTCGAGGAGGTTTTCGCCGAGGAAAGTCGCGCCAATGCCGAAATCCAAAGGCTGACCATCGACGAGGCCATCGCGCGCGTGCCGATCCTTCGTAGGGACTACGTTGCCGCGGCCTATTACGATCCGCATTTCTGGGACATCGAGGTCGAGAATCTGCTGCAGGGCTACGTCAGGGGCGCCCGCCGGCATGGCGCCACGATCGTCGAACGCTCGGACGTGCTGGCGCCGCGTCGCGATGGCGACCGCTGGGTGCTCACGACAAGTGCCGGCGATGTCAGCGCAAAGACGATCGTCAACGCCGCCGGCGGTTGGGCCGATCCGGTTGCCGACCTGTTCGGCGTCGCCCCCGTCGGCATCGTGCCGCATCGCCGCACGGCGATCACCGTCGATCTCCCCGAAGGCATCGATGCGCTCACCTTGCCGGAGATCAACGAGATCGATGAAGACTTCTACATGAAGCCCGAGGGCGGGCGGCTGCTCGCCTCGCCGGCCGACGCCACCCCTTGCGAGCCGGCCGACGTCCAGCCCGAGGAAATCGACGTCGCCTGGGCGGCGCACTACATCGAAGAGGCAACGACCGTACCGGTTCGCCGCATCTTCAAGAGCTGGGCCGGCATGCGTAGCTTCTCACCCGACAAGTTGCCGGTCATCGGCTTTGCCCGCGACCGGCCGGATTTCTTCTGGCTTGCCGGCCAGGGCGGCTACGGCATCCTGACCTCACCGGCGCTCGGCGCGCTCGCCGCAAACCTCGTCATCGGTGCCGCGACGCCGGAAGGCTTCGACGCGGTCGGTCTCGATCCCTCGAAGTTCAGCCCGGCGCGCCTGGAGACCTAGTCTGCGTGGCGGCGGTTGCGCCTGTGGCCAAGGATGCAAGCAAGCCGATTGAAGCCGCGGGCGAAACCTGACAGGAATACGTCCGGGAGGACGGCTCATGTATTATGCGATCTTGGCTTATCACACGGCAGGCGTCGTCGAATCCTGGAGCGAGGAGGAGGACGCGGCCCTGATGTCCGATCTGCTCCAGGTGCATGATCGCTTCGTTCAGCAGAAATCTTTCGGACCGGCGGCGCGGCTCGGGCCTGCCGAAGGCGCGGTGACGCTGAGGGGCCAGGGCGAAGGCATCGTCACGGACGGCCCCTTCGCTGAAACCAAAGAGCATCTCCTTGGCCTCTACGTCGTGGACTTCCCGACGCTCGAGGCAGCAATCGCTGCGGCACGCGACCTGCGGCGCAGCAATCCAACGGCGATCTACGAGATCCGACCGATCGCGCTCTATGTTCCGGGGGCGACCTTGGAGCCTGGACCGTAGAGCCAGGAATCACGCGGCGGTATTGTGCCAGGACGCGATCAGGCGACTGCCCCTGATCAGCTCCAAATCAGGCTGATGATCCCGTCGGTGGTGAGCAGCCGGGCACCCGCCTGCGCGATGCCGTTCACTTTTGATTAACCCAGCCCGCGCAGGTGTGAACTGTAACAGAACTTACAACAAACTGACATTTCGCTTTCATGAAGCGCCGATATGGCAGGTGTCATACCGATGACCGGTCTCCCCGCAAGAGGACCTGCTAGAAATGTTTCAGTTGAAGAGTGTAACCCGCCAGTTCGGCAAGAAGACAGCCGTGAGTTCGGTTACCTTCGACATCCCCCAGGGTCAGATGGTCGGCGTCATCGGCCGCTCGGGCGCCGGCAAGTCGACGCTGCTGCGCATGATCAATCGCCTCGTCGACCTGTCTTCAGGCTCGATCGTCTATGACGGCGCGGAAGTGTCGTCACTTCGCGGCGCTGCACTGCGCAACTGGCAGCGCGACTGTGCCATGATCTTTCAGCAGTTCAACCTGGTGCCGCGCCTCGACGTGCTCACCAACGTTCTGCTCGGTCGCCTCAATCACCGCTCGACGGTCTTAAGCATCCTCAACATGTTCACCCGCGAAGAACGCATCATGGCGATCGGCGCGCTCGAGCGCCTCGGCATCGAACAGACTGCACTTCAGCCCGCAGGCACGCTCTCTGGCGGTCAGCAGCAGCGCGTGGCGATCGCCCGCGCGCTGATGCAGCAGCCGAAGGTTCTGCTCGCCGACGAGCCGATCGCCTCGCTCGACCCGCTGAACGCCAAGATCGTCATGGACGCGTTGCGCGACATCAACGAACGCGACGGCATCACGGTCATCACCAACCTTCACACCCTCGATACCGCGCGCAACTATTGCGAACGCGTCATCGGCATGGCGCACGGCCGCGTCGTCTTCGACGGCCAGCCGAAGGACCTGACGTCGGCAGCGGTTGCCGAGATCTACGGCGCCGACACGGGCATCGAGGAATCGATGACCTCCACCAGCATCAACATTCCGGCGGCCGAACCGCAGGAAGAAACGGCATCGGCCGGCCTCAAGCCGCTGGCACTGGCCGGCATCTGACGCCCGCCAGGATCGAAAGCCCGCGTCAAGGGCACCTCTTTGAAACCGAATAGGATCCGGCCAAGCCGGACACACGGGAGAACCTTATGCTGAAGAAAGCTCTGCTGGGCGCCGTCGCGCTCCTCGCCCTCGTCGGCCACGCCCAGGCTGAAGACCTCAAGGAATTCCGCATCGGCATTCTCGGCGGCGAAAACGAAGCCGACCGCCTGCGCAACTTCCAGTGCCTCGTCGACAAGCTGCCGGCTGCCATCGGCGTCGAGAAGGTCTCGCTGTTCCCGGCTGCCGACTATGACGGCGTTATCCAGGGCCTGCTCGGCGGCACGCTCGACTACGCCGAGCTCGGCGCTTCCGGATATGCCAAGATCTACCTCGCCAAGGCTGACGCCGTCGAGCCGATCCTGACGACCGTTCAGACCGACGGTTCGACCGGCTACCACTCGATCATGGTTGCCCGCAAGGATTCCGGCATCACCAAGCTCGAAGACCTGAAGGGCAAGAAGCTCGGCTTCGCCGATCCGGACTCGACCTCGGGCTACCTCGTCCCGCTCGTCACCCTGCCGGAAGCGATCGGCGCGCCGGTCAAGGAATTCTTCGGTGAAACCGGCTTCGGCGGCGGTCACGAAAACCTCGTTCTCGAAGTCGTCAAGGGCACCTTCGATGCCGGCACGACCTTCGGCTCAGGCGTCGGCGAATTCAAGGACGGCTACACCTCGGGCAACCTGAAGAAGATGGTCGACAAGGGCATCCTCGACATGAACGACCTCGTCGAGCTCTGGAAGTCACCGCTGATCCCGAACGGCCCGATCGTCGTGCGCACCTCGATGAACGACGACATGAAGGCGAAGTTCAAGCAGTTCATGGTCGACCTGCCGAAGACCGACGCTGCCTGCTTCTCGGCGATCCAGGGCGGTGACTTCACCGGCTACACCGAAGTCAACTCCGATTTCTACAAGCCGATCATCGACGCCCGCAAGGCAACGATCGGCGGTTGATAGACCGCATCTTCCAGGAACGCTGGCCGCCCAAACGGCCAGCGTTTCACTGTTTGAACGGGTGCTGCTCGACACCAGCCCTTCAACCATACCCTACCGCTTTGTTTTCACGCATTTCCTGACGGAAAGCCGCTTCGTGCTTTTCCTTGAAATGCCATAGAGGCCGGCGCGAGCCGGAACGGTCATGGCAACTTCCCTGCTCCCGCGGAATCTGAGCGACAACGGCGCCGTCATCGAGCGCCATTGGCAGGAACTGAGTTCCCGCCGCCGGCTTTACTCCTGGCTCGGCTTCGGAATCCTCTTCCTGGCGCTCTCGGGCTCGCTCTGGTTCGCCAACGATTCCAACGCCGGCAAGTTCTTTGATCGCCTGCCGCATTTCTTCGACTTCGTCGGCGATCTCGCACCACGTAACGGGCTGGAGATCTTCCGTGCCATGTTCGACCTGCCCTCGCCCTATGACGACGGCAGCTTCAAATACAACTACCCGGACGGCCGGCTGTACCTGACCGACGGCTTCTATATCCCCGAATACGTGCACAAGATGCTGGAGACCGTGAACATCGCGATCTTCTCGACGATCATCGGCACGGCACTCGGTTTCGTGCTCTGCTTCTTCGCAGCGCGCAACCTGATGCCCAATCCCTGGATCCGCGGTACCGTTCGCCGGATCATGGAGATCCTGCGCGCCTTTCCGGAAGTGGTGATTGCCGGCTTCTTCCTCGCCATCCTCTCGCTCGGCCCCATTCCCGCGATCGCCGCGGTCTCGATCCACACGGTCGGCGCGCTCGGCAAGCTCTTTTACGAGGTGGTCGAAAACGCCGACATGAAACCGGATGAAGGCCTGCGTGCCGCGGGCGGCAACTGGATCGAGCGCGTCTGGTTCGGCATGGTGCCGCAGGTGCTGCCCAACTTCACCAGCTACTTCCTGCTGCGCCTCGAAATCAACGTGCGCGCCTCGACCATCATCGGCGCCGTCGGTGGCGGCGGCATCGGCGAGCTGCTGCGCCTTTCGATCGGCCAGGGCCACCAGGCGAAAACGCTTGCGATCGTCATCCTGCTGTTCGCGACCATTTTCGCCGTCGACCAGTTTTCCGCCTGGCTTCGCCGTCGCCTCGTTGGCGAACAGGCCTTCCAGCTTGCCCAGTAGGTGCGCGCTATGACCACGACCACACGACTGAGCCCGATGGAGATGGACGCGATCGCGGCCCGCCATCCCGAGCTCCTGAAATCCTCGACCTCCAAGCGTGTACGCACGGCAACGATCGCCGGCGGCATTGTCGTCTATCTCATCTTCAGCTGGTGGTTCTTCTCGATCGGTCAGGTGTTTGGCAACGCCAACTGGGGTATCGCCGGCACTTATCTCGCCGACTGGGTGTCCTATGAGGTGCGCCCGGAGATTCACATCGCGCCGGACCGGACGATGAGCCTCAACTATCAGCGCAATTCGCCGCTCGGGCCTAATCCCAATCCGGATTGGGTGGAACTCGACAAGGAGACGGTGACGCGCCGCGTGGAAATTCCGGCGTCGACGATGCAGGCGGCAAGGCCGAGGGCAAGCTCGTCCTTCAGCTTCATGGCGCCCGGTTCAGCACTCGGCGGCACGACCACGGCCGAAGCTCAGAACCGCGTCGAAACCCGCACGGAGGAAGTGCTTACCCGGGTCGTCGTCACCTATGACCGCTCGACCAGGATCGAGATCGCCGACAGCCTGGTCAAGGCGACCCATGGCGGCGAGACCCTGGTGATGGCCGTGGATGGCGCCGACATGGTGACGCCGCAAGGCACGTTGCCCTCCTGGGCGACGCAGAAGCGTCCGGGCGAGAAGATCGTGCTTGCATTCGGCGCCACCGGCTGGGCGGAAGTCGAAGGCGACGAGGTCTCCGTCCGCAACCGCTTCTTCGGCTGGGCGAACTTCCTCTTCGACACCAACTCGCCCTTCTTCGGCAAGAGCTATGGCGAGGTCGCCTCGCTCATCATATCCGGCGAGCGCATCGATCCATCCCGCTCGAACCTCTCGCTTGCCTGGAACAACATCCTCTATAACGCCGAGTGGCAGCATCTGGATGTCTGGACGAAGCTGCTGCAGACCGTCGTCATGGCCTTCGTCGGCACACTCTTTGCATCGCTGATCGCCTTCCCGCTCTGCTTCCTCGCGGCCCGCAACATCACGCCAAGCTTCATGACCAATCAGCTGGTCAAGCGCTTCTTCGACTTCCTGCGGTCGGTCGACATGTTCATCTGGGCGCTGTTCTTCACCCGCGCCTTCGGCCCCGGACCGCTTGCCGGTATCTCGGCGATCTTCTTCACCGACACCGGAACGCTCGGGAAGCTCTACTCAGAGGCGCTGGAGAACATCGACGACAAGCAGCGTGAGGGTGTGAAGTCGGTGGGTGCTGCGCCACTTGCCGTACAGCGCTTCGGCGTGCTGCCGCAGGTGTTGCCGGTCTTTGCCAGCCAGGCGCTTTACTTCTGGGAATCGAACACCCGTTCGGCGACGATCATCGGCGCCGTCGGCGCAGGCGGCATCGGTCTCAAGCTCTGGGAAGCAATGCGCACCAATTCCGATTGGGAAAATGTCGCCTACATGGTGCTTCTGATCTTGCTGGTTGTCTTTATTTTCGACAGCATCTCGAACGCGTGCCGTTCGCGCCTGATGGGTCGCAAGGCACATTGACGACAGCCAAGCATTTGCGTGTCCGCCATCATGATGTTGTCATGGAAATCGGCTAGCTGCGCATCGCATCCCGCAAAAAATCGACCCGCCTCCCCGGCGGGCCGGTCGCTACAAGAAAGTGAAGACCGTGCGTTATGCAATCTATTTCGCGCCGCCGGCGGACGACCGGCTGTCGCAGACCGCGTCCCGTTGGCTTGGCCGTGACGCCTTTACCGGCCAGGACCTCGCTCTTCCGACGATCGCCGGGATCGACGAGGCGACGCAACGCACACTGACAGCGGACCCGCGACGCTACGGTTTCCACGGAACGCTGAAGGCTCCGTTCGAGCTTGCCGAGGGCCGCGACGAAGACGAGCTCCTCAGCATCTTCGAATGCTTCGCCGCTGACCTCGACCCCTTCGAAATCCCCGAAATCGTCCTGCACCAGCTCGGTCCGTTTTTTGCCCTGGTGCCGTCCGCTCCCTCTGCCGAACTGCAGGATCTGGCCGAAGATGCCGTTCACCGCTTCGACCCGTTCCGCGCGCCTCTATCGGAGGTGGACTTCGCCCGGCGCAAGCCGCAGAGCCTCCCGGAACGCCAGAGGCGTTACCTGAGGGAATGGGGCTATCCCTATGTATTCGAAGAATTTCAGTTCCATCTGACTTTGACCGGACCGGTCCCTGCCGAGACCAGCGGCGTCATGCGCTCGGCGCTCGAAACCACCTTTGCCGATCATATCGGCAAACCACTTCACGTAACGTCAGTCGCGCTCTTCGTCGAACCGGAGCGCGGCGCCCCCTTTACTGTCCGCTCCCTGCTGCCGCTCGGCAGCGACACCCAACGAAAGATCGCATGAGATGAGCAAAGAACAGGTTTTGACCAACGCCCGCATCGTCCTCGAGGACAGTATCCTCGACGGTTCGGTGCTGATCCGCGACGGCAAGATTGCCGATATCTCCGAGGGAACGGTCGCCAGCGGCGAAGACTTCGAAGGCGATTATCTGATCCCGGGCCTCATCGAGCTGCACACCGACCATCTCGAAGCCCACTATTCGCCGCGCCCCGGCGTGCGCTGGCTGAAGATCGCGGCGATCCAGGCACATGACGCGCAGGTCGTAACCTCAGGCATCACCACGGTCTTCGACTGCCTTCGGCTCGGCTCCGACGAAGATGGCGGCTTCCAGAAGGGCGAGATGCGCAGCATGGCCGACGCGCTGGCGCAAGCGAAGGAAGAAGGGCGCCTGCGCGCCAATCACCTGATCCACCTGCGCTGCGAAGTCTCGACCTCCGACGTGCTCGACCACTACGAGGATTTCCAGAACGACCCGCAGGTCAAGCTCGTCTCGCTGATGGACCATGCGCCCGGCCAGCGTCAGTTCCAGACGATGGATCAGTACACGCTCTACTACAAATCCAAGCGCGGACTTTCCGACGCGGAATTCGCCCGCTTCGTCGAGCGTCAGCAGGCGCTTTCGGCGAAATATGCCGGCCCGCACCGCACCGCGCTGGCTGAGGCCTGCGCCGCCCGGGGCATCACGATTGCCAGCCATGACGACGCGACCGTCGATCACGTCGAAGAATCGATCGGTTTCGGCATCAAGCTTGCCGAGTTCCCGACCAGCTTCGAAGCTGCCGAAGCGTCGCACCGGGCGGGCCTCAGCGTGCTCATGGGCGCGCCGAACATCGTGCGCGGCAAGTCGCACTCAGGCAACATCGCCGCCCGCGACCTGGCGGAGCGTGGTGTGCTCGACGTGCTGTCATCGGATTATGTGCCCTTCAGCCTGATCCACGCGCCCTTCGTTCTTTCCGACGAAGTCGAAACCATCGACCTGCCGAAGGCGATCGCGATGGTGACCTCGACTCCAGCGCGCACCGTCGGCCTTGACGACCGCGGCCGCGTTGCAGTCGGCCTGCGCGCAGACATCGCCCGCGTCCACCGCAGGCAAGGCATTCCGGTCGTGCGCTCCGTCTGGCGCGAAGGGCGGCGTGTCGCATGAGCGCGAGCGAGAAGAGCGGCGCCCTCGTCGTCGTCGTTGGCCCAAGCGGCGCCGGCAAGGACAGCGTCATGGGCTTTGCGGCCCGGCACTTTGGCGACTGTCACGACGTGCATTTCGTCCGCCGCGTCATCACCCGCCCGTCGGATGCCGGCGGCGAGGTGCATGAAAGCGTGTCCGAAGCCGAATTCGTCGACATGCAGATGGACGGAGCCTTCGCCGTCTTCTGGGACGCGCATGGCCTCAAATACGGCATCCCCTCCGTGGTGCTCGATAATGTCCGGAACGGCATGACGGCGATCGTCAACGGCAGCCGCGGTGCCTTACCGGCGTTCCGCGAAGCCTTCGGCGATATCGCGGTTGTCGTCGTCACCGCTGAGGCACCGGTGCTGGCGAAGCGTCTTGCCGAACGCGGCCGCGAGAGCGAGGAAGAGGTGCTGCGACGGCTGAGCCGCCAGGCGCCCGACGTCACGTCGGGGCCCGGTGTGAGCGTCATCGACAATAGCGGCAGGCTCGACATCGCCGGCACCCGCTTCGTCGACCTGGTGGAACGATTGCGCATCAAGGCGGACCACGCCGCCTGACGGGAGCGAGTGGTACCGTCAGCCTCGCCTCTCGAATCGACATGGCAGGGCTTTCGGCCGGATATCTTTCCTGACGATCAATTGACAAGCGCCCCGAAATTCCGGTTTCGGGGCTTTTTTTTGCGTTCGCGCGCTTCGAAACCACGTCACGCAAAAGTTGCCCCACAGAATCAATTTGTTGAAGCCGCTTGCTCATGTTTTTGAACAGCGCCGCGCCTCTTTTCTTAGCCTTTCCACCCTGTTCTTTTCCTCCCGCCACACGATTTTCCTCTTGTGGAGCGAATTAATATGTATATACATTATATCCAGTGGAGGCGACCTCATGAACGATATCTCGACCCGCAAGCAGACATCCAGCGTTTGGCGCAACACGCGCCTTGTGACGCTGAGCGAAGGCGCCGGGCTTGTCGAGAATGCGGCCGTTGCTGTCGTCGATGGGCGGATCGCCTTTGCGGGTCCCGATCGCGATCTGCCGGCCAACCTCGCAGGCGGCCTCGAAACGATTGACTGCGAAGGCCGCGTGATGACGCCGGCTCTGATCGATTGCCATACGCATCTCGTGCACGGCGGCAACCGCGCCCGCGAATTCCAGATGCGGCTCGAAGGCGCCACCTATGAGGAGATCGCACGCGCCGGCGGTGGTATCGTTTCCTCGGTGAAGGCGACCAATGCGCTGAGCGTCGATCAGCTGGTCGAAAGCGCCCTGCCGCGCCTCGACACGCTTCTTTCCGAAGGTGTTTCGACAGTCGAGATCAAGTCCGGTTACGGGCTCAATGTGACGGCTGAGCTCAACATGCTGCGCGCCGCCCGCAAGCTGGAAACGCTCCGCCCGGTCCGCGTCGTCACCAGCTACCTCGCCGCGCATGCGACGCCGGCAGACTACAAGGGCCGCAACGGTGACTACGTCACCGATGTCGTGCTGCCGGGCCTCGATGCGGCGCATGCCGAGGGGCTGGTCGATGCCGTCGACGGTTTCTGCGAGGGCATCGCCTTTTCGACCGTGGAAATCGCCCGTGTCTTCGACCGCGCCAAGGCACTCGGCCTGCCGGTGAAGCTTCATGCCGAACAACTGTCGAACCTTGGCGGTGCAAAGCTTGCAGCGTCCTACGGCGCCCTTTCGGCCGACCATCTTGAATATCTCGACGCAGAAGGTGCCGCAGCCCTTGCCAAGTCAGGCACGGTCGCCGTGCTTTTGCCTGGCGCCTTCTACGCACTGCGCGAAGAGCGCCTGCCGCCGGTTCAGGCGCTGCGCGACGCAGGCGCACGGATCGCGATCGCCACGGATTGCAACCCCGGCACTTCGCCGCTGACCTCGCTGCTTCTCACCATGAACATGTCGGCGACGTTCTTCCGGCTGACGGTGGCCGAATGCCTCGCCGGTGCGACGCGCGAAGCCGCGCGCGCGCTCGGCCTGCTCGCTGAAACCGGAACGATCGAGGTCGGCAAGTCGGCCGATCTCGCGCTCTGGAACATCGAGGATCCCGCCGAGCTCGTCTACCGCATCGGTTTCAACCCGCTTCATGAACGCATCTTCAGAGGGCAAAGGATCGGTCAATGACCATCATTCTACATCCGGGCTCCGTGCCCCTTCGCGACCTCGAAACCATCTACTGGACCGGCGAGCCGGCCCGTCTCGACCCGTCCTTTGACGCTGGCATCAACAAGGCCGCAGCGCGCATCGCCGAAATTGTCGCCGGCAATGCCCCGGTCTACGGCATCAACACCGGCTTCGGCAAACTCGCCTCGATCAAGATCGACAGCGCCGATGTCGCGACGCTGCAGCGCAATCTGATCCTGTCGCATTGCTGCGGCGTCGGCGAGCCGCTCGCCGAAAACGTCGTGCGCCTCGTCCTGTCGCTGAAGCTCGTTTCGCTCGGCCGCGGCGCCTCCGGCGTCCGCCTCGAACTCGTGCGGCTGATCGAAGCCATGCTCGAAAAGGGCGTCATCCCGGTCATTCCCGAGAAGGGCTCGGTTGGTGCTTCCGGCGATCTGGCGCCGCTTGCGCATATGGCGGCGGTCATGATGGGGCACGGCGAAGCCTTCTTCGAAGGGCGCCGCATGTCCGGCGCCGAAGCGCTCGCGGTTGCCGGCCTCAAGCCGGTGATCCTTGCCGCCAAGGAAGGCCTGGCTCTGATCAACGGCACCCAGACCTCGACGGCGCTGGCCCTTGCCGGTCTCTTCCGCGCGCATCGCGCTGGGCAGGCCGCGCTGATCACCGGTGCCATGTCGACCGATGCGGCCATGGGTTCGTCCGCCCCCTTCCACCCCGATATCCACACGCTGCGCGGTCATCGCGGGCAGATCGATACGGCTGCCGCCCTGCGCGCGCTGCTTGCCGGCTCCGCCATCCGCGAAAGCCATATCGAAGGCGACGAGCGGGTGCAGGATCCCTATTGCATCCGCTGCCAGCCGCAAGTCGATGGCGCCTGCCTCGATCTCTTGCGCTCGGTCGCGCGTGTGCTTGAAACTGAAGCCAATGCCGTCACCGACAATCCGCTGGTTCTTTCGGACAATTCCGTCGTCTCCGGCGGCAACTTCCACGCCGAGCCGGTTGCGTTTGCCGCCGACCAGATCGCGCTTGCCGTCTGCGAGATCGGCGCCATCTCGCAGCGCCGCATCGCGCTGCTCGTCGATCCGGCACTCTCCTACGGCCTGCCGGCCTTCCTCGCGAAAAAGCCGGGCCTCAACTCCGGCCTGATGATCGCCGAGGTCACCTCCGCTGCGCTGATGTCGGAGAACAAGCAGCTCTCGCACCCGGCCTCGGTCGACTCGACACCGACTTCGGCCAACCAGGAAGACCACGTCTCGATGGCCTGCCACGGCGCCCGCCGCCTGCTGCAGATGACCGAAAACCTGTTCTCGATCATCGGCATCGAAGCGCTGACCGCGGTCCAGGGTGTTGAATTCCGCGCGCCGCTGGCGACGAGCCCCGAACTCCAGAAAGCGGCGGCTGCCCTTCGCGCCGTCTCGCCGACGATCGAGGAAGACCGCTACATGGCCAACGATCTCAAGGCCGCCGGCGACCTTATCGCCTCCGGCCGCCTGAGCGCCGCGATCTCAACCGGCATCCTGCCTGGCCTGGAGGCGTGAGATGGCGGTCTTTGAAGTCAAAAGGGGAAACTCCCCGGTCATCCTCGGATTTCCGCACACCGGCACTGACGTGCCGGGTGCGATCTGGGATCGGCTCAACGACAACGGCCGGATATTGGCCGATACCGATTGGCACATCCATCAGCTCTATGACGGCCTGCTGCCGGAAGTGACCGTCGTTCGCGCCACCTTCCATCGCTACGTGATCGACGCGAACCGCGATCCCGCCGGCGTCAGCCTCTACCCCGGCCAGAACACGACCGGCCTGATCCCGGAAACGGATTTCGACGGCAAGCCGATCTGGAAGGATGGAGAGGCGCCAAGCGAAGCCGATATCGCCGAACGCCTCCGGACGTTCCACGCGCCCTATCATGCGGCGCTTGCCGCCGAGATCGAGCGCGTCAAGGCGATCCATGGCGTCGTCGTGCTTTATGACTGCCATTCGATCCGCTCGCACATCCCGTTCCTGTTCGAAGGAAAGCTGCCGGATCTGAATATCGGCACCGACATGGGCAAGACCTGTGCGCCCGAGATTGAAAGGGCGACTGCCGATATCGCAGCTGCAGCAGAAGGTTACAACAGCATTCTCAATGGCCGCTTCAAGGGCGGCTGGACGACCCGCCACTATGGTCGCCCGGAAACCGGCGTGCATGCGATCCAGATGGAACTCGCGCAATCGACCCATCTCGCCGCCGAAGAACCGCCTTTCACGCTCGATGCCGCCCGTTCGGCACTGCTGCGGGAACCGCTGAAAGCCATTTTGAACCGCATCGAAACCATCGCATTTGACCTCAAGAGACAGACAGGGAGCGAGGCATGACCATGAACAATCCGCGCCACAACATTCGCGACGTGCGCGCCCCCCAGGGCACGACGCTCAACGCCAAGAGCTGGCTGACCGAAGCGCCGCTGCGCATGCTGATGAACAACCTCGACCCGAACGTTGCGGAAAATCCGCACGAACTGGTCGTCTATGGCGGCATCGGCCGCGCGGCGCGCACCTGGGCCGACTTCGACAAGATCGTCGAGACGCTCAAGGACCTGAACGACGACGAAACGCTGATGGTGCAGTCCGGCAAGCCGGTCGGCGTCTTCCGCACCCACAAGGATGCGCCGCGCGTTCTCATCGCCAACTCCAACCTCGTGCCGCATTGGGCGACCTGGGATCATTTCAACGAGCTGGATAAGAAGGGTCTCGCCATGTACGGCCAGATGACCGCCGGCTCGTGGATCTACATCGGCACGCAAGGGATTGTTCAGGGCACCTACGAGACCTTCGTGGAAGCCGGCCGCCAGCACTATGGCGGCAACCTCAAGGGCAAGTGGGTGCTGACCGGTGGTCTCGGTGGCATGGGCGGCGCCCAGCCGCTCGCTGCCGTCATGGCCGGCGCCTCGTGCCTTGCCGTCGAATGCAACCCGGATTCGATCGATTTCCGCCTGCGCACCCGCTACCTCGACGAGAAGGCCGAGACGCTGGACGAGGCGATGGAGATCATCGCCCGCTGGACGAAAAACGGCGAAGCGAAGTCCGTCGGCCTGCTCGGCAACACCGCTGAAATCCTGCCGGAAATGGTTCGCCGCGGCATCCGCCCCGACATGGTCACCGACCAGACCTCGGCACACGACCCGGTCAACGGCTACCTGCCGAAGGGCTGGACCATGGCCGAGTGGAAGGCCAAGCGCGAGAGCGACCCGAAGGCTGTCGAAAAGGCCGCACGCGCCTCGATGCGCGAGCATGTCGAAGCGATGATCGCCTTTCAGGACATGGGCATCCCGACCTTCGACTACGGCAACAACATCCGCCAGGTCGCTAAGGAAGAGGGCCTTGAAAACGCCTTCGCCTTCCCGGGCTTCGTTCCGGCCTATATCCGCCCGCTGTTTTGCCGCGGCATCGGACCGTTCCGCTGGGCGGCTCTCTCCGGCGATCCGGAAGACATCTACAAGACCGACGCCAAGGTCAAGGAACTGACCCCCGGCAACACCCATCTGCACAACTGGCTGGACATGGCGCGCGAGCGCATCTCCTTCCAGGGCCTGCCGGCGCGCATCTGCTGGGTCGGCCTCGGCGACCGACATCGTCTCGGCCTCGCCTTCAACGAAATGGTCAGGAACGGCGAGCTGAAGGCCCCCGTCGTCATTGGCCGCGACCACCTCGACTCCGGCTCGGTCGCCTCGCCGAACCGCGAGACCGAAGCGATGAAGGACGGCTCGGACGCCGTTTCCGACTGGCCGCTGCTGAACGCCCTCCTCAACACTGCCTCGGGTGCCACCTGGGTGTCGCTGCACCATGGCGGCGGCGTCGGCATGGGCTTCTCGCAGCACTCGGGCGTCGTCATCTGCGCCGATGGCACGGATGATGCGGCCAAGCGACTGGAGCGCGTGCTCTGGAACGACCCGGCGACCGGCGTCATGCGCCACGCCGATGCGGGCTACGACATCGCCCTTGATTGCGCCAAGGACAAGGGCCTGCGCCTGCCGGGTATCCTCGGCAACTGATACGCTTTCGACTGACATACTCAACGGAAATGCTGATAGGGGCGCCGAAAGGCGCCCCTATCACTTTTTGATGAGACAAGTACCGGGACTGCGTCTTCCTTGCTTCGGCGCCTTGCAACTGTTGATCGCAATGCTAGAAAAATAGTGATGCCATCGCGTTGCTGACGACGCGTTGCAGAAGATCTCTTTTCGCTCAAGCGAGCGCTGATTGTTTATGAGAAGGCTTCATGTGTAAGGGCAGAAACAAGAGAAGAACCATTAGACATCCTATGTTTGCCGTGGGGCTTCTTACGAGCGTCTTTATTGCTTCGTCTTCGGTCGCCCAGAACGTGAGTTTCTTCGGCCCTGTTCGCAACGGAGAGCGGCATTTTACCGCCTTCCCGGAGTATATCGGCGTCGGAATGAGCCAAGGGGAGACCAAGAAGAGGGACGTGGTCTTCTCAACAATTCAAATGCTCGCCATCACTGCCGGAATTGAGGTGCGAGCTCAACCAGGCCTCGGAAGAAACACCATCGGCGTGATATTCAGAAAAGATGTCGTCCAGAATGGCCGGGTCGACGTTCGCAAAATTGAAGATTTCGGCTTCGACCCCTACTACAGCAAATTGCTCAACGACACCGCAGGAAGCGGCGCAGGAAACTGCGCCTCTGCCGTAAACTATTCTGCGGAAGGGCGGTTTGACCGAGCCGTCGTCGTTGCAAACAGCGATGTCCCCGATCAGGAATTGGCGACCTGCGTGGCTCAGGCCCAAGCGCATGCGCTGGGGATAGCCACCTTTAACTCCAGCAAGGCCGACTTCTCGCGCTTCTTCGCGAGGATTATGATCCTCGTCGATCAAAAGAAGAGATGTCTCCAAGACAACCAAACCACATTGACCTGCAAATTTGTTGATGAGCCCTGGGACTAACCCGGTTCGCGGCTGACCGTCCTCTTTCCTTTTCTATCGCCATCGAGCACCATCAGCAGCAACAACCCGGCAAATCCTGCAACACCACCGAGCAGCGCCGTCCCGGAATAGTTGCTGATCCGGGTGCCGAGCGCAAAAAGCCCGGCGCAAAGCCCGCCGCTCAGGAAAAGGTTCACGGCAAGCAGCGAGCTGCCCAATCCCGGCCGGTCGGCAATCAGGTCCTGAAGATAGCTGATCGGGATGGTGATCAGCGCGGCTGCGCCAAAGGCGCTGATGAGCGTGAGCGCGTAGATCTGCCAGGTGGTATTGGAAAAGCCGAGCAGCACCATGTAGCCGATGTAGATAGCCGTCCCCAACGCCAGCGCCTTGAACGGCACCAGGCTCAACTGGATGCGCGCCCAGACGAAAATGAAGACGACTTCCAGGAAGGCGACGATGCCGACGATGATGCCGATATCGGTGACGCTACCGCCGATCTCGTCGGTCATGATCAGCGGCAGCACGGCGGCATTGACGTGCAGCGTCGACGTGATCGTCGCAACCGCAATCACCCGCAGGAAGATGCGCGGCGTCAGGATCTCCCGGAACGAGGTCCAGTAGGACAGCCGCTTGCCGAGCGAAGCGTCAGCACCGCCTTCATTGGGCAACGAAAAATAGACAATCAGCAGATTGGCGAGGCAACCAAGGCAGGCGACCAGATAAGCCGGCAGCATGCTTTCGCCGCCCGCCAGCGCGAAGCCGACCAAACCGGGCACTAGGACCCAAGACACCGATATGGCCGCACGAGCGCCGGTCGTCAGCGACGCCGCATCGTGGCCGCTCATGCGGCGCGCGATACCGCGTACATTGGCAAAGAGCAGGGTGTAGAGAGCGCCGTAGATCGGCAGCAGCAAAAGCACGCTGACGATGAAGCTCGTCTGGTAGGGCAGAACATAGACGATGCCGTAGCCGACGACGCCGAAGAGGATCGCCGTCGACATCAGCACCCGATAGTTGCCGACGCGGTCCGCCAGGATACCGATCGAGACGCTGACAATGACGTTCACGGTCGAAGCAAGAAGGATCAGCAGCGAATAGATGGCGTCGCTGAGACCCAGTTCGTTGATGCCGACAACCGACTGATAGGGCGAGGTTGCAGCACCCGCAAAGCCAAACAGGAAGATCGCCAGCATGCTGATCCGCATGGCCGGGTTGCGCATGGCGCTAAGTATGGTGGAAGTCATGCTAGAACGTGTCCGCGAAGCGGGTGAAGGGCACTGTATGGTTCCTTAAATCGGGACCGAGTTAAGGACAAACATGCAGTAACTTAGAGCGTTACAGCGACCTGACGCGTCTTGAACGACGTGCGGCGCTGCAGAGGAGAGCCCACCCGAAATTCGGGTAGGAAAATTACAGATAGTAAAGCCTCAGCCGCCGCTCGACCAACGGGATGAGAAGCGGGCGACTGGCTCGAAGGCAAAGTCCTGGTCGAACGGATAAGCAGGCCGCTGACGGCGCAAGCTCGCAAGGCCGGCGATGCCCTGATTGACGACGCCTTCGGTCAAAGCCATCAGATTGGGATTGGCGATCGGCGCGAGTTCGGGCGACAGATAACCCGACTTGACGACGAGCAGCCGCACGGCCTGGGGATCGAGCCCCAACCGACGGAAATCCTCGATATTGTGATAGGGCCTGCGGCGCGCGGCAATGACGATATCGATGGCGCCGACGCGCACCACCGCCTGCCGCTCCCTCTCCGCCCCTGGATCGTCGAGCCTGACGACCTCCGCCAACATTTCGGCGCAGGGGCTTGCCGGGTCGAGGCTGCCGCCGATCTTGAGCATCAGCGTTTCGCCGGTACCGACGGCAAAGCAGGCGTCCACCGCCGGCCGATCCGTAATGCCGGCGATCAGGGCGCCGCGCCAGCCGCGTGCCAGCAGCGCCTTCAGCACATCGGCTCGGTCGCCGACACCGCCACCGGTCGGATTGTCGCCGGAGTCGGCGAGAATGATCGGCGTCGTCGTCGCCTGTTCGGCGATATCCAGCATCTCGTTGAGCGGTCCGGTCACCGGGCCAAAGCGAAAGTTGCTGCGTTCAGCCCAGTAGCCCGCGGCAATCTCTTTTGCCGCCTGCTTGGCTGCGGCCTTATCGGTGGCGGTCACGACCGCGCAGGCGGTCGCCCGCGGCTCGTCGGCCCAGACGTAACCGACCATCAGGTTGGCGTCGAGAATGCCCGGCCGCTTATCGATCTCCGGCAGTTGAGCGTAGAGCGATTTCGCCGGCTCGTCTTCAGTCGAGGTGCATTCGCCGGGCAGCAGCACCGGAACCGGCGCCCAGGCGATACCCGGACGCGTTCCGTCTCTGAGCGCCGACACGAGCATCGACCAGGCGCGGGTCATGGTTTCCGGCGTGTCGATATGCGGCGCTGTGCGATAGGCGGCAAAGATATCGAGCTGATCGATGATCCTCTGGCTGACATTGCCGTGCAGGTCGTAGCTTGCGGCAATCGGGCAATCGGGACCGACAACGGCCCGGGCTGCCGAAATCCAGTCGCCCTCGGCGTCGTCGATGCCATCGACCTTGATGGCGCCGTGCATGGCGAGATAGAGCCCGTCGATCGGCAAGGTTTCGCTGAGCTTTTCCAGGAACTCCGCCTTGAAGGCGTCGTAGGTCGCGCGCGAAACAGGACCACCGGGGACGGCGCGGGCATGGAGCAGCGGCAGATGCTCGACGCCCTCGGCCTTCATGAAGCTGAAGTATTCGGCCTCCAGCAACCCCTGCCCACGCAGCACGCGAAAGTCCTCTTCCGTCATCAGGACGGGCGAATAGGTGCTGCATTCAGTGTGGATGCCACCAACGGCGATGCGCATGGGCTTTCCTCTTAGAGATTGGGGCTGAGCGGAGCGATGGCCGCGAAGCGCAGCCAGTCCTTTGCCGCCTTCGGCGTCCATGCCGCCTCGGCAATCGCCGGAAGCCGCGGGAATACCAGGCGGTTGAAGTAGCTGCGCGAAAGGAAGTGCTCGCACCAGATGCAGGCCTGGACGCCCTTGAGGCGCGGCTTCAGCTCCTCGGGGAATTCACCCTCGGCCTCATAGCCGTAGGTATGCGCCGGCGTCGCGGTACCGGCCCAGCTGGCGCCGGGCTCCTGCCACGCATCGGCCTGGGCCATATCGAGATAATAGGCCTGTCCGGGGGTCATCACCACGTCATAGCCTTCGCGCGCGAGTTCAATGCCAACCTCCGGCCGTTCCCAGGCCATCAGCAGCGTATCTTCGGTCGAGACACCGCCGCCATGCGCCACCTCGTTCCATCCGGCAAGCTTGCGGCCGCGCGCCGTCAGCATCTGTTTCACCCGCTTCAGGAAATAGGATTGCAGCGCGAAGGTGCCGGAAATGCCCTCCTGCTCCATCAGCTTCTTGGCAAGCGGCGAAGCAAGCCATGAGCCGTTCGCCACCTCGTCGCCGCCGATATGGAGGTACTTGCTCGGAAAGAGCTCGACCATCTCGTCGAACACCTTCTCGAGGAACTCATAGGTGAAGGCGACGGCCGGGTTGAGCGCATTGTTCGGATAACCTTGCACCGAGTGGTAGCTCTCCGGCGCCTCCTGGCCATCGGTCAGATCGGACAACGCGACAAGGGTGGCCGTGCTGTGGCCGGGAATGTCGATCTCCGGCACGACATCGATATGAAGTGCGCTTGCCTGAGCGACGATCGCCTTGACGTCCGCCTGGCTGTAGAAGCCGCCGACGGGCTCCGCACCATTGCCGAGCTGCGGCAGCAGCGGCTCATCCGGGCCGCGCAGCACACCAAGCGTCGTCAGCTCCGGAAATGCCTTGATCTCCAGTCGCCAAGCCTCGTCGTCCGTCAGGTGCCAGTGGAAGATGTTGAGCTTGAACCAGGCGAGAATATCGATCAGCCGCGCCACATCGGCTGCCGGATAAAACTGGCGGGAGACATCGAGATGGCAACCGCGCCAGCCGTAGCGAGGCTTGTCCGAGATTGTGCCGCTCGCCGGAAAGCGGAATTTGCCGGGATGGTTGCGTGCCCCGTCCAGAAGCTGGGCAAGGCTCGTCAAACCGTATTGCCGACCCGCGCTGCCGCCGTAGCTCAGGCGAATCTCGGCTTCGGAGAATTCAAGGCGATAGGCTTCTGCCGCCAACCCGGCATCCACCGTGAAGACGACCGGCCGCCCCTGTTTCGATGCCGCGACGCTGAAGGGCGCGTGCGCCGCGGGAAACAATCGATGGAACATCGACAGGACCGCATCGACCGCCGCAATGTCGTCTAGCCCGGCGCCACTGGCCGGATAGAGAACGACCGGGAAACCAGTTCCAGCCCGAAGCTCGAGCTTCGCCGGCCAGGGCTGCAGCGCATAGGGCTGATCGAGCTTTCCTTCCGGCAGCCGCACCGGCGGCGGCTCGCTAACGGCGTTCTCAAGCAGCAAATCCGATACGGCGACCGGGACGTGTCGGCCGTCGGCAAGCGTCAGATAAGCGGACTTGGCACCGTCGGTGCAGTGGCGCGCATTGCGGTGCAGGCCGCTGACCGTGAAAGTCCAGCTTCCGCCGTTCTCGATCGCAAGTCCCTCGGGCGGCGCAAACTCATGAAAATTGGCGTTGCGGCGCTGGAACACGGCATTGTCGCAATCCTTCGGGTCGATGACGCGCGTCAGCGACGTATAGACGATCCTGAAACCGGAAAGCGGCACGCCGGAGAAATTGAACAGCGTGAAGGTGAACCGACCAAAGGGCCTGCCATCCGGCTGCCAAGACGCCTCGAGACGATAGGAAACCGGCTGCATGCTCTTCCTCCGAATGCTTAGGTCAGTAATGGTTTGATTGCGAGAATGTGCGGGCCAGCTCCGCCTGGCCGGCGGTAAGACCGCAATCGACAGGCAGGCAGACGCCCGAGATGGCGGCCGCCAGCGGCCCGGCAAGAAAATGCACGGCATTGGCGACATCATCAGGGTTGACGATCCGCTGCAGCGGATACCAGCGACATGCCTCCTCGAAGACGTCAGGGTTCGCCGCTGCCCTCGCCTCCCAGGCCTGGGTCCGCACGGTGCCGGGCGCCACGGCATTCGAGCGGATGCCGAACTTGCCGTATTCGACCGCGATCAGTCGGGTCAGATGCAGCAGGCCGGCCTTGGCAGCGCTATAGGCCGGATGGCCGAAGACGTTCATGCCATTGACCGAGGCGATGTTGACCACCGATCCGCCCGTCTCTTTCAGCATGTCCTCGACGGCGCGGAAGCAGAGGAATGCTGCTTCCAGATTCAGCGCGTTGTCCATGCGCCAGATTTCCGGCGTCGTATCGTGCAGGCTGACAGCACGGGCCGCACCCGCATTGTTGACGAGCGTGCGAACCGTCCCCCGGCTTGCCGCCGTCGCGGCCATCGCCGCAACGCTTGTCGCGTCGGTCACGTCGCAGGCAACGGCCACGAAGCGCTTGTCGTCGCCGAGCGTGCGCGCCGCCCGTTCAGCGGCGTCCGCATCGATATCGACGAGCAGGATCACGTCGTGATCATCGGAAAGTCTGCGCGCGATAGCGCGGCCGATATCGCCGGCTGCACCGGTTACGATCGCGAGGGAATGCGTCATGCGCTGACCTTTCGCGGCACGTCAGTCTCCGAGAAGCTGTCGATCGTCACCGTCCCGGTGCGTGACCAGCTGCTGCTTGATGCGCCGAAGTGTGGTCGTCGCCTGGGGTTGCACCCGGTAGGCGACGAGGCTGGAGAGGATATCGAGCAGCGCCAGATAGGCGATGCGGGTGGACGTGGGGCGGTAGATGTTGTTGCCCTCGGGCAGATCGACCGGAACGGTGATGCTGGCGGCGGCCGCCACGGGGCTGCCACTCTGTGTCAGCGCGATCGTCGGCACCTTCAGGTCGCGGGCGAGCGTAAAAGCGCGCACGAGCTCGGCGTTGCGGCCGGAGAAGGACGAGCCGATGAGCACGTCGGTCGGCCGCGCCGCCGCTGTCATCATCAGTTGCATGCTGTGATCGGAACTGGAGGTGATGCGAAGACCGTAGCGGAACAGCCGGTTCTGCAACTCGCCGGCGATCATCGAGGAATTGCCGCCGGAACCAAAGGCGTAGATCATTTCCGCTGCAGCGATCCGCTCGACCGCCTGCTCAATCGCCGCCAAGTCAAGCGAACGATGCAGCAGAAAAAGCGCGTTCTGCGACTTGGTGATGATATCTTGAGCAACGTCGCCGGTCTCGCGGCTTTTTGGCTCCGGCTTCAGGTAGCGCATGCCGATATAGGCGGTGCGTGCGAGTTGCACCTTGAAATCCGAAAAGCTGTCGCAGCCGAGCCGGCGACAGAAGCGAGTGACGGTTGGCGGCGATACGTCCGCCTTGCTCGCCAGCTCGATGATGGACGCGTTCACCGCGAATTCGAAGTCGTTTAGGAGAATGTCGGCAATGCGGTTTTCCGATTGGGAAAGCCGCCCTTTTTCTTCCTGTAGTGTCGCGAAGATGTCCATCGCCTGCTTCAGCCTCGCTTGGGATCAGCCTTCCTTCGGCTTGTAGGCGACGCAGTCGATCTCGACCTTGCAATCGACCATCATCGACGACTGGACGCAGGCCCGCGCCGGCGGATGAGCACCGAAATACTCCTGGTAGATCTTGTTGAATGTCCAGAAATCACGCGGATCGTCGAGCCAGACACCACAACGAACCACGTGTTCCGGACCGTAGCCGGCTTCGCTCAGGATGGCCAGCACGTTGGCGATCGTCTTGTGGGTTTGCGGAATAATCCCGCCCTCGATGATCTCGCCATTTTCCATGGCGACCTGGCCGGAAACATAGAGCCAGCCATCGGCCTCGACGGCGCGAGCGAACGGCAAGGGCTTACCGCCAGCACCAACCTGTTCCGCACCATATCTCTTGATGGTCATGTCAGCCTTCGTGCAAATTATTTTCTTTGATCGTTGACAAGTGACCATAGAAAGCTGAATTTGACTAGCGAAAAACGCCATTCATGAAAAGAATTTCAATCCAGGGCGCAAGTATGCGGGATCCTTTCCTCAATCCATTCCCCTCCTCGGACACGGCACGCCATTCGATCTGGGAGATGCTGGTCCACCGCGACATCGATGCCTTCCTCGCCGCCGACTGGTCGTTGGTAGCCGATGATTTCGTCGGGGAGAGCTTCATCGGCATCGACGGCCGCCGCGAGACAAATCCCGACAATTGGCGGCTGACCTTCCCTTCGCTCGCCGCCTATCGCGACGAGTGGCTGCGCCAGGCGAAGGACTTTGCGACGCAAAGCTTTGCCGAGGATCCGCGGACCGCGATCTTCACCACCACGACGCTCGAGGACATCGAGATCAACGGTGACCAGGCGCTGGCGCGCAAGAAGTTCGATGGCAGCCTGAAGAAGAAGGACGGCAGCGTCGATGTCCTGAAGTGGCAGACCGTCTATTACTGCCGCCTGCATGAAGGGCGCTGGAAGATCGCCGGTTTCACCGGTTACCTGCCGAACCCGATGGGTCCGGCTTAAGCGACATAAAAGGCAACGGCATTGCGGATCTTCACAGCGGCGCTCGCGACCGAAACCAATACCTTCTCACCGATCTGCATCGACCGCCGGGCCTTCGAAGCCTCGCTCTATGCCCCTCCGGGGCAGCATCCGGAGACGCCGACGCTTTGCACCGCACCGATCACGGTCGGCCGACAGGTTTGTGCCGCGAAGCGTTGGGAACTGATCGAAGGAACCGCGACCTGGGCGGATCCGGCCGGCCTCGTCAACCGCGAGACCTATGAGAGTCTGCGCGACGAAATCCTGGGCCAGCTTCGTGCAGCGATGCCCGTCGATGCGGTGGTGCTCGGCCTGCACGGCGCCATGGTCGCCGACGGCTACGAGGACACCGAGGGCGATCTGCTGACGCGCGTCCGCGAGATCGTCGGCCCCGACATCCTCGTCTGCGCCGAGCTCGACCCCCATAGCCACCTGACGGCCAAGCGCGCCGCAGCGTCGAACTTTTTCGTCTACTTCAAGGAGTTCCCGCACACCGACTTCGTCGATCGTGCTGAAGATCTCTGGAAGATCGTGGTTGATACGCTCGAAGGGCGCGTCACGCCCGTCATGTCGATCTTCGACTGTCGGATGATCGACGTTTACCCGACCTCACGCGATCCCATGCGCTCCTTCGTCGACAAGCTCATGCGCATCGAGAAAGAAGATGCGGATGTTCTTTCGCTTTCCGTGATCCACGGCTTCATGGCCGGCGACGTTCCGGAAATGGGCACCAAGCTGCTTGCCGTCACCAACGGCAAGCCGGAGAAGGGCGCGAGCCTCGCGCGGGAGCTGGGTCTCGAACTCTTCTCCCACCGCGGAACCTTCATCATGCCGCAGATCGACGAGAAGCAGGCCGTTTCCGAGGCGCTCGCTGCGTCGAAGGGTCCTGTCGTGATCGCCGATGTCTGGGACAATCCGGGCGGCGGCACCGCCGGCGACGCGACGATGCTGCTCTTGGAGCTTCTGGCGCGTGGCGTAACGGATGTTGCGGTCGGGACGATATGGGACCCGATGGCAGTACAGATCTGCATGGCGGCCGGCGAAGGTGCCGAGATCCCGCTGCGCTTCGGCGCCAAGTCGGCTCCTGGAACCGGTACTCCGGTCGATGGCACGGTCAAGGTGGTCAAGCTGGTGCGCGACGCCGAGATGCGCTTCGGCGAGAGCTTTGCCCCGTTCGGAGATGCGGCTCACATCCATTTCAACGGCATCGACATCATCCTCAACTCGACGCGCGCGCAGAGCTTCGACCCGAGCCTGTTTTCGGTGATGGGCATCGATCCGACCACGAAGAAGATCCTGGTCATCAAGTCGACCAATCACTTCTACGCGTCGTTCTCGAAGATCGCGTCCGAGATCCTCTATTGCTCGGCCGGCACGCCCTATCCGAACAATCCGGCAAAGACCGACTACAAGCGGGCACCGAAGAACATCTGGCCGAAGGTCGCCGATCCGCATGCAGAAGGGAGTGGCCTAAACCGCGCCTAGAGTGCGGCCATCGCGTCTCGCCGACACCGGTACGACGGGCTTAGTACACCGACAAAAAAGACCGCTGTCTCTCGTAAGACAGCGGTCTTTTTCTTTGCTCCTGAACGATCACGCCGCTGCCGGATCGAGCACGCCCATGTCGATGTCGGTCAGTTCGACGCGGCGTACGAGCGCAAGGCCCGCCTCGTCGAACAGGTGGCAATCCGCAACCTTGATACCGGTCTGGATCGTCTCTTCCGGCCGGATTGCGGCCGTTCCCGGCAACATGGCGCAGAAGTTCTCGCCCTCGCCGCCGATCGCCGCATAGGCGACCGTATGGGCGCCGAGCCGTTCGATGACCGTTGGCGTGACCTTGAGGGTCAGGTCTCCGGTTCCCAGCGTGATATGCTCCGGCCGAACACCAAGCGTCAGCGTTCGCCCGGCAAGGCCGCTCTGCGGGTTGACGGGAATGACCACCGTCTGCCCCTTGTAGTCGACCTCGACGCCGGCGTCGCTGACGCCTTTGCAGGTGACCGGCAGGAAGTTCATCTTCGGATTGCCGATAAAGCCGGCAACGAAGGTATTGGCTGGCTTATGATAGAGCTCGAGCGGGGCGCCCGTCTGGGCGATCTGCCCGGCATTGAGGACGACGATCCGGTCCGCCATCGTCATCGCCTCGACCTGGTCGTGCGTGACGTAGATCATCGTTGCCTGCAATTGCCGGTGCAGTTTCGCCAGTTCGATGCGCATGTCCGCCCGAAGTGCTGCATCAAGGTTCGAAAGCGGCTCGTCGAAGAGGAAGATCTTCGGCTCGCGCACGATCGCTCGCCCGATCGCGACACGCTGACGCTGGCCTCCGGAAAGCATCCCGGGCTTCTGCTGCAGGCGCTGATCAAGGTGCAGGATGCGCGCAGCATGCTCCACCTTCGCCTTCAATTTCTCCTCGGCCATCTTTTCCACGCGAAGCGGAAAGGCGATGTTCTCGAAGACGGTCATGTGCGGATAGAGCGCGTAGGACTGGAAGACCATGGCGATACCACGCTTGACCGGCGGCAGGTCGTTGACGCGCTTGCCCTCGATCAGGATGTCCCCCGAGCTGGCCTCATCGAGACCGGCTATCATCCTGAGCAAGGTCGACTTGCCGCAACCGGAGGGTCCGACGAAAACGACGAACTCACCGTTCCTGACTTCGAGATCGATGCCTTTCAGCACCTCGAAAGTCCCGTAGAATTTCTGAATCCGATTGAGATTGAGCTGTCCCAAGAAACTGTCTCCGGCCACCGGCGAGAAGCGGCTCATTTATAGCAGAACGAAGCAAGGGCCGCGAACCCCACGCTGTAGCACTTTGAATTGCTGCATGTTTTTGTCCTTCAACCCGCCAGGATTTAAGGAAACATGCAGCAGAGTTCGCGGCCCCGATGGCCTTACTTGTACTCTTCGAGGTCTCCGGCCGCCTTCTTCAAAGCGTCGGCCGGTTCGGCCTTGCCGGTCACGACCGACTGGACCATCTCGATGATGACGTTCTGGAAGCCCTTGTAATCGGTGAAGAGCGGCTCGGGACCACCATAGGTGATGCCGTCGATGAACGGCTTCCAGTAGGGATCCTTCTTGACGAACTCGTCGACCATCGGCGACGGCCGCAGCGGCGTCAGGCCGGCGCCACCCTGGAGCTCGTATTCGCCTTGCGGGCCGGGCGAGGTGATGAACTTGGCGAATTCGATCGCCTTCTCCTCGACGCCCGAGCCCTTGAAGATCGCCAGGCTGTCGGTGATGAGCAGCGTGCCCTCGCCCTTGGCTTCAGGACCGAGCGGCAGCGGCGCGACGCCCCAGTTGACCTTGGTTTCCTTCAGGCGCGTAGCGGCACCGGAGCCCGCCTGGATCATGCCGACCTTGCCGTCGAGGAAGATGGCGCGAACCTCGTTCTGCTCGTAGGCGGTGGCACCTTCAACGGAATAGGGCGTGATGTCCTTGTAAGCCTGAAGTGCTGCCAGCACTTGCGGGCTGTCGATGACGACCTTGTCGCCGTCGATCACCTTGCCATTGTTGGTGTACACCCAGTGCATGAACTGGTGCATCGTGTTGTCGAAGGTCTTGGCCGGAAGGCCGTAGCCAGCGATGCCGGTCTTCTCCTTGATCGCCTTGGCAAACTCGATTTCTTCAGCCCAGGTCTTCGGCGGCTTCTCCGGATCGAGACCGGCCTGCTTGAACAGGTCCTTGTTCCAGTAAAGCGCCTTGGTCGAGAACGCGATCGGAACGCCCCACTGGTTGTCGTCGAAGGTCACGGTGTCGACGATGTTGGGGTAGTAGGTCTTCTTCTCGTCTTCCGTCATCGGCACGGGAACGATGAGCTCGTTCTGCGCGAATTCCTTCAGCGTGCGCGAGCCGACATAGGCCATGGCAACGGGCGTGCCGGCGGCGGCGAGCGTCGTGGCCTTGTCCTGGCACTGGGCCCAGCCGACGACCTCAGGCGTGACTTTCCAGCCCGGATTCTTCTCTTCCCACTGCTTGATGTATTTCGCGTGTACCGCGTCCATGGTGTCGCCGCAGTAGATCCAGCTGATCTCCTGGTCGGCCGCCTTCGCGGTGACAGCGCCGAGCGCGGTCGAACCGAGCAGCGCCAGGGCGAGTACCCCTGTCTTGAAATGAATAGACACGTTTTATGCTCCCGTTCTCTGGTGGTTGACTTAAGTCTTATTGTTTCACCGCGCCCGCGGTCAGGCCGCTGACGAGATATCGTTGTAGGAGGAAGATGACGACGACAGCCGGCGCGATGCCGACGAAGCTCGCGGCCATGAGCTCGTTCCAGACCACCTCCTGGCGACCGAAATAGGCGAAGAGGCCGACCGGCAGCGGCATGTACTCGCTCTTGGAATTGAAGGTCAGGGCATAGATGAACTGTTGGGCATAGGCGCCGATGAAGGTGGTGATCGCCACCACGGTAATGCCCGGCATGGCGATCGGCAGGATCACCCGGCGCAGCGTATAGAAGTGGCTGGCGCCGTCAACGAAAGCGGCCTCGTCCAGTTCACGCGGAATGCGCATCATGTAGGTGCGCAAGAGCCAGATCGCCGAAGGGATCAGGAAGGCAACGCCCGGCACGATCATCGCGAGATAGGTGTTGAGCACGCCGAAAGTGCGCATCAGACGGAACAGCGGGATGAGCAGCACAGCGCCCGAAAACATGTTGACGGCGAGGAAGGCACCAAGCAGCAGCCCGGCGCCGCGAAAATTGAAGCGAGCAAAGGCATAGGCCGCGGGGATCACCAGTATCAGCACGATGGCGGTCACAATGGTGGAGATGAAGAAGGAATTGAAGATGTAGCGGGCAAAACCCGGCACGCTGACCCACATGGTCGAGTAGGCGGCAAACGAGCCGTTTTGCGGCCAGAAGCGATAGGGGGAGGAGAACAACAGTCCGAGCGGCTTCAACGACACCAGGAACCCTTCGACGAAGGGCGCCAGAATGAAGCACAGGAAGACGAAAATGCCAGCATAGATGCCAAGGAGCTCGTACCAGCGATAGCGGTTGATCATGGCAGGCTGGTTCATTTCTGTTCCCCCGCGGCAAGACGGCTGGTGACCCGGAAATAGGCAAAGCAGAAGATCGACAGGAAGATGCAGATCAGTACGGCACGCGCGGCGCCTTCGCCGTATTTCTTCGACCCGATGGCAGTACGGTAGGTATCGATGATCATCGTGGTGGTCTCACCGTTGGGGCCACCCTGGGTGAGGATCCAGATGATGTCGAAGGAATTGAAGGTCGCGATCAGCGACAGCATCGACATCGTGATTAGCGACGGAACCAAGAGCGGCAGGGTGATGCGGCGGAAGCGATAGAGGCGCCCTGCTCCGTCCGTCCAGGCGGCCTCATAGAGATCCTGCGGGATCGCCTGCATCGCCGCCAGCATATAGAGCGTCACCAGCGGCACGCCGATCCATACGTCGGTGATGATCGTCGCCCAGAAGGCGGTGGAACCGTGGGCGAGGAAGGCGATGGGCCCGTTGGACAGCCCCAGGTTCTGCAGCACGCCCGAGATCATGCCGAACTGGCCATTGTACATCCAGCCCCACATGAAGATGCCGATCGCCATCGGCACGATCCATGGCGGCATGGTGAGCAGGCGGAAGAGCGCACGGCCGGGCACGGCGGCGTTCAGCATCGTTGCGCCGAACACGCCGATGATCATCTTGATCGAGACCGAGAAGAAGGTCCAGATGAAGGTCCGGAAGATGACTTCGGCGAAGGTCTCGTTGAAGATCTTGTCGTAGTTCGCCCAGCCGACCCAGTTGGTCGTCTTCTTCAGCGACGCGTCCGTGAACGACAGGATGAAGGTGTCGACCAGTGGATAGGCGACGATCACCGTGACGTAGAGGACAGCGGGAAGAAGCAGGATCCAGGCGAAGATGACCGTGCTGCGTTGAACACTCATCCCCACCTCCCCTTACGCTGCGCGCGAATGCAGGGCTTCGTCGAAACGGTCCCAGATGGGCCGGAGATCTATGACGCTCTTCTTGCGCCGCGCCTCGTCCATCGAAAGAGCCAGGATACCCGCTTCAAGCGCATCGAGCGTCGAAACCGGCAGCGGCCGGCCGTCACGAACGTGGCCGATGATATCGGTCGCCATCTGCTCGTCGGCACCGTAGTGCTGCGACAGTTCCGTGGCGGCGTATTTGTTTTCGATGACCTTCTTGCCGGTCAGCATTTCGTGAACGTCGAAATAGCCACGGATGAAATCGCCCTCGGCCATGCCGCGCGAGCCCATGATGCAGAAGCGGCGGAACTGGTCCGGCACGTTGAGATTGGTGTGGAAGTTCATGCCGACGCCGTTGGCGTATTCGACGATCGCCACCTGGTAGTCGATGATGTCGCCGTCGCTGTCGAAGACCTTGTCGGACCCCATCCAGCCACTCGGCTTGCGATGGAAGAGTTCCAGGTCGTTGATGCCTTCGCGGGCCGGATCGTTGGCGGGAATGAAGCTCTTGCGGCCGCCGAAGCTCGCGACCCGTTCCGGCCGCGCGCCGACGACACCATTGTAGAGATCAAGGTCGTGGCAGCATTTTTCCAGCATGAAACTGCCGGAATAACGCTCGTAGCGGCGCCAGTCGCGCATGAAGAAGGCGCCGTGATAGGGCTCGATATGCTCGGACGCTTCGATCGAGACGACCTGGCCGAGCTTGCCTTCCGCAAGGGCCGCGCGCAGGTCGCGATACATGGGCGCATAGCGCAGCACCAGACCGACCATCAGGCGCTCATGGCCGAACTTCGCCATCAGCCCCGCGAGTTCCAGGCTCTCCTGGACCGTCGTGACGATCGGCTTCTCGCTGAACACCTTGAGACCGGCTTCGAGACCAATCCGGATATGATCGAGGTGCATGTGGTTTGGCGAGCCGATCATCAAGAGATCGAGCTTCTCGTTGGCGATCAGCTCTTCGGGGGTCGCGTAAGCCTTGCCGGCCGAGATGCCTTTTTCGGTGAGCGTGGACAGACCAGCCGGGTTCGGATCGACGTAGCCGGCGATCTCGAAGTTCTCGTCCATGGCCTTGAAGACATAGCCGAGATAACCCAAACGGAAACCGAGTCCGATGATGCCGACTTTCATGCTCGTCCTGTTCCCCTGCCTTTTGGCGTAATTTATTTTCGCAGACTGGGACAGTTTTTTCAGGCCGTCAACTCAAATCCGCATATTTTGTAAAATTGTGAAATTCATTTTCATACGACAAGCAAATGCCGAGGAAGCAGGCATTTCATGGACAACTAAAAAGGGTGTGTAATCCGCAACTCTACGGCAGGAAGAAAGCGGTCCAGACCACTGCACGTTGCGTGGTTGACTTCTGATCAGTTCAGCCCTTTCCGAGCAGCCGGTTTCGCCAGTGCAGCAGCCGCAGCAAAGGCCGCGCCAGATAAGGTCGCGGTATCTTGGGATGGTCACCAACCGTCCCCTGCCGCGCGGCGCGCGCGCTCGGCTCGATCAGGAACGCAACGATCAGCGAGCTGCGAGTGGCGCATAGCTCCAGGGCGTCGTCCGACAGGAATATCCCCTGATCCCCCTCACCGAAGGCGATATCTCCGACCCTTATCGAGCCCGAAAAGAGATAGAAATAGAGGTGTCGCCCCTCCGCCCGCGGAAACGTAACCTTTGTCTCAGCCTCGAGCCGGAGATCGAAAAAGTCGACGTTGTTGCGCACGAAAAAAGGTGCCCTGCCACCTTCCGGCCCGACAAGATGCCTCCATTGATTGACCGGTGCCACTGCGATGGGGCCATGCTGGATGGTCGGTGGAAGATCGAGACCGCGAGGACGCACGAGGATCTGGAGCATCCGCAGCGGTGGATCACTCGGCAGGGTCTCCTCCGAATGCCAGAAGCTCTTTCCCGCGTTCATCACCATAATGTGCCCGCTGTCCATCACCAGTTTCCCGGTAGCGCGGTCATCGTGGCGCATGACACCCGCCGGCACCCATGACAGGATTTCATCGTTCCGGTGCTCGTGCATGGCGACCAGCCTGCCCGGGTCCAGGATCGTCTCAACAACCATTGCCAGAGGGCCGTAGCCGTGATCACGCGGCCGTGGCAGCAGCCAACCGGGCATGTTGAGCCTGGCCTTGAACCCGCCCATATCCCTGACAAGAGGACTTTTGGCGCCGCGGTAGAGCATGGATCACTCTATCACGCGCCATCGACATTTGGCACGGCCGGTGATCCGGGTTCCCCGCCTTCCGACGGCGCCTCATCGGCCCATTCGGGCAGCGAGTTTTCGTTCGGCCGCCTGCAATCCGTCGTGCAGCAGCACCGCAAGCGTCGCGACGATCAGGCCACCCTGAACGACGAAAGCCAGGTTGTTCGATTGCAGGCCGGCAATGATCACTTCGCCGAGGGTTTTCGCCGCGACCGTCGATCCGATCGTGGCCGTTGCCAGACTGATGACCACCGAAAGTCGGATGCCCGCAAGGATCACCGGCATCGCCAGCGGCAGCTCCACCTTCAGGAGCCGCTGGCCGCCTGTCATGCCGGCACCGCGCGCCGCCTCCATGACAGATGGCGGCAATGTCGTCAGCCCCGTCAGCGCGTTCTCGAAGATCGGCAGCAGGCCATAGAGAAACAACGCGATCAATGTCGGCTTTTCACCGAAACCGAAGATGGGAACGGCGAGCGCCAGAACGGCCACCGGCGGAAAGGTTTGGCCGATGTTGACCAGGCTGCGCGACAGCGGCAGAAATTCGGCCCCGGATTCGCGCGTCACCAATATTGCCAAAGCAAGCGCAATCAATGCGGCAGCAGACACTGCGATGGCGACGGTGCGCAGGTGCAGCAACGTCAATTGCAACAGGCTGCCCTGATTGTAGATCACCGGCGCATTCGCTTGAACCAGCGGCCGCAGCAACGGTTCGAACCATTGCGGCTGCAGCAGGAAGGCGAGCAAAACCAGGAAAACTCCCAAGCGAAAAAGCGTCGATAGTTTCGGCATCAGACTGGCCCGGCTGCCCGTTTCGCCAGCCCTTCGAGGCTGACCTTGCCGATGATTGCCCCCGCGGGATCAGCCACCGGCAGCGCGCTCCGTCCGGACCAGAGCAGCTCGGCAAGCGCCTCCCTTTGGCTGAGCGTGCTCGATATGGCTGTGCCGTCTGCTGACCCTGGTTCGACGGCGCTCAAGACCGGCTCGATCGCGAGCAACCGATAAGGCCGTTCGCTGACCCCGATCAGGCTCTCGACGAACGGGGTCGCGGGCTTGATCAGCATTTCGGCGGGCGTCGCATATTGCACCACTTTGCCTTTGTCCATGACGGCGATGCGATCTGCGAGCTGAAAGGCCTCCTCCATGTCATGGGTGACGAGAATGACCGTCGTCTCGAAGTGCTTCTGAATGGCGAGCAGATCATCCTGAGCCTTGGCGCGAATGATCGGATCGAGTGCGCCGAAGGGCTCGTCCATCAGCAGGACTTTCGGTTCGGCAGCCAACGCCCGGGCGACGCCGACACGCTGTTGCTGACCGCCGGAAAGCTCATGCGGAAAGCGTGGACCGAAGGCGGCCGGATCGAGCTGGAACAGTTGGAGAAGTTCGTCCACCTTGGCGTCGATACGCGCGCGCTCCCAACCGAGCAGCGTCGGTACCGTGGCGATGTTCTGCGCGACGGTACGGTGCGGAAACAGGCCGTGGCCCTGGATCGCATATCCGATGCGGCGGCGCAGTTCATAGCCTGGCAGCGCACGGTTGTCCTCACCGTCGAGGCGGATCGTCCCCGAAGTCGGCTCCACCAGCCGATTGACCATCCGCAATAGCGTCGTCTTGCCAGAGCCGGAGGTACCGACGATGACGGTGACGGTACGCGGTGCGATCGTCAGGCTGACGTCGTCGACGACAGCCGTCTCGCCATAGCGCTTGGTGATGTTTTCGATTTCGATCATGCGGCCTCTGCCTGCCTGGTGTTGGGTGTGGCCATTTCGATCATCGCGTCGAGCACGATCGCCGCCGCAAAGGCGAGCACCACGGTCGGGACGGCGCCGAGCAGCACGAGATCCATCGCCGTCTGGCCAACGCCCTGAAAGACGAAGACGCCGAAGCCGCCGCCGCCGATGAGGGCAGCGATGGTCGCCAGGCCGATGTTCTGCACGAGCACGATGCGGATGCCGGTCAGGATCACCGGAAAGGCCAGTGGAAATTCGATGCCGACCAGCCGTTGCCAATCGGTCATGCCGATGCCGCGGGCTGCGTCATTCGCATCCCTCGGAACACCGGCCAAGCCGACGACGGTATTGGCGACCACCGGCAGCAGCGAATAGAGGAACAGCGCGACGAAGGCGGGCGCAACTCCAATGCCACGAATGCCGATCGAGGCAGCGCCCGGAACATTCGCGGCGATCCAGCCAAGCGGTGCAATGAGAATGCCGAACAGCGCGATCGACGGTATCGTCTGGATCGCGTTCAGAACGCCCAGCAAACCATCGCGCAATCGGGCGACGCGGTGACACAATATACCGAGCGGAATGCCGACGATGGTCGCGGTCACAAGCGAGCCGAGCGCCAAGGTCACATGCTTGCGGGCTTCCGCCCAGAAGGTGTCCACCCGGCTCGCGTATTCCCTAAGGATCGAGAGACCATCCCAGGTACCGGAAAGCAAAAGCATCCCGACAAAGGCGAGCACGGCGACGAGCACCACGATGCGCACGATGGGGGCCGGGCGCAATCGCGTCAGTGCATCGGCTGCCAGCAGCCCGAAAGCAAAGAGCATGACCCAGAAACCGGAAGCAGGCGACACGCGAGCATAGGTGTTGCCCTCAGGCGTCAGGTGGCCGGCCGCGACGCCGATGCCGAGCGCCAGCCCGGCCAGCGCTGCGAAGGCTGCGACAAGGCGCAGAGTGGCCGTCGAGCGCATGGCCGCCACGAGCACGCCGGCAAAGATCACCAGCAGCACTGCCGCGCTCCAGGGCTGCGGCAAGGCCTCGACGATCGTCTTTGCCTCGCCGGCGACGATGCGATTGGCACGAAACGTTGCAAAAGGCGCGATGAAGGCGCCGCCAAGCGCCAAGGCCGCGATGATCGCTCCGAGCTTGTCAAAGCGGAGTTCTCTCAAACCACATTCCCTCCCCGCCTGTGCCGGCGCGACTTCGGCACCTGCAGGCACACCCCGGAACGCCAGCCATCGGACCAGCGTTCCGGTTATCCGTCAACCTACTTCAGGAAGCCATTCTTCTTCAGAAAATCCTCGGCAACCGCCTTGGCCGGTTCGCCGCCGACCTGCACGCGGCCGTTCAGGTCCTGAAGCGTTACGAGATCGAGCTTCTCGAACACCGGCTTCAACAGTTCCTCGATTTGCGGGTTTTCCTTGAGCACAGCCTCGCGAATAATCGGGGTCGGCTGGTAGACTGGCTGGACCGCCTTGTCATCTTCGAGCACGACGAGGCCAGAAGGTGCGATGCCGCCATCGGTGCCATAAACCATCGCCGCATTGGCGCCGTTCGTCTGGTTGGCAGCAGCCGCAATGGTCGCCGCGGTGTCACCGCCGGAAAGCGTGATCAGCTGATCCTGCTTCAAGGTGAAACCATAGGTCGTCTGGAAGGCCGGGAGAGCGGCGGCCGAATTCACGAACTCAGACGAAGCGGCCAGCACGACCTTGCCGCCACCGGCGACATATTTGCCGAAGTCGCTGAGCGTCTTCAGCTTGTTCTCATCCGCAACTTCCTTGCGCAGGCCGATCGCCCAGGTGTTGTTGGCCGGCGACGGCGTCAGCCAGACGATCTTGTTGGCGTCGTAGTCGAGCTTCTTGGCGGCCTCGTAGCCCTTGGCGGCATCCTTCCACACGGGGTCGTCAGCCTTTTCGAAGAAGAAGGCGGCGTTGCCGGTATACTCCGGGTAGATGTCGATCTCACCCGCGGTGATCGCCTTGCGCACGACCGGCGTCGCGCCGAGCTGGACGCGATCGACGGTCTTGATGTTGTTGGCATTGAGCACGGCAAGAATGATGTTGCCGAGCACGCCACCTTCGGTGTCGATTTTGGAGGAGACGACGACATCGGCACTGGCGGCGGCGGCGGTCAACGTGAAAGCAAAGGCAGTTCCGATAAGCAGTCTGGTCAGGCGCATGGGTTTCTCCCTCGAAATTCGCTCCGCAAGTTTGATCACGGAAAGTCCGCCGCGTCGGGGCAAGCCATTCCATATATGTCAGCCCCCGGCAAAAAATAGGGTTGCACGCAGAGACTGTGGCGGACAAAAAATTTCGTCCGCGACTAAAGCGATCGAAAGACTAGACTACCGAGGAAGGCGGTGCGTGATTGGCCGTTGCAATCGGTCGTGTTGTCGGCCACTCTGACAGAGGCCCGCCAGAAACATCGGTTTTCACTCTTGGTTGCGATGCCGCTCGACCCGAACCGCTTGGGGGCTAGTGGCTTGGGTTCGCCCGGCGAACGTTCGGGGAATTCATGTCGATCTATCTTCTCGCGCTACTCATCGGCGTGGTCGCCGGCCTTCGCGCCATGACCGCGCCCGCCGCCGTCAGCATTGCAGCCGCAGCCGGCTGGCTGCCGCTCGCCGGCACCTGGGCAGCCTTCATGGGCTTTCGCTTCACGCCCTATATCTTTGGCCTTCTGGCCCTGGTTGAGTTTGTGACCGACCAACTGCCGAGCACGCCGAGCCGCAAGGTACCGCAACAGTTCGGCACGCGCATCGTCAGCGGCGGCTTCTGCGGTGCCGTGCTCGGAACGGCCGCAGGTGCTATGCTTGGCGGATTGGTCGCCGGCGTCATCGGTGCTGTCATCGGAACCCTCGGCGGCTACGAAGCCCGCAAGCGCCTCGTTGCGGCCATCGGCGGCAAGGATCTGCCGATCGCGCTTCTTGAGGATGTCGTTGCCGTTCTCCTCGCACTCTGGGTGGTGTCCTCGGTGTCATGACGAAACATTTCGACGCAATCATCATCGGCGCCGGCCAGGCCGGCCCTTCGCTGGCCGGCCGGCTAACATCAGCGGGAAAGACCGTCGCTTTCATCGAGCGCAAGCACTTCGGCGGCACCTGCGTCAACACCGGCTGCATGCCGACCAAGGCGATGGTTGCGAGCGCCTATGCGGCGCATCTGGCGCGGCGGGGTGCCGACTATGGCGTCACGACCGGGCCGATCACCATCGACTTCGCCCGCGTCATGGCGCGCAAAGACACGGTGAGATTCAACTCCCGCAAGGGCGTCGAAGGCTGGTTGAAGGGCATGCAGAACGTGACGGTCATCGAGGGCCATGCGCGCTTCGAAGGCCCGCACGATGTGCGCGTCGGCGATGAGTTGCTGTCGGCCGACCAGATCTTCCTGAACGTTGGCGGACGCGCGGCGACGCCGGATTTCCCTGGCGTCGAGGACGTGCCCCATCTCACCAACGTCTCGATCATGGATCTCGATACCCTGCCCCGCCACTTGATCGTCGTCGGCGGCAGCTATATCGGGCTGGAATTCGCACAGATGTTCCGCCGCTTCGGCTCCGAGGTCACGGTGATCGAGAAGGGCCCACGCCTGATCGGTCGCGAGGATGCGGACGTCTCCGAGGCCATTCTTGCTATCCTGGAGAAAGAGGGCATAGCGTTCCGCTTGAACGCCGAATGCATCCGCTTCGCCAAGCGCGGCGACGATGTCGTCGCCGGCGTCGACTGCACGGCGGGCGCACCTGAAATCGTCGGGTCGCACCTGCTGCTGGCAACCGGTCGTCGGCCGAACACGGACGACCTCGATCTGGAGCGCGCCGGCGTCAAGACCGACGCCCGCGGTTACATTGAAGTCGACGAAACGCTCAATACCAATGTGCCGCATATCTACGCGATGGGCGATTGCAACGGCCGCGGCGCCTTCACTCACACCGCCTATAACGATTTTGAAATCGTCGCCGCGAATCTCATCGATGGCGGGGCGCGGAAGGTCAGCGATCGCATCTCGACCTACGGTCTCTTCATCGATCCGCCGCTCGGCCGCGCCGGCATGACGGAGACCGAAGCGCGCAAATCGGGACGCAAATTGCTTGTCGGCACCAGACCGATGAGCCGCGTCGGCCGCGCCGTCGAGAAGGGCGAAACCGAGGGCTTCATGAAGGTGATCGTCGACGCCGACAGCAAGGAGATCCTCGGCGCCTCGATCCTCGGAACCGGCGGCGACGAGGCGGTGCAGAGCATCCTCGACGTGATGTATGCCGGCAAACCCTACACGACGATCACCCACGCGGTGCACATCCACCCGACCGTGGCGGAACTGATCCCGACGGTCTTCGGTGATTTGCACCCGGCCGCGTGAACGGCCGGATTGGTTCGGTGCCGCCTCGCTCTAGACCAGAGCGGCACGCGCGAGGTTGTAGAAGTACGTCGCCCCGCGCTCGAGGATTTCGTCGTTGAAGTCGTAGCGCGTGGTGTGCAATCCACTGCTGTCGCCATTGCCGATCAGCACATAGGCGCCCGGAACTTTTTCGAGCAGGAAGGAGAAGTCTTCGCTGCCCATCAGCGGCTCGGGCAATTCGACATAGGCGTCGGCGCCGAAGGTCTCGCCAATCACCGAGCGGGCGTCTTCAACCGCCTCGGCATCGTTGATTGTCGCGGGATAGCCGACCTGCCAGTCGAAGGTCGCTTCAGCGTTGTAACTCTCTGCCTGCAAGCGGGCGATCTGTCCGACGCGCTCCTGCAATTGCTTGCGCACAGTCGGATCCATCGCGCGCATGCTGATTTCGAGCACCGCCGTATCGGGGATGATGTTTGAGGCGGAGCCCGCCTGGAACGAGCCGACCGTCAGAACAGACGGCTGGTGCGGCGATACGTTGCGCGAGACCAGCGTCTGTAGCGCCATCACCACGCTGGAGCCGACAACGACAGGATCGACCGTCAGTTCCGGCTGGGCGCCGTGGCCACCCTTGCCCTTGATCGTCAGCGTCAGTACGTCGATCGAGGCAGCCATGGCGCCGGCGCGGCTGGAGAACTGGCCGACCGGCAGGCCCGGCCAGTTGTGAAGCGCATAGACTCGCTCACAAGGGAAGCGTTCGAACAGGCCGTCCTCGATCATCAGCTTGCCGCCGCCGAAATTTTCTTCGGCCGGCTGGAAGATCAGGTGCACGGTGCCGTTGAAGCTCTCGTCCTTCGACAGAGCCCAGGCAGCGCCGAGCAGCATGCTGGTGTGACCGTCGTGGCCGCAGGCATGCATCGCGCCCGGATGTTTGCTCTGATAGGCAAGACCGGTTTCCTCCTGCATCGGCAGCGCGTCCATATCGGCACGAAAGCCGATGGCGCGGTTGCTGTTGCCGCGCTTCAGCGTCGCAACGATGCCCGTCGTTGCAAGGCCGCGCGTCACCTCGAAGCCCCAGGATTGCAGTAATCCGGCGACGAATTCGGAGGTCTTCACCTCTGATAGGCCGATCTCGGGCATCTCGTGCAGCTTGTGACGGATCTCGACGAGTTCGGGCAGGAACTCAGAAAAATTGGCGTCGCGCATCGGGGCCTCCTCAAGCCATCTGCAGGAACTGGCGCAGCCGCGCCGATTGCGGGTCACGCATCACCTGCGACGGCGCGCCGCGTTCTTCCACCAGTCCCTTGTGCAGGAAGATCACCTCGCTGGAGATATCACGGGCGAGTGACATTTCGTGCGTGACCATGACCATGGTGCGCCCTTCTTCGGCGAGCTTCTTGATGACGAGCAGGACTTCGTTGACGAGTTCCGGGTCGAGCGCCGAGGTCGGCTCGTCGAAGAGCATGACTTCCGGCTTCATCGCGAGAGCGCGCGCGATCGCCGCGCGCTGCTGCTGGCCGCCGGAGAGCTGGTTGGGATAGTGGTCGCGCTTCGGGGTGATGCCGACCTTTTCCATCAGCAATTCGGCCTCGCCGATCGCATCCTTGCGCGTCATGCCGAGCACATGGATCGGGCCCTCGATGATGTTTTCGAGGATGGTCTTGTGGGACCACAGATTGAAGCTCTGGAACACCATGCCAAGGCGCGTACGGATATGTTCGAGCTGGCGTTTGTCGGCGGCATGGAACTTGCCGTCCTTGCCCTTGACGGTGCGGATCACCTCGCCCGAGACGGAGATCTCACCTTCATCGGGCGTTTCCAGATAGTTGATGCAGCGCAGCAACGTGCTCTTGCCCGAGCCGCTGCTGCCGATCAGGGAGATCACGTCGCCGGACTTCGCCTCGAAGGAGACGCCTTTCAGCACCTCGACGGACCCGAAGCTCTTGTGAATGTTCTTCACCGATAGCGCTGTTGCGACCATGTTCGTTCCTCTCGTCGCGCCCAGGCGCGCCTCCTCGTTATGCTTTCGCCGTGCGGTAGCGGGTGAGCCGCTTCTCGACCACGCCCATGACGCGCGTCAGGATGAAGACGACGGTGAAATAGATGATGCCGGCGGCAATCAGCGGTTCGAAGATCAAGAGCGACTGGCGCTGCAGCATGCGGGCCGTGCCCATGACCTCGAGGATCGTGATCGTCGAGGCGAGCGACGTCGTCTTCAACAGGATGATCAGATCCCCTGTCAAAACTGGCAGGCAGGAGCGGAATGCTTGCGGCAGGGTGATGCGGCGGAGAATCATCGACGAACGCATGCCGATCGACTTTGCCGCCTCGATCTGGCCGCGCGGGATCGCCTTGATCGCGCCGCGGATGACCTCGGCATTGTAGGACGCCTGATTGAGGCTGAGCGCGAAGATCGCATACCACAGGCCATCACGCAGATAGGGCCAGAGGAAGCTGTGGCGCACCCAGGTGCCGGGCAGGATTTGCCCGAGGCCATAGTAGATCAGGTAGATCTGCACCAGGAGCGGCGTGCCGCGGAATGCGAAGGTAAAGACATAGGCCGGAACCGAGAGCACACGGCGGCCGGAAAGCCGGGCAAGCGCCACGAGCGTGCCGATGACCAGACCGAAGACGCCGGCGACAGCCGTCAAAAGCAGCGTCAGCGGGGTGGCCTTGATGAGCGCCGGCAGGAAGCCGATGACGTTGGAGATCGTTTCCATCAGTGATGCCCCCGGTTGAGGCGGCGCTCGATCTGGGCGATCACCAGGACGGAAACGAGCGTGATCGCGAGAAACAGGATGGCCGTCAGCCCGTAGAAAAAGATGTACTGCTTGGTGCCGGCCGCGGCACGGTAACCCGTGTAGAGCAATTCGCTGAACGAGCCGAGCACGCTGATGATGGCACTTTCCTTGGTGATCGACAGCCAGAGATTGCCCATGCCGGGCACGGCGTGGCGCATCATCTGCGGGAAAATGATGCGAGTGAAGACCTTGCGCCTCGGCATGCCGATCGAGACCGCCGCTTCGATCTGCCCCGGCGGCACGGCGAGGAAGGCAGAACGCAGCACCTCGGTCATGAAGGCGCCGGAGACGAAGGCGAGCGCGATGATCGCGGCCCAGAACGAACTGAACTGGAAGGTCTCGGCCACCAGACCGAAGTGCTTCAAGAGCCGCTCGGCACCGCTCGCGACGGAGAAATAGAGGAGCAGGATGACGAGCAGTTCGGGAAGCGATCGGACGACTGTGGTATAGATATCGGCAAGGAAACGCGGAACGCGGTGTTTCGAGAGCTTGCCGGCCGTACCGAGGAAGCCGAAGAGAACCGCAACCGCATAGGCGACCACGGAGACCTGCAGGGTCATCACCAGGCCCCAGGCGAAATCGTCGCCCCAGCCCTCGCCGCCCCAGGCAAGCAATTGCCAGTAATAGTCCATCCGTCGTTACCTGTTCCCGATTGTCTCGTCAGCCCTCACGCCGCTGCCCGTGGGCGAGTTCGCGATAGCGGTCGCTGCGAAGATGCCCCGGCGCTGCGGCCGGTTTGGCGATCGAGGGCGGCGCGAAACATAGGCCACACGCCGCCCTTGAAGAGCGATTTACTTCTTGCCGAAGATCCACTTGTCGACGAGCTTCTGGGTCGTGCCGTCCTTTTCCAAGGCGTCAAGGCCGGCATTGACCTTTTCGAGGGTGGCGGCATCACCCTTGCGCACGGCATAGGCGACACCTTCGCCGAGAACGACGTTCTTGGGCACTTCGACCTTGACCTCGTAGTCGGCACCCTCAGGCGACTTCAGGAAGGTCTGGATGTAGAGGTCGGGGATCAGCACGTAGTCGACGCGGCCGGCAATGAGGTCGGCGACCGAATTGTCGGCCGTGTCGTAGCTCTTGGCTTCGGCGCCGGTCAGGTACTTGGCGACATAGGCCGACTGCACGCTGGAGGTCTGGACGCCGATGATCTTGCCCTCGACGCTTGCCGGATCGATGATCTTGCCGGAACCGTCAGCGGCATCGGCCGTCTTGATCTCGCTGGTATCAGCCTTGGCGCCGACGAACGAGGTGCCTTCGGTGTAATAGGGCGTCGAGAAATCGACGACCTGGCGACGCTCGTCGGTGATCGAGAAAGCGCCGATGATGAAGTCGACCTTGTTTTCCTTCATCGACGGGATCAGTCCGTCCCAGGCCATCTGGTTGATGTCGCACTTGACGGCCATCTTCTCGCAGAGCGCGCGGGAAAGATCGGCTTCAAGGCCTTCCCATTCGCCGCCGGCATTCACCTGTGTGAAGGGCATGTAGGGCTCCGGCGTCATGCCGAGGCGCAGCGTGTCCTCGGCCAATGCGCTGCTGGCAGCCATGGAAAGGGCGATCCCTGCGAACAGGGTGGTCTTCAACGTCTTCATAATGTTCCTCTTCGGGGATTGCGTCGGATCAGAGCGTGTTGCTGAACCAGCGCAGCGACATGCAGGACAGGCCCGCGTCGATCTTGCCGATCTCCGTCGTCTTCATGGGCACGACCTTGTAGCCGAGCTTGTCGAGCATCTCGATCGTGCGCGGGAAGTCGGAGCCGACCATCACGACGTCATTGACGCGCAGCGCATTGGCCGCCGGCTCTTCACCTTCGGGAATGATCACCTGCTTGAAGCGCTCGAAAGCGCCCGACTTCGCCAGCCGTGCGGTCGAAAGCACCGTCTCGTCGTCGAGCAGCGAGCAATCGGTCTTGAAGTGCAAAACACCTTCCGGCGTTGCAACGATCTCGCTCTTGCGGCCGAGCTTGGTGAGGCAGGCCTGCAGCGCCTCGGCGCCGACCTTGTTGGTGCGAGCCGAGAGGCCGATCATCACGCTTTCGCGCGTCGTCAGCACGTCGCCACCATCGGCAAATCCGGTACCCGGCAGGTCCAGAACCGTCTCGAACATGGCGCGCAGCGTCGGTTCGATCTCCGGCGTTTCCTTGACGCGGGTCTCAGCACCCGGACGCAGGAGGATCGCGCCTTCGGTGAAGACCAGGGCCGGATCTTCGACGAAGATCGAATCCGGGAAGGCTTCGAGCGCGGGCAGTATCGTCACCTTCACGCCTGCGTCCTTCATCGCCGCGATATAGGCGTCGTGCTCGGCCTTCACACCTTCGAAGGTGGGGTTGCCGCGATCGTCGGCGCGCAGGCCGTTGACGACCGATTTCGACGGCGTGCGGACGATGATGTTGTTGAACTGGTAGACGGGGCGTGACTGCGACATTTGTAGGACCTTTGGCTTGGATGAGGTGCTTCTATCGATCGGATGTGGCGGCGTAAAGCTTTTGCGTACCGGCCGGTTCTCTTCGTGACAAATGAACGCCGGCGAGCATGCAGCGCACGGAACCGCCGGCAAGCTCGATCGTCGGCACGTCGAAGGCGAGCACGCGGGCGGAGACTTCGAGCGCCTTGATCTGATCGGGGCGGAGCGAGGCGAGCGCGCGGGCCGACATGACGACCACGCGACCGTCCGCACCGTCGAGCTCGATGGCGTTGCCGGCGAAGTTTTCGATCTGCTCAAGCGTCAGGTCGATCACCTGGCGTCCGGTTTCCTCCAGGCGTGCGCAGATTTCATGACGACGCGCCGTATCCGGGATCATGCTCGCACCAATGAGGGCGAATTCGGTGCCGATGCACATCAAAACGTTGGTGTGATAGATCGAGTTGCCCAGGCGGTCGACGGCGCCAAAGATCATCGGCTCGAAGTTGAAGTGGGTGCAGAAACGCTCCAGCGCCACTTCATTGGTGCGGTTGGAGCGCGCGGCATAGGCGACGCGACCAATATGGTCGAGCACCATGGCGCCGGTGCCTTCGAGATAGACGCCGTCCTTTTCGAGACCGGAATAGTCGATCACGTCCTGGACGCGATACTCGTTCTTCAGCATCTCGATGATGTCGGAGCGGCGTTCGCTCTGGCGGCTTTCGGAATACATCGGATAGATCGCCACATGGCCGCCGGAATGGGTCGAGAACCAGTTGTTCGGGAAGACCGAGTCCGGACGCGTCGTCGTTTCATCCTCGAAGAGATGCACCGCGACGCCGGCACCGGCGAGGCCATCGGCCATGCGGCTGACTTCGTCGTAAGCGGCCCTGGCGATCGCCAACGGCTGGCGTGCCGCGTCGGTCGCCTGGAAGGCGTTATCCTCGGCCGTCATCGGGTTCGGGCCGAAATGGTGCGGGCGGATCATCACGACGCCCTTCGGCGCCTGTACGGACAGTCTCTTCATTTCAGGCAGCGCTCCGCTCAGAAGGGGCAGCCGGCTGCTGCCGGAACAGGCCGTAGAGATCGCGCGGATGGTCCGGCTGCGTCGTCAGGTCGAGCTCGGTGTAGAACGCCGTGCCCTGGATCTTGTCGCGCAGGAAGCGCAGCGCCGAGAAGTCTTCGGTGGCAAAACCGACGGAATCGAAGATGGTGATCTGACCGTTGTTGCGGCGGCCTTCGGCCTCGCCGGCGATGACCTGCCAGAGTTCCGTGACCGGGAAGTCCGGCGCCATCTGCTGGATCTCGCCTTCGATACGGGTCTGCTCCGGATATTCGACGAAGACATCGGCGCGGCGCAGGATGTCGCCCTGCAGCTCGGTCTTGCCGGGGCAGTCGCCGCCGACCGCATTGATATGCACGCCGGCGCCGACCATGTTGTCGGAGAGGATCGTGGCGTTGCGCTTGTCGGCCGTAACCGTCGTGATGATGTCGGCGCCGGCTACGGCCTCCTCGGCCGTCGCGGCGACGACGATATCGAAGTCCATGTCAGCGAGGTTGTTGCAGAACTTGTCGGCGGCTTCGGCATCGATGTCGAAGACCTGCAGCCGCTTGACGCCGAGCAGGGCACGGAAGGCAAGCGCCTGGAATTCAGACTGGGCGCCGAGGCCGATGATCGCCATCGAACGGGCATCGGGACGAGCGAGGTACTTTGCAGCGAGCGCAGAGGTGGCCGCTGTGCGCAGGCCCGTCATGATCGTCATTTCGGAGACGAGGCAGGGATAGCCGGTGCTGACATCGGAGAGAACACCGAAAGCGGTGACCGTCTGCAACCCGACATTGGGGTTCTTCGGGTGGCCGTTGACGTACTTGAAGCCGTAGTGCTCGCCGTCCGAGGTCGGCATCAGCTCGATGACGCCGGTCTTCGAGTGGCTCGCGAGCCGCGGGGTTTTCTCGAATGCGTTCCACCGGCGGAAATCATCCTCGATGTATTCCGCAAGCCCCACAAGGAACGTCTCAATGCCGATCGATTTGACCAGCTCGATTACGTTGCCGACACCGACATACTGAACCACGTTACCTACTCCATCGGAGAAATTCGATGAATTCAGCCTAGGCTTGCAAGAAGTGAGTTGAAATTTTAAACCTGCCTAATATGCAAAGCCTTATTGAGCATTTTGCGCAGTCGGATTATACAATTTTCATGCATATCTTCGACGACCTCGATCACCAGCTCATCTCGCTCCTCAGAGAAGACGGCCGCGCGCCCTACTCCAAGATCGCGGCCGTGCTCGGCGTATCGAGGGCAACGGTTCAGACACGCATTGATCGGTTGCTCGAAAGCGGCGCCGTGCTCGGCTTCACGCTGCGCGTGCGGCAGGACTACGACGATCGCGCCATCCGTGCGATCATGATGATCGAGGTCAGCGGCCGCAACACCACCAAGGTCATCAAATATCTGCGCGGCCTGCCCGAGCTTTACGCGCTGCATACGACCAACGGCGGCTGGGATCTGGTCGCCGAAATCCGCGCCAACAGCCTCAGCGATTTCGACCGCATCCTGCGCGAAGTGCGCGACGTCGACGGCGTCTCAAACAGCGAAACGAGCATTCTGCTCAGCACCGTCTGACACCTCCCATCACATGCGCACCAGGAGTGCGCCATTCAAGACAGGCAAGACCCGTGAGCCATATCCCGCAGATCGACTACGACACCGCCTCGGACGCAATCCGTGCCGCCCATGACGAAGAGGTGCGCGTGCGCGGACGCATGACCAACATGAAGCGCACGCTTTTGCACTCGCCGGTGGCGCACCGCATCTACGCGGAATGGTTCACACTGCGCGAGGAACTGCGCCCGGCGCTTGACGACCGGGAGATCTGGTTTCTTTCGCACGCGATCTCCGAAGCCTTGCGATCGCCGATCGCGATGGGCTTCTTCCGCCGCGCCTTCGCAAATGCCGGCATCGACTTCCACACGGTCACGCCGACCGACGACGAACAGCGGTTGATCGCCTTCGGACGAGCCATCGTCGCCGACAGCAATGCTGTCCCCGAGGAGATCTGGGCGGGCCTGAAGGCACGCTACGACGCCAAGACACTGGTCGATCTCGTCGCCTTCTCGGGCATCATGGTGGCAACCGCCCTTTTCAACAATGTCGTCGAGGTCGAGTTCGACAAGGAGCTTGAGCCGTACGTCGATTGAGGTCCGCGCCCTGAACGCCACCACGATCACTTCACCGCCTGGCACACGATAGCGCCGTGCCTCACCCCGGCGCTTGACTCGATCAATTTGCGTGTATATACACACATTATGTCTCGTTGCTACTGTGCCCTTCTACGCAAAGCCACCCGGAGAGTGACGTCGGTCTACGACGACGCGCTGGAACCGATTGGCCTCAACCTCGCCCAGTTCAGCCTTCTTCGGCACATCGCGCGCGATGAACCGATCTCGATGACCGAACTTGGCCGCAAGATCGAACTCGAGCGCTCGACGGTCAGCCGCAACGTCAAGGTGCTGGAAGGAATGGGGTTGGCGGCAACCGGAAGCGGGAAAGATAAGAGGGAGGCCGTTGTCGAACTTACGGAAAACGGCCATCGGATTCTCATTGACGGCGCACCGCTCTGGCAGGCCGCACAGGACAAGATCGAGGCGCGACTGGGGACCGACGCGGCCGCCCAGCTAGAGGACCTGCTTCTGGCGCTCTAGACAACCTGGCCTGCCAGGAACCGTCAGCAAACTGCCAAACAACAATTCAACCTGCGACCTGCGCCCCGAAAGCCCGCGCAGCGCTCTCGCACACCCGAAAACACGGACGAAAGGAAGTCGACGATGCTCGGTCCGGCGCTTGCGCGTTATCTAGCCAAACGCAATATCCATTACGGCTGGGCTGTGGCCGCCGTCACCTTCCTGGTCATGCTGTCGACCGCCGGCGCCATGGGCTCGGCCGGCGTACTGATCAAGCCGCTTGAAACCGAGTTCGGCTGGTCGAATGCCCAGATCTCGCTGGCGCTGGCGATCCGCCTTTGCCTGTTCGGTCTGCTTGGCCCCTTCGCAGCATCGTTCATGAACCACTTCGGCGTGCGCCAGGTCGTCTCTGCGGCGCTGGTCCTGATCATCGCCGGCATCGCCGCCTCCTTCTACATGACGGAGCTCTGGCACCTGGTCGCGATCTGGGGCGTGGTGCTGGGCGTCGGCACCGGCATGACGGCGCTGGTTCTCGGCGCGACAGTCGCGACACGCTGGTTCGACAAGCGGCGCGGGCTCGTCGTCGGGTTGATGACCGCCAGCAACGCCACGGGGCAGCTGGTATTCCTTCCGCTGCTCGCGTCTCTTACGGAAACGATCGGCTGGCGCTCGGCACTGACGCTGATCGTCGTCATCCTCATGGCGGCCTTCGCGCTGGTTCTGTTGCTGATGCAGGATCGCCCTGGAGACCTCGGCCTCGCGCCCTTCGGCTCGAAACAGGTGGTGCCGGCACCACCGAAGGCAAAGAACTTCGGCGCGCTGCTCATGACACCGATCAGGGAGCTTTCCGACGCCGCGAAGACCAACACCTTCTGGGTGCTGTTCGCCACCTTCTTCGTCTGCGGCTTCAGCACCAATGGCCTGATCCAGACCCATTGGGTTTCGATCTGCGGAGACGTCGGTATTGCCGCTGTCGCAGCAGCCGGCTTCCTGGCGCTGATCGGCGTGTTCGATCTCATCGGGACCGTCGGCTCCGGCTGGCTCTCCGATCGCTACGACAACCGCTGGCTGCTCTTCTGGTTCTATGGCCTGCGCGGCCTTTCGCTGATGTTCCTGCCGCTCAGCGGCTTCAACATCTACACGCTGTCGATCTTCGCGATCTTCTACGGCCTGGATTGGGTCGCAACGGTTCCGCCGACCGTGAAGCTCTCGGCCGAACGCTTCGGCCCGGAACGCGCAGGCCTCGTCTTCGGCTGGGTTTTTACCGGCCATCAGCTCGGGGCCGCCAGTGCGACCTTCCTCGCTGGCGCAAGCCGGACGTCGCTCGAAACCTACACGCCGGCGCTGATCGCCGCGGGCATGCTCTGCGTCGTCGCTGCCCTGCTGGTCCTGACGATTGGTCGGCGCCAGCCGGAAGCGCTGGTACCGCAGCCGGCCTGAGTTCTTCCCCAAACTTGTACGCAAAAAGGGCGGGCTGCCGATGGCAGCTCGCCCTTGATCTTTAGGCGTTGAGGCCGATGCCCGTCAGTGACCGAACGTCGTCACGAATTCCGGATTGCCGCGGATCGTGTTGCTGACGGTGCAGATTTCGTTTTCTGCCGCTTCCGCGATCGCATGGCGGACCGCGTCGTCGAAATCGCCCTTGATGTCGAAGACGATGTTGAATTTGGCGACGCGGGAGGGTTCGTCATGCGCCTTCTCGCCGGTCACCTTGGCGCTTACCTCCGTCAGCCGGTCGAGCACGCCGTAGCGGCTGGCGGCGATGCGGGCGCTCAAGACCAGGCAGCTTGCGAGCGAGGCGTAAAGCAGATCGAGCGGGCCGTAGCCCGGCTGCGACGGGCCGGTAACGATATCGAGTTCGCCCCCGGCCACCGAGGTCACATGCGGAAAGCCGGTTCTGCCGACCACGGCCGTTGCACCGGTTTCGCGCGTTCTCACTTTCACATCCGCCATCTCGCAAACCTTCCCAGAATTCTCGGAACCGACACTATCGCTGTCGGCAGAAACACGTCGCCCCGGGCCGCAAGGCCCAGGGCGTTGATATGTGCGCCTTTGAAGAAGGGCGCAAGAGCGATGCTCGATCAGTTCTTCTTGACGAGACGATAGAACACGAAGTCCGAGGTGGCGCCGTTGACGTAGCCCTCGACCTTGTCCTTCATCGCGACCTGGGTCGCTGCCTGGAACATGATCACGATCGGCGACTTTTCCTGCACCTTGCGCTGCAGGTCGACATAGAGCGCGTCGCGCTTGGCCGGATGGGCTTCCTTGAGCGCTGCCTTGGTCGCTTCGTTGAGTTCTGCCGGCACGGCCCAGCCGTTACGCCACGTGGTCGTCGACTGATACTTGTCGTCGGCATTGTCTTCGTTATAGGCGAAGGCCTTGGCGTTCGAATGCGGGTCCATGAAGTCCGGGCCCCAATAGAGCAGCATGGCTTCGTGGGTGCGCGCACGGTACTTGGTGATCACCTGGCTGCCGGTGCCCGGGATGATCTCGAAGTTGATGCCAGCTTCCGCGAACGATGCCTGCAGCGACTGTGCCATGTCGGTAAACGGCGTCGAGTTGATGACGTCGAGGCTTACCTTGATCGGCGTCTTGATACCGGCGTCAGCGAGGATCTTTTTCGCCTTTTCGACGTCGTAGCTGTAGGGCGTTTCATCGAGCGAGCCCGGGAAGCCCTTCGGCCAGAAGGCCTGGTGAACTTCCATCTGACCCTTCAGGAAGCTGTCGGTCATGCCCTTGTAGTCGACGAGGTAACGCGCGGCTTCCCAGACGGCTTCCGGCTGCAGTGCCGTGTTTTTCTGGTTGAAGGACAGGAAGTGCACGGCGGCCTGCGGGTAGGATTCGACCTTCATGCCGTCCTTGCCCTCGAGGCCCGACACCTGGTCCGGCGTCAGGTTCTTGGCCATGTCGACGTCACCGGTCTGCAGCATCAGCTGCTGGGTGGCGGCTTCGGCCACGTGACGGATGATGACGCCCTTGATGACAGGAGCGCCGCCGAAGTAGTTCGGGTTGCTCTGCAGGTTCAAGAGTTCGCCGGCGCGGAAGGCCTTCAGCACGAAGGGACCAGTACCGGCCGAATTGGCCTTGAGCCAGGCATTGCCGAAGTCGCCATCGGCTTCGTTCGCCTTGACGGTTTCAGCATCGACGACCGATGCCGGACGGGCAGCGAGAACGTTGAGGACGAATGCCGACGAGAAGTCGCCTTCATACTTGATCGTGACCTTGTTGCCGTCGGCCGTCACCATCTTGTCGATGTTCTCAGGGGTCCAGCCGAGCTGCGTCAGAATGAAGGCTGGAGCCTTGTTAAGGACGACGACGCGCTTGAAGGAATAGACGACGTCTTCGCCGCGCAGCGGGTTACCGGAAGTGAACGTGACACCGTCACGCAGCGTGAAGGTGATCGTCTTGGCGGCATCGTCGGCCGTCCATTCGGAGGCAAGGCCCGGCGCCAGCTTCTTCACGTCGGGCGCATCGTACTGCACCAGGCGGTCATAGGTCTGGGTGACGTATTCGCCCGAGGAAAACTCATAGGCTTCGGCCGGGTCGATGCTGACGATGTCGTCGATGTTCTGCGCCACGACCAGCACTTCCGCCGGCGTTTCCGCGAGCGCCGCCGGCGCTACGCTCATCATCAGGGACGCCGCGAACACCGCGGCCTTGAACATTCTCATCATCATTCTCCTATTTTCGATGAGGCTTGGTTTTTGTCATCGCCGGCTTCAGCGCCGATTTCGGCGTACCGGTCTCGTTGGATTGGGATGCGCGCAACCGGAAGAGCGGCAGCGTGCCGGTCCAGATCAGCCGCACGGGCGTGTCCGTTTTGTTCCACCAGTAGTGGGGCTGGATACCGCGGAAATGCAGGCCGTCGCCCGGGGAAAGCGTGGTCTCGTCGCCGTCGAGCCCAAAGAGGATTTCGCCCTCCAGCATGTAGACGAGCTCTTCGCCCTCATGACTGAAGACCTCGGAACGGTGTCCTGGCGGAATGGTGATGACGAAGCTCGAAAGCTGGTTGCCGGCGAAATCGGCGCCGATCCGCTCATAGGAAACCGGTGAACCGCCGACCGAAAAGACCATGCGCCCCTCGGCGCGCGAAAGCCCGGTGTCGATCGCCGGCGCGAGGATGAAATGATTGAGTTCTGCGCCCAAGCCTTGGGCAATCTGGGCCAGCGTGCCAAGCGAAGGCATGGCCAGATCGCGCTCGATCTGGCTGAGATAACCGACGGAAACGCCCGCCGCATCGCTGAGCGCCTGCAGCGTCATATGCATCTGCCGCCGTCGCGCGCGCACCAGCGCGCCCACCTTCGGCTGCCCTGCTCCTATGGCTTTGCCCGGTGCTGAGCCCGCATCCTCCGACGAGTCGCTCACCATTTCCTCCCCAGTAAAATTTTTTTGATTTAAGCAAACTTATTTATATACTCCAAGCAAATTTTTGCGGTATCGACAGGACAGACCGCAAGCGAAGAGGGATGGAATCGCCACGTGGCAAATGACAGCACCACTGCAGCAACGCCGGTACGCCGCGCCTCCAGACCTAGCCGGAGCCGGCAGCGCCTTACCTCATTGGCGGGCTTCCTGGTTACACTCGCGATAACCTTCCTTGGCCTGCTCGCGATCACCTTCTTCATCGGCCGCATCGTGCCGATCGACCCGGTTCTCGCTGTCGTCGGCGACCGCGCGCCCGTTGCGGTCTATGAGCGCGTCCGTCAGGAAATGGGGCTCGACCAGCCGCTGATCACCCAGTTCGTCAGCTATGTCGGCGATGTGGCCACCGGCAATTTTGGCACCTCGGTTTCCACCGGCAAGCCGGTTATCGAGGACCTTGCCCGCGTCTTCCCGGCGACGCTCGAGATGGCGACACTCGGCATCATCCTCGGCGTGCTGATCGGCGTCCCACTCGGCGTTTTTGCAGCCGCCCGCCGCGGCTCGTGGCTCGATCAGGGCATCCGCGTCATCGGCCTGCTCGGCTATTCGGTGCCCGCCTTCTGGCTCGGCCTTGTCGGCCTTGCCGTCTTTTATGCGCGGCTGAAATGGGTCGGCGGCCCGGGGCGGGTCGACATCTTCTATGACGGCATGGTGACGCCGATCACCGGGCTCATCCTTGTCGACAGCATCATCGCCGGCGAATGGGAGATCTTCCGCAACGCCGTCTGGCACCTGATCCTTCCGGCCTCCTGCCTCGGCTTCTTCTCACTTGCCTACATCGCCCGCATGACCCGTTCCTTCATGCTCGACCAGTTGAGCCAGGAATATGTCACCACCGCGCGGGTCAAGGGTGTGCCGGAACGCCTCGTCATCTGGCGCCACGCCTTCCGACCGATCCGCGTGCCGCTGATCACCGTCATCGGCCTTTCCTATGCTGGCCTGCTCGAAGGCTCCGTCATGATCGAGACGATCTTCTCCTGGCCGGGCATCGGCAACTACCTGACCGTCGCCCTGCTCAACGCCGACATGTCGGCGGTGCTCGGCTCGACCCTCGTCATCGGTGCGGTCTTCATCGGCATCAACAAGATTTCGGACGTGCTCTATCGCGTGCTCGATCCGCGTGCACGCTAAGAGGAGGCGGACATGACCACACTTCGCGACTGGCTGATCGACGACAGCCCCGCCTCGCCGATGCAGGCGCGCCTCGGACGTTTCTACCGCATCTTCCGCGCGCTGATGCGCAATCCGCTTGCCGTCGTCGGCGCTATCATCATCCTGGCCCTGGTGTTGACGGCTCTGTTCGCGCCTTGGCTCGCCACCCATGATCCGCTGCGCCAGTCGCTCGGCGAACGCCTGCTGCCGCCGAGTGGCGCCCACTGGATGGGAACCGACGAACTCGGCCGCGACATCTGGTCCCGCGTCGTCTACGGCGCGCGCATCACACTGGCGATCGTCACGCTCGTTGCCGTGCTCGCCGCCCCCGCCGGCCTGGTGATCGGCGTTGCCGCCGGTTACTTCGGCGGCTGGGTCGACCGCATCCTCATGGGCATCACCGACATCTTCCTGTCGCTGCCGAAGCTGATCCTGGCGCTCGCCTTCGTCGCGGCGCTGGGTCCGGGCATCGAGAACGCAATCATCGCCATCGCGATTACGTCCTGGCCCGGCTATGCCCGCGTCGCCCGCGCCGAAACGCTCACCTTCAAGAACTCCGAGTTCATATCGGCGGTGCGGCTGCTGGGAGCCTCCAGCCTGCGCGTCAATCTCGGCCACGTGCTGCCGCTCTGCACCTCGTCGATGATCGTCCGCGTCACGCTCGACATGGCGGGCATCATCCTGACGGCCGCCGGGCTCGGCTTCATCGGCCTTGGCGCTCAGCCGCCGCTTCCCGAATGGGGTGCGATGATCTCGCGTGGCCGGTCCTTCATTCTCGACCAGTGGTGGGTTGCGACCATGCCGGGCTTTGCCATCATTCTCGTCAGCCTCGGTTTCTGCTTCCTGGGCGATGGTCTGCGCGACGTGCTGGATCCGAAGAGCGGGGAGCAGCGCTGATGAGCAATCTTCTCGAAATCGAAAACCTGCGGGTCACCTTCCCGACGCCCCGTGGCGATCTGGAGGTGGTACGCGGCATCTCCTTCACGCTCGGCCGCGAGCGCCTCGGCATCGTCGGTGAAAGCGGCTCCGGCAAGTCGATGACCGGCCGCTCGATCCTGCAGCTGATCCGGGCGCCAGGCCGCATCACCGCCGACAGGCTCATCTTCGACGGCATCGATCTTCTGAAGCAGTCCGAGCGGCAGATGCGCGCCATTCGCGGCGCCCGCATCTCCATGGTGATGCAAGATCCGAAGTTCTCGCTGAACCCGGTCATGACCATCGGCGAGCAGATTGCCGAGGCGCTGCTGACGCACCAGAGGCTGCCGCGCCGTGAGGTCAACAGCCGCATGCTCGCGATGCTGGAATCGGTGCGCATCGCCGATCCGGAACGCGTCGCCAAGCTCTATCCGCACGAGGTCTCCGGCGGCATGGGCCAGCGCGTGATGATCGCGATGATGCTGATCCCGGAGCCCGACCTTCTGATCGCCGACGAGCCGACTTCGGCACTCGACGTCTCCGTCCAGGCCCAGGTGCTCGACATCATCGACGAACTGGTGAAGCGCAAGGGCATGGGGCTGATCTTTATCAGCCACGACCTGAACCTCGTCTCCAGCTATTGCGACCGCATCCTCGTGATGAACACCGGCGAGGTGGTCGAGGAGTGCAAGGCCGGCGAGCTGATGGCGGCAAAGCACCCCTATACGCGGGGGCTGATCGCCTCGATCCCGCGCCTCGACGAAACACGGGACGAGCTGCCGGTGCTCGACCGCAGCGCATGGGCCAAGTCATGACCGCGCTCTCTCTGAAGAATCTCGACATCTCCTATGGCGACGTGCAGATCACCCACGACGTCAATCTCGACATTGCCGACGGCGAGAGCTTTGCGCTTGTCGGCGAAAGCGGCTCGGGAAAATCGACCGTCTTGAAGGCGATCGCCGGTCTGGCGCCGGAATGGACGGGCGAAATCACCGTGCTCGGTTCGCCGCGTGGCCACGGCATCGACCGGGCCTTCTCGCGCCAGTGCCAGATGGTGTTCCAGGATCCCTACGGTTCGCTGCACCCGCGCAAGACCGTCGACGCCACGCTCGGCGAGGCGCTGACGATCCATGGCATCGGCGACCGCAATGCGCGGATCGAGGAGGTCATGGCCTCGGTCGGTCTCGACCGCAAGTTCCGCTTCCGCTTCCCGCATCAGCTTTCCGGCGGCCAGCGCCAGCGTGTCGCCATTGCCCGCGCGCTGATGCTGAAGCCGAAGGTGCTTTTGCTCGACGAGCCGACCTCGGCGCTCGACGTCTCGGTCCAGGCCGAGATCCTCAACCTGCTGAAGCGCCTGCGGCGCGAGCAGAACCTGACCTTCCTGATGGTCACCCACAATCTGGCCGTCGTTTCCTTCCTCTGCGATCGGCTGGCCGTCATGCGGCAGGGTCGTATCGTCGAAGTGGCCGATGTCGCCGATCTCAAGCGCGGAGACCTCAAGGATGCCTATTCGCGTGAGCTGATGCAGATCAGCGCCGCGCACGCCAACTAGAGCGGGACAGAAAGCGCAGGTGGTTCTCCGCCCGCGTCCCGCTCTACAATATCGAGTAACCCCAAGGACATAGCATGAACAGTGAACAGATCGCTGCCGCGCTGGCGGAATTCGACGCGGCGATTGCCAAGACCACCGATGCCGATGCGGTATGGACCGCGCTGCAGACGCTTTGCCGCCAGGTGATCGGCGCCAAGCTTTTCACCATCATGACGGTCGACATGGTCAATGAAGTCGCCCGCCGCGCCTACACCTCGCACCCCGAGGAATACCCGACCTCAGGTACCAAGCCGATCCGCTACGACAGCTGGTTCGACATCGTGCACAAGGCGCACCAGACCTTCGTCGCCAACACCATCGCCGACATCTCCAAGGTCTTCGGCGATCATGAAACCATCTGGTCGCTCGGCTGCGGTTCGGTTGCGAACATCCCGGTTGTTGTCGGCGGCGAACTGCTCGGCACGGTCAACTGCCTCGACGTCGAGCATCACTACACGCCTGAGCGCGTCGCACTCTCCAAGCATCTGGAAATGCCGGCGAAACTCGCCTTCCTCGCCGCCGCGCGCGCCGAGCAGAAGTAATACGGCAGGCCGGGGGCGTCACCGCCTTCGGCCCCCCTTTCCGGTCAGCGGCCGATCGCTTTGCCAGTTTCCTTCAGAAAGAAGTGTATCTTCGCCGCCTCGATCGGCACCTCGATCTGGTCATCTGGGCCGATGCGTGACGCAGCGTGAATCTGCGCCGTGAAGGCGGCTTGGCCCACCTTGCCGAGCGCCAGCGTGTGAGGCCCAAGCGGCTCGACGTCGCGCACCGTCAGCTTCACGGTCGGCGCTCCAGCGTCCGCGGCCATCGTATGTTCCGGGCGGATGCCGAGGACGACGTCCTTGCCCGCAAAAGCGCCGAGCTTTCCGGCGCGGTGCTCCGGAACCTTGATGGCCACATCACCATCACCCTTGAACTGCAAACCGCCATCACCGCCTTCAAGCCGCCCTTCGATGAAATTCATGCTGGGCGCGCCGATGAAGGCGGCGACGAAGAGATTGGCGGGCGCCTCGTAAAGCGTGATCGGGTCGGCTGCCTGCTCGATACGCCCCTGGTTCATAACGACGACGCGATCGGCCATGGTCATGGCTTCCACCTGGTCGTGGGTGACGTAGACGGCGGTCGTCTGAAGACGCCGATGCAACAGTTTGATTTCGGTGCGCATTTCGATGCGCAGCTTGGCGTCGAGGTTGGACAACGGCTCGTCGAAAAGAAAGACATCGGGCTGGCGCACGATCGCCCGACCGATCGCCACGCGCTGGCGCTGGCCGCCGGAAAGCGCGCTCGGCTTGCGATTGAGATAGGCGCCGAGGTTGAGAATACGGGCGGCGTCCGTCACCGCCTTGTCGATCTCGGCCTTGGGCGTGCCGCGCACCTTCATGCCGTAGCCGATGTTTTCTGCAACGGTCATATGCGGATAGAGCGCGTAGTTCTGAAATACCATCGAGCAATTGCGCAAGCCAGGGCGCAGATCCGTTACGTCGCGTTCGCCAATTCGGATCGAACCCGAGGTCGCGGTTTCAAGGCCGGCAATCATCCGAAGCGTCGTCGTCTTGCCGCAGCCGGACGGCCCGACGAGCACCACGAACTCGCGATCCGCAATCTGAAGATCGAGCGGCGGAATGACGGTGACGTTCCCGAAGGACTTGGTGATCTGCTCCAGTCGGACCTGTGACATGCGGAAACCTTTGCTGCTGTCGATACCCGGTCTATCCGGGACGTTGGGGCCCGCCCCGATCGTCTCGGGGCGGGCGCGGTGTCGTTATTCCTGAGGCAGCCCCATCGATGCGCGATAGGCCGCAAGCTGCTTGTCGCGGCCGAACTCGTCGGTCAGCTTGTTCCACTGCTCGGCGACGCTATCGAGCGCCTGTTGCGGCGTCACTTCGCCGGCAAGCGCCTTGGAAAGCTCGATCTCCAGCACTTCCGTGTAGGAGAAGTAGCCCGGCAGGCGCATGTCGAGCGCGATGTTCTTCGCGGTCACCGCGTCCTTCTGCGCACCGAGATATTCCTTCGCTTCACGCTCGGAGAAGATCTTCGACCAGAGATCGAGATTGGTCGTGTGCGAGATGCGATAGGGATTGACCCCGGTGCCGCCGGTGATCGCCGCCTGGCCGGAAACCGCTGGGCTCGTCAGGTACTGGATATAGTTCCAGGCCGCTTCCTGTTTGGTCGAGGTGGCCGGGACCGCCGCCTGCCAGCCGCCGAAGGCCATGAAGGAGGTCTGGACGACATGGTCGAACTTGTCCCACGTCTTTGTCTTGTAATTCCAGATCTCATCCGATCCCGGCAGCGGTGCCGAGCCGACATTGCCCGCCACCTTAGACTGCTTCGGGTCCGCGCCGATGACGCCGGTATCGCCCCAGCCGATCGATTCCGCCACCTGGCCACCCGCGAAAGCAGCGTTGACCTCACCGAAGGAGAAGTTCAGCGCGTTCGGCGGTGCTAGCTTGGACGCGCGAATGTACTCCTCGAGGCCACGAACCCAGCCGGGATTGTTGACCTGGGCGTCCATCGTCTCCGGATTGAAGAACATGGCGCCGGGATTGTCCGGGTGGCTGGTATAGCCGGCAACGTGGCTGAACAGGAACCAGAACTGCTGGCCGCCACGGCGGAAGGCTTCCGCCGTGCCCCAGAGGTTGTTGGTCGGCTGGTTGAAGTACTCGGCGATGTCGAGATACTGTTTCCAGGTCTTCGGCGGCGCCAGGTCGTAGCCGTACTTGGCCTTGAACGCCTTCTGGTTGTCGGCGTTCTCGAAGAGGTCGATGCGGTAGCTGTAGGTATGGGCGTCGCCGTCCATCGTCTGCGACAGCACCTTGCCGTTCCAGACCATCAGCTGTTCGCGATAGACCGGGGCGATATCCTCCCAGTCGGCGCCCTTGCGCATGTCGGCCGGCATTTCCGACAGGAAGTCGGTGAAGTCGGGCGCCCAGGCCGGGGCAAAGGCAATGACATCGAAGGCGTCTTCGCCCGATGTCAGCGAGGTCACGATCTTCGGATAGAGTTCCGACCACGGGAACTCGACGACTTTAACCTTGCCGCAGGTCTTTTCTTCCCAGCCCTTGGCTGCAAGCTGCAGCGCCGAGGCGATGTATGGGCCGGTCTGTGTGGTCGCCGTCAATTCGACGCCGGTGTAATCCGGATCGCAGGCGAGCGCCGTTCCCGCGCTCCCCATCGCGAGTGTGGCAAGAGATACAGAAGCCAGTAGCGATTTCCTCATTCTATCCTCCCTGTGAATGAATGCATGCCAAAGCGGGTTGGTTACTTGATCGCTCCAAGAAGCAGGCCGGAGCGCATGAGCCGGCTCAAAAGTCCGGCCATGACCATCATCGGGATGATGGCAACGAGAGCGGCAGCGGAAATCGCCCACCATTCGTCGCCGCGCTGGCTGTTCTGGCCGGCGACGAGGATGGGCAGCGTCTGCCATTTGGAATTGGTCAGGAACAGCGCAAACAGAAACTCGTTCCAGACGAAGGCAAGCGTGATCATGAAGGTGGCGATCAGCCCCGGCTTCGACATCGGCAGCACGATGCCGAAGAAGATCCGCCAGGACGGCACGTTGTCGACCATCGCCGCTTCCTCGACCTCGACCGGCAGCGCCTCGAAGAAGTCGCGCATCAGCCAGATGACGATCGGCAGCGAAAAGGCGATATAGGCGAAGGTCAGGCCGATATAGCTGTCGACCAGCTTGAAGCCGAGCTTGCCCATCTCCGTGTACATCAGGAAGAGCGCGAAGGCGGCGACGATCGGCGGGAACATGCGCTGGCTGACGAACCAGAAAACGATGTCGTTGTTGCCGAGCTCCGGCCCGGGCAGCCGAAACCGGCTTGAGATCACCGCAAGCGCAAGCGCCGCGACAAAGGCGCAGATCAGCGATATGCCCTGGCCGTAGCCAAGCACGTTGCGCCCAACAAGGAAGCCGCCGAAGGCGATCACCACGAAAATCAGCGCCGAGAGCAACCGGAAGCGGAAGGTGAAGCGCACCAGGGCATAGGCCGCCATGGCGCCAATGAATGTCGCGGCGATCGATGCCGAAAGACCGATGATCGTCGACGCCAGGAAGGTGTTGAAAAACTGACCGCGCTGGCCCGACAGAAGCTCGCTCCAGGCTGTCAGGCTCGGCTCGAAATCGACGAACGGCAGATAGGTCGGGCCGCCAACGACGGCGATCGGCGTCTTGAACGAGGTGATCAACACCCAGTAGAGCGGAAAGAAGGTGATGGCGAGCCAGATCAGGCAGCCGCCGAGCGCCAGCCAGCGCCGTTTTCCCTTGAGAGTACGCACGCTCATTTGTGCTTCTCCAGATAGGGTTTCAGGACCGCCAGATAGACGAGGCCGATCACGGTGATGACGATCAGGAACAGAAAGGAAAGCGCCGAGGTGTAACCGAGATTGAACTTCTTGAAGCCTTCCTGGTAGGCGAACAGCGTCAGCGTCTCCGTCGAAATCCCCGGCCCGCCGCCGGTCATGACGAAGACCGTGTCGATGATCTTGTAGCTCTCGATCAGGCGGATGAAGACGACGGCGACCGAGATCGGCAGCAGCATCGGAAAGGTGATATCGCGAAACTGCTGCCAGGGCGTGGCGTTTTCGAGCGCGGCTGCCTCGTAGACATCGTCAGGCAAGGTCTGAAGCCCCGCAAGCAGCATGAGGATGACGAACGGCGTCCACTGCCAGACCTCGACGGCGATGATCGAGCCGAGCGCCCAGCTCGTCTGGGTGAGGAAAGGCAGATTGGGAAATCCGAGCGCGGACATCAGCTCGTTGAGCGGCCCCATGGTCGGATTGAGCACCTGGCGGGCAATCAGCGCGACGGCAACCGGTGCCACCAGCATCGGCAACAGGAAGCTGACGCGAAAGATGCCCTCGCCCGGGACCCGCGAATTCAGCGCCAGCGCCACCGAGAGACCGATGACGTATTGCAGCCCGACAGAGATGAAGGCGATCAACGTCGTCGTTCCCGCCACATGCCAGAAGCGCGGGTTTTGCAGCAAATCAAGATAGTTGCCGAAGCCGACGAAGCGGGCTGGTGTCGGCGGCACAAGCCGCATGCTCATGAAGCTGGTGGTCAGCGAATAGACGAGCGGGAAGATGGAGATCAGCAGGACGATGATGAGGGCGGGCCAGATGAAGAAATGCTTGATTGGGTCGTTGCGCGTCATGCGGCCGCCCCTCTCGCCAGCAGCGCCTCGATCTCGGCAAGCGTCGGCATGGCCGGCGCCGTGCCACGACGGGTGACCGCGATGCCGGCGGTCGCGCAACCGAAGCGCACCGCCTCGACCGGCGCGAGCCCACGCGCCAGCGCTGCAGAAAAGCCGCCGACGAAGGCATCCCCTGCCCCGGTCGTATCGATTACCGGTCCACTGGCAACCGCTGGTACGAGCACCGACTGGTCGTGGTTGTGATAGAGCACGCCGCGTTCGCCAAGCGTGATCAGCGCCGTTCTGGCGCCTTTCTTCAACAGCACGTCGCCAGCGCGCCTGATGTCATCCTCAGTGGAAAGCGCGAAGCCGACGATGGCCGCGGCCTCGGTCTCGTTCGGCACCAAATAGTCGCAAAGCGGGTAGAACGCATCCGGGAAGGGTTCGGCCGGCGCCGGATTGAAGACGGTGGTAACCCCCGCGGCGCGCGCAATCTCGAGCGCGCGCTGGGCCGCTGCAACGGGTTGCTCCAGCTGAGTGACGAAGATACGCGAAGCCTCTATCGTCTCCCGCGCGGCCTCGACGTCATCGATCCCGATCGAACCGGCAGCGCCCGGATAGACGATGATGGCGTTTTCGCCGTTCTGGTCGTTGACATAGATGAAGGCGGCCCCCGTCGGCAGGTCGTCCATCTCGACGATCTTCGGCGTCACGCCCGCTTCGGCATAGGTGCGCAAGGCCATCTCGCCGAAGGTGTCGCGACCGAGCTTGGAGATGAAGGAGACCGGACTGCCGGCCCGCGCTGCAGCTACCGCCTGGTTCGAACCCTTGCCGCCTGGTCCGACGGAAAAGCCGCTGCCGGTAATCGTTTCACCGACAACCGGCATGCGCCGCGCCAGATAGGCCGTGTCGGCGACGAAAATACCAAGGATGGAAACACCAGTCTTCATTCAAGCCTCCCCCTGCGACCGCACCGCAAGGAAACGGCGTGCCCAGGTAATCTCTCGCGATTTCAGTCAGTCTTTCGGACGCTGCACGGGAAGCGCAGCGGGCTCGTCAGGTCTTCGGCGGAATGACGCCCTTGGTGAAGAGGAAGCAGCCGTAAAACCGCGTCTCACCCGTGGTGATGACGCAATAGGCTTTCTTGGCTTCCTCGTAGAACTTGAAGCGTTCGATGCCGTACATCGGTGCCGGCTTTCCTTCGGCGCGATCGATCACCGCCTGGACTTCCTGCTGGACCGGCAGAACTTCGTCCGGCGCGCCCATCACCTCCATGCGGCCGGCGGAAGGCTGCAGCGGCGTGTCGAGCGGCAGCACCGAAAGCACCGCCTCGACGGCGCGCGCAGCCGAGACATTGTCGATGCGCAGAAGCGTACCGAGCGTCGTCTTACGGGCGATGGCGTCAGAGGGAAAATTGGTATCGGAAATGACCAGCGTGTCGCCGTGCCCCATGGATCTCAGCGCGTGCAGCACGTCGGCATTGAGAGCGGGGTCGATATTCTTCAGCATACAGTCCTCCTCCAAGCGCAATGCCGTCGCGGCCGCGCCCTATGCGCTTGCTCTTGGGGCAAACGCGTCTCCCTAACCGTTCATTGCTCCATCGCGCGAGCCGGCTCCCCCCGCCTCGCGCATGGGATACCCCCTACTCGCCGTAGGGGATCCAGATGTTCTTGACGTCGGTCGCGCGGCGCAGATAGGCCGGGCCTTCCGCGGCGTCACGGTCGAGCCAGTTCGTCACCTTGCCGTAATCGACGAAGGTCCGCTTCAGGTTGCCGGACGAGAGTTTCTCGACCAGCGTCGAAAGTTCAGGCGTGCCGAAAGCCCAGAGGGCGTCGACGTCGTTGTGGCTTGCAAGCGTCTTTGCCAGCTCGATCGCCGACCCGGTGACGATGTTAACGACGCCGGCCGGAACGTCGGACGTTTCCAGAACGGTGTAGAAATCGGTCGCCGCCAGCGGATGCGGCTCGCTCGGCACGACGACGACCCGGTTGCCGGTGGCGATCAACGGCGCGACGAGGCTGATCATACCGAGAAGCGGCGCTTCCGGCGGGCAGATCACGCCGACGACGCCGATGGCTTCGGGCATGGCGAGCGCGACGCCGCGCAGCGGCGGCTGGTGAATGGCACCTTCGTACTTGTCCGCCCAGGCGCCGTAGGTGAAGAGGCGCGCGATCGAGGCTTCGACCTCCGCCTTGGCGTTGGCGGCAGAGGCACCGGTCATGTCAGCGATGCGATCGGCGAACTCATCGGCGCGACCGCTGAGGTTTTCGGCGATGTAATAGAGGACCTGGGCGCGGTTGTGCGTCGTTGCCGAGGACCAGGCGGATGCCGCCTGCGCCGCGACGACGGCATTGCGGATATCCTTGCGATTGCCCTCGCCGACTTCACCGAGCACTTTGCCCTTGGGCGAAAGAACGTTGCGATTGTAATTGCCGTCCGGCCGCGCCTGCTTGCCGCCGACGTAGAGTTTGGCAGTGCGGTCGACGGTCGGCATGGCAAACTCACCAGCGACCGGCTTAAGCGTCGGTTCGGCAACCGCCGCCCTGAGCTTGCGGCCGAGCCATGCCTTGGGCTTCAGATATTCATAGCAGCCTTCGCGACCGCCCTCGCGGCCGAACCCGGACTCGCGCTTGCCGCCGAAACCGGCGGACGCGTCGAAGAGATTGGTGGCGTTGACCCAGACGACGCCGGCGGCGAGCTTTGCCGCGACGTGCAGCGCCAGGCCGATGGTCTCGCTCCAGACGCTGGCGGCAAGGCCGTAGCGCGTGTGGTTGGCAAGCTGGATCGCCTCTTCCGGAGTGCGGAAAGTCATCGAGACGGCGACCGGCCCGAAGATCTCTTCGGTCGCGACGATCGAGGTTGGCTGCACGCCGGTCAGCAAGGTCGGCGGATAGAAGCTGCCGCCCTTCGGCAGTTCGATCGACGGCTGGTGCAGGGCAGCGCCTTCGGCAACGCCCTTGGCGACCAGGCTTTCGATCCGCTGCAGCTGCACGGGAGCGACGATCGCCGCCATATCGATCGCCTTGTCGAGCGGATGGCCGACGCGTAGCGTCTGCATGCGGCGCTTCAGCCGCTCGTAGAAGAGCGGCGCCACGCCTTCCTGCACGAGGATGCGCGAGCCGGCGCAGCAGACCTGGCCCTGGTTGAACCAGATGGCATCGACAACACCTTCGACAGCGCCGTCGATATCGGCATCGTCAAAGACGATGAACGGCGACTTGCCGCCGAGTTCGAGCGTCAGCGACTTGCCGGTGCCGGCCGTGCGTTCGCGAATGAGGCGGCCGACCTCAGTCGAGCCGGTAAAGGCGATCTTGTCGATATCCGAATGCTCGACGATCAGTGCGCCGGTCTCGCCTTCGCCGGTCACGACGTTGAGCACACCGGCCGGCAGACCGGCAGCGGACGCGAGTTCAGCGAAGAGCAGCGCCGTCAGCGGCGTGAATTCCGCGGGCTTCAGGATGACGGTATTGCCGAGCGCCAGAGCCGGCGCAACCTTCCAGGCGAGCATCAGGAACGGGAAGTTCCAGGGGATGACCTGGCCGACGACGCCGACCGGCACCTGATCGGCAAATTCGCTTTCCTGCAGCTGCGCCCAGCCGGCGTGATGATAAAAGTGGCGGGCGGCAAGCGGGATATCGATGTCGCGGGTTTCGCGGATCGGCTTGCCATTGTCGATCGCCTCGACGACGGCAATCAGACGCGCATGGCGCTGGATCATGCGGGCGAGTGCATAGAGGTGCCGCGCCCGGGCATGACCCGGAAGCTTCGCCCAGGGTCCTTGCGCCTTGCGGGCAGCGGCAACCGCATCGTCGACGTCCTTGGAGCCGCCGAGCGCAATTTTCGCCAGGAGCTTGCCCGTGGCCGGCTCGTTCGTGTCGAAAGACTTGCCGGACGCGGAAGCGACGAAGGCGCCGTTGATGAAGTGACCGAATTCGCCCTTGTGGCGCGCCAGCCATTGGCGGGCTTCGGTGTCGGCTTCCGGTGCTGGACCATAGGACATTTCGTCAAAATACCTTGCGACGGTCATCGGGATCATCCAATCGGGTGTCGGTTGAGGGCCGAATAGGCGCCGGTCACGTGGTGTTCGAGCTGCCGCTCGATGTCGGCAAGCAGGCTCGACGCACCGATGCGGAAGAGATCCGGCTCGAGCCATTCGCGGCCGAGTTCGTCCTTCATCAGGAACTGGTAGTTCAGGATGTCCTTGGCCGCGGAGATGCCGCCTGCCGGCTTGTAGCCGACCTTGAGGCCGGTCTGCTCCTGATAGGCGCGGATCATGCGCAACATGACGAGCGTCACCAGCAGCGTGGCATTGACGCCCTCTTTGCCGGTCGAGGTCTTGATGAAATCCGCACCCGCCATCATGCAGACGAGCGAAGCGCGCGCAACATTGCGCAGCGTCTTCAGGTCGCCGGTGGCAAGAATCGCCTTCACATGGGCATCGCCGCAGGCGGCGCGGAAGTCACGCATCTCGTCATAGAGCGCCTGCCAGTTGCCAGTGAGAACATGCTCGCGGGTAATGACGATGTCGATTTCCCTGGCGCCATCGGCAACCGAGGCCTCGATCTCGCGCAGCTTCACATCGTGCGGGATAAGACCGGCCGGAAAGCCGGTGGAAACCGCGGCGACGGGAATGCCCGAACCGTCAAGCGCCTCGACGGCGGTCGAAACGAAACGATGATAGACGCAGACAGCACCGGTCGTGATACCGCGACCGCCCATGCCAAGCGCGTCGAGCAGATCCTGGCGCACGGGCTGCCGCGCCTTGGCGCAGAGACGCTTGACGCGCTCCGTCGTATCGTCGCCATTAAGGGTGGTGAGGTCGACGCAGGTGACGGCCTTCAGCAGCCAGGCGGCCTGGGCGTCCTTCTTGACCGTCCGACGGCCGGGCAGCGTCGCAACGCGGCGCTCGGCGGCAGACAGGTTGACGCGCTGGTCCAGCACCCACCCGAGGTCGAGATCGATGCCGTTGTTGCGCGGCCAGTTATGGCCCGCCGCCGGCGAATGCGCGGCTTTCGTCGCGCCTGACTTCACAGCTAGGTCTTCCAAGCGATGGCTCCTTGAACTCCCTGTCACGGCACAACTCTACACCCGGGGCGCAGCCGTGGAGATCGTCAATTTTGTTATTTTTCTACCGATTTTTTGTGACTATTCCATCAAATACTGAGGGTGTCAAGCGAAGCGTCCGGATTTTGACGAATTCGTAATATTTTTGATCCAGCCGCGATTACTGCCCCGGCACCAGGGTTTCGCCCTCTTCGGTAATGACAGATCGAAAGACGTGAAGAGGCGCGAAAAACGCCGGCTTCAGCTTGCCGATCTTGCTGAGATCGATGACGAGATGGTTCTCGCGGGCAAGCGAAATGACCTTCTGCTTTACCGACACCTCGTGGAAATGCACGCAGGTCGCCCCTCGGCCCGGATCAACGCCCGCCGCCGAAAGGAAGGCAACGTTGATGCCGAGCGAATCGAGCGTTTCCAGCCCGGAATTGCCGGAGAAGGATGCCGATGACGGGTGATAGACGCCGCCCAGCATGACGATGCGGACATTGGGCTTGTGCGTCAGCTTCTCCGCCACGTTGAGCGAATAACACACTGCCGTTATTGAATAATCCTCCGGAATGAGATCGACGAGGTATTCCAAGGTGGTGCCGCAATCGATGAAGATCGTCTCGTCCGGCCGGATATGGCGGGCGGCGTGGACGCAGGCCTCGCGCTTGGCGGCCGCATGGCTGTCGGCTTCGCGCGCAAGCTCATAGGGCGCATCGGGCTCAATCTCTCCCGCCGGCACGATATGCCCTCCGAGAAAGGCGAACTGGCCGGGATTGTCGGCAACGTCGCGGCGGATCGTCATTTCCGAGACGCCAAGCAGGGCCGCAGCATCGCGCAGATGCAGAACTCTCCGCCCCGAAAGCGCGTCGGCGAGCTGGATGATGCGGGCTGTCTTGCGGCTGACCATGATTTCTTCCGTGCCAGAAAAGTCCTGCAGCCTTGCGCGGCCCGAACAATCTTTGTGAAAAATATCACAAACGGTACCGTGCGAGCAAGAGGAGTCACATTTGAATGAAAGGCACCGCACACGACCGCCGAGCGACCGCCCATCAGAAAGAGAATAGCGGCGGACCGATCGGCCCGCCGCCACAATGCTATCCGTCATGTAAGGCCGCGAAAGGAAAGACGGCCAAGGAACAATCACGCTCCGACCGGCGCCGTCCGTTCGGCTAGCCAGCCGACCGTCTCCTGATCGAGCAGTCCGTCCAACTCCTGCACCACGCGGCCATGATAGGCATCGATCCACCTCCGCTCGGCCGCGGTCAGCAAATCCATGTCGGCGAGCCGCAGGTCGATAGGCACCAGCGTCAGGCTGCGGAAGCTCAGGAAACCGTCGCCATCGTCCACCACCTCCACCTGGTTCTCGATGCGGATACCGTAGGCGCCGGCCTTGTAATAGCCGGGCTCTATCGTCGTCACCATGCCGGGCTTCAGCTCGATCTCGTTGACGCGACGGTCGAAGCGCTGGGGCTGTTCATGGACCGAAAGGAAGTGGCCAACGCCGTGACCGGTGCCGTGATCGTAGTCGAGCCCGAGATCCCACAGGGGACGACGGGCGAAAGCGTCAAGCTGGTGGCCATAGGTGCCCTTGGGGAACTTCAGCGTTACCATGGAGATCAGCCCCTTGAGAACGGCGGTGTAGGCGCGCCGGATCTCGTCGCAGACCGGGCCGATCGCGGTCGTGCGGGTGGCATCGGTGGTGCCGGTCAGGTATTGCCCGCCGGAATCGAGCAGATAGATCCCGCCTCTCGCGATCGGCGCACTGGTCTCGCTCGTCGCCGCGTAATGGCACATCGCCGCATGGCTGCCGGCCGCCGAGATCGATCGGAAGCTCGGCTCAACGAAGCTTTCCTCCATTTGCCGGTAACCGAGGATGCGCTCCTCCGCCTCCAGTTCGCTCACCGGCCGGCCGCTCGCATCCCGATCGGCGGCATTTTGTTCAAGCCAGGCGAAAAAGCGGATCCAGGCCGCGCCATCAAGACGGTGGCAATCGCGAAAGCCGGCAAGCTCGGTCGTGTTCTTGTGCATCTTGGCAAGCGTGATCGGGCTTCGGGCAAGCTGCACAGTTCCGCCGGCGGCCCGCGTCGCATGCGCCGTCGCCGACGGCGCGAAACTGGGATCGATCAATGCCGTGCGCCCCGCCGCTATCGTCCGCACGCGCTCAAGCAACTGCCCCGGCTCGGCGATCGCGACATCGTCGAGTTCGAAATCCGAGAGGTCGTTCGGCAGCTTGCGATGATCGACCAGCCATTCCGTCTTGCCGTTGCGGTCGAAGATCAGGAAGGATTGCGGCATGGGATTGAAGGCGACGTCGCGGCCACGGACATTGAGGAACCAGGCGATGTTGTCGGGCTGCGCCTCGATCAGCAGATCCGCCCCCTGCTCCGCCAGCATCTCGGCGATGCGGCGCTTTTTCTCGGCGACGCTTTCGCCGGAATAGGCAACCGGAAAGGCCATGATCTTGCCGAGCGGCTTTTCCGGCTGATCGGCCCAGATCGCGTCGACAAGATCCTCGTCGACGGGCGTCCAAAAACCGCCCGCAGCCTTCACCGACCGGCCGCAATCCACGTCCCAGGTCGACGGCAGCAGCATGGCATTGAAGCCGACGCGCTCGCCCTTGCGCAGGTTGTTCCTCAGCCACTCCTTGAGCGGCGCATCGTAAAAGTGCTCGATCGCAAAGGTGTCGAGATCCACTTCGTCGCGCACCTGCACCTGGTAGCGGCCATCGACGAAGATGGCGGCGCGGTCGCGCATGACGATCGCCACGCCGGCGGAACCGGTGAACCCGGTGACGAAAGCCAGGCGATTGTCGTGCGGCGCGCAATATTCGCCCTGATGCTCATCGAAGCGCGGCACGACGTAGCCGTCGAGCCCGGTTTCCGCAAGCTTGCGCCGCAGGGCGCCGATCCGGCCGGAGATATCCGGCCTTGCTGTTGTATCCATGAGTCTTTCCCTATCGAGTGGAGTTTCAGGCGTCGCCAATGGTCTCGGCGAAATGGCAGGCGGTCATGCCGGCACCGACCGGACGCAGCGCCGGCTTTTCGCGGCGGCAAAGCTCGGTCGCGTGCGGGCAGCGCACGTGGAACGGACAGCCGGGCGGGATGGCGAGCGGGCTCGGCAACTCGCCCGATAGCGCCGGGGCGCGACGTCTTGCGCCGGGATCGAGCGAAGGCGCGGCAGCAAGCAGCCCCTTGGAATAGGGATGGATCGGCCTCGAAAACAGCGCCTCCGACGGGGCGATCTCGACGATCGCGCCAAGATAGATGACGGCGACGCGGTGCGAGACGTGGCGCACTAGCCGCAGATCATGCGCCACGAACAGCACTGTCAGGCCCAATTCGTCCTGAAGCTCGATCAAAAGATTGACGACCTGCGCCTGCACCGAGACGTCGAGTGCCGAGACCAGCTCATCCGCAACAAGACAGGTCGGCTCCAGCGACAACGCGCGGGCGATGCCTATGCGCTGGCGCTGGCCGCCCGAGAATTCGTGCGGATATTTGTCGGCAGCCCCCTCAGGCAGCCGGACAAGGTCCAGCAGCTCGTCCACGCGCTGGTCGATCGCGGCCCCCTCGCGCATGCGATGCACGGATATCGCTTCTCGCAGCGTGTCGCGCACGGTCATGCGCGGGTTGAGCGAGGTATAGGGATCCTGAAACATCATCTGGACGCGCCTGTTATAGGCCCGCCTCCGCGCCCCCTTGAGGCCGACGACGCTTTCGCCCTCAAACAGGATATCGCCAGCGGTTGGGCGGTGCAGTCCGGCGATCAGGCGCGCGAGCGTGGACTTGCCACAACCGGATTCCCCGACGATGCCCAGCGTCTCACCCGGCATCACGTCCAGGTCGACGCCGTTGACCGCCGAAACGACCTGATGTGGGCGTCTGGCCAGGGTGTCGGAGAGCGAACGCCGCTTCTCGAACCGCATGGATAGTGCGCGTAGCGAAAGCAAAGGAGAATTGTGTGCTGAAGCTGGCATGGTCATTGCGCTGCCTCCCGCGGTCTGAAATGCGTTTGTGCGTCTGCAAGGTGATGGCAAGCGACCTGACGCAGGGTGCCGACGCTCTCGAGCCAGGGTCGGACATCGGCGCATTCGGCACCGGCAACGGGACACCGCGCGCAGAAGGCACAGCCGGGCGGTAGCGCGTTCAGCGCCGGCGGTGCGCCGGGGATGGAATAGAGCGGCGTGCGCGGCGCCACGTCGCGCGGTATCGAGCGCAGCAGTCCCAGCGAATAGGGATGGCGTGCGTCGCCGATGACATCGGTCGTCGGACCGACTTCGCAAAGCCTGCCGCCATACATCACGGCGACGCGGTCACAGGTCTCCGCAACGACCCCCATGTCATGGGTGACGAGGACCACCGCCATGCCGAGGTCGCGGCTGAGCGACTGGATCAGCCGCAGGATCTGATCCTGGATCGTAACGTCAAGCGCCGTTGTCGGCTCGTCCGCAAGCAGAAGCTTAGGATTGGAAGCAAGAGCGATCGCGATCATCACCCGCTGTCGCATGCCGCCCGAAAATTCGTGCGGGAAATCATCAAGACGATTGCGCGCCGCGGGGATGCCGACGAGATCGAGAAGCTCGATTGCGCGCGCCTTTCGCGCCCTGGCATCGAGATCCGTATGCGCCACGAGATTTTCCGAGATCTGCAGGCCGACCGTCAGCAGCGGATTGAGCGACGACATCGGCTCCTGAAAGATCATCGCGATCTCGCGGCCACGGATGCGCCGCAGCTGCGCCTCGGAAAGCGCGACGAGATCCTGACCGTTCCAGAGGATCTCGCCAGCGACCCGCCCCCGCGGGCGGACGATGCCGAGGATCGAGCGCAGCGTGATGCTCTTGCCCGAGCCGGATTCGCCAACGAGCCCGAGGATTTCGCCCTGTCCTACCTGGAACGAAACGTCATCGACCGCGACCAGCGGCCGCTCTCGCGTACCGAACTCGGTGCGCAGGTGCCGGACGTCGAGTACGGCGGGTTTTTCTTGCGTTCCCATCTCAGCGCCCTTTCGGTCGAAGCAGATCGGCAAGCGCGTCGCCGACGAGGCTGAAGCCGAGCCCGGTCAAGACGATGGCGATGCCCGGCATCAGGCTCATCCACCAGGCCGTCATCAGGAAGTTGCGGCCCTCGGCGATCAGCACCCCCCATTCGGCAGACGGCGGCTGCGCGCCGAGGCCGAGATAGCCGAGCGACGACCCGAGCAAGATCGCGAGCGCCATGTCGGTCATCCAGTAGACGAGGATCGGCGAAATCGCATTCGGCAACAGATGCCGGAAGATGATGCGTCGGTCGGAATAGCCGAGCACCCGGCCGGCGGCAGCATAGTCGTTGGCCTTCTGCGCCATGATTTCGGCGCGCGTCAGCCGGGCGTAATAGACCCAGTTCACCGCGGTGATCGCCACATACATGTTGACGAGGCCGGGACCGAGCACCGCGACGATCGCGATCACCAGAACCAGGAAGGGAAAGGTGATGATTGCGTCGACGCAGCGGCCGAAGATGACGTCGGCGATTCCGCCATAATAGCCAACGAAGGCGCCGACGGTGATCCCGATCAGAAGCGCGAAGATCGTCGCGAAGAAGGCCATCTGCATATCGACACGATAGGCCCAGATGACCCGTGAAAGCACGTCGCGGCCGAAATTGTCGGTGCCGAACGGATGCGCAAGGCTCGGCCCCTGCTGGATCGCCTGGAGGTCGAAGGCGAGCGGATCGTAGGGCGCAAAGACCTGCGGAAACAACGCGAGTGAAAGCGACAGGCCAAGGATGACGATGCCAACGGCAAAGGACGGACGGGAAAAGGCGCGGGCCAGAAAGGCAGCGAGCCGCCCCCGCTTGCGCGATTGGGTTTGGGTCAGCACGCTCATGATTGGCGAAGCCTCGGATCGAGCCAGGATTGCACGACATCCGTCAAAAGGAAGACGACGGAGACGAGCACGGCGAAGGTCAGTGTCAGGCCCTGGATCAACGGGTAGTCGCGGGCAAAGATCGCCTCCAGCATCAGCCGGCCGACGCCGGGGATGGCAAAGACCGTCTCGGTCACCAGCGTGCCGCTCATCAGGTTGCCGATCGACAGGCCCAGCAGCGTCACTGTTGAGACGAGCGCGTTTCGCAGCACGTGCCGGGTCATGATGATGCGCGGCGAAAGCCCTTTGGCCCGCGCGAATTGCACATAGTCTGCGTCGAGTACCTCGATCAGCGAGGCGCGCAGATTGCGCAGGATGATCGCCGAGGTATAGAGCGCGACGCTGAGCGCCGGCAGGATCAGATGGTAGAGATTGGCAAGAAAAGTCTTGCCGTAGCCGCCGACGGGAAACCAGCGCAGTTGCGCCGCCAGCACCGTCAGTAGCAGCAGCCCGATGTAGAAGACGGGCATGGAAAGGCCGACCTGGAAGACGCTGCGGATGGCGACATCAACAGGGCTGTTGACGCGCGACGCTGCAAGGAAGGCGAGCGGGCCTGCAAGCAGGACAGCGAGCGCGATCGAATAGAGCGCAAGGAAGATCGTCGTCGGCAGGCGGGCAACGATGATCTCCGCCACCGGCGCCTTCAGCATGATCGAGCGGCCGAGATCGCCGGTTAGTGTGTTCTTGACGAAGACGAGGAACTGAACCGGCAGCGGCTGATCGAGGCCGAGATTGTGCCGGATCTGTTCGAGCTGGGCATCGGTCGCCTTGGCTTCGGCCATGGCGATCGCCGGATCGCCCGGCAAGAGGCGCACGAGCAGGAAGATGAAGATCATCACCAACAGAAACGTCGGGATGATCTGCAACAGCCGCGCCACGAGATAGGAAAATGAGGGCATGGTTCCAACCTTCAACGGAAGACCGGGCGGGTCTCCGCCCGGCCTTCAAAGATCGTTCCGCTATCAGTCGGCGCGCCAGGCTTCAGAGAAGTCGTTGGCGCCGAGCGGCGTCTGCACGTAGCCTTCGATCGACTTGGAAACGGCGACGGCGAAGGGCGTTTCGAACAGGAAGAGCAGCGGCGCCTCCGCCGCATAGATCTCCTGCATGCGCTTGTATTCGTCCTTGCGCTTGGCCGGATCGGTTTCGACGTTGGAGGCTTCAAAGAGCGTGTTGAATTCCTGGTTGTTCCAACCGGTGCCGACGGCCTGGCGCTGCTTGTAGTAGCCGAGCCAGCCGGTCACCTGCGCCGGGTCGTTGACGTCGTTCGCCCAGCCATAGGTGTGGATGTCGAAATCGCCGGAGCGGTTCTTCTCGCCGCGGGTCGGGTTGTCGACCTGCTCGACCTTGAGGTTGACGCCGAGCGGCGCCCACATCTGCTGAAGGGCTGTAAACAGCGTCGCATCGTCGGCGCTGCCGGCAAGCGTCGTGAGTTTCACCTCGAAGCCGCCACTGAGGCCGGCTTCCGAAAGCAACTGCTTGGCCTTTTCCGGATCGTACGGATAAAGCGCCGCCGGGCCGTAGTGAAGCTGAGTTGCCGCCGACATCAGCGAGGTCATCGGCTTGCCGGTGTCGAAGGTCACGAGCTTGATCAGCACGTTCTTGTCGGTCGCATAGTTCAGCGCCTGGCGGACCTTGATGTCGGAAAGCGGGTTCTTCGAGCCATCCTTCTTCGCCTCGCGCGTGTTGATCGGCGCGTAGACGATACGGGTCGACGGGAAGAGCTCCATCTTCAGGTTCGGGTCGGCGCCCAACTCGCCGACGCGAGCAAACGGAATGAACTCGGCCGCATCGACTTCGCCGGCCTGAAGCTTGAGAATGCGAGTGGCGTCATCGGGAATGACGAGGAATTCCACCCGGTCGAGATAGGGCAGCGGCTTGCCGTCTTCACCCTGGCGCCAGTAGTTCGGGTTGCGCTCGAAGCTCATGCTTGAGCCCTGCACGTGGCTCTTCATGACGAAAGGACCAGAGGTTACCGGTCCGGCTGCGAAGAAGGCGCGTGCCTTTTCCTGGTCCGTTGCACCAGCCGCCTTTTCGAAGGCAGCCTTCGGCATGATGCCGGTGTTGAAGGTCGCGAGGATCGAGATAACAGTCGGATCGGGGTTCTTCAGCGACACGGTAATCTTGTTGCCATCGGCTGTCACCTTGTCGACGGCGCCAAGCAGGCCGGCCCAGGGGCCGAGATTGGCGTCGCGGGCACGGTCGAGCGAAAAGACGACGTCGGCACCGGTCAGATCCGAGCCGTCGGAGAATTTCAGGCCACTTCGGAGCGCCAGTGTGATGGTCCTGCCGTCGGCGGAGACCTCATGGGTTTCGGCAAGCCCTGGCACGATCGAACCATCGGGACCATTGCGCAGCAGCGTTTCATAGAGGCCGTTCACCATCCAGAGATCCGGATTTCGGTCGGCGTAAACGGGATCGATGACGGTCGAATCGTCATAGCGCGCGAAGGTCATCGCGCCGCCGCGTTCGATCGCAAATGCCGAGGTGGCTGCAAGCAGCCCGAGCGTCGCGCCGAGCATGATTGGCAATATACGTTTCATCTCACTCCTCCTTTTGACCGCAGCCAGCATCGATCGCGCGCTCAACACGTTCAATTGGATATTGGATCCAATTTTTCTTAATGTTTTTGGACGCCGACGGATTGCCGCGAAGACGTTCTTGTAGTTCCCCTTTTCAAGAAGGCCGGCATGCGATCTGATCGCTTGCCGAACCAACTTTAGCTGGACTAAAGTACATCGATAGACGTGAGTCAAGCGGAAAGAAAATCATGCCCCTGAAGATCGAAGAGGCGCCAGAAGTAGCCGGTGGCGCCTCCCTTCCCGAAACCTCGACGCCCGCCTCGCTCGGGCAAATGCTCAGGGCGCGCCGCAAGGAAATCGGCAAGACCATGAAGGACGTGGCACGCGAGGCCGGTCTGACGGAAGGCTTCATCAGCCAGATCGAGCGTGGCATCTCCACCCCGTCGCTGATCTCGCTTTACAACGTCGCCAACGCGCTGGGTACCAGCGTCGACACCTTCCTGTCGCAGCCGCCGCAGCACGGGCATTCCATGGTATCGCATGCCGGCGAACGGCCCGGCTACAATGTCGAGACCAAGGAGCGTGTCTACGAACTGATCGAACGCGGCTTTCCGGGCGCCGCGCTCAACGGCTGCATCACCCATATGCCCAAGGGTTACGCCTCCGAACTGACGAGCCACGAAGGCGAGGACTTCCTCTACCTGATCGAGGGCGAGATGCTCTACGAGATCGACGGCAAGGAATATCTGTTGAAGGCTGGCGACACGCTGCACTTCCCAGCCTCGTTGCCCCATCGCGCCCGCAATGTCGGCGCCGGGCCGGCCCGCGAACTCTGGGTCGGCACCACCCGGATCATCAAGGACGACTAGGGCGGCAACGCCAAACCGAAAGGCGGGCCGCATAACGCGGCCCGCTCCGATATCGCTTACTGCTTGCGCGGCCAGGTATCGGCAAGCCGATAGCCGGCCGGCCACGGATCGGCCGGGTCGAGCATCACCTGGTGCGTGCCGGTGATCCAGGCGCGGCCGGAGATTTCCGGCACGATCGCCGGGCGTCCTCCGACCGTCGTCTCGCCGGCGATGCGGCAATTGAACGTCGAATCGATGATGGAATGGCCGCTGAACCGCTGGCCGACCTTCATCACGCCGCGGGCATGCAATACCGCCATGCGTGCCGAACAACCGGTGCCGGTCGGCGAACGGTCGAGCTTGGCCGGCTGGATGACAACCGTGTTGCGACCGTGCAGAACGCCGTCCTTTTCCTCGACCGGCAGCGTGAGCTGGCAGAAGGAGATGTGTGCCCATTCCGGGTTTTCCGGATGGGTGAAGCCGAGCTGTTCGTTGGCCGCGCGGGTGATCTTGATGCCGGTTTCGGCGAGTTCACGCGCCTCGTCCGGCGTGACCGAAAACCCGAGCGCGCGAGCGTCAGTGATGACGAAGCTGTCGCCGCCATAGGCGGTGTCGACGGTCAGTGTGCCCAGGCCCTCGACCTCGAGCTTCGCATCGAGCTTGTCGGCAAAAGATGGAACGTTGGTGACGGTGATGCGTTCGGCCTTGCCGTTGCGGCACTGGGCCACGACGTTCACCAGTCCGCCCGGCGCTTCCAGCACCATGTGGGTTTCCGGCTCCTGCATCGGCACGATGCCGCTGTCGAGCAACACGGTCGAGACGCAGATGGAGTTGGAGCCGGACATCGGCGGCGTATCCTCGGGCTCCATGATGATGAAGCCCATCGTCGCGCGCGGATCCTTCGGCGGCACGAGCAGGTTGATGTGGCGGAAGACGCCGCCGCGGGGCTCGTTGAGCACGAAATTGCGCAGCGTCTGGTCTTCAGCGATGAAGCGGCGCTGTTCCCACAGCGTATTTCCGGGCGGCGGCGCGACGCCGCCGACGATTACGTCGCCGACTTCACCCTCCGCGTGGCAGGATACGATGTGGACGACCTTGTTGCTGCGCATGCCTCTTCTCCTCCAAGCGGTGGACGGCGCCACCTGGGCGACCGATGCCCTGCGCATCGGCCGTGCTCCCGCATTTTGCCGGGATCATACGCGACAGCGCTGAGCCCGACGAAAAGACTCATAGAAAGATTGGATCCAATATACAATCTGAAATATTCGAAATCGCGTCCTGAGCCACAAGGCTCTGTTGTTGCCCGGCGTCTGGATTGGACCTATGACCATTGACCAACAACGCAAAAACGCTTCCGAATTCGCCGAGCCGGAAGGCTTGGCCAGCAGGGTTTGAACACGATGAAACTCGATGCCGTCGATGTCAGGCAAGCCGCTTCAGCCGCCGATATCGTCTATGAAGCCTTGCGCAAGGCGATCATCGAAGGTGACCTCGCCGAGGGCGAGAACCTGCGCCAGGACCACATCGCCCAGATGTTCAACACCAGCCGCATTCCGGTGCGCGAGGCGCTTTCACGTCTTGAGCAGCATGGCCTGATCACCACGGAGCGCTACAAGGGCGCGGTCGTCGCCGGGCTTTCGATCGAGGAAATCGAAGAGATTTTCGAGTTCCGCGCGCTCATCGAGGCCGAAGTCATTCGTCTGGCCGTGCCCAACCTCGACCGTCGCACACTCGAGCTTGCACGCCAGCATTGCGAGGAGTTCGAGCGCGAAGAGAATGCGGATCGCTGGGGCGAGATCAACCGCAACTTTCACTACAGCCTCTACGAGGCGGCGCGCCGCCCCTATTATCTCCAGATCGTCCGCGCCTCGCTCGACCGCATCGATCGCTACCTTCGGGCGCAGTTGACGCTGACATCAGGCGTTGCCCGGGCGCGTCGCGAGCACAAGGCGATCCTGGATGCCTGTATGGCACGCGATGCCGAGCGGGCTTGTGCGTTGACGCGCGACCATATCCTTGATGCCGGTCGCTCGTTGACCATCTTCCTCAGAGAACAAAGAGGCTAGCGGCGCAGCTTTTTCGTCGCTTTGACCAACCGTCATAATAGTTTGATTTACATATCGTTTTATCTTGTTTCATTCCGGATCGATTCTTGACTCTTCACACCAGGACTCCCGCTGAAATTGCGCCGCACGTTGACCTCTCCTCGGTTGACAAGCGACCCGGAAGCCTGAAAAGTGAAGCCCCTATCGAGACCGGCAGCGTTGGGAGGACTTGATGTCTGTGCGCGCGTTTTTCGGCCTTTCCACCCTACTTTTGTCTCTTTTGACCATCGGAAGTCCCGCCGCTGCGCAGGAGACCGGCCGACAGGTCGAGATAACTAGGGATGGCGACTATTTCGGTTTCGATCTCAGGACCGAGCAAAACGTCTCGCTCGACGAGTGCCAGCAGACCTGTATCGCCGATCAGTCCTGCCGCGCCTTCACCTACAATCCCAAGGTGAAGTGGTGCTTCCTCAAGTCCGATTACAATCAGCTGAATTCCTTCCCGGGCGCGATCGCCGGCAAGATCGTGCAGCCGCAGGCCGCCGAAGCCGATATCGGCGCACCGCCGCGGCTGAAATTCCTGTCGGACCAGATCCAGCAGGACGCCCGCAACACCAAGGCCAACCTCGCGCTTGCCGACGACCAGCAGGGGATGGGCGTCAATACGCTCCTCGACATGGCGCGCGGCCAGGCCGGCATGGGCAATATCGAGAACGCTCTGAAGGCGTTCCAGGGTGCGCTGGCGATCACGCCCGACGACGCCGAGCTTTGGCTTGAGACAGCCCGCACTGCGAACCGCATCACCAACAACTCGGCCGTCTCGATGCAAGCGGCGATCGCCGCAATCAACGGTTATGAACTCACGCGCACGACCGAGAGCCGCGCCCATGCGCTCGCCGTCATGGCGAAATCGCTCGAAGGCGCTGAAAACTTCCGCGCCGCACTGGACGCCTACAAGGCGAGCCTGGAGCTGGTGAAGGCGAAATCCGTCGAGGCGGCCTATCTCGATCTCAAACAGCGCAAGGGCTTCCGCGTGGTCGAGCATACGATCGACTCGGACGCAGCAACGCCCCGCGCCTGCGTGCAGTTCTCAGAACAGCTTCTGAAGAGCGGCGCCGACTATGCCTCCTTCGTCACCGTCAACGGCGCGGCGCCAAAAGCGCTTGAAGCCAAGGGCGACCAGATCTGCGTGGAAGGTCTTTCGCATGGCGAGCGTTACAAACTGACGCTCAGGACCGGCCTGCCATCCACCGTCGACGAGGTGCTGGAAGCGCCCATCACCCTCGACATCTATGTCGCTGACCGCGCCCAGATGGTGCGCTTCACCGGCGACAGCTTCGTGCTGCCCTCGACCGCACGCCGCAGCATCCCCCTCGTATCAGTCAATACCGACAGCGCCAAACTCAAGCTCTACCGCGTCGGCGACCGCAGCATCGCCCAGGTGCTGCAGAGCTCGCAGTTCCTGACACAGCTCGACGGCTACAGCGCCCAGCGCATTGAGGACGAAAGCGGCGAACTCGTCTGGCAGGGCACGATCGACATCGCGCGTGACATCAACAAGGAGGTTGTCACCAGCTTCCCGGTCGACGAGGCGCTGCCTGAGCGCAAGCCCGGCGTCTATGTCCTGACCGCAGCGCCTTCCACCGGCGTCAGCCAGGAATGGGATGCGCGGGCGACGCAATGGTTCGTCGTTTCCGATATCGGCGTTTCCACCTATGCCGGCACCGACGGGCTGAACGTCTTCGTGCGCTCGCTCGCGTCGGCGGAACCGATCGAAGGCGTTGAACTGCAGCTCGTCGCCAAGAACAACGAGATTCTGGGCACGGCGACCAGCGATGGCGATGGACGCGTTACTTTCACGGCCGGCCTGATCCGTGGCACGGCCGGACTGACGCCTGCGGTCATCACCGCCAAGAAGGGCGAAGACGATTACGTCTTCCTCGACATGAGCCGCGCCGGCTTCGACCTCTCGGATCGCGGTGTCACCGGCCGCGCCGCGCCCGGCGCCATCGACATACTCGCCTGGACCGAGCGCGGCATCTATCGTGCCGGCGAAACGGTGCATGCGGCGGCGCTCGCGCGCGACGTCGACGGCATGGCGATCGAGAACCTGCCGCTGACCTTCGTCTTCCTGCGCCCGGACGGCGTCGAGTATCGCCGCATGACCAGCGCCGGCGGCAAGCTCGGCGGACATACGCTCGATCTCGACACCCAGGCCAACGCCATGCGCGGCACCTGGACGATGCAGATCTTCACCGATCCGAAATCCCCGGCGATCGGCGAAAAGCAATTCCTGGTCGACGACTTCGTGCCCGACCGAACCGAGTTCGACCTGACGAGCGACGCCAAGGAAGTCGCCGTCGGCGGGGCCGCGAGCGTCGCTGTCGACGGGCGTTATCTCTATGGTGCGCCGGCGGCCGGTCTCGAGCTGGAAGGCGAAGTGACGATCAAGCCGACGCGCGAAAGCGCTGCCTTCAAGGGGTACTCCTTTGGTCTCGCCGATGAAGAGGCGAGCGAAGATACCCGCCTGCCGCTTGAGGAGCTTTCGCCGCTCGACGAGGAAGGCAAATCCAGCTTCGACGTGCTGCTCGATGAAGTGCCCTCGACCACGCAGTTGCTCGACGCCACAGTCACTGTCCGCATGCGCGAAGCCGGCGGCCGTGCCGTCGAGCGCGCGCTGAAACTGCCCGTTCGTGCCGAAGGTCCGATGCTCGGGATCAAGCCGGAATTCGAAGGCGAACTCGCCGAGAACTCCGTCGGCAAGTTCCGCGTCATCGCCGTCGATCCGGCCGGCGCCAAGATCGCCATGCCCGGGGCACTGTGGAAACTCATCAGCGTCGAGCGCAATTATCACTGGTACCGTGACGGCAGTGCCTGGAAATACGAGCCTGTCGTCACCACCAAGCAGGTGGCAAACGGCAGCGTCGACCTGACGGAAGACGGCGGCGAAATCGCCGTGCCGGTTGGTTGGGGGCGCTATCGCCTGGAGGTCGAGACAGCCTCGATCGACGGTCCGACGTCGAGCGTCGAGTTCGACGCCGGCTGGTATGTCGCTGCCACCTCGACGGAAACGCCCGACGGCCTGGAGATCGCGCTCGACAAGGAGAAATACGCGGTCGGAGACACGGCCAAGCTCAAGGTCTCGCCGCGCTTTGCCGGTGAACTGCTGGTCACTGTCGGCACGGAGAACCTGATCACCACCCAGACCGCATCGATTGCCGCGGAAGGCGGCGAAGTCGAGCTGCCGGTTACCGACGCCTGGGGTGCCGGCGCCTACGTGACGGCCACGCTCTACCGCCCGGGCGATGCCCAGGAAAGCCGCATGCCGATGCGCTCGATCGGCATCAAATGGCTCTCGGTCGATCCGGCCGAGCGCAAGCTCGCCGTCACACTCGATGCACCGGAAAAGATGGAACCGCGCCAGCCGCTCGACATCAGCCTTCAGGTTGCCGGTGCCGGCGCCAACGAGGAAGCCTATGTGACGGTCGCCGCCGTCGACGTCGGTATCCTCAACCTCACGCGCTACGAGGCGCCGGATCCGGAAGCCTGGTATTTCGGCCAGCGGCAGCTCGGCCTCGAGATCCGCGACCTCTACGGCCGCCTGATCGACGGCTCGCTTGGCGCCACCGGAAAACTGCGCACCGGCGGCGACGGCGGCCAGGTCGCTCTTCAGGGCAGCCCGCCCACGGAAAAGCTGGTCGCCTTCTTCGAAGGTCCCGTACAGCTCGACGGCGACGGCAAGGCAACCGTCAGCTTCGATATCCCGCAGTTTAACGGCACGGCGCGGCTGATGGCCGTCGCCTGGACGAAATCCGGTGTCGGCCACGCCACGCGCGACCTGGTGATCCGCGATCCGGTTGTCGTCACCGCCAGCCTGCCACGGTTCCTCGCCCCCGGAGACCGGTCGGAACTGAGGCTCGAAATTGCCAACACCGACGCGCCGGCCGGCGAGTACCAGATCCATGTCACGACCAGTGGCCCCGCCACGGTCGAACAACCGGGCACCGGCAACACGGTGACCCTGGACCAGGGCGGCCGTTCCTCCATCACCTTGCCGGTGGTCGGGCAATACCCCGGCAACGGCGTCGTTACGGTGGCGCTGACCGGTGCCAACGGACTTTCACTGGAACAATCGCTCGATCTGCTTGTGCGTCCGGCAACCCTGCCGGTGACCCAGCGGCAGGTCGTCGCAATCGCGCCCGGAAGCAGCCTGACGGTCGACGGGCAGTTGCTCGCCGACAGCATTCTGCAGGGCGCCTCGGTCAACCTCAGCGTCACGCGTTCGGCCGCCTTCGATATGCCGGCGCTGCTGATGACGCTCGATCGCTACCCCTATGGCTGCGCCGAACAGACGACGAGCCGCGCGCTGCCGCTGCTCTACCTCAGCGAGCTCGCCAAGCAGTCCGGTCTCACCGACGACGAAGGCGTGACGAAACGGGTGCAGGAGGCGATCTATCGCGTACTTTCCTATCAATCGTCGTCGGGCAGTTTCGGCCTCTGGGGCCCGGGTTATGGCGATCTCTGGCTCGACGCCTATGTCACCGATTTCCTCACCCGCGCCCGCGAACAGAAGTACGACGTGCCGGAGGCCGCGATGGTCCAGGCGCTTGAAAACCTGCAGAACGGCGTCAGCTACGACACCAATGCCAAGGACCGCGGCAACGAGATCGCCTATGCGCTCTACGTGCTCGCCCGCAATCGCAAGGCGGCGATCAACGACCTGCGCTACTACGCCAACACGCTGATCGATGACTTCCCGACGCCACTCGCCAAGGCGCATATCGCCGCGGCGCTGGCACTCTATGGCGACGCCCAGGGGTCGCGGGATACGTTTGCCAAGGCGGCGAACATGTCGACCGGCCTCATCAATGTCAGCCTGTCGCGCTCCGATTACGGCTCGTCGCTGCGTGACAACGCGGCGGTGCTGGCGCTCGCCGCCGAAAGCCGCCCGGTTCCGCCGATCGTTCCCGAGTTGTCGAAGATCGTCGCGCGCGAATGGGAGCAGAAGACTTACACCAGCACCCAGGAACAGGCCTGGATGCTGCTTGCCGCCCGCGCCATCCAGAACGGCGATGAGGACATGGCACTGGAGGTCAATGGCGCATCGAAGACCGGCAGCTACGCCGCCCAGATGACCGGCGACGCGCTTACGACCCATCCGATCGTGATCCGCAACCAGGGCGCCGATCCGGTCTCGGCCGTCGTCACCACGGTTGCCGCACCCGCCCAACCGCTTTCGGCCGGCGGCGACGGTTTCACCATCGAGCGCACCTACTACACGCTCGACGGCGCCGAGGCGAACGTCATGGAAGCGAGACAGAACGAGCGCTATGTCGTCGTACTGAAAGTGACGGAAGCCAACGACTGGCCGTCGCGCGTGCTCGTCACCGACCTGTTGCCGGCCGGCTTCCAGATCGACAATCCGAGCCTCGTCGACAGCGCCCAGCTCGGCAACTTCGAGTGGCTCGGCGAGATCACTGCAACGCATACGGAGTTCCGCAACGACCGCTTCGTCGCGGCGCTGGACCGCAGCATCGGGGCCGGGCGCGAAGTCACGCTCGCCTATGTGGTGCGTGCCGTGACCCCGGGCGTTTACGACCATCCGGCTGCCTCCGTCGAAGATATGTACCGGCCGCAGCTTTCGGCCCGCACTGCCACCGGGCGCATGGAGGTTCAGGCGGCACAATAGGCACGACCATGTCGATTGGGCGCAAACTGCTGATCGCCTTGCCCGTCTGCCTGCTGCTGACGGGGCTGACGGGCTTTGCGATCGAGAAGGCCGACGAGGCCTTCCCGCCCCCACTTGCGGAGGCTGCCGTCGTCTCACGTGAGGTGGACGACGCCAGCGGTCAATTGTTGCGGGCCTTCGCAACACCGGAAGGTCTCTGGCGGTTGAAGACGACGGTCGACGATGTCGATCCGCAGTTCCTCAAGATGCTGATCGCCTATGAGGACCAGCGCTTCCAGGAGCATTCGGGCGTCGATTTCCTCGCGCTCGGCCGCGCTGCTCTGCAATTCGTCAGCAACGGCCGGATCGTCTCAGGCGCCTCGACACTCTCGATGCAAGTCGCACGCCTGATCGAGCCGCGCGCGCAGCGCTCCGTCACCGCCAAGCTGCTGCAGATCGCCCGCGCTATCCAGATCGAAAGGCGCCTATCGAAGGACCAGATCCTCAACCTCTACCTCACCCACGCGCCCTATGGCGGAAACATCGAGGGTGTGCGCGCCGCAAGTCTCGCCTGGCTCGGCAAGGAGCCGAAGCGGCTGACGGCCGGTGAGGCAGCGCTGCTCGTCGCCCTGCCGCAATTGCCGGAAAAGCGCCGGCCGGATCGCAATCATGCCGCGGCAGTCGCTGCCCGCGAGCGGGTGCTGACCCGTCTCGCCGTCGCTGACGTCATCGGGGACGGCGAAGCCGAGCGCGCAATCGCGACATCTGTCCCCTCGCGCCGCCTACAGCTGCCGTCCTATGCCGCCCATCTCGCCGAGCGCGCGTTGCGCAAGGACGCGCACGCGGCCCGGCATCAGACGACCTTGCGCCTCGCCGTCCAGCGTAACCTCGAGGCCGTGGCAAGGGAAGGCGCTGCCAAGCTGGGGCCGAAGGTTTCGGTCGCCATGATGATGGCCGATGCTAAAACCGGCGAGATCGTCGCTTCGGTCGGATCTGCCGACTATTTTGATGCGAGCCGCTCCGGTTGGATCGACATGACCCGTATCACGCGCTCGCCGGGTTCCACCCTCAAGCCGTTCATTTACGGCCTTGCCTTCGAACAAGGGCTGGTCAGCCAGGAAACGATCATCGAGGACCGCCCGGCGGACTTCTTCGGCTATCGTCCACGCAACTTCGACATGAGCTATCAGGGCGATGTCAGCGTGCGCGAGGCGCTGCAACTCTCCTTAAACGTGCCGGCGATCCGCCTTCTCGACGCCGTCGGCCCGGCCGAACTGATGATGCGGTTCCGCCGCGGCGAGGTGAAACCGGCGCTGCCGGCAGGCGAAGCGCCAGGGCTTGCAATCGGCCTTGGCGGCGTCGGCCTATCGCTGCGCGATCTCGTGCAACTTTACGCCGCGCTTGCCAACCGCGGCTTTCCGCTCCGGCTCGGCGACGGCGTCGATGGCAAGGCCGGCCTGATCGAAGCAGAGCCGCTGCTATCGCCCGTAGCCGTCTGGAACGTCTCCGATGCGCTCTCGGGCGTGTTGCCGCCGACGGGCAGCCGCCAGCGCGGCATCGCCTACAAGACCGGCACGAGCTACGGCTACCGCGACGCTTGGTCGGTCGGTTATGACGGCCGTCATGTGCTCGGCGTCTGGGTCGGACGACCCGACAACGGCGCCGTGCCGGGCCTCACCGGCTATGGCAGCGCTGCCCCCATTCTCTTCGAAGGCTTCGCCAAGGCCGGCTTCGGCATAACGCCGCTGCCGGATGCTCCGGCCGGTGCAATGCGCATCTCGCAGGCCGAACTGCCGATCAGCCAGCGCCGCTTCTCCCTGACCGCAAGCGGCCTCGTCAATGCTTCGGCGCGCGAACCGGCGCCGCAGATCGTCTTTCCGCCGGAAGGGGCACGCGTCGAACTCGGTATGGATCACGCGGCAATCTCGCCGCTGACGCTCAAGCTGCAAGGCGGGCGAGCGCCGTTCCGCTGGCTCGCCAATGGCCGGCCTCTCCCTGAGCTGACCCGCCGCCGGGTGACACAATGGCAGCCCGACGGGGTCGGCTATTCGACGTTGACAGTCATTGATTCTGTCGGCCGCGCCGCCAGCGTGCGCGTCTTCATCGAGTAACGGCGCTTGCGTCGCGCGCGGTTTCTTCAGCCGTACCGCCCAGGACCGCTTCGATTTCCTCCTCCAGTCGCGCTGCGTCCAGCGGCTTGTGCAGGAGGCGATAGCCGCTTGCGGTCACCTCCCTGAGCCGCGCCGGAGACGTTTCGCCGGAAAGGATAAGGGCCGGCACGTTCCGCCCGAGATAGCGGTTGATGTCCCACACGGCACCAATCCCCGCCTGCCCCGCGCTTGCGGCTCGATCCTCATCGGGCTTGGCCTGATGCTGGCAAGCCAGCCGATCTGACTAGCACAAGACGACCGGTGCCCGCGTGACTGCCTTGGTGTATCGTGAGACACGCTGGAGTGGAGGGGCCGGACCATGCTGAATGCAACCGAGATCGCCAAGGCTGCCGAAAGCCTGCATCAGGCAGAGCAGGATCGAAAACAGATCGGGCTTCTGTCGCTCAAGCATCCCGACATGACTGTCGAAGACGCCTATGCGATCCAGGCGGCCTTGGTCAGGCGCAAGCGCGACGACGGCCACCGCATCATCGGCTGGAAAATCGGCCTGACGTCCAACGCCATGCAACAGGCGCTGGGCATCGATACGCCGGATTCCGGCGTGCTCTTCGACAACATGCTGTTTGATGATGGCGCAAGCATTCCGGCCAACCGGTTCATCCAGCCACGGGTCGAGGCGGAAATCGCCTTTGTGATGAAGGCCGGGCTCAAGGGCCCGCGCGTCAATATCGTCCAGGTGCTGAACGCCACGGACTATGTGATGCCGGCGCTGGAAATCCTCGACAGCCGTATCGTTCGAACAGACCCGAAAACAAAGAAGGCGCGCACCCTCGTCGATGCGATTTCAGACAATGCCGCCAATGGCGGCCTCATCCTCGGAGGTCGGGCGGTGCGTCCGGATAGGGTCGACATGCGCTGGATGGGCGCGATCGTCTCGCGCAATGCGGTGATCGAGGAGACGGGGCTCGCAGCCGGGGTCCTCAACCATCCGGCTCGCGGCATCGCCTGGCTTGCCAACCGGCTGGCGCAATGCGGTGACGCGATCGAGCCCGGTCAGATCGTGCTCTCAGGCTCCTTTATCCGCACGCTCGAGGCCAAGAGCGGCGACACGATCGTCGCCGATTTCGGCGCCTATGGCTCGGTGAGCTGCCACTTCGCGTAACGCGAACAGTGGCTGGCTACGCACACGCCCGTTTCACTGCACCAGGATGGCGCGGAAATCGTTGACATTGGTGCCGGTCGGCCCCGGCTTGAAGAGATCGCCGAGTGCATTAAACGCTGTCCAGCTGTCGTTCTTCTGCAGCAGCGCTGCCGCATCGAGCCGTTGGGCAACGAGCCTGGCGATGGTCGTATCATCGGCAAAGGCGCCGGCATTGTCCTCCGAGCCGTCGATGCCGTCGGTGTCGGCGGCAAGCGCCGATACACCCTTGGCGCCATCGATACCAAGCGCCAGCGCCAGCAGGAATTCGCTGTTGCGACCGCCCTTGCCGGCACAACGGATCGTCACCGTCGTCTCTCCACCCGAGAGAACGACGACGGGCTTGGTGAACGGCCGGCCGCGACCGGCGACCTCACGGGCGATCGCCGCGTGCACGCCGCCAACATCGCGCGCCTCGCCCTCGATCGCATCGGAAAGAATGATCGCTTCAATGCCCGCGGCACGCGCCTCGGTAGCCGCAGCCTCGAGCGAGACGGACGCGGACGCGATGAGCCGGACTTCGTTTCGGGCAAAGCGCAGATCGTCAGGCGACGGCGCGGCGCTATTCGGGCTTTTTATCCAAGCCATGACATTGGCGGGCAAATCCAGGCTGTAGCGCTCGATCAGCGTCAGCGCATCCTCGCGAGTGCTCGCATCGGCAAGCGTGGGGCCGGAAGCGACCAGCGCCGGATCGTCGCCTGGAATATCGGAGACGATCAGCGAGACGACCTTTGCCGGATAGGCGGCGGCGGCAAGCCTGCCGCCCTTGATCATCGAGACGTGCTTGCGCACGGCGTTCATGGCGCTGATCGGCGCACCGGAGGCAAGCAGTGCCCGGTTGACGGCAATCTCGTCTTCCAGCGCCAGGCCGGGCGGAGGCGAAGGCAGAAGCGCCGAGCCACCGCCGCAGACGAGCGCCACAACGAGGTCGTCCTCCGTCAGCCCGCTGACTTCGGTGAGCAAACGCTTCGAGGCAAGTAAACCGTTCTCATCGGGGAGCGGATGCGACGCTTCGAGCACCTCGATCTTCTCGCAAGGGGCAGCGTAGCCATAGCGGGTGACGACCACGCCAGAAAGCGGGCCACCCCAATGGCGCTCGAAGGCCGCCGCCATCTGCGCCGCGCCCTTGCCGGCGCCGACGACCACCGTGCGCCCCTTCGGCCGCTCCGGCAGATTGGCCGCAATCACCTTTTCCGGGTCAGCCGCGGCAACGGCCGAGGTGAACAGGGTTTCCAGGAAGCGGCGTGGGTCGGTGATGGCTGGCATTTGTCTCCCCTTAGAGCACTTACGCAATTTCCGGGCGGAAAACCGCTTCACACTTTTCCTGGAATTGCTTGATGATGTCTCGGGCGGCGGTTCCTCCAACCGCCGCCCGGACACATGACCGGCCCGCACAATGGGTTGCCGGACGGATCATGTGCATTTCATGCCTTGCGCTTTTGAAGCGGCGCAATTCCGAACGGAAAGCGCTTCACACTTTTCCGGGTGTTGCGCTAGGCGACCTGGTGGTTCGCCATGCGCTCCAGCGCGCGCACGAGACCCGAGTGGTCAAGACCGCTGTCGCCGTTGGCGGCGCAGTTGTTGAAGAGCTCCTGCGTTGCCGCCGTGTTCGGCAGCGAGATGCCGAGCGACTTTGCGCCCTGGAGAGCCAGGTTCAGGTCCTTCTGATGCAGCGAGATGCGGAAGCCCGGGTCGAAGGTGCGCTTGATCATGCGCTCGCCGTGTACCTCGAGAATACGCGAGGAAGCAAAGCCGCCCATCAGCGCCTCGCGAACACGTGCCGGGTCGGCGCCGGCCTTGGACGCGAAGACGAGCGCTTCCGAAACCGCTTCGATCGTCAGCGCGACGATAATCTGGTTGGCAACCTTGGTGACCTGGCCGTCGCCGCAGTCACCAACGAGGGTGATGTTCTTGCCCATCAGCTGCAGGAGCGGCAGGGCGCGGTCGAAGCTTTCCTGGGCGCCGCCGGCCATGATCGAGAGCGAAGCGTTCTTGGCGCCGACTTCACCGCCGGAGACCGGAGCGTCGATATATTCGGCGCCGGTTTCGCGAACCTTCTTGGCGAATTCCTTCGTCTCGATCGGCGAGATCGAGCTCATGTCGATGACGAGCTTGCCCTTGGAAAGGCCATAGGCGACGCCGTTTTCGCCGAAGAGGACGTCCTTGACCTCAGGCGTGTCCGGCAGCATCAGGATGATCGTATCGACAGTCTCGGCGAGCGCCTTCGGCGTATCGACGAACTTGAGGCCGTTGTCGAGCAATTCCTGGCGCGGCGGAATGACGAACTTCGAGGTGACGATGGTGTGGCCGGCATCCTGCAGGTGGCGCGCCATCGGCGTGCCCATGATACCTAGTCCAATGAAACCGATTGTTGCCATGGTGCTTAACTCCTGATCTTGATGATGTCTGCAGATTGGGTGCGCTGGCGCTCGGTGCCGAGCCAGCCAAGGCCATCGGCCGTGGTGGTGCGCGGCTTGTATTCGCAACCGATCCAGCCGTCGTAGCCGGCCTCTTCCAGTGCGTCGAAGACGAACGGATAGTTGATCTCGCCGGTGCCCGGCTCGTTGCGGCCGGGATTATCGGCAAGCTGAACGTGGGCGATGCGGTTGGCAAAACGCTTGTAGGTGCCGACCAGTTCGCCTTCGGTCCGCTGCTGGTGGTAAAGATCGTACTGGATGAAGAGGTTGTCGCTGCCGACTTCCTCGATGATCGAAGCGGCCTGCCCCACCGTGTTCAGGTAGAAGCCCGGAATGTCGAAGCGGTTGATCGGCTCGATCAGCAGGCGAATGCCATGCTTGCCGAGTTCGGCCGCGGCGAGTTTCAGGTTCGCAACCAGCGTCGTGCGCAGAATGCTGTCGGACACGCCATCCGGCGCAATGCCGACCAGGCAGTTGACCTGCTTGCAGTCGAGCGCTGTCGCGTAATCGATGGCGCTTGCGACACCCTTGCGGAATTCGTCAACCCGGTCCGGCAGGATAGCGATGCCGCGTTCGCCGCGGGCCCAATCGCCAGCCGGCAGGTTGTGCAGAACCTGGGTCAGGCCGTGCCGCTGAAGCTCGGCCCGCAGGCTCACCTTCTCGAATTCGTAGGGAAACAGATATTCCACGCCTTCGAAGCCGGCCTTGGCAGCAAGGGCGAAACGATCGAGGAACGGCACCTCGTTGAACAGCATTGTCAGGTTCGCAGCGAACTTCGCCATGCGATGTCTCCTCCTTGTGTTTGTCTTTGGAGCGGATGCGGGCGGCGGACCGCCCGCATTTTGCTCAGTCGAGCAGGGCCGTGATTGCCGTCGGCACGTCTTCGCCGCGGAGCGCGAGTTCCTCGAACTCGACGACGGCATTGATGTCGGCGCCCATGGAGATGTTGGTGACGCGCTCGAGGATGAACTCGATGACGACGGGAACCTGGTGCTCGTCCATCAGCGCCCGTGCCCGATCAAAGGCCTCCTGGAACTCGTTCGGGCTGCGCACCCGGATCGCCTTGCAGCCGAGGCCCTCGGCAACCGCGACGTGGTCGACGCCGTACCCCTTCTCCGCATCGCCCGAGGCATTGATGTTGTCGAAGGCAAGGCTGACCTCGAAGTCCATGTTGAAGCCGCGCTGCGCCTGGCGGATGAGGCCGAGATAGGAATTGTTCACGACCACATGCAGGTAAGGCAGCTTGTGCTGGGCGCCGACGGCCAGTTCCTCGATCAGGAACTGGAAGTCGTAGTCGCCGGAAAGCGCAACGATCGGCCGGTCCGGATCAGCGGCGCGAACGCCGAGAGCCGCTGGCAAAGTCCAGCCGAGCGGGCCGGCCTGACCGCAGTTGATCCAGTTGCGCGGCTTGTAGACGTGCAGGAACTGTGCACCGGCGATCTGGCTGAGACCGATGGTCGAGACGTAGCAGGTGTCGCGGCCGAAGGCCTTGTTCATCTCCTCATAAACGCGCTGGGGCTTGAGCGGCGTCTGGTCGAAATGCGTCTTGCGCAGCATGGTGCGCTTGCGCTCGCGGCACTCTTCCGCCCAAGCAGACCAATCGCGCAGCTTGCCGGCCGTCTTCCACTCGGTCGCGACGTCGAGGAAGAGTTTCAGCGCAGCGCCGGCATCCGAGACGATACCGAAATCAGGCGCGAAAACGCGGCCGATCTGGGTCGGCTCGATATCGACGTGAACGAACTTGCGGCCTTCCGTATAGGTCGGGACGTTGCCGGTGTGGCGGTTAGCCCAACGGTTGCCGACACCGAGAACGAAGTCGGAAGCGAGCATGTTGGCGTTGCCGTAGCGGTGCGAGGTCTGCAGGCCGCACATGCCGGCCATCAGCGGATGGTCGTCCGGGATCGTGCCCCAGCCCATCAGCGTCGGGATAACCGGAACGCCGGTGATCTCGGCGAATTCGGTCAAGAGGTCCGAGGCGTCGGCGTTGATGATGCCGCCGCCGGCGACGATCAGCGGACGCTCCGCCTCGTTCAGCATGGCCAGGGCCTTCTCGGCCTGGGCACGCGTCGCCTTCGGCTTATAGGGCTCAAGCGGCTGATAGGTGTCCGGATCGAACTCGATCTCGGCGAGCTGGACGTCGACCGGCAGGTCGATCAGCACCGGGCCGGGACGGCCGGAGCGCATGATGTGGAAAGCCTTCTGGAAGACGAAGGGAACCAGCGCCGGCTCCATGACGGTAACCGCCCACTTGGTGACGGGTGCGGCGATCTTGGCAATATCGACCGCCTGGAAGTCTTCCTTGTCGAGACGGGCGCGCGGCGCCTGGCCGGTGATGCAGAGGATCGGGATCGAATCCGCCGAAGCCGAATAGAGGCCGGTGATCATGTCGGTGCCGGCCGGGCCCGACGTGCCGATGCAGACGCCGATATTGCCATGCTTGGCGCGGGTATAACCTTCGGCCATATGCGAGGCACCCTCGACGTGGCGGGCGAGAATGTGGCGGACGGAACCGCGGGCCTTCAGAGCCGAATAGAACGGGTTGATGGCGGCGCCAGGTACGCCGAAGGCACAGTCGATGCCTTCCTTCTCCAGAACATAAACAGCCGCGTCAACGGCACGCATCTTAGCCATGGGATTTCCTCCTATTTCCTGAAAACATAATCCATAATTTTTGATACGCAATACATAAATGGAAATCATTTCCATCATATGGAAATAAAGATTTTCAACAATTCGGAGAAAATCCCTCCGTGGCCTGATAGAGGATGATGGCGAGAGACGTGATTTGCGGAGAGGCTTCGATGGACGGCAACGGCAGGGGAAAACGCGGACGCAAGGCGGGCGAGAATGCAGCACCGTCATCCGTACAGGTGCTCGATCGCAGCCTTGCTCTTCTGACGGTCGTCGCCCAGGAGGACGGCTCGACCTTGACCCAGCTGGCCGACCAGACCGGGATGGCGCCTTCCACAGTGCATCGTCTGCTGACGACGCTGGCCGGCCACGGCATGGTCATGAACGACCCTGATACCGGCGCCTGGACCGTCGGCCTCAAGGCGTTCGAAATCGGCAACGCCTATCTGCGCTTCCGCAAGCTCGGAACGATCAGCCGCCCCTTTCTCAAGGGCCTCATGGAAGAAAGCGGCGAGACGGCCAATATCGGCATCGAGGAAGGCGGCGACGTCGTCTTCATCTCGCAGGTCGAAAGCCACGCACCGATGCGCGCCTTCTTCCGTCCGGGCCGCCGCGGTCCGGTGCATGCCTCCGGCATCGGCAAGGCGATCCTTTCGACCTGGTCGGACAAGGAGATCGCCCAGCTGCTCGGTGGCCGTGAACTCGCGCATTTCACCGACAAGACCCGCGACACGCTGCCGGCGCTCTTGAAGGACATCCAGGAAATCCGCCACCGCGGCTGGTCCGTCGACGACGAGGAGCACACGCTCGGCATGCGCTGTGTCGCAGCCCCAATCTTCAACGAATATGGCGAAACCATCGCCGGCATCTCCATCTCCGGCCCTTCCGTCCGCGTCAGCGACCAGAAGCTTTCGACCTTCGGCCCCATCGTGCGCGAACGCGCCGACGCCCTGACGAGGGCAATGGGTGGCAAACGGCCGGAAGACCTGTAACGGCCCAGACGAAAGCGCCGCGCATCGATCAAGACGCGCGGCGCTGGGAAATTCTGCTTTGAGTGCCATCGGTGTCCAGCCGACGGCGGATGAGGCGCAGGCGGCGTCCGCCCTATGCGGTCTCGAAGCTTCTCGTCACCGCGTTCGCGGTATCCCTGGTCGCGGTCGCGACACCCTTCATCGGCTTGCCCCCAACATAGGTTTCGGCCACCGACCGGTCGTCACCCATCGTCTGCAGGATAAAGAGCTCTTCCGCCAGCGAACCGGCGACCCGCATGCGCAGCTCCATCGACGGCTTGGCGCGGCTGTCCAGCACGACGATATCGGCATCCGCGCCAACATGCAGCGAGCCGATGCGGTCGTCGAGGTCCAGCGCCCGGGCATTGCCGAGGGTCATGCGGTAGAAGGAGTTGAACGGCGTCAGCCGCTGGCCTTGCAGGTGCAAGACCTTATAGGCCTCGTCCATCGTCTCCAGCATCGAGAAGCTGGTACCAGCACCGACGTCGGTCGCGACCGACCAGCGCGCGCCGAGCTTGTCGAAGCGATCCCTGTCAAAGAGACCGGAGCCGAGGAACAGGTTCGAGGTCGGGCAGAAGGTGCCGACCGCGCCTGTCTCGGCGAGAACCGAGATCTCGCGATCGCTCAAATAAATGCAGTGGCCGAGCAAGGTCTTGCGTGTCAGAAGGTCGTAGCGCGCGTAGATATCGGTGTAGTCCTTGGCCTCCGGATAGAGCGAGGTCGCGAAAGCGATCTCATCCTTGTTCTCGGAAAGATGCGTCTGGACGTAGCACTCCGAGTGCTCGGCGACGAGCGTGCGGCTCGCCTCCATCTGCTCCGGCGTCGAGGTGATGGCAAAGCGCGGGCTGATGGCGTAATGCGCCCGGCCGCGGCCGTGCCACTTGGCAATCAGCGCCTTGGTCTCGTCATAACCCAGTTGCGGCGTGTCGCGCAGCGCGTCGGGCGCATTGCGGTCCATCATCACCTTGCCGCCGATCATCAGCATGCCGCGGGCTTCCGCCGCACTGAAATAAGCGTCGACGCTTTCGGGATGCACCGAGCAATAGGCGACGGCCGTCGTCGTGCCGTTGGACAGGAGTTCGTCCATGAACCGGCCGGCGATGTAGTCGGCATGCTCAGGCTTCCGGAACTTCTGTTCCTCGACAAAGATGTAGGTGTTCAGCCATTCAAGAAGCTGAGCACCATAGGAGGCGATCGCCTGCGTCTGCGGGAAGTGCAGGTGCGTGTCGATCAGGCCTGGCAGCACCAGATTGGGGCGGTGGTCCGCGACCTTGACGCCGGCGCCGGCGCGGCGGGCGACTTCGGCATGATCGCCGATATCGGCAACCTTGCCGCCCCGCACCAGCACGGCGCCGTCTTCGAAATAGCGATAGGAGGCGGTATCGTCGATGCCCTTGGGCTCGTCGACAAAGGTCAGGACGCGGCCGCGGATCAGCAAATCGGTCATTGGGTCTTTCCTCCTTTCACCACGGATTCGTACCAGGCGACGAGCAGTTGCCGCTCCTCGTCCGATACGCCGGTGACGTTGGCGGGCGGCATCGCATGCGAACGGCCGGCCTGCAGGTAGATTTCACGCGCGTGATTGGCGATCTCGGTGTCGGTCTCGAGCGTCACGCCCTTCGGCGGCACGACGATACCTTCCCAGCCCGGCTCCTTGGCATGGCACATCGAACAGCGGCCGAGCACCGTGTCGCGCACCTTCGGAAAGGCTTCCGCGGTGACGAAAGGCTGCTGTGCGGCGGAGATCTTTTCCTCTGCGCCGCCGGCAAGGATCTTCGGCACGGTCGAGAGCCACATGATTGCGACGAAGAGCAGCGCGGTGACGAGCCAGGTCCAGGTCGGGTTGCCCTTGTCCGCGTGGCGGGTGTTGAAATAGTGGCGGATGGTAACGCCCATCAGGAAGACCAGCGAGGCGATGATCCAGTTGTACTGAGTGCCGAAGGCCAGCGGATAGTGGTTCGACAGCATCAGGAACAGAACCGGCAGCGTCAGGTAGTTGTTGTGGGTCGAGCGCTGCTTGGCGATCACGCCGTACTTGGCGTCCGGCGTGCGGCCGGCGATCAGGTCGCCGACAACGACCTTCTGGTTCGGAATGATGATGAAGAACACGTTGGCCGACATGATCGTGGCGGTGAAGGCGCCGAGATGCAGGAAGGCGGCGCGGCCGGTGAAGAGCTGGGTGTAGCCCCACGCCATGCCGACCAGAATGAAATACAGAAGCACCATCAGCCTGGTGTTGTCGCGACCGAAGGGTGACTTGCAGATCGTGTCATAGGCGAGCCAACCGAAGCCGATCGAACCCAGCGAGATGGCGATCGCCACCGGCTTCGAGACGTCGAGCACGTTCGGATCTATCAGGTAGAGGTCGGCGCCGGCATAGTAGACCAGGCAGAGCATGCCGAAACCCGAGAGCCAGGTGACGTAGGACTCCCATTTGAACCACACCAGGTGCTCGGGCATGTTGGCCGGCGCAACCAGGTACTTCTGGATGTGGTAGAAGCCACCGCCGTGCACCTGCCACTCTTCGCCATAGGCGCCGACGGGCAGGCCGGGATGCTTCTTCAGACCGAGGTCAAGGGCGACGAAGTAAAAGGACGAACCGATCCATGCAATGGCGGTGATGACGTGCAGCCATCTCACGGCAAAGGTCAGCCAATCCCAGGCGATGGCATAGTCGTACATGCAATTCTCCCATTTCTCCTCAGGCCATTATGTGTCATTGCTGGAGGTCGCGGGAACGTCGCTGCTTCACCAACACTTTCAAAAAAATCTATAAAATAGCGACGCAATGGATAGGCTAGAGAGAAGCCGGAGGAGTGGGACGGAGGCATGTCTTATCTGGACAATGTGCGCGTCTTCGTGCGCGTCGTAGAGCTTGGAACCCTGTCGGCGGCCGGTCGCGACCAGCGCGTGACGCCGGCGGTTGCAAGCAATAGAATCAAAGAGTTGGAACGCCATATGGGCGTTCGCCTGTTCAATCGGACGACGCGCAAGCTGACCCCGACAGAGCACGGCCGCGTCTTTTACGATGGCGCGGTGAAGATCCTCGAAGCGGTCAACGAGGCCGAAAATGCGATCGCCGATCTCTCGCGAAATCCGAAGGGGGCGCTGAAGATTACCGCTCCCTTGGGGATAGGTCGGCGCCTGATTGCATCGGGCATTCCCGAATTCCATGACAAGTATCCCGACATCGAAGTGCGGCTTCGCCTGTCGGATCACAACGTCGACATCCTCTCCGAAGGTGTCGACGTCGCCTTCAAGCTCGGCATCCTCGAAGATTCGAACCTGCGCATGCGCGGCATCATGAACTGCGAGCGCGTGGTCTGCGGGTCGCCCGCCTATTTCGAGAAGCGGGGCATCCCCCAGACGCCCGACGCGCTGATCGCCGACAAGCACGACTGTCTGCTGCTGCGCTACCCAGGCTCGAAGGAGTATTTCTGGACGCTCCAGACCATGGAGGGCGTGCGCAAGCTCGAGGTGACCGGCCCCTATGATTCCGACGACGGCGACGTACTCACCCAATGGGCGCTCGACGGTCGCGGCATCATCAACAAGCCGCTCTTCGAGGTGAAAAGCCACATCAATTCCGGCGCACTTATGCCGATCCTGACCGATACCCCGCCGCTCAGCGTGCAGTTGGCGGCGATCTATCCACACAAACGTTTCCAGGATCCGAAGGTCAGGTTGATGATCGACTACATGGCCGAGCGCTGTCAGCGCTTGATCGGCAAGGCGCTGGAGTAGCGCCTAGAGCGCCGTGCGTTCAGACGAACGCACTAAGGACGATCTAGCACTTTGATTCTAGAGCATCTTGTCCGCTTTCAGTGATTCCACTTGAAAGCGGGATGCTCTAGCCTCTCGTCTTCTCAATGCCGGCAATACCGCCGACCTGCTCGACGAGAAAGTCGACCAGGAGGCGAACCCGCGCGATACCTGCGCGCTCGGGCACGATCAGCAGGCTGAGCGGCACCGAAGGCAACCTGTAGCCCGGCAGGATCGGCACGAGCCGACCACTCGCCAGGAGATCGTCGACGAGCCATTGGTGTGTCGGTGCGATGCCGCGCCCGGCGACAAGCGCCTCGCGGGCGGCAAGCCCGTGGTCGACGAGGAAACGCCCGCCAAAAGGTACCGCGTGGCTGCGACCGTCTGCTCCTTCCAGCGAGATCAGGTCACTGCCTGCGACGTTCGACATGCGGATTCCCTCATGGGCAACGAGGTCGCGCGGGGCAGCCGGGCACCCACGCGCCTCCAGGTAGGAAGGGGCAGCGACGAACAGACGACGGCTTTCGCCAAGCACCCGGAGCTTCATGGAGCTGTCAGTGAGCGGCCCGAGACGCAGCGCGATATCGACCCCTTCCCGCACCAGATCGATCCGCTCGTCGGTCAGGCTGAGATCGACCTCGATATCAGGATAACGATCCTGAAAGGCGAAGATCAGGCGGGTTGCGTGCAGGACCCCGAAGGCGGCGGTGCAGGACACCCGGATAGTCCCGGCCGAGGCGCCGCGGGTGCTGCGCGCCTCGTCGCCTGCCTGGTCGACCAAGCGTAGGATCTGGATGCTGTTGGCATAGTAACGACTGCCTTCGTCGGTCAGCGTGACCCGCCGGGTGGTGCGGCTGAGCAGGGGCACGCCGACGGCTTCCTCCAGCTCCCGCAGATGCCGCGTAACGCTCGACTGGCCGATGCCGAGTTCGCGGGCGACGGCCGACAGGCTGCCGCGTTCGGCGACGCGCACGAAGGTGCGCATGCGTTCCAGCGTCACATCCGATTTATCCATTTTTCGGCTTAATCATATCCATCTTGGATATCTACCGCATGGACAAGCGGCGGTCTACCTAAAGTCTCAGTTCACGACTGAAGGATTGCCGACCATGAAAGTTCTGCTTGTCTATGCCCATCCCGAACCGCGTTCGCTGAACGGGACGCTACGCGATGTCGCCGTCAAGGCGCTGGAAGCCGAGGGACACGAGGTGCGCGTCACCGACCTCTATGCCGAAGGCTGGAAATCCGAGATCGACCGCGCCGATTTCCCCACACTCATTCCGGATGCCCGGTTCAAGCCAAGCCGTGCCTCGAAGGAAGCCTTCGCGACCAATACCCTGACCGCTGATGTCAGGGCCGAGCAGGAAAAGCTGCTATGGGCCGATACCCTGATCCTGCAGTTTCCGCTGTGGTGGTACTCGATGCCGGCAATCCTGAAAGGCTGGGTCGATCGCGTCTATGCCTACGGCTTCGCCTATGGCGTCGGCGAACACAGCGACAAATACTGGGGCAAGCGGTTTGGCGAGGGAACGCTCGCAGGAAAACGCGCCATGCTGGTGGTGACAACAGGTGGCTGGGAAGAACACTACTCGCCGCGCGGGGTCAACGGACCGATCGACGACCTCCTGTTCCCGATCAATCACGGCGTTCTCTATTATCCCGGCTACGACGTGCTTCCGCCTTTTGTCGCCTACCGCGTCGACGGTCTTGACGAAGCCGATTTCGAAGCGACGGCCGAACGGCTGAGGCAAAGGATGCGCACGCTAACAACCACTGCGCCTATTCCCTATCGCCGGCAGAATGGCGGCGACTACCTGATCCCGACCCTTGAACTGCGTCCAGATATCGAAGCCGCAGACGCGCGCGGCTTTGCGCTTCACCTGAACGGTGCGATACACCAGGGCAATAGCGCCTGAGCCTTTAGCGTGCAAACTTCGCGACAGCCGGACGACGCGGGCTATCGGGTTGGGCCGGCTGCCGGAAATTCAGCGCCGCCGCCATGACTTCCGCGGCGGCGAGCGCGGCGATGACGGCCGGCCGCTTGTCCTTAACCGTCGTGCCGCCAATCGGGCAGACGAGCCGGTCGAAAAGATCCGGGCGGCCGATCTCACGCGACAGCCAGTTCTTGAAGGTCCCGCGTTTCGTCTTCGAGCCGATCATGCCGACATAGGATGCGTCGTCGCGGCGAAGCGCCTCGGCGGCGATGAGGAAGTCGAGCGCATGGTCGTGAGTGAGGATGACGAAGGCGCTGCCGGGCGGGGCATCGCGCACCACCGCCTCCGGCATCGCCGTCAGGCAGGTCTCGATGCCGGGAATGTCGGCAACAGCCGAAAGCTCGTTTTCGCGGGTATCGATGAGAACGGTGCGGACCGGAACCAGGGACAGCGCCATGGCCAGCGCATCGCCGACATGGCCGGCGCCAAAGACATAGACATGCGGCCGGCTGGCGATTTCCAGGTCGCTGCGTTCAATCAGCATGGCGGCTTTCTCCCGATCGATGCGTGTAAAGGCGAGCGCCACGCGCCCGCCGCAACACTGGCCGATCTCCGGACCGAGCGGGATGGTCATTGCCTCCAGCGCGTCGCCGCGCTTCAGCGCCCGCCGGCCATGGTCGATCGCCATGTATTCGAGTTGGCCGCCGCCGATCGTGCCGAAGAGGCTATCGGTGGCGACGAGCATCCAGGCATCGGTGTCGCGCGGCGTCGAGCCCGCAGCACCGGTCACTTCCACGAGCACGCAATCCGGCTCGCGTCGGAGAAAGTCCCTGATATCCTCGCGGCTCGCCACCATGACAATCAGCCCCTGTTACCCTTTCTGCCTCGCGGCCGCCCGCAGCCGCTCGATCGCCATCAGCACCCGTTCCGGCGTCGCCGGCGCATCAAGGCGCGGTGCTATACGATACTCCGCAACACTGGCCGCCGCCATCGACAAGGCCTCCAGAACGGAAATGCCGAGCATGAACGGCGGTTCCCCGACCGCCTTCGAACGGCGGATGGTTTCCTCACGGTTGACCGACCATTCGGCAAGCCGTGTGTTGAAGACGCGTGGCCGATCCGACGCAAGCGGGATCTTGTAGGTCGAAGGCGCGTGCGTGCGCAGCCGACCCTTGGCATCCCACCAGAGTTCTTCCGTCGTCAGCCAGCCCATGCCCTGAACAAAGGCGCCTTCCACCTGGCCGAGGTCGAGCGCCGGGTTCAGCGACCGGCCGACGTCGTGCAGGATGTCGGTGCGATCCACCTGGTATTCGCCAGTCAGTGCGTCGACGCTGACTTCGGAACAAGAGGCGCCATAGGCATAGTAGAAGAACGGCCGGCCCCGGCCTTCCGCGCGGTTCCAGTGGATCTTCGGCGTCTTGTAGAAACCGGCCGCCGAAAGCTGGATGCGGGCGCCATAGGCGATCTTGATGAACTCGTTGAAACCAAGGCGTTCGGCGCCGATGCGCACGGTGTTCGGCTCGAAAGCGACGTCGCTCTCGGCAACGTTCCAGCGCTCGGCGGCGAAACGCACGAGCCTCTCCTTGATCTGCTGGGCGGCGTTGGCGGCCGCCATGCCGTTGAGGTCGGAGCCGGAGGAGGCAGCCGTCGCCGAGGTGTTCGGCACCTTGCCGGTCGTGGTCGCCGTCACCTTGATCCGGTCGAGGTTGACCTGGAATTCATCGGCAACCACCTGGGCGACCTTGGTGTAGAGCCCCTGCCCCATCTCGGTGCCGCCGTGGTTCAGATGGATCGAGCCATCCGTATAGACGTGCACCAACGCACCGGCCTGGTTGTATTCGGTCTTGGTGAAGGAGATGCCGAACTTCACCGGTGTCAGCGCGATGCCGCGCTTGACCACATGGTTTTCGCGGTTGAAGGCGATCACCGCCTCACGACGCCTGGCATAGTCGGCCGAGGTTTCCAGTTCCTCGATGATCCGGCCGATGATGTTGTCTTCCACGGTCTGGTGATAGGGCGTGAGGTTTCGCCCCTCGCCGCCGTAGAAGTTCAGCTTGCGGATTTCGAGCGGATCCTTGCCGACGGCATAGGCGATCTCCTCGATCATGCGCTCGCCGCCGACCATGCCCTGCGGACCGCCGAAACCGCGGAACGCGGTGTTGGAGACCGTATTGGTCTTCAGCGGCCGCGAGCGCAGGCGCACGTTCGGATAGAAGTAGCAATTGTCGGCGTGGAAGAGCGCGCGGTCGGTGACCGGACCGGAGAGGTCGGCCGAATAGCCGCAGCGCGCCGAGAAGACCGCGTCCACCGCCTCGATACGACCTTCATCGTCGAAGCCGAGCTTGTAGTCGACATGGAAGTCGTGGCGCTTGCCAGTCGCGCTCATGTCGTCGTCGCGATCAGGCCTGACCTTGACCGGGCAGCGGAATTTCTTGGCAGCAACCGCTGCAACCGCTGCGAAAATGTTGGCCTGGGTTTCCTTGCCGCCGAAACCACCGCCCATGCGGCGCACGTTGACTGTCACCGCATTCGACGGGACGCCGAGCACGGTCGCAACCATGTGCTGCGTTTCTGCCGGATGCTGCGTCGAAGAATAGACGAGAACTTCGTCGTCCTCGCCGGGGATGGCAAAGGAGATCTGCCCTTCCAGATAGAAGTGGTCCTGGCCGCCGATGCGCATCTCGCCCTGGAGAATGTTCTTCGACTTGGCGAAGCCGACCTCGATGTCGCCGCGCTCGAGTTTGAGCGGGTCGATTACCAGCGGATAGTTGGCGGCCGCAGCTTCCAGCACGTCGGTCACATGCGGCAGGTCGCGGTACTCGATCTTGACCTTGGCCGCCGCGCGACGCGCCGCCTCCCGCGAGGTGGCGATGACCGCGAAGATCGGCTGGCCGTGGAACTCCACCTTGTCGGTGACGAAGATCGGCTCGTCGTGCTTGTGGGCGGGACTGATGTCGTTTTCGCCTGGAATATCGGCCGCCGTCAGGACGCCGATTACGCCTTCGCTGCTCGACACGGCTTCGAAATCGATCGACAGGATGTCGGCATGCGCCCGCTGCGACAGGCCGAGATAGCCGTGCAGTGTGCCCTGGGGTTCCGGGATGTCGTCGATATATTCGGCCGTACCCGACACGTGCTTGTGGCCAGATTCGTGCCGTTCCTTTTCGTGCACGCCGCCGCGGATGCGGTCGATGGGTTGCATCACGTTCATGGCTTCCTCCCTTAAACCGCGACAGCGATGGTGCGGTCGAGGCGGATCCGGCCGCCCGACTGCGTTTCGAGATAGAAACGGCGAAGCAGGTTTTTCGCCACCAACTGGCGGTACTCCGCCGACGCACGCCAGTCGGTGAGCGGCGTGAAGTCCTCGTCAAACGCCGCGACCGCGCGCTCGATCGTGTCCTCGTTCCATTCTGCGCCCTTCAGCGCCGCCTCGACATTGGCGGCCCGCTTCGGCGTGCCAGCCATGCCGCCGAAGGCGATGATCGCGTCGGTGATCCGACCGGCGTCGAAGGCGATGTTGAAGCCGCCGCAGACGGCGGTGATGTCCTCGTCCAGACGCTTCGTCACCTTGTAGACGGCGACACGGGCGTTGTCCGAGACGAACGGGATGCGCACGGATTCCACGAATTCGCCGGGCTCGCGATCCTGCTTGCCATAGGCGATGAAGAAATCCTCGAGCGCCACAGTACGGCGACGGCTGCCCTTGCGCAGCGTGATCGACGCGCCGAGCACGATTAGCGCCGGCGGCGTATCCCCGATCGGCGAGCCGTTGGCGATGTTGCCGCCGACGGTGCCCATGTTGCGGACCTGCTGGCCGCCGATGCGGTCCCACAGTTCCGTCAGTTCGGGGAAGTGCTCGACGATGACAGGGTAGGCTTCGGCATAGCTGACACCGGCGCCAAGCGTCACGCCATCCGCATCGACCGTGATCCGGCGCAGCTCTTCGAGATGGGTCAGGTGAATGACCGGCGAGATGTCACGCATGAACTTCGTCACCCAGAGCCCGACATCGGTCGAGCCGGCAACGATCGTCGCCTTCGGGTTGGCTTCGAGTACCGCCGCGAAATCGTCGACCGAGCCCGGAAGGATGAAGCGTTCGGCCTCAGAACCGATTTCCACGCGACGGCCATCCTGCAGGGCAGCCAATTCTTTGGCGATCCGATCGCGTTCGGCGACCAGCGGATCCTTGCCGACATCGCCGATCGTCGAGATCGCTTCGGCCGCGCGGATAATCGCAGCATAGCCGGTGCAGCGACAAAGGTTGCCCTGCAGCGCCTTTTCGATTTCGGCGATGGACGGTTTCGGGTTCTCCATCCAGAGGCCATAGAGCGACATCACGAAGCCCGGCGTGCAGAAGCCGCACTGCGAGGCGTGCGTGTCGACCATCGCCTGCTGCACCGGATGCAGCGGACCGGCCGGCTGTGCCAGACAATCCACCGTCACGATATGACAGCCATCGAGCGAGCCGACGAAACGGATGCAGGCATTGACGGATTCATATTTGAGCTTGCCGTCGAGCAGCCGACCAACGAGGACCGTGCAGGCGCCGCAGTCGCCCTCTGCGCAGCCTTCCTTAGTGCCCTTGAGATTGCGGTCGATGCGCAGGAAATCGAGTAGGGTCTCGACCGGTGAGACGTCCGCGAGCTCGACCAGGCGGTGGTTCAAGAGAAAACGGATGGTGTTGCGGATCTGGATCGTCATTGCTCAGCTCCCGCGGTAAGTGGAGTAGCCATAGGGCGAGAGAAGCAGCGGCACGTGATAGTGCGCGCCGTGGTTATCGATGCCGAAGCGGATCGGGATCACATCGAGGAACGGGTTCTCGCCGCGCTTGGCTGCCCCGCCGAGATAATCACCTGCGTGAAAATGCAGCTCGTAGGTGCCCGTCTGCATGCGCTCGCCGCTCAAAAGCGGCTCGTCGCAGCGGCCATCGTCATTGGTTTTGACGGATTTAATGTGCGTCTGGCGCTCGCCATCGACCCGGTAGAGCTCGATGCGCAGCCCCTCGGCCGGCTTGCCGCTTGCCGTATCCAGCACGTGCGTCGTCAAACGGCCGGCGTTTCCACCATGAGATTGCATTCTGTTCACTCCTCCCGAAGTCAGCTTTCCACCTCGCAGTATTCCGGCAATCCGGCTCGCTTGGTAGCGAGCGGATCATTCGAGACTTTCAAAATTTTTGGGGGGAATGGCTCGAAACAAACGCCGCTAGAAATTGGATGCAGAGACGAAAATGTCTGGAGGAGCTGCTTTGATGAGATACCCCCGCGATCTTCACGGCCACGGCCCGAACTTTAAGATCACATGGCCAGACGGCGCGCGCATCGCCGTGCAATTCGTCATCAATTACGAGGAAGGCGGAGAGAACTGCGTGCTGCATGGCGACGCAGCCTCCGAAGCGTTCCTGTCGGAAATCGTCGGCGCGCAGGCCTGGCAGGGCCAGCGCCACTGGAACATGGAATCGATCTACGAATATGGCGCGCGCGCCGGCTTCTGGCGGCTGCACCGCATGTTCACCGAGCGCGGCGTGCCGGCGACGGTCTATGGCGTCGCCACCGCGCTGAAGCGCTCACCGGAACAGGTCGCCGCCATGCAGGACGCCGGCTGGGAAATCGCCTCGCACGGCTTCAAGTGGATCGAGCACAAGGATTTCTCGCCAGAGCGTGAGCGCCAGGAGATCGCCGAGGCGATCCGGCTGCACACGATCGTTACCGGCGAGCGTCCGCGCGGCTGGTACACCGGCCGCTGCTCCGAAAACACACTCGATCTCGTCACCGAAGCTGGCGGCTTCGACTATGTTTCCGACGCCTATGCGGACGACCTGCCCTACTGGCATGAACATGCCGGGCGCCATCAGCTCGTCATCCCCTATACGCTCGACAGCAACGACATGCGTTTTGTCACACCGCAGGGCTTCAACAGTGGCGACCAGTTCTTCAGCTACCTCAAGGACAGCTTCGACGTGCTCTATGCCGAAGGCACCGCCGGTGCGCCGAAGATGCTGAGCATCGGGCTGCACTGCCGCCTCGTCGGCCGTCCCGGCCGCGCCGCAGCACTGGCCCGTTTCCTCGAGTATGTGCAGGGCCACGAAAAGGTCTGGCTCGCAAAGCGCGTCGACATTGCCCGCTACTGGGCCGAGACCTATCCCTTCAAGGCTTGGGACGATCGCCCGTCGCGGCTCTCTGAAGAAGAGTTCGTCGCCAGGTTCGGCGGCGTCTTCGAACATTCGAAATGGATTGCAAAGCGCGCCTTCCAGGGTGAGCTTTCACCCGCCAACGACACCGCGCTCGGTCTTACAGCCGCACTCTCCGCCGTCTTCCGCGAAGCCTCCGCGGAGGAGCGGCTTGCCGTTCTGATCGCCCACCCGGATCTCGCCGGCAAGCTGGCGCAGGCGAAACGCCTCACCGAGAGCTCGACCAACGAACAGGCCTCCGCCGGGCTCGATGCGCTGACCGACGCAGAGCGCGAGCGCTTCACCACGCTCAACACGGCCTATGTCGAAAAGTTCGGCTTCCCGTTCATTCTCGCGGTCAAGGGACGCACCAAGGGCGAAATCCTTGCTGCCTTCGAAAACCGGGTCGAAAACGATCGTGAGACGGAGTTCGAGACGGCGTGCCGACAGGTGGAACGGATCGCCTATCTGCGCCTCAAGGACATGTTGCCGAGCTGAGGACGCCTTGATGACGACCGACGGCGTGAGCCCGCCCGAATTCGCGCTGAACGCGATCAACCTAGCCTCCGCCGGTCTTGGCGCGAGGCCGGTCTTCGCAACTGACGAGTTCTTCGCGCCGCTCGAGCGCATGCTTCAGGACGCGCCGCCGGTCTATCATCCCGGTGTCTATGACGAGAACGGCAAGTGGATGGACGGCTGGGAAACGCGGCGCCGCCGCGGCCCCGGCAACGATCACGCCATCATCGCGCTTGCTGCAAGCGGCCGTATCCACGGCTTCGAGGTCGATACCGCGCATTTCACCGGCAACTATCCGACCGCCTGCGCCATCGACGCCTGCCTGGCACCCGATGGTCCGGACGAGCGGACAGTGTGGACGGAACTGGTCTGTGCTCGACCGCTCGGGCCGAGTGCGCTGCATCATTTCGAGGCCAGATCGGAAGCGGTCTGGAGCCATGTCCGCCTGCGCATCTATCCCGATGGCGGTATCGCCCGCCTCAGGGTCTACGGCACGCCTGCCCTCGACCAGCCCGCGATCGGCGATGCGATCGTCGACCTTGCCTCGTCGCTCTTGGGCGGGAGGATCATTGCCTATTCGAACGGCCACTACGGCCACCAGCGCCTGCTTGCCCCCGGGCGCGGGATCAACATGGGCGACGGCTGGGAAACGCGCCGGCGCCGCGAACCCGGCAACGACTGGATTGTCGTGAAGCTCGCCGCGCGCGGCGAGGTCGAGCGGATCGTGGTCGACACTGCCCACTTCAAGGGAAACTACCCGGATGCCTGCTCGCTACAGGCAGCCGACCTCAGCGGTGCCACGTGCGAACTGGCTGCCTCGGTCACCGCATCGTCGATGTTCTGGCGCGAGGTTCTGCCGCAGCAGAAGCTCTCGGCCGACAGCCTGCACAGCTATGAAGCACATGAACTCGCGGCCTCAGGCCCGGTGACCCATGTGCGCTTCAACATCTTCCCCGATGGCGGCGTCAGCCGGCTGCGTGTCTTCGGGCGTATTGCGAATGCCGGCAACTAGATCGTTTCGCCGAGGAGGCGAGATGATCGGACCTGAACTGCAATTCCCCCAAAGAGCAGCTTGCTCAGGAATTGCTGCCATCGATCAACATTGCACGGAGGAGCGTTGCATGAAGGAGATCGTCATACAGCCACTGACCCGGGAGGCCTTTGCGCCCTACGGCGACGTAATCGAAACGGAGAACGCCCACAACTTCCCCATCAACGGCGGCAAATGCACCCGCTATCACGATCTCGCCAAGATCGAAACGACGGGCGAGAAGGCCCGGCCGATGATCAGCCTGGTGCGCGGCGAACCCTATCCGCTGCCGCTCAAGCTCACCATGGTCGAGCGACATCCGCTCGGCAGCCAGGCTTTCATTCCCTTGAGCGACAATCCGTTCCTCGTCGTCGTCTCCCGGGAAACCGACGAAGGCCCGAGTGAACCGATCGCCTTCAAGACCACACCGGGCCAAGGCGTCAACATCGCCCGCAATGTCTGGCACGGCATCCTGACACCACTCGAAGATGTCTCGGATTTCGCGGTTGTCGACCGCGGCGGCGAAGGCGTCAATCTGGAGGAACACTTCTTCAAGGAGCCGTTCCTGATTGTATGAATGAACGAATGGCCCGGTCAACTGACCGGGTCATCGGTGCGTGGGTCACGGGGCGTCAACTGTTTGCCTGATGCCCATCAATCGACATCAGTAGCCGCCATCCCGACGGAACTTCGTCGGCGTGTATCCCGTCACCCGGCGGAAATCGCGCGAGAAATGATAGGGATCCGGGTAGCCGCATATAGCCGCCACCGCGGAAACCTTCGCATCGCGGCCGACCAGCAGGCGCTTCGCCTGGTTGATGCGCTCGTGGCGCAGCCAGTCCATCGGCGTCGTGCCCACCATATCGCGAAAACGGCGAAAGAGTTGCGACTGGCTAAGCCGCGCTAGGGCCGCGAGATCATCGATCGCCCAGGCGCGGGCGAGATCGTCACGCATCGCTGAAAGAACAGCCAACAAACGATCCTCGCCCGGTGCATCCTCGCCCGGCTCACTGCCGGTCAGACGCGGACCGATCATGTCCACGATCAGCCCGGAGATAGCCGCACTCGCCAAGGCATCGGTCGCAGGCGAGCGTTCCGCAAGAAACCCGCTCACGGCCTCAAAGGCAGCGCGTGCCGTCTGCGTATCCCTCGGCGCGAACAATGGCGACTGCTGGACACCCAGGAACTGGTAGAGCGCATCGAGACCGTGCCCCTCGATCCCCATCCAGAGATAGCGCCAGTTTTCGCTGTCGGGCGCGCAGCTGTGCGAATAGGCCTGCGCGGTATCGAGCCAGGCGACATTGCCCGTTTCGGCCAGGAACCGTTGACCGCGCACCTCTATCAGCCCGCAGCCGCCGGTGGTGTAGACAAAGACATGCTGGTGGAACCGCTTGCGGATCGGCGCTTCCTCAGGATGGGCGGTCCGGCTTCCGGCGACCAGCGCCAGATAGGGAAACGCATCGGCAAATTTGGCCGGCGTATGGAAATGGATCTCTTCGTTTTCAGACAGCATCCGCGTTTTTTGTCAGTCAATGCGAGTTTTGTCCATCATCTTGCGACAGCGTACCATTCCCAACGAGACCGTGGCGACGCTATCATGCAGCTTTATGCACGGAGTATTGCCCATGACCGAAGCCACGCCGAACGGCGAAGCCGCAAAGCTGACCTTCGCGCCGTTGTCCCCGGATTTTGCCCGCGATCCCTACCCGACCTACCGCGCCTTGCGTGAGAAGGAAGGGCTGCATTACTTCCCGGACCTCGACATCTGGCTGGCTTCGCGCTTCGAGGATGTCTCGGCGATCGTCATGGACAAGCGCATGGTGCGCTCGCTCGAGGACATTGCGACCGCCGAGGAGCTTGCGAAACTGCAGCGCGCCGCCAACTGGCATGACATGCCGCACCACGAGCGCTTCGTCCAGTTCAGCCTGCTCGACAGCGACGGCGCCGTGCACGACCGGCTGCGCAAGCAGGTGTTCAAGCTGTTCACGCCGGCCATGATCGCCAAGCTGCGCGACCAGATCCAGGCCTATGTCGACCGCCTGATTGACAGCCTTGCGGATCGCGGCGAGATCGATTTCGTCGATGACCTCGCCGCCCACGTTCCCGGCCATATCATCGGCCGCCTGCTCGGCGTGCCGGACGAAGACTGTCCGCAGCTCCGCATCTGGTCGGAAAACATCGTGCAGTTCTTCGACGTCGACCGTTCCGACGCACGCAAGAAGATCGCCGAAGACAACACCACCGAGTTCTACGAGTATCTGACGGCGCTGAAGGCCGAGCGCGAGCGCGCGCCGAAAGATGATCTCATCTCGGTGCTGATTGAGGCGGAGCGCTCCGGCGCAATGAACTTCGACGAGTTCATCTCGACCTGCATGCTGATCCTGATGGCGGGCCACGGCTCGACGATCGACGTGCTCGGCAGCGGCATGCATGCGCTCTTGCGCTTTCCCGAGCAGATGGCGCGGCTGAGGAACGAACCCGGCCTGATCCAGACCGGTGTCCAGGAGATGTTCCGCTACGAATCCCCGCTTCCCTTCTTCCACCGCCATTGCGTCGAGGACGTCGAGATCTGCGGCCGGCACTTCGAGCGTGGCACCAAGTTCGGCCTGCTTTACGGTGCGGCCAACCGCGACCCCAAGCAGTTCGAGAACGCCGACACCTTCGATATCGGCCGCACGCCCAACCGCCACCTCGCCTTCGGCGGCGGCGTGCACTTCTGTCTCGGCAACCACCTCGCGCGGCTCGACATGGATATCATCCTCAGCACCCTGCTTCGCCGCTTCCCGACCATCGAACTCGCCGAGCGGGAACCGGAATACAAGCGCGGTCTTTCGGTGCGCGGCCCCAAGCGGCTGAAGATCGCCATCCGGCCAGCCTGACCCGCACTGAAACCGACATTCTAAGAACCGGAGAATACCCATGCCCAAGATCGTCTTCATCGACGCGGACGGCACGACCAAAGAAGTGCAGGCGGAGGTCGGCCAATCGCTGATGTCCGCGGCGGTGCAGAACGGCATCGACGCGATTGCCGCCGAATGCGGCGGCTCCTGCGCCTGCGGCACCTGTCACTGTTACATCGACGGCGAATGGGCCGAACGCCTGCCGGCGCCGGATTTTCAGGAGCAGGACATGATCGAGTGCGTGGTCAATCCCAACGAACGCAGCCGCCTGAGCTGTCAGATCACGATCTCGGCTGATCTGGATGGCCTGGTGGTGCATCTGCCGGCAGCGCAATACTGAGCAAGTCCAGGAAAAGTGTGAAACGGTTTTCCGTCCGGATTTGCGTACCTAAAAAAGCCAGATCAGAAAAAGGCCGGGGCAACATTTTCGTTGCTCCAGCCAGCACTTACGGGGAAGTTCTGATTGGCCGAGGCGACGATGCCCCGGCCAAGTTTCGTATTACTCAGCAAAGAACGCGAAGCGCACGATGAAGAGTGCGGCGACGATCTGGGTGGCCGGGTGGATGACGCTCCACTTTCCGGTGCAGACCTTCAAGACGACATAGCTCACGAAGCCGAAGGCGAGGCCGTTGGCGATCGAGTAGGTGAAGGGCATGGCGAGCGCGGTGAGCGCAGCCGGTGCCGCTTCCGTCAGGTCGTCCCAGTCGACTTCGGTCAGTTCGCGCATCATCAGGCCGGCGACATAGAGCAGAGCCGGTGCCGTCGCATAGGACGGAACGGCGGCTGCCAGCGGCGAGAAGAACAGCGCCGCCAGGAACAGCACGCAGACTGTGAGTGCGGTCAGGCCCGTGCGGCCGCCGGCCTGAACGCCCGAGGCGCTTTCGACATAGGCGGTGGTGCTGCTGGTACCGATCAGCGAGCCGGCGACGATCGCGGTGCTGTCGGCGAGAAGCGCGCGGCCGAGACGGTTCGGCTTGCCCTCTTCGACCAGCTTCGCGCGCTTGGCAACACCGATCAGGGTGCCGGTTGCGTCGAAGACTTCGACGAGTACGAAGACGAGAATGACGTGCAGCAGGCCGCCATGCAGAGCGCCCATGATGTCGAGCTGCAGGAAGGTCGGAGCAATGCTCGGCGGCGCCGAGACGATGCCCTTGAACTCACTGACGCCAAGGATCATCGACAGAACCGTGACGACAAGGATGCCGATCAGGATCGAGCCGCGAACCTTCAGCGCATCGAGCACGGCGATCACGAAGAAGCCGAGGATCGCGAGCAGCGGTCCGGTCTGCTTGAGATCGCCGAGACCGACGAGCGTTGCCGGGTTGTCGACGACGATGCCGGCGTTCTTCAAGGCGATGATGCCGAGGAAGAGGCCGATACCGGTGGCAATTGCGCTTCTCAGCGAATGCGGGATGCCGGCGATCAGCCAGCTTCGCACACCGGTCACGGTGAGGATCAGGAAGATCACGCCCGAAATGAAGACCGCACCGAGCGCCTGTTGCCAGGTGAAGCCGAGGGCAGCGACGACGGTGAAGGCGAAAAAGGCGTTGAGGCCCATGCCGGGCGCCATGCCGATCGGCCAGTTGGCGACGAGCGCCATGACGGCGGAGCCGAGTGCGGCGGCGATACAGGTTGCGACGAAGACGGCATCCCTATCCATGCCCGTGCTCGACAGGATGTCGGGGTTGACGAAGATGATGTAGGACATCGTCAGGAATGTCGTGATACCGGCGATCACCTCGGTGCGCGCCGTCGTCTGATGCTCTTTCAGCTTGAATAGTCGTTCAAACATCTTTCCTCCCTTGGCGGCGTCACCACGACGCAGCCGAACGACAGTGACCGGGAAACCGTCTCCTCCAGTTCCCGACCAGTGCATTTCGAACGCCCGGAGTTTCCGGAGCGATCGCTTCGCTTAAGGCTTCGTGCCGGCTGGCGATCGTCCGCCCTCTTTCGGACGACGCGAATGCCTTTTGCACAGCCTTGGGATTGTGCGACTTCCGGAGCCGGACCGCTAGCCGTCCATTCCCGGGATCGATGAGGAAAGACTTTCAAATTTTTCGGAGCATTTGTCGGCGCCGAAACGGCGCCTTTCGCGTATTCGCCACCATCCGAAGGGCCCAGAAACCCTCGAAAAAAATATGTTGAAAGGCCCTCTTGACCTTCCAACGGTGGGAACCGCCATGTTTCTCTCACAACGAAACGAAGGAGACAAGCATGCAGAACTACAAGATCGACAACATGACCTGCGGCCACTGCGCCGGTGCCGTCCAAAAGGCGATCCTGAGCGTCGATCCGCAGGCAACGATCAAGGTCGATCTCGGCAAGAGGGAAGTCAGCGTCGAAACCGCCGCTGCCGCTGGCCCGATCGCCGACGCCCTGAGGGCCGCCGGCTACGAAAGCCGTGCGCTCTAGACGATGGGCCGCGCCGTGGACGATCCACGGCGCAACAGGGTGGCAACGAATGCCCGCCCGAAGCGCTTGGCGGCTTTTCGGCCGCTGGTCGAGAAGTTCGCCGCCACCTTTGCCGCAGACGTCGAGCCCGGTCTCGCCGCCTTCATGGCCAATAGCCAGGTTCCGTGGGACCTCGAGGCGCTTCAGGCCGAGGTGAGCAAGCCCGCCTGGAAGGAAAAGCCGAGCTGGTATCTCGCCACCGAGGACCACATGATCCCGGTCGACGAAACGAAACGCAGCCTCCGACCGCAGCGCCGCTCGGGGGCTGCGCGTTCGATCGACAACGAAATCCTCGGGGTACCGCCTCCATCTGGCGAGGGTGCAGACGACGTTTTTGCTGCCGTTCGTGCCTGCGGCTATCGACCCGAAGGCAAGACGCCGGTCCCCGCAAAGTTGTCTGCAACGTCCAGCGTCCAATGTCCCCGGCTCTCAAACCTGTCTCGGCAGGTCGAAGGAGCCTTTCCCATCCAACGGCACCCGCGTAGCCGCCAACTTTAGGGACGAGCGAGCAGCACGGTCATGCCAGGCTCGATATCGCTCGTGGGCATATCCGCCTCCAATCGAACGCGGAAGCTGTTGAGGTCATGGTCTCCGACAGCCCGCGCCGCTCGCCATGTCGCGAACTCGCCCAACGGCCGAAGTTCCGTCACATGTGCCGGGACGGACAGCCCGTTCGGCGTTGAAAGCGTTACGGAGGTGCCGACCGTCATGCCCCGGAGATCGTCTTCGCGCACGGTGAAGGCAAACCACGACCGGTCGTCGACGTCCATCGTTACGACAGGTTTTCCCGGCCCGATGATCTCCCCAAGTTCGGCGACGCGGATGTTGATCGTGCCATCGGCTGGCGCAACGAGGCTTGTCTTGTCGAGCTTGGCTTGAATACTGGCCACCGTCGCCTCGGCAAGTGCGACCCTGGCGTCCGCGAGCGCCCGCTCTTCAACCGTAGGACCGGCATTCGCTGCCTCTGCCTGGGCGCGTTTTACCTCCAGATCTGCCTCGCCCTTGGCGAGAGAGGCAGCGGCTTCGTTGGCCGTTTGCCGACTTGCGAAGTTTTTGGCCGCAAGTGCGGTCGCCCGGTCGTTCTCCTGTTGCGCAAGGACCAGGTTTGCCTCGGCCGTGCGCACGGCCTCCACTGCAATATCAACCTGTTCGCGCCTGACGCCGGAATAGATCCGGTCGCGCTCTGCCTTCGCGCTCGCGGCCGCCGCCCTCGCTTCTCCGACAAGCGCTGACAGATCTGGATTGTCCAACACCGCGATTAAGTCGCCTTTGCGCACCTTCTGTCCGGGTTTTACGGCAACGCTGGCGAGGCGGCCGGATGTCTCGGGAGCGATGCGGATTTCCGTTCGCCTGACCATGCCGGCGATGGCCCCCCTGTCCGCCGCCGCAGCAAACGACGCAGCAGATGTCGAGAGGGCCAATGCGGTCACGGCAATGATCGGTAGGCGCATGGATCTAGCGTTCATTGACGCCCCTCCGTGAAGTGACGAACCGAGCGGAGATCATGGCGAGGGCGGCATAGATGAATGCCAGCATCCAGAGCCGCGCCCAGTCCTTGAAGACATCGCCGAAAGCGGACCCCATCTGGTTTGCTCGAACCAGCGCATCAATCCCCGACGTGCTTGGAAGGGCGTAGCTCGCGGCCCGCAACCCAGGCGGGATCGCCTCCGGTGGCCAGGCGACGCCCACAAGGAAGAACAGCGGCTCCAAGCACGACAAAGCCCTGCTTCGTCCGCTCCAGGCCCGCGTCTTGAACAAAACTGGCCGCCGAGGCCTTCGCCCGAGGAGCAAATGGTGCCCGCGTGATGTCGGAGACGTCAACAGGAAAAACCGGTCAAGCGCCGATCACATGCTTGCGCGGCACAAATGGAGAAAGCGATGGTTTTTGCCGCGCCGGACTCGCCGGGACTCTCTTTCCTGGACTCCTAAGCGGTTTTACGGACGCCCGCGGCCTCAAGCGGACACCGACATGCATTCGATCCACGGACGGAACTTGAATTCGCTCGAACGAACCGACGCCGTCGTCGCGATCGAGGTCGTCCCCTCACAGATCCGGAATGCGGTTGCCGATTCGCATGGGCGCAATCCAACTAAACACCCCAAACCACGGCCTGTTCATGTCGATGGATGAGGTGCTGAAGCTGATCGAAGCTGTGGCGGATATGTTGCGAGAATTTTTCGATGGCTGGGGTATGCGCCGAGGTCGCGCGCCTCAGAAGCCCAAGAGCACGTTCCGGGTGCGGGACGGAAACCGGAAGCGCCGTGATCGATTTTTCGTTGCGTAGCGCAAAGACGACACTGTGCGGAAGCACCGTCAAGGCGTCGATACCCTTTAGATAGTTGACGAGGCTCATGAGTGAGCCACCCGTGTAGCGGATCTTGATCTCGGTCGCCCCGAAGGAGAGCAGCAGGCTATGAAGGTCCGCTAGCAGCGGGCTTCCCGGCGGCGGCGCCACCCAGGGATATTCGAGAAGCTGCGACGGCTGCGGCCGTCTCTTCAACAGAAGCGGATGCGTGACCCGGCAGGCGACGACGTTTCGGCCGGGAAGCACCTTCTGGAACGCCAAGCCCGATCCCTCCTCAAGAATATCGAGCGGGCAGATGGCAAGATCGATCTGATCACCCTTCAGGGCAGCGCGCAGGTCGGCCATGTAGCCGTAGCTCTGGTCAATCCTGACGTCAGGGTTTTGTGCCTGGAAGTCTGCGATCATCGGCGCGATCAAGGCGTCCATGAAAAATGGCGTACCGCCCACGCGCACCAGACCGCTTTTGCCGAGGCGAAAGCTCTCGATCGTATCGGACGCCTTGCGTGAGGCCGACAGCATGACCTGGCCATGATCGGCGAGCGCGCGCCCGAGCGGCGTCGGTTGCAGCGGCCGCCGCCCTTTGACGAAAAGCGGTTCGCCCAGGCGCTTTTCGAGCATGGCAATGGTGCGCGAGATCGCCGGCTGCGACAGTCCGAGCAGCGCTGCCCCTTCGGTGACACCGCCGGCTTTCACGACCGCAGCGAGCTGAACAAGATGGCGTTCGTCTATCTTCATAACAATTGATTATATTAACTCAGAGTAAAATCATCAATCGCGCCAGATGCCCGTGTTAGCTTTCATTTCAGCCAAGTGTCTGGAGGGGTGTGATGCGGGGCGCGATGGTTTCGAATCCCAATGAAGCAGCCTTCACCGAGGCTTTCGCACAGCGAATATCGAAAGCCGACGACGGCTCGCTGCCGCTGGTGCTGCGCACGGTCGTCACCCACCTTCACGGGCTTATCAGGGAATTGCGTCCCAGCGCAGCCGACTGGCGCAAAATGATCGAGTTTCTGACCGAGGTTGGTCACACCACGGACGAGCGGCGGCAGGAGTGGGGTCTGCTGTTCGACCTGCTTGGCGCTTCGGCGCTGGTCGATGAGATCAACTCCCGTCGGCCGAAACAGGCGACACCCAATACGGTCCGTGGGCCGTTCTTTCGCGCCGACACGCCGAAACGCATATCCGGCAGCAACATCTCGCTCGATGGCGTCGGCGAGCGGCTGGCGGTCTTCGGGCAATTGCTCGATCTCGACGGCCACCCGATCGAGGGCGCGGAGGTCACGACCTGGCAGGCGAACGCCGCAGGTTTCTACGAGAACCAGCAACCGGACCTGCAACCGGAGTTTAATTTGCGCGGCGTCTTCAAGACCGATCGCGAAGGGCGGTTCGACTACCTGACGGTGCGCCCCGCCGGCTACAGCGTCCCGGAAGACGGGCCGGTGGGCAAGCTCCTTGGCCAGGCGGGTTGTTCGCTCCGGCGCCCAGCCCATCTACATTTCATCGTCACCGCTCCAGGTTTCCAGACGATTACGACGCATATCTACGACGGCAGCGATCCTCATATCGACGAGGACGCGATCTTCGGCGTCAAGCCGGAACTGGTGCACGAATTCAAATGCTCCGACATCGGCGGCAAGCCTGGCTGGCGGCTGGACTTCAAGTTCCTGATGGCGAGGGCAAGGGAAGGATCTGGGTCGTGAGGAACAATTTCACCTACCAGGGCAGTGCGGCGCACATCGTCTTTGGCGAAGGCAGGAGCCGCGAGGCCGGAGCCTGGGTCGAAAAGCTTGGGTGCAGCCGAGCGTTGGTGCTCTCAACACCGCAGCAACGGGCAGACGCGGAAGCATTGGCGGAGCGGCTCGGGCCACTTGCCGCAGGCGTTTTTGCCGGGGCCGTGATGCATACGCCAGTCGAGGTCACGGCAAAGGCGATGGAAGCGGTCAACCAAAGCGGCGCCGACTGTGTCGTCTCCCTTGGCGGCGGATCCACCACCGGGCTCGGCAAGGCGATCGCCTACCGCACCGATCTGCCTCAAGTCGTTATCCCGACCACCTACGCCGGTTCGGAAGTAACGCCGATCCTCGGACAGACAGAAGGCGGCCGAAAGACGACCGTCAGGCATGCTTCGATCCTGCCGGAGGTGGTGATTTACGATCCCGAGCTGACTCTCGGCCTGCCGGTCGGCATGAGCGTGACCAGCGCGCTCAACGCCATGGCCCATGCGGTCGAAGCGCTTTATGCGCAGGATCGTAACCCGATCTCTTCGCTGATGGCGAAAGAAGGCTTGTCAGCCTTCAAGACGAGCCTGCCGACGATCATCGGGACGCCGCGCGATCGCGAGGCGCGTGTCGAAGCGCTTTACGGCGCCTGGCTCTCGGGCACCGTGCTGGGCGCGGTCGGCATGGCGCTGCATCACAAGATTTGCCACACGCTGGGCGGCACCTTCGATACGCCGCATGCGGAAACCCACGCGATCATGCTGCCGCATACGGCGGCCTATAACGCCGCGGCCGTACCTGACCTGCTTGAGCCCGTGGCCCGGACTTTCGGCGGATCGGTTGGCGGCGGCTTGTGGGATTTCGCAAATTCGCTCGGCGCACCACTCGCCTTGAAGGACCTCGGTCTTTCGGAGGCAGATCTCGATCGGACCGCCACGATTGCGACCGAAAACCCCTATTGGAACCCACGCCCGATCGACCGCCAATCCATTCGGGCGCTGCTGCAGGATGCCTGGGAGGGCAACCGGCCGACGAACTGACGACACCCTTCGGGAGGAAGGGCATTGGGAGGAGGAACCATGCTGACGAGACGCGATTTTCTGAAGACGACAGCCGCAGGTGGCGCAGTCGCCTTTTCATCCGGTCTTGCGATGCCGGCGATCGCCAAGGACACGGCGATCAAGCTTGGTTATGTGAGCCCGCAAACCGGACCGCTCGCCGCCTTCGGCGAAGCCGACAAATTCGTCATCGACGCCTTCCTGGCGGCGACCAAGGCAAAGGGCCAAAACTTCGAGGTTGTGGTCAAGGACAGCCAGTCGAACCCCAACCGGGCGGCGGAAGTGGCCAAGCAGCTGATCGTCGATGACGAGGTCAATCTGGTCCTCGTCGCCTCGACGCCTGAGACGACGAACCCTGTTGCAACCACCTGCGAAGCCGAACAGATGCCGTGCATCTCGACGGTTGCGCCATGGCAGCCCTGGTTCATCGGCCAGCAAGGCAATCCAGGCGATCCCTCTTCGTGGAAACCGTTCGACTATGCCTATCACTTCTTCTGGGGCCTCGAGGATGTGATCGCCGTCTTCACCAACATGTGGGCCCAGGTCGAGACGAACCACAAGGTCGGTGGCCTCTTCCCCAATGACGGTGACGGCAATGCCTGGGGCGACGGGACCGTGGGTTTCCCGCCGGTCCTCGAAAAGCTTGGCTACGGGCTCACCGATCCCGGCCGCTACCAGAACATGACGGACGATTTCTCTGCCCAGATCAATGCGTTCAAATCGGCTGGATGCGAGATCGTTACCGGCGTGGTGATCCCTCCAGACTTCACGACCTTCTGGAACCAGGCCAAACAGCAGGGTTTCGTGCCGAAGGTCGCCTCGATCGGCAAGGCGCTGCTGTTCCCGCAGGCGGTCGAAGCGCTAGGCAAGGCCGGGCACAATCTCTCGTCCGAAGTCTGGTGGTCGCCGAGCCACCCCTTCGCCTCGTCGCTGACAGGCGAGACATCCGCTCAAGTGGCCGACGCTTTCACCAAGGCGACCGGCCGGCCATGGACGCAGCCGATCGGCTTTGCCCACGCCCTCTTCGAACTGGCCGTCGACGCCGTTACGCGGGCCGACGACCCGACGAACGGCGACGCAGTGGCCCAGGCAATCGCCGCCACAAAACTCGATACGCTCGTCGGTCCCATTGCATGGGACGGCAAGGGACTCCCGCCGTTTGCTGCCCGCAACGTCGCCAAGACGCCGCTCGTCGGCGGTCAGTGGCGGCTGAAGGACGCCGGCGGCTACGACCTCGTCATTACCGACAACAAGACGGCGCCGAACATCCCCGCCGGTGGAAAAATGGAAGCGATCGTTTAAGCGCCTGATGGCGTGGGACCGTGACCGAGGAGGGTCAGGCATGTCTCTGTTAGAGCTCGAGCGGGTCTCGAAGCGCTTCGGCGCGCTGACCGTCGCCGACGAGATCAGCTTTTCGGTTGGCGAGGGTGAGGCGCTGGGCATCATCGGGCCAAACGGCGCCGGCAAGTCGACGCTGTTCAATCTGATTACCGGCAACATCGCCGCCGACAGCGGCACGGTCCGCTTCGGCGGCGTGGATGTCACCCGAACGCCGCCGATGGCCCGCTGTCTTTCGGGCATGGGGCGGACCTTCCAGATCCCGCAGCCCTTCGAAAAGCTGACCGTCTTTGAGAACCTGCTCGTCGCGGGCAGTTTTGGCGCGCGGCGGCGCGAGGCGGAAGCCTGTGACCGCTGCGCCGAAATCCTGGTGGACACGGGCCTCTTCGACAAGGCGAATGTACTGGCCGGTGGCCTCACCCTTCTGCAACGCAAGCGGCTGGAACTGGCAAGGGCGCTTGCCACCGAACCCCGGCTGCTGCTGCTGGACGAGATCGCCGGCGGTTTGACGGAAGCCGAATGCCACCAACTGGTCGCGACCATCAGCGCCATCCAGCAAAAGGGCGTTGCCGTCATCTGGATCGAACATGTGCTTCATGCGCTGACCTCGGTGGTCGAGCGGCTTCTGGTTCTCAATTTCGGCAAGGTGATCGGCATTGGAAAACCCGACGAGCTCATGGCGTCGCGTGCCGTCCAGGAGATCTATCTGGGGATCGAGCTATGACGGCGATGCTTGAAACCAGAGGGCTCAAGGCCTTCTACGGCGACTTCCAGGCCCTTTTCGGTGTCGATATCGCCGTAGCCAAGGGGGAAACCGTTGCGATCATCGGCGCCAATGGCGCGGGCAAGACCAGCCTGATGCGCGCGATTTCGGGCGTGCTCGCAAGCGAGCCGGGCATGGTCGTCTATCGCGATGAACCGATCGGCGCGCTGGCAGCACCCGACGTGCTTGCCCGCGGCATCGCCATGGTACCGGAAGGCCGCCGGCTGTTCCCGTCGCTGACCGTCGAGGAGAACCTGTTGATCGGCGCCTATGGCCGCAAAGGACAGGGACCGTGGACGCTCGAGAGTGTCTATGAGCTCTTCCCTATCCTGCGCGAGCGTCGAAACAACCCGGCGACGGCCCTTTCCGGCGGCCAGCAGCAGATGGTGGCGATCGGCCGGGCGCTCATGTCCAACCCGGACGTGCTGCTCTGCGACGAGATCAGCCTCGGCCTGGCACCGGTCGTCGTTCGCGACATCTATGCGGCTTTCCCGCGCATTCGCGCAACGGGTGCCTCGATCGTCATCGTCGAGCAGGACATCGCCCAGGCGCTCAAGGTCGCAACCCAGGTCTATTGCCTGATGGAAGGGCGTGTCACGCTTTCGGGGCGTCCGGAAGTGCTGACCCGCGAGCAGATCCACCAGGCCTATTTCGGAGCGCCGCGCCATGAGCTTCATTGACACGGTCGTGCAGGGCGTTCTGCTCGGCGGGCTCTACGCCCTGTTTGCCGCCGGCCTGAGCCTGGTCTTCGGCATCATGCGGCTCGTCAATCTCGCCCATGGCGACCTGATCGTGCTTGCCGCATTCCTGATCCTTTTGCTGACCTCGGCGCTCGGCCTCAATCCATTCCTGGCGGCGCTCATTGCCGCGCCGCTGATGTTCCTGGCAGGTTGGGCCCTGCAATACTTCGTGCTCAATCGCACGCTCGGCAAGGACGTCTTGCCGCCGCTGCTCGTCACTTTCGGCATCTCCATCGTCCTCCAGAATGGCTTGCTCGAAGCGTTTTCCGCCGATAGCCGCCGCGTCTCCATCGGGGCGCTGGAGAGTGCTTCGATCGGCGTCGGCCAGCTCAACATCGGCCTGATGCCGTTGATGACCTTCCTGTCGGCGCTCCTCGTCATCTTCGGCCTCAACCAGCTGATCTATCGGACGGCGCTCGGCCGCGCCTTCCGCGCGACCTCCGACGACGTCGTGACGGCCGGTCTGATGGGTATTCGCCCGCAACGCGTTTTCGCCATGGCGACCGGACTTGCCATGGTCGTGGTGACGATCGCCGCCCTCTATCTCGGCACGCGCGCCAATTTCGATCCGACATCGGGCCCGTCCCGGCTGATCTACGCCTTCGAAGCCGTGATCATCGGGGGCCTCGGCTCGCTCTGGGGAACGCTTGCCGGCGGGGTCATTCTCGGCGTTGCGCAGACGCTTGGGGCGGCCGTCAATCCGGAATGGCAGATCCTTGCCGGACATCTCGCCTTCCTCGCCGTTCTCGTCATCAAGCCGCGCGGGCTTTTCCCTCGCGCCGTCGATTGAGGTCAAGCCGATGTCCATCGCCATTCCGTCCTTCAAGGTCGAAACCCGGAGCGGAACCTCATCGCTTGCAGCTTTGGCGGCAGTCGCCGGCCTCGCGCTTGCGATTGCAGCTCCCCTCCTCGTGTCCCGCGGCGCCGTGCAGGATCTCTTCTTCATCCTGACCATGCTGGTGCTGGCGCAGAACTGGAACCTGCTTGCTGGCTATGCCGGGCTGATCTCGGTCGGCCAGCAGGTTTTCGTCGGCTTCGGCGCCTATGCGATGTTCGGTGCGGTCATTCTGGCGGGCGTCGACCCCATCGTTGCGATCCTGATTGCCGGCGCTCTTTCGGCGCTTCTCGCCATCCCGACGGCCTTTTTCACCTTCCGGCTCCAGGGGCCCTATTTCGCCATCGGCACCTGGGTGGTGGCCGAGGTTGTGCGGCTGCTCCTGGCACAGTGGAAGGCGCTCGGCGGGGGCACCGGCACGTCGCTGCCGCGCGAAGCGACGAAGGACATGGCAGGCGTCGATATCGTGCGCGACCTCTTCGGTATGAAGGCGGCCGCGGCCAGCGATGCCCTCACCTATTGGATCGCGCTCCTGCTGGCGCTCGCGACCATCGGCTGCATCTACCGCCTGCTGCGAAGCAAGCAGGGGCTCGGTCTTGCGGCCGTGCGCGACAACGAGCAGGCCGCCCGTGCCGTCGGCGTCGACGCCCGGCGCATGAAGGCTATGGTCTACGTTGCGACGGCCTTCGTCACCGGGATGGCCGGCGCGCTGATCTACGTGCAAAAGGCGCGCATTTCGCCGGACGCGGCTTTTTCCGTCACCGATTGGACGGCCTACGTCATCTTCATCGTGGTGATCGGCGGGATCGGCACCATCGAAGGACCGATCGTCGGCGTGGTGCTCTTCTTCCTGCTGCAAAAGCTCTTCGCCGATTTTGGCTCCTGGTACCTGCTGGTCCTGGGCCTCATCGGCATTCTCGTCATGCTCTTTTCGCCGCGCGGTCTCTGGGGTCTGTTCTCCGATCGCACCGGCATCCAGCTCTTTCCGGTCCGTCGCAAATTGATCGGCGGACCACTCGCACACATGCCTAAGGGAGGACCAAATGGCTGATATCACAACCGACGTACTCATCATCGGCACGGGGCCAGCCGGTTCCGCCACGGCCGCCCTGCTTTCGAGCTACGGCATCGAAAACATGGTGATCAACCGCTATCGCTGGCTGGCGAACACGCCACGCGCGCATATTACAAACCAGCGCACGATGGAGGTCCTGCGCGATCTCGGCCGGGACGTGGAAGACGAGGTCTATATGTTCGCCGCCGAACAGGACCTGATGGGCGAGAACGTCTTTTGTACCTCGCTTGCGGGCGAAGAGATCGGGCGCATGAAAAGCTGGGGCAAGCACCCGGTCTCGCGCGCCGAACACAAGCTATCCTCGCCGAGCCAGATGAACGATCTGCCCCAGACTTTCATGGAGCCGCTCCTGTTCAAGACGGCTTGCTCGCGCGGTACCCAGGCGCGGATGTCGACGGAATATGTCAGCCATGTGCAGGACGGCGAAGGCGTTACCACGACGTGTCTCGACCGGTTGACCGGCAAGGAAATCACCGTTCGCTCGAAGTATCTGATCGGTGCTGACGGCGGCAATTCGAAGGTCGCGGAGCATGCCGGGCTCACCTTCGAGGGCCGGATGGGCGTTGCCGGCTCAATGAACATCCTGTTTGAGGCCGACCTGTCGCGTTATGTCGCCCATCGTCCTTCGGTGCTCTACTGGGTGCTGCAACCGGGGGCCGACGTCGGCGGTATCGGCATGGGCCTCGTGCGCATGGTCCGCCCCTGGAACGAATGGCTGATCGTCTGGGGATACGACATCAACCAGCCGGCACCGGCCGTTGACGAAGCCCATGCGAAGAAGGTGGTGCGCGACCTGGTGGGCGTGCAGGATCTGGATGTGACGGTCAAGCAGGTCTCGACCTGGACGGTCAACAACATGTATGCGACGACGATGTCGAACGGGCGCGTCTTCTGCATGGGGGATGCCACGCACCGCCATCCGCCATCGAACGGGCTCGGCTCCAACACCTCGATCCAGGATGCCTTCAACCTTGCCTGGAAACTCGCCTTCGTGCTGAAGGGCCAGGCCAGCGAAACGCTGCTTGACACCTACACAACGGAGCGGGCGCCGGTCGCCAAGCAGATCGTCACCCGCGCCAACAAGTCGATTGAAGAGTTCGGCCCGATCTTCAAGGCGCTCGGCCTGCTCGATTCCATCGATCCGGTGAAGATGCAGCAGAACATGGACGCGCGCTGCCGCGATACGCCGGCGGCGGAAGAACAGCGCTCCGCTATCCGCAAGGCGATCGCCGCCAAGGTCTACGAGTTCGACGCCCACGGCGTCGAGATGAACCAGCGCTATCGTTCGGATGCGATCGTCACCGACGGTCAACCGGAACCCGCCTTTGCCAAGGACCCGGAACTGCATTTCCAGCAGACCACCTGGCCGGGCGCCCGACTGCCGCATGCGTGGGTTTTCTCTGGCGATGGGAAGAAGGCCTCGACGCTCGATCTCTCCGGCCACGGCCGGTTCACCGTCCTGACCGGGATCGGCGGACAGGGGTGGATCGAAGCGGCGAAGGTCGTCGGCCATGAGCTTGGTGTCGATATCGCGGCCCACGCCATCGGCGCGCGGCAGCAGTGGGATGATTTCACCGGCGACTGGGCCGGGCTGAGCGAAGTGCGTGACAACGGCATCGTTCTCGTGCGTCCTGACCACCACGTCTGCTGGCGCTCGCAGGCGCTGTCGGCAGATCCCGTCGCAGACCTTCGTCGGGTCATGACATCAGTGCTTGGGAGGTGATCCATGGAAGCGCATGAGAAAGGTTTCTTCACCGAAGAAAACTCGATTGAGGTCGTCACGGGCCGCAACAAAAATGCCAAGGACGAACGGCTGAAGCAGATCATGGAGGTCGTGACGCGCAAGCTGCACGAAGCGGTGAGAGAAATCGAGCCGACGCAGGAGGAGTGGATGGAGGCGATCCTCTTCCTCACACGCACCGGACAGATGTGCAACGAATGGCGGCAAGAGTTCATCCTTTTGTCCGACACGCTCGGCGTCTCGATGCTGGTTGACGCCATCAACAATCGCAAGCCGTCGGGTGCCTCCGAAAGCACTGTGCTCGGCCCGTTTCATGTCCAGGACGCGCCTGAACTCGAGATGGGCGCAAACATCTGTCTCGACCAGAAGGGCGAGGACATGGTGGTCGGCGGTCGAATCCTTGATACGGAAGGCCGCCCCATCGCCGATGCCGTGATCGATGTCTGGCAGGCCAATGACGAAGGTTTCTATGACGTTCAGCAGAAGGGCATCCAGCCCGAGTTCAATTTGCGCGGCGTCTTCCGCACCGGGCCAGACGGCGAATATTGGTTCCGGGCGGTAAAGCCTAAATACTACCCGATCCCGAACGACGGTCCGGTCGGCCGGATGCTGGAGCATCTCGGACGTCACCCCAACCGCCCGGCCCATCTCCACTACATCATCAAGGCCGACGGCTACGAGACGCTCATTACCCACATCTTCGATCCGGATGATCCGTATATCCATTCGGATGCCGTGTTCGGAGTGAAGCAAAGCCTGCTTGCGACTTTCCGGCGCGTTGAGGACACGTCTCGGGCCACTAACTACGGATTCCCGGGCCGCTTTTGGGAAGTGAACCACGACTTTGTGCTGGCGCGGTCAAAGGGTGGCGCCCGCTGACCGGTTCAGAGGTCATTGCCTCGCTGCGGTGCTCCAGAAAAAAGCAATCGTCGCTCAGGTCACAGGCTTGCCCTTCCGCTGCACGGCGACGCTGAGCCGTGCTAGCGTGCGTGCCTTCGACGAGGAAGAAGAAGGGGGCAGGAAGGTATTCCCTTGCCTCCTTCGGATCCCCATGAATTATCTGGTCTGGTCACCCTGAAGGGACGGACCGCCAAGAGCGACGGGGCGAAGTCAGCAGGAGACATTCAGTGAAAGAGCAACTTGCCATCATTCAGGCGCTTGGCGTTCGATCGGAATTCGATGCGGTAAGCGAAATCCGCACGCGGATTGAATTCCTGAAGGCCTATCTCGTGCAAGGCGGACAGCGCGCCTACGTGCTCGGGATCAGCGGTGGGGTCGATTCCCTGACGGCCGGGCTTCTCGCCCAGCGCGCCGTTCGGGAGTTACGCGAAAGCGGCCACTCGGCAACCTTCATCGCCGTCCGGCTTCCCTATGGTGTGCAGGCGGACGAACACGATGCGGCCGCAGCCGTCGCTGCGATTCGCCCCGACCGTGTCATCACCGTGGATATCAAACCGGCGGCTGACAGCCTCATGGACGCAATCCTTGCCGGCGGCGTCGACCCGGCCCCACGTCATCATTTCATCCTCGGGAACGTGAAGGCGCGCCAGCGGATGGTCGCGCAATATACAATCGCCGGGGCATCGTCGGGTCTCGTCATCGGCACGGACCACGCTGCAGAGGCGCTCATGGGCTTCTACACGAAATTCGGTGATGGCGCAGCAGACATTCTCCCTCTCGCCGGTCTGAACAAGCGGCGCGTTCGCGCCTTGGCCTCGAAACTCGGCGCGCCGGAACAGCTCGTCTGGAAAACTCCCACCGCTGACCTTGAATCGGATGCGCCTCTGCGACCGGACGAGGACGCTTACGGCGTGACCTACGACCAGATCGACGACTTTCTCGAAGGCAGAACTGTCGCGCCGGCTGCGGCCGAACGCATGCTCTCAGCCTATCGCGCGAGCGCACATAAGCGCGCCCTTCCCGTCGTCCCCACGGACTGTCACCCGGTCTTGCAGGCGACGACTGCATGACATCTGCGGTTCGGCAATTCCCCGGTCCAGCAATTGACATTTCCAATATATCCATTATTCTGGATGAATGGATAACATAACCGCAATAGCGGCGCTTGCCGCACTGGCCCAGTCTACCAGGCTCGAGACATTCCGGCTTCTCGTCAGACATGAACCGGATGGCGTGCCTGCCGGCGAACTTGCCCGCCTTCTCGACGTCCCGCAGAATACCATGTCGGCGCACCTCGCGACGCTGTCGCGCGCGGGCCTCGTGACAAGCGAACGGCAGAGCCGCTCGATCATCTATCGAGCTGACCTCCACGGCCTGCGAAACCTGACCCTCTTCCTGTTGAAAGACTGCTGTGGCGGCTCGACCGAACTCTGTGCGCCGCTGATTGCCGAACTTACGCCCTGTTGCGGAGCCGAGGTGAAGCTGTCATGAGCGACATCAGACTGGAGCCAGTCCCGGGAAGCGATCCCGGACTGAAGCTGGCGCTATCGGCCTCCGGTCTTCCGATCGAGGACCTCGGAGAGCCGGGACGCTCGTTCTTCAGGGCGGTTTCCTCCGATGGCGGCACAATTGGCTACGCTGGCATCGAGACGTGCGGCGATGCGGTCCTCCTCAGGTCGATGGTCATCTTGCCCGAGCATCGTGGCAAGTCATTCGGCAAATCGCTGATCAAGGAAACCCTGAAAGCCGTCAAAGAAAGCTCGGCAGTCTTCCTGGCTACGACGACCGCCGCGCCATTCTTCGAAAGCCTCGGCTTCGTCGCGGTCGAGCGAGCCGATGCGCCGCCCGCCGTTCTCGCAACCCGCCAGCTTTCGGGCATTTGCCCGGCATCGGCCACGATCATGAAACTCAGCAATCCTCCGACCTAACCACGGACAACGACCATGACCGACAAGACCTACAACGTGCTCTTCCTGTGCACGGGCAATTCCGCACGTTCCATTCTCGCCGAATCCATCCTCAATAAAGAGGGCGGCGGACGGTTCAGGGCATTCTCCGCCGGCAGCCAGCCCAGAGGCGAGATCAATCCGCATGCCCTGAAGGAACTGCAAGCACTTGGTTATCCGGCGACTGGCTTCTCCTCCAAGAGTTGGGACGTGTTTGCCGAGCCTGGTGCGCCCGAAATGGACTTTATCTTCACCGTCTGCGACAGCGCGCACGGCGAAGCCTGCCCGGTATGGATCGGACATCCGATGACGGCGCATTGGGGTGTCGAAGACCCGGCCGCCGTTGTTGGCAACGAGGTCGAAATCCAGCGCGCCTTTGCGCAGGCGGCCCGCTTCCTGAAGAACCGGATCATGGTGTTCGTCAGCCTCCCCCTGGCATCGATCGATCACCTGGCGCTCGAAACGAAGCTCGGCCAGATCGGCGCGATGGAAGGTTCGGCGGCAAGCCAGGGAAAGTCCGCCAATGTCGACGTTTGAACGCTACCTGACCATCTGGGTCTTTCTCTGCATCGTCGTCGGCGTCGCCCTCGGTCATCTGATGCCCGGTGTTTTCCAGGCCATCGGCGCGGCGGAGATCGCCAAGGTGAATTTGCCCGTCGCCATCCTGATCTGGCTGATGATCATCCCGATGCTCATCAAGATCGACTTCCGCTCGCTGGCGCAGGTGAGCACCTATTGGCGCGGAATCGGCGTGACCCTGTTCATCAACTGGGCGGTAAAGCCGTTCTCCATGGCGCTGCTGGGATGGCTGTTTATCGGATGGCTGTTCCGTCCCTATCTGCCCGCCGACCAGATCGACTCCTACATCGCCGGCCTGATCATCCTTGCGGCCGCGCCCTGTACCGCGATGGTGTTCGTCTGGAGCAATCTGACGCGCGGCGAGCCGCTGTTCACGCTTTCCCAGGTCGCGCTCAACGATGCGATCATGGTTGTCGCCTTCGCGCCGATCGTCGGGCTCCTGCTCGGGCTGTCGGCCATCACCGTACCGTGGGACACGCTCGTTCTATCGGTCGTCCTCTATATCGTGGTCCCGGTCATCATCGCGCAGGTCTTGAGAGGGCGGCTGACCGCTGATGGCACGACCAGGGCGCTGGACGTCATGCTGGCGAAGCTGCAGCCGCTTTCGCTTGTGGCGCTGCTGGCAACGCTCGTCCTCCTCTTCGGCTTCCAGGGCGAGCAGATCATCGCCCAGCCGACGATCATCGCGCTGCTGGCCGTCCCCATCCTCATCCAGGTCTATTTCAACTCGGGGCTGGCCTATGTCTTGAACCGGATGTCGGGCGAGCGCCATTGCGTCGCCGGACCTTCGGCACTGATCGGGGCGAGCAATTTCTTCGAACTCGCGGTCGCGGCCGCAATCAGCCTGTTCGGCTTCCAGTCCGGCGCAGCGCTGGCAACGGTCGTCGGCGTGCTCATCGAGGTTCCCGTGATGCTCACGGTCGTCTGGGCCGTGAACCGCACCAAGGGCTGGTACGAGGCAGCACCCGCTGTCTCCCGGAACACCATTACCGAAAGGACATGACAATGGACGTCACCATCTATCATAACCCGGCCTGCGGGACGTCCCGCAACACGCTGGAGATGATCCGCGCAGCCGGGATCGAACCGACGGTCATCGATTATCTCCAGTCTCCGCCTTCACGCGAGGAACTGGCAAGGATGATCTCTGACGCCGGGCTGACCGTCCGGCAGGCGATCCGCGAGAAAGGTACGCCTTACGTGGAGCTGGGTCTCGACGATCCGAAGCTGACGGACGACCAGTTGCTCGATGCCATGCTCACGGATCCGATCCTCATTAACCGGCCGTTCGTCGTCTCGCCGCTCGGCACAAGGCTCGCGCGCCCCTCGGAGGTCGTTCTCGACATCCTGCCGGATGCCTTCAAGGGAGCCTTCTTCAAGGAAGACGGCGAGCAGGTCCTCGATCAGGAGGGAAAGCGCATTGTCTGAGACCTTTCCCGCCTTGCAGGAGCCGCATCTTCATAAGCCTGACCTCGACGCGTTGCGTCCCGCCTTTTCGACGCACAAGCCACGCATCCTGATCCTCTACGGCTCGCTCAGGGAGGTATCGTACAGCCGGCTGCTCGCGCACGAAGCCAGGCGTCTTCTCGAGCGTTTGGGGTGCGAGGTGCGCATGTTCGATCCGAGAGGATTGCCGCTCCCCGACGAGGCTCCGGCCAGCCATCCGAAAGTGCAGGAGCTGCGCGAGCTGTCGCAATGGTCGGAAGGCCAGGTCTGGGTCAGCCCCGAGCGCCATGGCGCGATGACGGGCATCATGAAGGCCCAGATCGACTGGATTCCCCTGTCGCTCGGATCGATCCGCCCGACGCAGGGAAAGACGCTGGCGATCATGGAGGTTTCCGGGGGTAGCCAGTCCTTCAACGCTCTGAACCAGATGCGCGTGCTCGGCCGTTGGATGCGGATGATCACGATACCGAACCAGTCGTCCGTCGCCAAGGCCTACCAGGAGTTCGATGCCGACGGCAGGATGAAGCCGTCTTCCTACTACGACCGCGTCGTGGACGTGTGCGAAGAGCTGGTCAAGTTCACGCTGCTGACGAGGGACGCTTCCGCCTACCTGACCGACCGCTACAGCGAGCGGAAGGAAAACGCTGCCGAACTTGAAAAGCGGGTGTCGTTGAGGTCGATTTAGTCACTCAGTCTTCGTGGGGCTGCGCGTAGAGACGGCCACTGCGACGAATGCAGCGATACCGAGCGTACCAAGCATGGCATTGACGAACAGCGCCGCGGCGATGCCGAGATTCTCCATCGCCGTGGCGAACGCGAAGGGGGCGGCGGCACCCACCGCCAGTCTGGCCGCAGCCATCTTTCCTGTAATCGCTCCGTAGCCCGCGGACCCGAACAGATAGAGTGGCAGGCTCCCTTGAGCGATGCTGTTGATTCCGGACCCAAGGCCAAGACAGACGGCGAAAGCCACCGCGCCTGGCAACCAATCACCCGACACCCCGAGTAATACCGCACCGAGGACCATGAGCGCCGCAGAGACGATCGCAAGCGCGGGCGGCGACAGGCCCTTTCCGAAGGCCATGTTGATCAGGCGGCTCATGACCTGTGCCGGGCCGAACAGCGATCCGATCACGACCGCCGCACTGCCGAGTCCGATCGCGCCCAGCATCGGCACCATGTGGGCGAGTATTGCCGCGAGAGTGAAACCCGAAAGCGAGAAGGCAATGGAGACCAGCAACATCCCGCGGCGGCGCGCTTGCGGCTGAAGTGCGCCGACGACGACTTCGCGGGTTCTTGTCTCATCCAGTTTGGAACCGACCCTTCCGGCACGCATGATCCAGTAGTGAAGTGGCATGCAGATGAGAAGATTGAGCGCCGCGAACACCAGATAGATTTCCCGCCACGACAGGTACCTGATCAGTGTCGCGGCGATCGGCCAGAAGATAGTCGAAGCAAAGCCGCCGATCAGTGTGAGATAGGTGATGCTGCGGGAGGCTGAACGGGGTTCGCTCTCGACCAGCGTCGCGAAGGCTGCCTGGTACTGGACCATGCCGGAGGACACCTCCAGCAGGATGATTGCAAGGGCAAAGAGCGCTACGGACGGCGACCACGCGCAAAGCGCCAGGGTGAACGCCGCAAGGGTCGAACCAACCGTCATCACCGTCGCCGCGCCGACCTTGTCCATATGTCTGCCGATGAACGGAGCGGAAAGACCTCCAATGAACAGGGAGACCGAGAAGACGGCGAAGACCCGCTCCAGGCTGATGCCCAGGTCCTTGGCCATTCCTGGCGCCAGGATGCTGAAGGCATAATAGAGAGTGCCGTAGCCAATAATCTGCGTGACACCGAGAGCGGAGACGATGCCCGCAGGAACCTTGTTCGTATGCAATGACGTATTCCTCGGCGCTCTACGCTTCGCTTGGGCAGCAACGAGCGGATCGCTCGACCGAGCCGCGGATTTCGGGATGTCCTGCGCAGCAGTCCTCCATCAGGAACGTCACCAGGTCAGCCAGCGTGTCATAGCTTGCGCTGTAGACGATCGAACGCGACTCGCGGCGCTGGGAGATGAGGCCGGAGCGTTCGAGTTCCTTGAGGTGAAACGAGACGTTCGATGGAGAAACGCCCATGCGCTCCGCAATCGCGCCTGCGGCCAGGCCCTCAGGGCCGGCGACGACCAGCGTTCTTACGATGGCGAGCCGGGTCTCCTGGGAAAGTGCCGCAAAGGACGCGAGGGCTTGACGATCATCCATATTTCAATAATCCTTGAATCATTGAATCATTGAATCATTGAAATCGAGGATAGACGCAAATGAGCAGGATCGACAATAGCCATTCCAACAAAACTGACATCTCGCTCGGAGAGTTGCTTGAAAGGATCGCTGACGCCGCGGACCTCCCACTGGTGTTCGCCTACGACGGAAAGCCCGTAAAGGCCGGCTACCATGTAACTGAGGTCAAGGCCGGCCAGTTCTCCGCGCTCGATTGCGGCGCTAACCCGGAGGCCTGGTCTGAAATCTTCGTGCAGTTGTGGGACATCGAAGAGGGCGAACGGACCCATATGACGGCCGGCAAATTTTCGGCCATTGTCCGCAAGGTTTCCGAGCACGTCCGTCTTGACGGTTCCGCCAAGCTGACCTTCGAAGTGAGCGATGGAGTCCGCCCGATGCAGTTGTTCTGCGCAAACGATCCTGTCGCGGAAGACGGTGCTCTCCACGTTACGTTGACACCCCGCCCCGCGAGCTGCAAGCCTCGAGACCGGTGGCTGGCTGAACACGCGTCCAATGAAAAGCGGTGCTGCGCCTAGTGGATCAAGGCATATTCGCGAAGGGTCGGATGATCCAATCTCTGCTCTTGATGGAGGCGCCGGCCATCACCTGCACGGCCGATTCCCCCATGCGGTAACCGCCAGCGCTCACCTCGCGTGCCGTTTCCAATTCGAAGATAAGAACCGGAGTTTGGCGCCCGGCAAGCTCAAATATCCCCTTCATCACGTCATCGAGCGGTTTCGATGGTCGCCCGATTTTGAGAAGAGGACATTTCCATGAGCAAAGAAGAAGACAACAAGGCCGTCGTCGTTCGCTGGTTCACCGAATTCTGGGGCAAGGACGTCAATCTTGCTGTTATCGATGAGATCGCGGCGCCCGACATGTTCCTGCAGTATTCCCTGCACGAACCGCGCCGCGGCCGCGAAGACATCAAGGCGTTCATGACCGACTTCCGCGCCGCGTTCCCCGATCTCAACTTCTGGGGCACGGCCGATCTGATCGCCGAGGGCGACTATGTGGTCGGCCAGTGGGAAGGCGGCGGCACCCACACCGGCCCGGCTTTCGACGACTTCCTGCTCGGCGGCGTACCGGCTGCGACCGGTCGAAAGATGCACTTTACCGGCAAGACCGTGCTGAAGGTGGTCGACGGCATGATCGTCGAAGAGCATGGCCTCGACGACGGTCTGACCGCAATGATGCAGCTTGGGCTGATCCAGAGGGCCTGATCGAAACCGAATAGCGTCAGTTGGCTTGAGCTGCGCATCTCGGCCAGGAGAAATGAGGCTCGCACAGCTCCCTGTGCGAGCCTCATTTTCTTTTCTTATCTGGACCGGAGGGTGCGCCGGAAGCCCGACGACCTATCGATCGCCTGCGCAAGAATCGGGTGGGTTTTGTTCGATTCGAGAGCAAGGATCGGAGTGTGACCAGCGCGGATCGGAGGCACGATCGAGCCAGAACAAATCCGAGTAGAAGATCATGGACATGAACATCCGGCCCGCACCAACCCTTTACGCCTCACCTCTTTCCGTGGGGAACGACCCCCGCTGGGCGCGGATCGTGGCGCGCGACAAGTCTGCCGACGGCCAGTTTTGGTATGCCGTTTCGACGACCGGCATCTATTGCCGGCCCTCCTGTCCGTCACGCACGGCAAACCCGAAGAACGTTGCGCTGCACGATACGCTCGAAAGCGCACGGGCAACCGGTTTTCGTCCGTGCCGACGTTGCAATCCCGATGGCCCTTCGCTCGAATGCGAGAATGCCGCGCTAATCGCCAAGGCCTGCCGCATCATCGAGGAAAGCGAGGAGGAACCGTCGCTGGAAGAGTTGGCGGCTACTGTCGACCGCAGTCCGAGCTATTTCCATCGGATGTTCAAGACGTCGACGGGGCTGACCCCGAAGGCCTATGCCACCGGCCACCGCGCGAAGAAGGTCCGTGCGGGCCTCGAAACCGGCACGAGCGTCACCGAGGCGATGTATGACGCCGGCTTCAATTCCAGCGGCCGCTTCTACGAAAAGTCGACCGGTATGCTCGGCATGACGCCGACACAGTATCGTGAAGGCGGCGCCAACGAGCAGATCAAGTTCGCGGTAGGCCAGTCCTGTCTCGGCGCAATCCTCGTGGCGTCCAGCACGAAAGGCGTGGCGTCGATCCTGCTTGGCGACGATCCGGACGAACTGGTTCGCGATCTCCAGGATCGTTTTCCGAAGGCGCGCCTGATCGGTATGGACCGCGAATACGAGGCTCTGATCGCCCGCGTTTGTGGCTTCGTCGAAAACCCCAGCGTCGGCCTCGATCTGCCGCTCGACGTCCGCGGCACGGCGTTCCAGTGCCGGGTATGGCAGGTCCTGCAGGAGATCCCTGTCGGCGCGCGTGTGTCCTATTCGGAAATCGCCCGGCGTATCGGCTCGCCGAGCGCCACACGCGCGGTCGCCGGAGCATGCGCTGCGAACACTATCGCGGTCGCCATTCCCTGCCATCGCGTCGTGCGCAACGACGGCGCGCTCTCCGGCTATGCCTGGGGCATCGACCGCAAGCGTGCCCTGCTCGATTGGGAAGCGTCCTTATGAATTTGCCCTCCCGCTACGATGAATCTGTCGCCTTCCTCTCCAGCCATGACGACGACTGGGCCAGATTGATCGAACTGGTCGGCCCTTGCCGACACGATCCCAAGGCCGCCCGCGAACCATACGAGGCGCTCGTTCGCGCGATTGCCTACCAGCTGACGGCCAAAGCTGGCGACGCCATCATTGGACGCCTCAAGGGGCTCTTGGATGACCGCGATTTTCCAAGCCCGGAAGACCTCATCGCGGCCGAGTTCGACCAACTTCGGACCTGCGGCTTCTCGGCCAGCAAGATCGCCACCATCAAGGCGATCGCCCAGGGAACGTTGGATGGCCTGATCCCCACCCGCAACATCGCCGCCACCATGGACGACGAGGCGCTGATCGACCGCATGGTCGGCATCAAGGGCATCGGCCGTTGGACCGTCGAAATGCTGCTGATGTATTCTCTGGAGCGGATGGATATCCTGCCCGTCGATGACTTCGGTGTCCGCGAAGGCTACCGCGTCCTCAAATCGCTGCCTGAGCAACCGAAACCGAAACAGTTGCGCGAGCTCTCGAAGGCCTGGTCGCCCCATCGCACGGTCGCGGCCTGGTATCTGTGGCGCATCCCGCGCGAGCGCGGAAACGTGTTGAAGTAAATACGGCTCCGGAAAGTACATCATGCCCCTTCAAAACCGCGTCACGCCCTTCGGTGATATCGTCGCCATTACTCAGCGCGGGCTGTTTACCGGCAATCGCGGCATCATCCACGAACCGGCAACGAAGACATTGCTGGCCAGGCGCTGGGCAACAAAAACCTGGCTCGTCTGCGCCTGCGAATTCAAGGGTTGGCGCCGGGACGTGATGGCGCGCCGGAGCTGGACGGAGCTGTTTTTCCTCGACGAGGCCGTGGCGTTCGCCGCCGGCCATCGTCCCTGCTTCCTCTGCCGGCGCGAAGCCGCTGAACGCTTCCGGGCCCGCTGGGCGTCGGCGAAGAAAGAGGCGCCTCCTTCGGCTACGCATATGGATTCCGTACTGCATGCCGAGCGCCTCGATCGCGGCCACAAGCGCTTGCATCCGATCGCCCTTCTGTTGTCCGACCTGCCTGACGGCGCGGTCGTTGTGGCCAAGGATGAGGCTTACACGCTGCGCGCCGGCCTCGCGTATCGCTGGGCCAATGACGGCTACGACAGGCCCAAAATCCTCCACGACGCCGATTGGCTCCTGACACCACCATCGACGGTCATGGCGCTCCTTGCAGGCTACCGGCCCGCCTTTCACCCATCGATCATCACCATACGCAATAGGCCCGAAGATGCCCGATCTGTTTGACATGCTTGCCCCTGCCGATCCCGTAACCGAGATCATGGCGGAGGGTGCCATGCTGCTTCGCGGCGCAGCACTTCCCTTTGAAAAGGATCTGCTCGCAGCGCTCGGCCACATCACCAGCCAGTCGCCATTCCGGCACATGGTCACGCCGGGCGGCTTCACCATGTCGGTCGCGATGACGAATTGCGGCACGGCCGGCTGGGTCACGGACCGCACCGGCTATCGATACGATCGCAACGATCCGGAAACAGGCCGTCTCTGGCCGGCCATGCCGGAATGCTTCCTCGACCTGGCGGTCGAGGCGGCGACACGGGCGGGCTATCCGGACTTCCGCCCTGACGCCTGCCTGATCAACCGCTACGAACCGGGCGCCCGCCTTTCGCTGCATCAGGACAGAAACGAACGCAACTTCGCCTCTCGCTCGGTCTGCCCGCGACCTTCCAATTCGGCGGTCTGAAGCGGAATGATCCTGTGAAGAAGTACGCGCTGCGGCATGGGGACGTGGCGGTCTGGGGCGGCCCGTCGCGGCTCTTCTACCATGGCGTGCCCGAATTGAAGGACGGCGTCCATGAGACCGTCGGGCGGATGCGCATCAATCTCACCTTCCGGGGAGCGTTATAGCTCATCTTTCTTCAGTTTGATGACAACAATCGGAGTGCCGCCAGAACTAGCCTGTAGCCAAGTGTGTCGTTGGTCGGAAAGTCGATATGCGATTGTCGGTTTTTCGCGATCCCTCGCACAACGGCTAAGACAAGGAACCGACGCTGATGTTTTCGCGGAGCGGATTCGACGCCAAGGCGAGCCGGCGCAAACTGCCCGGAACCCGGAAAGCGATCGACGCGCTGGTCGCGCTTGCCCAGGGCAATCCGGACAAGGCGCTCGTGATGACATACATCGGCCAACTCGTGCTTGCCGGCTATGCCGAGCTGGAAATGCTCGAAAACGGCGAGGTCGAGGCGCGATTCATTTCCGGTGAAACCTATCTTCTCGCAGAGACCACGATGCTCAGGCTCGCCTGATCGGCCGTAGCCGGCATTCTTCATTCTCTTGTATCGGCGCCAGCAGAGTTTCGATTTGAAAGCAAGGATCGGAGTTTGGCGGCTCGACCAAGAAAGTAATTTCGATCGTGAGGACAGAGCAAGGAGCTACGACAATGAACCTCATGATCACGACTGACGCGCTGCGGCCGCAATCGCTGCAGAATTCCCCTTCGACGGCCGCCGGTGTTCTCTCCTACGCAGTCGCCGATTGCGAACTCGGCAAGGTGCTGGTCGCGCGCAGCGCGAAGGGCGTATGCTCGATCCTGCTCGGCGACAACGCCGAAGAGCTGGAGGCGGATCTTGCCGATCGCTTCCCGCAATCCACGCTCGTTTCAAGCGAGGCGGTGATGAAGAACGACGTCGCAAAGGTTCTGCGCTACATCGCCAAGCCATCCGGCGGCTTACACCTGACGCTCGATATGCATGGCACCTCCTTCCAGCGCCGCGTCTGGGAAAAGCTGAAGGCCATCGCCGTCGGCCGGACGGTGAGCTACACCGAACTCGCCAAGTGGATCAGCCCGCTGGCGAACCCGCGTGCCGTCGCCGGCGCCTGCGCTGCCAATCCGATCGCACTGGCCATTCCGTGCCACCGCGTCGTCCGCACCAACGGCGACCTAGCCGGCTACCGTTGGGGCATCGAACGCACCCTTATCGAGAAGGAAGCCACGGTATGAACAAGACTGCGATCAACATGGTCCCGGCCTCTGCGGATGCGTCCGCGGAGGCACGGATTGCTGCCTATGACTGGAAGGCGCTCGCCGGCGAGCTCGACGGCTTCGGCTGCGCCGTCCTTCCCCAGCTTCTCACGCCCGAGGAATGCAGCAGCGTCGCGTCGCTCTACGCCGACGAAAGCCATTTCCGCAGTCATATCATCATGGCGCGGCACGGCTTCGGAAAGGGCGAGTATCGCTATTTCAAATACCCGCTGCCCGATCTCATCGGCGGTATCCGCACCGCGCTCTACCCGCGCCTTGCCGGTGTCGCCAACGCCTGGAACGAACGGATGGGACTGGACCAGAGGTTTCCCGGCGAGCATGCCGCATTCCTCAAGCAATGCCACGATGCCGGCCAGACCCGGCCGACGCCGCTCCTGCTGCAATATGTTCCCGGTGACTTCAACTGCCTTCACCAGGACCTTTACGGCGACCTCGCATTCCCGATCCAGGTGGCGATCCTGCTCTCCGAGCCGGGCCGCGATTTCACGGGTGGCGAATTTGCACTGACCGAACAGCGGCCGCGCATGCAAAGCCGCGTCGAGGTCGTGCCGCTCAGACAGGGCGACGCCGTCGCCTTCGCCGTCCACAATCGTCCGGTCCAGGGAACGAAGGGAAACTACCGCGTGAACCTGCGCCACGGTGTCAGCCGCGTCCGATCCGGCATGCGCCACACCGTCGGGATCATTTTCCACGACGCGCGATGAGCACGCGACGCCGGCGCCGCAGTTTTCGCAGCGCCGGCCGTCCTTCCGAAACCTAGCCTGCAGCCAGAGCGGACCGCCGCAACTACCACCCGGGATAAAGCGTGTAGAGCCGCGCCCAATCCTCAAACGCGCCGTTGGCGCGCAGGCAGGCAATCGCCTCGGCGGCGTGCCAGGTGCAAGGCACCCGCCGCAGCCAGACATTGTCTTTCCCTGCCCGATAGAGCCATAGGATCGAGGCGGCCATCATTTGCCTGACATCAGGCATCGCGCGATAGCCGGCCCGCCATAGCTCCATGCCGTGCGGGTCCACTTCGTCTCGATAATAGTCGTAGCCGGTTGGCCGGATGGCATGATGATAGGGCGCGTGCCCGTCATCGCGAAACAGAGCCCTAAGCTCGTAGAGAGCGATCATATGGCGCAAATGATAGTCGAACGGCCTCGAAGCGCCCACCACGGGCTGCAGGAGATCGAGGCCGAGCATGTCACAGAGCCGCTCGATGTCCTTTTCATCCAGCTCAAGCCGCGCCCCCACCAGCCGCGTCAGCCTGTAGCCCGGGTATTGCCGACGGGCCGCATCTGCGGAATCGATCGACAGCCTGATGACCTGCAGCGGCTCGGCGATATGCCCGCACGGCGAGACCGCGGAACGAACATCTGACATTTCATGCCTCCGTGGCGCGCTGCTCGCGGGTCAGAAGAGCACGCTTGCGGCGAACACCCCATCGATAGCCGGAAATCGAACCATCCTTCTTGATGACGCGATGGCACGGCACGATCACGGCGATCGGATTGTTGGCGATCGCAGCTGTTGCATCCCTCGGATCACGCGAACCGAGCTTGGCCGCGAGCGCCCCATAATTCGTGGTCTGGCCAGCAGGAATTTCCCGCAACAGGAGCCAGACCTGGACCTCATACAGCGTCCCGCGCAGATCGAGTGGCAGATCGCAAACCTTGGCCGGATCGTCGATCGCGCCGGCCACGGTTTCGATCACGTCGGCAAGTTCCTGCTGGGCGCGTTCAAGCTCGGCTTCCGGAAAGCGGATACTCAACGCATCCTCCATCGCGGTGCGCATCGAGCCGAATTCAAGCGCCACAATCCCCTTGTTCGACATGGCGACAACAAAGTCGCCGAGGGAACTGGCGCCCCATGCAAATCGTATAGTTTCACGCATCGTCTTACCTTCCTCATTCGTTGTGAAACGAGTTTAGAAGCGGATGCATTGCGCCACTCTCCGGTCCTTGCTTTCAAATCGAAATACCGGTCGCCAGCGTCTCGTTCCGTGCGAACGGCTAATTTCGATCTGAAAGCAGTATTCGGAGCGCGTGTGCCCGAGCGGCAGCCGTATCGTTGGCAAATCCGACGGAGCTGCAAATGGACCCCTCTGATATCCACGATGCGCAGGAGCTTGGCAACACATCGCCGCCGCCCGCCGTCAGCGTGAAACCGCGCGCATGGCACTCCGGACTGTGCCACGGCCCTGAGGACCATCAACGCGGCCTGAAGGCCGCTGCCACATCACGATGAAGGACGAGCCATGATGACAATGCTGCGGGGTCTGCATTCCATCGCCGCTCAGCGCGGCGACGGTCTGCGTCCGGAATTGCTCCGGATGATCAGGCCGTCACAGGCTTGGTCCGGGGTCGAGCATATGGGTAGTGCGGCGTGCAGCCAGGACACCGACAGCAAGCCCGCCGATGAGATGGATCAGCCCGCACGGTCTGCCAAGGTCCTGGCCATGCCATCGCGAAAGCGCAATGTTCGAATCCTCGAATATTGAAAGCGTAGCGCTCCTTCAGGCCGCTTTGTCGCGGCCAATCGCCTGGATCTTGTCCCAGATGCGTTCGGGCCGGGAGTCTCAAAGTGCCTAGGAAGCGCCGCCCCGATCTCGACAATTCTCGTTGAACGCGAGTTCGATCGGTCTGCGCGTTGCACCTTGGCACAGCCTGGAATACAGTCCGGACCCAGAACCTGCTTCTGCAAGATCGTTCCTTAAATGTCGCCAAGGGATTGTCGTTGAACTTAAACAGCAAAGACATGGCATGCGTGGGCATCTGCTTCGGGACGCCTGAGGCCCCATGCTTGACCACTGTTCCAATCCGCGACGCGACTTTTTCCGTGACCAGTATTTGCCGGGAACCCAGGGCCGATGAAGCAAACGACGTTCGGCTCCCTGTCTCCGAGTCCTATTTCCTCATGCTCTATCTGGAGGACGCCGAACACGCCGACATTCGGGCGGATGGCTCCTGCACTAAGGTTCGCCGCTTCGCGCGCGGTACGATCTGCCTCGTGGATCTCGCGGACGGGGCGGCCATTCGCCTCAACAGTCGGCTGCGCTCGCTGGCCTTTGTGCTACCCAAGGCCCTTTTCAGCGAGACTGCGGAGCTATCGCCGGAAACAGGACGACGCCGCCTGATCTGCCGTCGCGGCGAACCGGATTCGGTGCTTCGCAATCTCGGTACCGCGCTGCTTGCATTTTTTGCCGGCACCGGAACGGCACCGGCGCCCCTGCGACCCGTAGCGGTCGCCATCTGCGCCCACCTCCTGCACCGGTATGGCGAGCCGATCGAGGGAAGCATTGGCAAGACGCAAGGGGCTCCTATGCGGGAGGAACCCGGAACCAGGCTGCGGCCAGTCGCCAAGCAAATCGACAGGGCGAAATCACACCTTGCCAACCATGCGCTCTCGCTGGCGGACGTTGCGCATGCGTGCGGATTCGACGACCTCGGACATTTCGAGAGAGTATTTGTCGGTGAAACTGGCGTTTCGCCTTCAGTTTGGCGGCGGCGAGGCCTCCATTAGTCGAATTGCTTCAACGAAGAAGGTTGGGCAATCTTTCGTTCGCCTGTGAGTTGGGAGTGCACGATGTACAGGGAGTCCGTCCCAGAAAAGACCCAGGAGCCGGACGCCATACGCCGATCGATCGTCGATGCGTCTCCGATCTCCATAATGCGGTTGAATTCCGATCGGGAAGACTTAGCACCAAGCCCGGCCAACGCGCGCGAGGACGCCTTCAGCATTATCACGCAATTGCGCGACTTTCGGTTACATCGGCTTTGGCGTGGTAAGTCGCTGATTTTCGAAGGCGGCCACCCCGAGGGGGCGCTTGCCATCACGGACCTGCGCGAGGAATGGCGCTGCCATCATCTATCGCCCTTCGACAACGTGCGATTCCGGATTCCCTTTCGGCATGTGCGCGACTTCGCCACGGAAATCGGGCGGCCCGACCTCATGGGCTTCGAATGCCCTCCTGGTACAGTCGACACCGTCATTCTCGGCCTCGCCCACGCGCTGCTGCCCGCGCTGGAGCGGCCCAAACAGGCCAGTCGGCTATTCATCGATCAAGTCACGCTCGCAATCATGACACATCTCGCGCAGAAATACGGCGGGTTGTATTTTCCGGGCGAGCGCAAGGGCACGCTGGCTCCCTGGCAGGAAAAGCGCGCGTTGGAGTACCTGGCCGCGCAGCTCGACGGGCACCTAGCGATGATGGAGCTCGCAAAAAGCTGCGAGCTGTCTCGGAGCTACTTTATACAAGCCTTCAAGGCGAGCTTCGGCCGCACACCACTACGCTGGCTCACCGAGTACCGCATAGCCCGTGCCAAGGAATTGTTGCTCCAGGATCTGCCAATCGCCGAAATCGCCATTCGCTGTGGCTTTGCCGACCAAAGCCATCTGACCAGAAGCTTTTCCCTGATAGCGGGCATCACGCCCGCTCGTTTCCGGCGCGACCGGCGCACCTGAGTCGGCCGAACGGGGCGACCGTTGGCTGCATGGAACGGACGCCTTGTAAGGTAAGCACGATGAACAAGCCTCCGCCCCCAGCTCAACCTGAGCGGCGCAACCAGCGATAAGTTCAGGGGAAAACGTCCGGACGTCTACAGAGTTAGATTTCGCCGCTTAAACGTGAGAATCTTCAAAAGGCAGACATTCCCGACAAGAAACTGCAGTGGAATAAAAGCAATATTGGAGAAACAGCCCCGCAACCGGCAACTGATCTGGGAGAAGCCGATGATCCTGGCAGCCACGCCACCGTCCTGCAGCCTTCTGATCTCACCTATCTTGGCGCCGTCCGCCCACTCGACAGCCAGTTCGTTGATCGCGTGACCTTGCGGGCTGCTTGGCGCCCCCTTCGCAGGTATTTTACCCGCTCCTTTCCCCTGACATTGGCGCCGTCATCTGCTGCGCGGCGGCATGTCGATCCTGCCATCTTCCTTCTGGGCCCCGCGACCACCTCGAGCGCAGGTATTCGGGCGCCGGGCGGCAACTCCATAGGAAACCAGCATAATGCCGACACGGCGCAATTTTCTCGGTGCAACCGCCGCCGCCCTAGCCTTGGGCAGGGCAACCGCGACACACGCCCAACAGACTGGAGACCCCTCGATGACGCCCGACCTGATCCTGCACAACGGCCTTGTCACCACGCTCGACCGCACCAACCCGACGGCAAGCGCCGTTGCCATCAAGGACGGAAAGTTCCTGGCCGTCGGCGACGACCGGACGATCATGGCGCTGGCCGGCTCGGGCACCAAGGTGATCGACCTCAAGGGCAGGCGCGTGCTGCCGGGGCTCAACGACAACCACACCCACGTCGTGCGCGGCGGCCTCAACTTCAACATGGAACTGCGCTGGGACGGGGTGCGTTCGCTCGCCGATGCGATGGCGATGCTGAAGCGGCAGGTGGCGATCACCCCGGCGCCGCAATGGGTGCGGGTCGTCGGCGGTTTTACCGAACACCAGTTCGCCGAAAAGCGGCTGCCGACCATCGACGAGATCAATGCGGTCGCGCCGGATACGCCGGTGTTCCTGCTGCATCTCTATGACCGGGCGCTGCTCAATGGCGCCGCGCTTCGGGCGGTCGGCTATGGCAGGGACACGCCCAACCCGCCGGGCGGCGAGATCACCCGCGATGCCGCCGGCAACCCGACCGGCCTGCTCTTGGCCAAGCCCAATGCCGGCATCCTCTATTCGACCTTGGCCAAGGGACCGAAGCTGCCCTTCGACTACCAGGTCAACTCCACCCGTCACTTCCTGCGCGAGCTCAACCGGCTCGGGATCACCAGCGTCATCGACGCCGGCGGCGGCTTCCAGAACTATCCGGACGACTACGCCGTCATCCAGAAACTGTCGGACGACGATCAGCTGACCGTGCGCCTGGCCTACAACCTCTTCACCCAGAAGCCGGAGGAAGAGAAGCAAGACTTCCTCAACTGGACCTCATCGGTCAAATACAAGCAGGGCAACGACTACTTCCGCCACAACGGCGCCGGCGAGATGCTGGTGTTTTCGGCCGCCGACTTCGAGGACTTCCGCCAGCCGCGCCCGGAGATGGCGCCGGAGATGGAGGGCGAGCTCGAAGAGGTCGTCCGGGTGCTGGCCGAGAACCGCTGGCCCTGGCGGCTGCATGCGACCTATGACGAAACCATCAGCCGCGCGCTCGACGTGTTCGAGAAGGTCGACAAGGATATCCCGCTCGACGGCCTGAACTGGTTCTTCGACCATGCCGAGACGATCTCCGACCGGTCGATCGACCGGATCGCCGCGCTTGGCGGCGGCATCGCCACCCAGCACCGCATGGCCTACCAGGGCGAATATTTCGTCGAACGCTACGGCCACGGGGTGGCCGAAGCGACACCGCCGATCCGGCGCATGCTGGACAAGGGCGTCAACGTTTCCGCCGGCACCGATGCCACCCGCGTCGCCTCCTATAACCCTTGGGTCTCGCTGTCGTGGATGGTGACCGGCAAGACCATCGGCGGCCTGCAGCTCTATCCGCGCGCCAACTGCCTCGATCGCGAGACGGCGCTGCGGATGTGGACCGAGAAGGTGCAGTGGTTCTCCAACGAAGAGGGCAAGAAGGGCCGGATCGAGACGGGGCAGTTTGCCGACCTGATCGTGCCGAACAAGGACTACTTCGCCTGCGCCGAGGACGAGATCTCGTTCCTGACCTCGGAGCTGACTGTTGTCGGCGGCAAGGTCGTCTATGCGGCCGGCGACTTCGCCGCCCACGACGACAACCCGGTGCCGCCGGCGATGCCTGACTGGTCGCCGGTCCGCAGCTTCGGCGGTTATGCCGCCTGGGGCGAGCCTGAGGGTGCCGGCAAGAACTCGCTCCGCCGCACGGCGATCACGTCGTGCGGCTGCGCCAGCAATTGCGGCGTGCATGGCCACGACCATGCCGGCGCCTGGACGTCAAAGCTGCCGATCGCCGATCTCAAGGGCTTCTTCGGCGCACTCGGCTGCTCCTGCTGGGCCGTGTGAGACACGCAGAACGCTCGATATCGTCAGTGAAAACGCTTCCAAGGAACAAGAAATGAAAAACATGGCCAGAACTGGTGCGATAGCGGCAGTCTCAATCCTGATCGCTTCGTCGGCCGCACTCGGCGATGACCGTGCCTCGTCAAAGGTCAAGGCCCGCCCTTCCTGGGCGAAGGTGGTTGTGAACCAGCCTTCGCCCAAGCGTGGCGCCTATTACAAGGGGGTATCCCGGACCACCTTCGCCAATCTCGAATGGCCGCAGACCCGATGAGGGACTAGAGTATCCCGCTTTCAAGCGGAATACCGGAAGCGGAAAGATGGCCTAGAAACAAAGTGCCAGAGCCATTTGGCCCGCTTCCGATGCGTTGTCGGGAGCTTTATCCGGAAGTCGATTTCGCGGCGTGGTGGTGAGCGGGTCGGTATCTGGGCGGCGAAGGCCACGCCATCCGCCGTGACCGTCACAAGGAAATGCGAAAGACCCTGGAGTGGCGTCGCCTACATCGATTGTTGCCAAAATCGCAATTCAATCGAAATCATTATTGCAATTCAGCAGCACAACCCGGTCGGCTACACCTGTTGTCACCAAACCGGTTCACCCCAGACCGGCCAAGACCGGGCACCGACGCCCCGCTTGCCAACCAGCTCAAAGAGGAGAAAGTCCATGTCCAGCAAACTCGAAGTCCTGACCCCCCAGAACAGCCAGCTGATCTTCATCGACCAGCAGCCGCAGATGGCCTTCGGCGTTCA
>NZ_JBBBBO010000014.1:0-233049 GCF_037120565.1 Ensifer sp. CCNWLY38
GGCCGCAGGTTCAAATCCTGCCCCCGCAACCAAATCAAACAAAAGCCCGCGTGACACAAACGTCCGCGGGCTTTTTGACGTTCTAGACACAGCGAACGGCCAACGCGAAAGCAACACACAATACCCCGCCCGCCGAGGTCCCGATGGCCCCCCATCTTCATTCCCGGGTTTGCGCCGTCAGTAGGCCATTGCACCCTTTGAAGCGCTGCGCCTTTGCGCAAGCGAACGCCCAACCTCGATCCGAATGGAGGGTGCGGTCGGCCAATCGGAGCCGTCCGTAGAGACCATGTAATTCTCCCATCCGGTCTCGCTTATCGTCGTTCCGACCCGATAATAGAGGTTCTCGGCATAGTTCAGTCGCTGCCATGCCTCATAGGACAGCGTATAGGACGAGCCCGTTAGCAGCGGCTGGTCTTGCCACGTGGCGTAGAATTCGTCTTCCGGTCCGTCTCCTTCGCTGAACAGGCTGGCATCGGTCGCCACCTCCTCGTGCCAACCCGGAAGAATATCGTGCGAGATAAGACCGATCTCGTCGAACGTGCGCGGCTCACCTCCAAGCGCCCGCGCGGCAACCTCTCGAGCGCGCGTGAAATCGCTCGTCGCCTGCAGAACGAGCTCGTCGCCATCCACGCCTATCCAACCATGCGGCAGATGCCACAAGGCGCGGCGAAGATTGGCGCGCCCCGCCTCGTCGGCCACATCGGGCCAGAGCTTGGCAGCCGCTACGCTTCGCGTCACGAGTAATGTCCGTAGGAATGCCGTTCAGTGAGGAAACGCTCGCGCGCTCGGCCAGCGACCTCCGCATCGTCGCCTTTCGGATCAATACGAACGACAGCGCGACCTGCGGCCAGCAGCTTCGGGATGGGCCTGCAAGCGGAACCGATCGGGAACTGTGGCGTTGGGACTAGCCTTTGGCTGACACAAAAAAGTCGGAGCCGCGGGGCATGGCCCCTTGGGGCGCGCGAACAGGCGTGCCGTTCTGCCGGCTTTGATGCGGGCGATAAGCGCAACTGGCGCGGGGACCTCCCAATAAGAGGAACAAAGATGATGTCGATTCGATCCAAACTTTTCGCAACGGTGACCTTGCCCGTCTTCGCCGTATCTTTCGCGATTCAGCCGGCGCTAGCCGAGAGCCCGAGGGCACCGTTCCAGGTAGCGCAGGAAGGGACCGACCAGCAGTCTCCCGAGGATTTGCTTCTGCTCAAGAAGCGCAAGAAGCAGCATGCCGCCGGGGAAGGGCCGACAGAACAGCAGCAACCGCAAGCCGAGGAGCCGCAGCGCCAGGTCGAAGAGCCGGTTCGCAAGAAGCGCAAACAGCAGGCTGAGGAGCAGCAGCCCGGCTCTGAGGAAAACGCACCGCGGCAGGCTGAAGAACTGCAAGCGCCTGTGCGCAAGAAGAGCAAGCAGCGCGCCGAAGAACAGCAGCCTGGCGTCGAGGACAGCGCTCCCCAGCAGGCTGAAGAGCAACAAACTCCTGTCCGCAAGAAGCGCAAGCAGCAGGCTGAGGAGCAGCAGCCTGGTGCAGAGGAAGGAGCTCCGCGACAGGCCGAAGAGCAACAAACTCCGGTGCGCAAGAAGCGCAAGCAGCAAGCTGAGGAACAGCAGGATGGTGTCGAGGAAGCGGCTCCGCGGCAGGCTGAGGAGCAACAAAATCCTGTGCCCAAGAGGCGCAAGCAGCAGGCCCAAGACCAGCAGCCCGACGTAGAGGAAGGCACCCCGCAGCAGGCCCAGGAACAGCAGGTGCCCGCGCCCAGGAAGCGCAAGCAGCAGGCGGAAGGACGGCAGCCCGCCGTAGAGGAGGGCACCCCTCAGCAGGCCGAGGAACAGCAGGTACCGTTGCCCAAGAAGCGCAAGCAGCAAGCTGAAGGAAAGCAGCCCGAGGAGCAAAAGGCCCTAGAACAGCGTGCCGCACCGACAGGCGAAACCACAGCAGAGCAGCCGACGCCGCAGACAGGCGAGGGTGAGCAGCAGCCGGCTCCAGGGGCCGAACAACCAGCAACGGCCGAGCAGCGCCAGGGTGAGGAACCTCAGGGCAAGCCCGCTCCGATCGTTGTCGACAAGCGCACGAAGGAAGAGAAGCGCAAGATTGCCCAGGATCCGGCGGCGAGCGACGAAACCGTGGTGCTTCCGGTCGACAACGGCGCGGCTGTGCTCGACAGCGACAAGGACGCCGATAACTCCGGGGGCAACCGGGCGCGCGAGGCTCGGCGCAAGCAGCGCGAAGAGCTGCGCGTCCAGGATCAGAACATAGCGCCGCCGACCGACGACGCTGCGGCCCAGGCGGAGATTCCGGCCGAGGTGCGGCAGGCGGCTCCGCAGAGGATCGAGGCCGCGATCAAGGAAGAAGGCCGACGCGTCGAAGCGGCGCCAGTCTTCGCGGTCCCGGAGACGACGAACATCGTCAACAACACCGTCATCAACAATACGGTCATCAACAGCACGACGGTCAACAACACCACGAGCAATGATGTGACCGAGGTGCAGGTGGTCGAGAGGTTTGACGATCGCGTCGTCCTCGGCGTCGGCGAGCAGATCTTCGTGCGTGGCGACGATCGTCCACGTCTGCGCCACGATGCGCAGGAGGCCTACTACGACGAGCTTCCGCGCGGCCGCGTTCGCGAAACGATCGTCCGTCCGGGCGGCTACCGCATCGTCACTGTTTACGACCGTTACGGCGACATCTTGCAGCGCTCGCGCGTCGACGGCGACGGCAACGAATATGTGCTGATGTATGCGCCGGAGTATCAGGAGGATCGGCGTCCGGCGATCCTCGACGTCGGCTACGAACTGCCTCCGATGCGTCTGACGATTCCGGTCGATGACTACATCGTCGATTACTCGGAAGATCCGGATCGGGACTACTACGAATTCCTGTCCGAGCCGCCGGTCGAACGGGTCGAGCGCGTCTATACCATCGATGAGGTCCGCAATTCGGCCCGCTTGCGTGACAAGGTCCGGCGCATCGATCTCGATACGATCCACTTCGCGACGGGAAGTGCCGAAGTCTCGATGTCGCAGGCAAAGACACTGCGAACGGTCGCCGACGCAATGCAGAAGGTTCTCGACAAGGATCCCGGCGAAACCTTCTTCATCGAAGGGCATACGGACGCTGTCGGTTCTGACCGCTCGAACCTGGTCCTCTCCGACGAACGTGCGGAGTCGGTCGCAGTTCTCCTGACCGAGGTCTACGGCATCCCGGCGGAAAACCTCGTCACGCAAGGCTACGGTGAGCGCTTCCTGAAAATCCGCTCGCAGGAACCCGAGGAGGAGAACCGCCGGGTGACCATCCGACGCGTGACGCCGCTGGTGCGCCCGGTCGCGCAGCGGTAACCGAAATCTGCGTCGCCATGCGTCTGTTCAGATGCGTGGCGATGCATCATGCTGAGTTACTGCATCTTCTGCGTCCTTGCTGGCGACAAGCATCCCTCATTGTGGGAAGATGCGCGCATATCAAGCCCAACGATTTCGTGGGTCGCAGGAGCGGTCATCGCTGTGGATCGAAAGCTCGCAGCCATCCTTTCAGCCGATGTTGCTGGCTTCAGTCGCCTTGCGGCGCTGGACGAGGAAGGTACGCTTGCCGCACTAAATGTGTGCCGTAACCGGATTGCCGAAGTGGTGAAGGAGCATGGTGGCCGTATCTTCGGAACCGCCGGTGACGGGTTTGTCGCCGAGTTTCCAAGCGCTGTCCAGGCCGTCCGGTGCTCAGTCGAAATCCAGCGCCGTCTTTCCAGTGCCTCAGAAGAGCGCCCACCCGATCGCCGTTTGGAGTTCCGCATCGGCATCAACCTGGGTGACGTGGTCGTGGCCGGAGACGACCTACTCGGCGACGGCGTCAATATCGCGGCACGCGTGCAGGAGATCGCGGCTCCGTCAGGCATTTGCATTTCCGCATCGGTGCGCGAGCATCTCGATGGGAAAGTGCCGTTCCCGCTGATCAGTCTCGGTGAGCGCAACCTGAAGAACATCCCACGGCCAATTTTCGTCTTCCGGGTCGATTGGCAGCAAGAGACCGCTGTCGAAGGCGACATCGCGTCCGAGCCATCACTTGCAGCCCGTCGTGGCAAGGACCAGCCATCGATCGTCGTCATGCCCTTCGACAACCTCAGTGGGCAGGGCGACGAATACTTCGTGGACGGCGTTGTCGAGGAGATCACCGCCGCGCTCTCGTGCGTCCGGAATTTCTTTGTAATCGCGCGACAGTCCGCGTTCACCTACAAAGGGCGCTTCGTCGACGTGCGCGAGGTCGGCAGGGAACTCGGCGTCAATTATGTGGTCGAGGGCACCGTTCGCCGAGGCGGCGACCGACTGCGCATTTCGGTGCAATTGGTCGATGCGGAGACAAGGACCCAGTTCTGGTCCGACCGCTACGAGGGCGCAATCGAAGATATGTTCGAATTCCAGGATCGGATTGCGGCGCAGGTGGCAGGCGCCATTCACCCGGCGATCCGCGATGCCGAGATCGAACTGGCCAGGCGCAGGCCGCCGACAAGTCTCAGGGCCTATGATTTCGTCATGCGCGCCTACCCGAACCTCTGGGGCCGCCGCAAGGACACCAACAACCAGGCGATCGAGCTGCTTCGGCAAGCGATTGCCGTTGATCCCGGTTATGGCCGCGCCCATGCACTTCTGGCGTGGTGCCACGCCTCGAACGCCTCCTACCTTTGGACCAAGCAACCGGAACGTGAGCTGGAAAAGGCGCGCGCAGCGGTAGAGGCTGTAGGTTCGATCGGCGACGATCCGACCGCCCTGACTGCCGCCGGTGCGGCATTGAGCATCTGCGGCGACCAGGAGCGCGCCACCACCTTTATCGAAAAGGCGCTTGCGCTTGATCCGAACAATGCCTGGGCATGGGCGCGCCTGGGCTGGCTTGCGATCTACAAGGACGAAGCCAATCTGGCAACGGAACGCTTCCAGCGGGGGATGACCCTGAGCCCAAGAGATCCGCTCGCATTCAACATGAGATTGGGAATGGCCTTTTCCTTGGCCATGGAAGGTGCTATTTCACAGGCGATTGCGATAGCCCATGAGGTCGTCAACACCTATCCGGACGTCACATGGTCCTACCGTCATCTCGCCGCCTGGTCGGCGATGAACGGAGACTTGGAGACCGCCCGATGGGCTGCGGGGAAGCTATTGGCGGCCGAGCCAGGCTTTACTATCGACCGGTATCGAGCGCTTCCCTGGTTTCAAAACATCCCGCGGTGGCAAGATCAAATGGCCGAGGGGTTGCGGAAAGCAGGATTGCCCGAACGTTGATGGCCATTAAAGGACATGCGCGACTGGAGAAGGCGCAAAGTCCTCTGCCCCGCATGGGGGTCCAATAGAGCGGTTCTGAATCCGGCCGATAAGGGGACCTGGATTGCTTGCCGGACCACGGATAGTGGGCCGGTCTGCTGCTTGCTCTTCGTCTTGCTAAATCCCCGACCCGTCCAGTTCTTGGTCGTCATCGCCTTCCCAGGGCAAGGGCATCGAGGTGAGGTTGATATTGGCCGAGGGCATCGGCATCCAGCATTTCAGTTCCGGCTCTGCGTATTCGATGATGCGGCCGGGCGAGGAATCGGAAGCGCGCCAGCCTTCTCTACCGAACTGATCGCCATTCGACCAATAGGCGAGGTCAACTTCCGCCGTGCCCTGCTCGGACGGGCGGATCGTGACGAGGATCCGACTGCCGTTTTTCGGTGCGCTTGCCATGTGGCGCCAGCGGTCTGGCTCAGCCATCATTCGTCCTCCTCCTCGCTCCCGGTTGCAAGTTTCGCCGCGCCGTCGAAAACGGTCAACACAAACTTTGGACAACCCACTGTCTATCGATCGGGCGTTCGACCGTTTCGGCGCGCACCGGACCCCGCACAGTCAGGACGCGGTCGATGGTGGAAACGCCGACGTCTGCGACTTTGAAACGTGGCCAGGGGAGCCGAGTGCGGATCGCGGCACTAGCCGATTGTTCGCACGCTATCGGCCATCAGTTTGATGCCGAGTGCGCCCACCACAGCGCCAGCCACGCGGTCGATCCAGGTCTTCGAGCGCAGATAGACGACCCGCGGCGCACGTGACGAAAAACCGAGGGCGACAATCGCATACCACACGAACTCGTTGATGAAGAGCAGTGGCGGAAGCGTCAGCAGCATCCAGGTGGGCGTCGGAGACGGTAGCAGCGCTGCAAACATGGATGCGTAGAAGATGGCCGTCTTCGGATTGGAGATCTGCACGAAAAGGCCCCGCAGCAGCGACTTCCACAGTGTGCTTGGCTGATCTGCGGGCGCATCGGCAATCGCTATCGTCTGGGGTGCGGCACGCCAGATACCGATGCCGATCCAGACGAGGTACGCGCCACCGGCGAGCCTGAGCAGCATGCTCAGCCATTCCACTTGAAGGAGGATCGCTGTTAGGCCGGCGACTGCAATGCAGGCGAATAGAAAGCCGCCAATTCCCATGCCAACCGCTGCCATTATTCCGTCAGCGCGTGACCGGGCGATCGCGATACGCGACACCACGATAAAGCTTGGGCCAGGGCTCATGGCTCCAAGAAGGAAGACGCCCAGGATGGTGACAAGAATTGCGAATTCATGCATGTCGCTTCCTCCCGAAAAATCCGGGAGCACTATGGCGCCAGTTGCGTCGTTGCTCAATCGTCCGAGTGCTCAGTCCAGCACGCGCAACCGACGCGTAGGCTCGTTTGGGGCGATTTGGCCGTTGCTCCATTCCCTCAGGCAAATTCTATTGTGGCCTGGGCTTCGTTGACCACCCAATCGATGAACACCTTGGCGAGCGGGGAATGGTCCCGGTTTTTTTGCGTGATGACGTAGTAGCCCTTCGTCGCCGATTTTATGAAACCTTTGAGCGGGCGGACGAGTGCACCTTGGGCAAGCTCTTCGCTAGCCGTGATGTTGTCTCCCATCGCAATGCCAATTCCGCAGCGTGCCGCCGCGAGGTTCTGATTGAAATCCTCAAAGCTCAACCGGCGAACCGTGGCGGGTATCTCCTGGTCGTGGTGACGGAACCAGTCGTTCCAGTGGGTGGATCCGACGCCGTCGATTAGGACGTGGCGGGTCAGGTCCCTGGTCCGCTTGATGTCGCCGTCCCGGTTGAGGAGGATCGGGCTGCAGACCGGAAAGAACTCCATCTGCTTGAGCAGTGTCGTCTCCCCTTTGGCGGCCGCCGGATCGCCAAACATGATCGCAAGGTCCGCCTGGCCGTCCGGAAAGGGCTCGCCCCATTCCGGCATGGAGAGGATCTGCAGTTCGACGCGCTCGTAGCGCTCGTAGAATTTTCCGAGCCGCGGCACGAGCCAACGGGTTGCAAAGGCCGGCATGCAGCGCACCGCGAGGCGACCGGCGATCGGGTTTCGCTGAAGACCGAGCACCGCGTCGTTGAGCGTCTCGAAGGATTGCGTGAGCTTGGAAAAGAGCTCCTGTCCTTGCGGGGTCAGGATGAAGCTGTCGCGCGACTTCGTCGCCAGCGCGAAACCGAAATGCTCCTCCAACTGCCGGAACTGTTTGCTGACTGCACCAGGCGTCACATGAAGCTCATTGGCGGCCTTCGTCAGGCTTCTGTTTCGGGCACTGGCCTCGAAGGCGCGCAGTGCGTTGAGCGGCGGCAACCTTGACACGGATCTCTCCTCTGATCGCATTTATTATTGAGAAAACCTCAAGTTATCGCGGAAATCAATTCGTTATGAGGGAGGAAAACGATCCGTTAGCATCTCCTTTATCGAAACGGGAGGCCGTGCAATACCGGCCCGCAGTCAAAGAGGACCAGACGTGAACGCCGCACCACCCAAGAAGAAAGATCTCTATTCCGCGACGATCAAGTATTTCGGCTCCGTTGCCGAGCCGGCCTTCGAGGCACCGGAGCGGCTCGCCCGACTGTGGGGCCGCAACTGGGGCTGCGACAATGATGTCGGCACACTGCGCACCGTCTTGATGCACCGCCCGGGCGACGAGTTTTCCGTCATCGACCGCACCAAGCGGATCGAGGAAATCGGCACCTATGGCGATCTCGAAACCGGCTGGTACTGGCAGAGCGATAGCATTCCGACGCTTGGGGAATTGCAGGCCCAGCACGACGGCCTCGCCGATCTGCTGCGCGCCGAAGGCGTCGAGGTGGTCTATGTCGAGGGCGTCGATCGCGGCCGGTTCAAATCCGTCTATACCCGTGACTCCTGCATTGCCGTCAAAGGCGGGGCGATCGTCCCGCGGCTGGCGCCGCGCATGCGCCATGGCGAAGAGCTTCCGGTGACACGGACGCTCGCAAAACACGGTATGCCGGTGCTTCGCACCCTGCACGGCACCGCCATGGCCGAGGGCGGCAGCTTCGCCTGGCTCAACAGCCGCACCGCCGTCATCGGCCGGGGCATCCGCATCAACGACGACGGCATCAGCCAGATCGCCGAGGTCCTGCGGTATCAGGGCGTCGAGCTGCTGGTCGTCGATCTCTGCGGCTACGACATCCACATCGACGGGCATTTCCTGATGATCGACGTCGATCTCGCGCTGATCTGGCCGCGCGGCCTTTCCTTCGTGTTCCTGGAAAAGCTGCGCGCGCTCGGCATCCGCACGATCGAGATGAACGAGGACGACAATCCGTGGATCGTCAATGGTCTGGCGATCGCGCCCGGCCGCGTGATCATGCCGCGCGGGCTTTCGGATCGCACACGCGAGGCGCTTGCCCGCAACAACGTCACCGTGCTCGAGATCGACTACGACAAGGTGCAGCTCAACGGCGGCGGTATCCATTGCTCGACGAGTCCGCTAATCCGCGACAGCGTCGATTGATCGGAGCAGCAGCCATGCCAGCCCACATTTCCATTCGCAAAGCCTGCAAGTCCTTCGGGTCTTTCGAAGCTCTGAGAAACGTCTCGCTCGACATCGAGAAGGGAGAATTCCTCACCTTTCTCGGCCCATCCGGATCGGGCAAGTCGACGCTTCTGAACGCGATCGCCGGCTTCGAGCCGCTGTCGTCAGGGGCTATCCTGAAAAACGGCGAGGACATCGGCGCAACGCCGGCCGACAAGCGCAACTTCGGCATGGTGTTTCAGGGTTACGCGCTGTTCCCGCATCTGACCGTTGCCGAGAACATTGCTTTCTCCCTGCGCGTCCGGAAGGTGGCGCGGGCCGAAGTGGAGCAGCGGGTGGCCCGGATGGTCGACCTCGTCGGCCTTGGGGGACACGAGCACAAGCGCCCCTCGGCACTGTCAGGCGGACAGCAGCAACGTGTTGCGCTTGCACGAGCGCTGGTGTTCGAGCCTGAGCTTCTGCTTTTGGACGAACCGCTGTCGGCACTAGACAAGAACCTTCGCGAACAATTGCAGGACGAACTGGTCGCAATCCATCGCAAGACGGGAACGACCTTCCTGTTCGTCACCCACGACCAGATGGAAGCCATGGCCATGTCGGACCGGATCGCGATCTTCGATCACGGCCGCATCGTCCAGCTTGACCGGCCGAGCGTACTCTACGATGAGCCCAACTCCCGTTTCGTCGCCGAATTTCTCGGGACCATGAACACGTTGCCGGTCTCCCGGCAACGGGCGGTCGCCGGTGAGTTTCATGCGCATGTCGGCGAGTTTGGCGTGCGGGCACTGCTGCCCGACGTCGAGCAACTGGGGGGTGCGCCGGCCGTGCTCGCCATTCGCCCGGAAAAACTGACCCTTTGCCGCGACCGGCCTCAGGCGGATCACAACCTGCTGCCGATGACCGTCGACGGCGTCGTCTTTCAAGGCGGAACGACCATCGTCAAAGGCAGCGCGCCTGAGGGCACCAGCCTGACGCTGACGACCGCGCGCGACGCGCTCGGTATTCCGCCAACGCGCGGAGAGCAGCTCTGGGTGCGCTGGGGCCACCTGGACGGGCGGGTGCTCGCCGGCTGACGCGCAACTTTCCATGCATGCCAACCAAACAACAAAAAGGGGAAATGACATGAATAACGATCTGAAGGCGGAATGCCTCGAACTCCTAAAAGACGGTCATCTGGCTGGCCGCATCGATCGGCGGACGTTTCTGACAGGCCTCGTTCTGCTTGGCGTGGCACCTCACCTTGGCGGCCGATCGGCCCGCGCGGCGGATGGCCAACTGGTGATCACGAACTGGGGAGGGGATGCGGTCGGCGCCTTCGAAACGGCGCTGACCGGCAGCTATGCCGAACAACAGGGCATGACGGTAAAGATCGACGGCTCCGGACCGACCAAGGGCGCGATGAAGGCGCAGTTCGAAAGCGGTGCTGTCTCCTGGGACGTCTGCGACGCCGATCCGGGCGCGACGAAGTCTTTGGGCGAGGCAGGCATGATCGAGCCGATCGATTACAAGGTGGTCGACCGCGAAAAGGTGCAGGCAGGCTTCGCCTATGAATACAGCGTTGCCAACTATTTCCTGAGCTACGTCATCGCCTATGACGCCAAGCAGTTCGGCGACAATCCGCCGAAATCCTGGGCGGATTTCTGGAATGTCGAGAAATATCCGGGCAAGCGGTCGCTCTACAAATGGATGTCGGGCTGCATGGAGGCAGCGCTTCTGGCCGATGGCGTGCCGATGGATAAGCTCTATCCGCTCGACGAAGAACGCGCCATCCGCAAGCTCGACGAGATCAAGCCGCATATCGTCAGCTTCTGGGATTCCGGCGCCGAGAGCCAACAATTGATGCGCGACGGCGAGGCGTCGATGGCCCTGTTGTGGCACACGCGCGCCAACCTCGTGGAAAAAGACACCGGCGGCGACGTCAGCTGGACCTATGCCGAGGGCATTCTTGCGCCATCGGGCTGGGCGGTGATCAAGGGCAATCCGGCAGGATCCGCCCGAGCGATGGACTTCATCCGCTATTGCCAGGATCCCGCGCGCCAGGTCGAGTTGCTGCGGAGCCTTGGCTGCGGGCCTTCCAATCCGCTTGCTCACGACCTCGTGCCGGCGGACCTGAAACGGCTGGACTGCAGTTCGGCTGAGAACATGTCGCAACAGGTGCTGATGGACATGGACTGGTATGCTGCCCGCGGCGACCAGGCGCTCGAAAAGTACCTGGCGATGACTGCGTCATGATGCCGGCGCATTCGGCCCCCGTCAGGCGCCTCGGTGCAACCGGATCGCTGGCGATGCTCTGGGCATTGCCGGTGATCCTGGTACTTGCCTATGTGCTGCCATTTGCCGGGGTGACGCTCTGGAGCGTCACCCGACCCGAGCTTGGCTTTGACAACTACGTCCGCATCTTCACCGGTGCGGACTTCCGGGCGATTTTCTTGAGGACATTCTGGGTGTGCCTGGTGAGCACCGCGATTACGATACCGATCGCCTATCTGCTGGCCTATTACTGGGTGATGGGCAGCGCGCGTCGCAGCCGGTTGATCGAGATCTGCATCTTCATCCCGTTCTGGATTTCGGTGCTGGTACGGGCCTTCGGCTGGGTCGTGATCCTTCGCAACAACGGGCTTGCAAGCGACGTTGCAGAGGCGTTCGGTCTCAGCGGGCTTTCAACCGGCCGGAACGTCTGGTCGGTTATCACGGGCATGGTCCACTTCATGGTGCCCTTCGCGGTTCTGCCGATGGCCTCGGTCATGCGCAAGATCGACGGCCGAGTGCTGCTCGCGGCCCTCGGGCTCGGCTGCCGGCCGCTCGGTGTGTTCTGGCGGATCTATCTGCCGATGTCGCTGCCCGGTGTCTTCTCGGCGTTGGCGATGACCTTCATTTTCTCGCTCGGTTTTTTCGTCACGCCGATGATCCTCGGCGGCGGGCGGGTGGTGATGACGGCGGAATCGGTGTTCGTGCAGATGTTCCAGACGGCCAATTGGGGGCTGGGTGCCGCCCTCGGCGTCGTGCTGCTCGTCGTCGTGTTTGCGATCCTCTGGCTGTCGCAGCGCGTCATGCGCATCGAACAACTCATGTCGCGGTAGGTGGCTCATGTTTGGCAAATCACGTCTTGGCGGTTTCTTTGCCGGCGCGGCCGGGCTCTTCCTGCTGCTGCCGCTCGCCGCCGTCATCCCCTTTTCCTTCACCGCCAAGCGCTTCCTGTCGATGCCGGATGGCGAGTATTCGCTGAGGCATTACCTGGCGATCTTCGACCCGGACACCTGGCTGGCGAGCATCGGTACAAGCACGCTCATCGCATTGCTGTCGAGCGTGATCGCAACGGCGCTGGCCGCAGCGTTCGGCATCGGCATCTGGCTGCGCCGGCCAGCGAGCGGGCGCTTCCTGATCGGTCTGGTGCTGCTGCCGATCATCGTTCCGCCCGTAACCTCGGCAGTCGCGCTTTATTTCCTGCTGGCGCAGATCGGGCTGCTCGACACGATCGCCGGGCTGGTGCTCTCCCATGTGGTGATGATCGTGCCGTTCTCGGTGATCGCCATCCTCGGAGCGCTCAGTCGATTGGACAGGAATCTCGAACTTGCCGCCCGGAATCTCGGGGCGACGCAACTGCAGTCGATTTTCCGGGTCATCCTGCCGAACATCCGCTTCGGCCTGTTTGCGGCCTGGTTCGTCAGCCTCGTCATGTCCTGGGAGGAGAGCTCGGTCACGCTCTTCGTCAGCGGCGTCAACGTCATCACCCTGCCGAAGCGCATATGGGACAATCTGCGTCTGGACCTCGATCCGGCCGTTGCCGCCATCTCGGTCATCATGATCCTGGCGACGACATTGGTCATTCTTTTGCGGAAGTCGGAAGCTTGAAGATCGCGGTTGCCTGGCTGCCGAATAGGTAGCGAAAGCAGCACTTTGAGCGTCGAGGCGCAGGTTGAGTGCGCCTGGCGGCAACTATTCCCGAAGGCGGCCCACGGGCCGCCTTTTCGCGTTTCCGATGCATCCGGAAACCTCGGGCATCGACGGTACCCCCTCTGGGGGACTAACGCCTCCCGTCGGCCCCACGCATAGTTCTGCCATGCCGAGCGGTATGTCGCTCCCCTCGGCTCAAGCGGAGGAGAACCATGCAGCGCGCCATCATAGAACCCAATCCGACACTGCCCGCCGACAGCAAGGTTGCGTCGTTGAGCAAGTCCGGCTCCCGTCCGGTGCAGCATCCAAACAGCGTCGCTGCCGAAGTGCGTAACCTCCGCAAGACCTACAATGCCGGCACACCGCATGCCCACGAGGCGCTGAAGGACGTCGATCTTTCCATTCGCGCCAATGAGTTCTTCACGCTGCTCGGTCCGTCCGGCTGCGGCAAGACCACCTTGCTGCGCATCCTTGGCGGGTTCGAGATGCTGACGTCAGGCACGTGCCGGATCTTCGGCGAAGACGTCAGCCGCCTGCCGCCGGAAGCGCGCCCCGTCAACACCGTCTTTCAGCAATATGCGCTGTTTCCGCACATGACGGTCCGTCGCAACATCGCCTTCGGGCTGGAAATGCTCGGCAAGCCGCGTGCAGAGGTCGACAAGACCGTCGAGCGCATGCTCGATCTGGTGCACATGAGCGAATACGCCGATCGCCGCCCGGACACGATGTCGGGCGGCCAGCGCCAGCGCGTTGCACTCGCCCGCGCGCTCGCACCCCAGCCGAAGCTCTTGCTGCTCGATGAGCCGCTGTCGGCGCTTGATCTGAAGCTCCGGCAGAAGATGCGGCTGGAATTGAAGTCGCTCCAGCGCGAAACCGGCATCACCTTCATCTTCGTCACCCACGACCAGGAGGAAGCGCTGGCAATGAGCGACCGGGTTGCCGTCATCAGCAATGGCCGGCTGCAGCAGGTCGGTGCGCCCGAAGATATCTACGAACAACCGCAAAGCCGCTTCGTCGCCGACTTTATCGGTGAATCGAACCTGATCGAGGCGAAGGTCGCCGGTGCCACGGGCGGCGAAGCAGCCTTCGATATCGAGGGCTTTGGCCAGGTCCACGCGCCGATCGTCGATCACGTCGAAAGCGGGCAACAGGTCTGGCTCTCGATCCGCCCGGAGCGGCTCATACTCGGTGCCGCTCAAAGCGAGGGACAGGGACCGGCAAAGGTCACCGATCGCACCTATCTCGGCAATGCCGTCGAATACCACCTGCGCGTCGGCAAGCACGCGCTCACCGCCCGCTCGCCGCGCGGCGGCCTGCGCGGCCGGCAGGACTTCGCGCCGGGCGACCTCGTCAGCATCGGTTTCGAGCCCGGCTCCATCAAGGTGCTCCTGTCATGAGTGCCCGGCCCCTCGCTCTGTCCTCGCGCATCCCACCGGGGCTTGCCCATGCCGGTCTGCTCTGGCCGTCGCTCGGCATCATCCTGGTGTTCATGGTCGCGCCGATTGCGATCATGCTCACCTATTCCTTCCTCGTGCCGGGCGCCTATGGCGGCGTCGAGTGGACGTTTTCCACCGCAGCCTACGAGCAGATCCTGTTCGAGCGGGATTTCCTCGACGACAGCCTGACGTTTACGCCCGACTATCTGATCATTGTCGCCCGCTCGCTGCTGCAGGCGACCGTTGCGACGCTTCTCTGCCTCGTGATCAGCGTGCCGACGGCCTACTACATTGCGACCCGCTCCGACCGGGTAAAGAACATCTGGCTGTTCCTGATCACCATTCCTTACTGGGTGAATCTTCTGATCCGCACCATCGCGCTCCTCTTCGTGCTGCGTGACGACGGGCCGATCAACAGCGCCCTCATCGATCTCGGCGTGGTCGGCCAGCCGCTGGCGCTGAGCTACAACGGCTTCGCCATCTCGCTCGGGCTGATCTACTCCTTTCTGCCCTTCATGGTACTGCCGCTCTATTCGGCCTTCGAGCGCTTCGATTTTCGGCTCCTGGAAGCAGCTTACGACCTCTACGCCAGCCGCAGGGTCGCCTTCTTCCGCATCGTGCTGCCGGTCATGCGTCCAGGGTTGATCGCTGGGAGTCTGCTCGTCTTCATTCCCTCGGTCGGTTCCTACCTGGCGCCCGACATCCTCGGCGGCGGCAAGACGCTGATGATCGGCAACCTCATCGGCACCCAGTTCCAGGCGGCGCGCAACTGGCCGTTCGGCGCGGCGCTGTCGATGATCCTGCTCACCATCACCCTCATCGTCCTTCTCTGGCTTGCCCGGCGCGCCGCGCAGCAGCAGCGCCTGATCTAAAGAAAGGTCCGCCATGTCCACCGCACGCTTGCGCGACCTGCGCGTCTTTCCCGGCTTCGGCCTTCTCTCCGTCGGCTGCGTCGTCTTCCTCTATGCGCCGATCGTCGTCCTGGCGCTCTATTCCTTCAACGACGGCCGCTCGGTCACCCGCTGGGCCGGCTTTTCCTTCCGCTGGTACCAGACCGTCTTTGCCAACCAGAACATCCAGACGGCTGCGCTGAATTCGCTGATCATCGCCATCATCGCTGCAACGGTTGCCACGGTCTTTGCCCTTGGGGCCGCCATTGCGACCGTCAACCGGAAGAAGGGTGGCGGCGAAGGGGCCTATGTCGTGCTGACGTTCCCGCTGATGGTGCCTGAGATCGTCACTGCCGTCGCCTCGCTCGTCTTCTTCGTGGCAGTTGGTATCAGCCTTGGCTTTGCCACCATTCTCATCGCCCATATCGTCTTCTGCATCCCCTTTGCCTATCTGCCGATCAAGGCGCGGCTGGAGAGCATGGACGAGACGCTGCCTTCGGCTGCGGCCGACCTCTATGCCTCGCCGGCAAAGGCCTTCCTGCGCATCACCCTGCCGCTCTTGGTGCCCGGGCTCGTCTCCGGCTGGCTGCTCGCCTTCATCATCTCGCTCGACGATTTCATCATCACGGCACTCGTTGCCGGTCCCGGCGCCACGACCTTGCCGCTGCACATCTACGGCATGCTCCGGCTCGGCATGACGCCCGAGGTCAACGCCATCTCGACGCTGATGCTGGCCGCCTCGACCGTGCTGGTGCTGATTTCGGGGCTGCTGGGGCAGGCGGGTCGCAAGCACTGACGCCCGCGCCAACACTCGAAAATCAAAAAAGAGAAAGGGAACATCAGATGAAAAAGACTGCCATCTTCGCCGCCCTGCTTGCCTCGGCCATCGCCGGCCCCGCATCCGCTGCCGGCGACCTCTTCATTTACACCTGGGGCGAATACACGCCGCCTGAAATGGTGGAGAAGTTCGAGAAGACCTACGGGGTCAAAGTCCATATCGACACCTACGATTCCATGGAGACGATGCTTGCCAAGCTGAAATCGGGCGCTGGCGGCTACGACATCGTCGTGCCCGGTCACGATACGATGACGATCCTGATCGGCGAAAACCTTCTCGAGCCGATCAATGTCGCGGCGATGCCCAACTACCAGCATGTCGACGAGATGTGGCGGGACGTTTTTTGGGACAAGGGACGCCTCTATTCGGCACCCTGGGCCTGGGGCTCGACCGGTCTCGCCGTCGATCGCGATATCGTCAAGGGCGACGACACGTCGCTGAAGATCCTGTTCGAACCGGAGGACGCGGTGAAGGGCAAGATCAACATGCTGCGCGACGTTAACGACGTCATCAACATGGCGCTGCGTTACCTCGGCAAGCCGCGCTGCAACGACAACCCCGAGGATCTGAAGGCGGTTCTCGACCTGCTCTCGACGCAGAAGCAATTCGTCAAGAGCTACAACTCCGAGACCAAGGAGCTTCTCGTGTCCGGCGAGGCCGCAGTCTCGATGAGCTGGAACGGCTACGCGATGCGCGCTCGCGATGAGAGACCGTCGATCGAATACATCTACCCGAAGGAAGGCTATACCGGCTGGATGGACAATGTCGCTGTGCCGAAGGGCGCGCCCGACATCGAGAACGCCAAGCTCTGGATCAATTTCGTCATGGATCCGGAAAACGCGGCGATGATCACCAACTACGCCCGCTACGCCAACGGCATCAAGGGTTCGGAAGCCTTCGTCGACAAGGCGCTGGCCGGCGCTCCGGAGCTGAGCCCGCCCGAGAGTGCGCCTGCGCCGGAATTTCTGACCGCCTGCACGCCTGCCGTTACCAAACTTTACGACCGCGTCTGGACCAAGCTCCTGCGCTGACCGGCCGGTCTGCTGACGTTGCGCCTCATACCATTCTGGAGAAAACAATGACCATCGTTCAATCCGTGGCTGCCGCCGGATCCGACCGGCCGAACAACCGCTCGGCCTTCGAGAAAGACCGGGACCACGTCCTGCACCCCTATACCGATTTCTCGACCTTTGCTGCGACCGGCAGCCAGATCATCGAAAAGGCCGAGGGCGCCTACGTCGTCGACAATGCCGGACGGCGGCTGCTCGACGGCATCGCTGGGCTCTGGTGCGTCAACATCGGCCACGGCCGGCGCGAGATGGCCGACGCGATCGCCGCCCAGGTGCTGGACATGGACTACTACAATCCCTTCGGCGCGTCGGGGAACGTGCCTGCGGCCGAGCTCGGAGCCCGGCTCGCGGAGCTCGCGCCCGGCAGCCTCAACCATGTCTATTACACGTGCGGCGGCTCGACGGCGAATGATGCGGCCATCCGCATCGTGCACTATTACTTCGCCATGCGCGGCAAGCCGGGCAAGCGCAAGATCATCTCGCGCAACAACGGCTATCACGGCGCAACCTATGTGGCGGCGGCGCTGACCGGCATCCACGGCACGAAATACGGCTTTGCCCAGGTCGGCGAGGATTTCATCCACCACATCTCGGCTGCCGATTGTTACGCGCGCCCGGACGGCATGACGGAGGAAGCCTATTGCGACCTCTTGGTGCGCGAATTCGAGATGCGCGTCGAGCAGCTGGGCGCACAGAACGTCGCCGCCTTCATCGCCGAGCCGATCATGGGTGCAGGCGGCGTGCTGGTCGCCCCGAAAGGCTACCACAGCCGAATGCAGGCGGTCTGCCGACGCAACGATATCCTCTACATGGCCGATGAAGTTGTGACCGGTTTCGGTCGCCTCGGCGAATGGTTTGCGTCCGACGCGATCTACGACACTCAACCGGACATCCTGGTCTCGGCCAAGGGCATCACGTCGGGCTACATCCCGCTCGGCGCGACGCTGATTTCCGACGAGATCTATGACGTCATCAGCCGTCCCCAATGCGAAGGCGGCGTGTTTTCCATGGGGCTCACCTATTCCGGTCATCCGGTCGCCTGTGCCGCGGCGCTCGCCAATATCGACATCATGGAGCGGGAGAGGTTGCTGCCGCATGCGGCAAGGACCGGCGCGCACTTGCAGAAACAGGCAAGGACATTGCTTGCCCACGACATCGTCGGCGATGTCCGTGGTGCCGGTTTGATGCTCGGCATCGATCTCGTTGCCGACAAGGCGACGAAGGCGCCACTGCCGGCCCACGAAAAAGCGAGCGAAACGATCTTCCAAGGCTGCATCGCCCGCGGCGTCGTCGTGCGGCCGGTCGGCAACCGGCTCATCGTCTCGCCACCTTTGATCGTCACCGAGGCCGAATGCGACACGATCGTTTCCGCCCTGTCGGAATCGGTCGCCGCTTTCATGGCATCCCGCCGCAGCGCCGCTTGAGGAGCAAGAGATGAGCGAAGTCACCGTCGCAGCGACGCAGATGGCCTGCAGTTGGAACATCGACGAGAACATTGAAAAGGCCGAGGAACTGGTGCGGGTTGCTCACGAGGATGGCGCCCAGATCATCCTTTTGCAGGAGCTGTTCCAGACGCCCTATTTCTGCCTGGAGCAGACGATCGACCATCTCGATCTGGCGGCCAGCCTCGGCGAGGATCGCGCTGTCCGGCATTTTCGCACGATTGCGAAGGAGCTCGGCGTCGTGCTGCCGATCTCCTATTATGAGAAAGCCGGACCGGCGCAATACAACTCGCTTGCGATCATCGATGCCGACGGCGAGATCGTCTGGAACTATCGCAAGTCCCACATCCCCCAGGCGCCGGGATACGAGGAAAAGTTCTATTTCAGCCCCGGCGATACCGGTTTCTGGGCGGTCGACACGAAATATGCGCGGATCGGCTGCGGCATCTGCTGGGACCAGTGGTTTCCCGAAACCGCTCGGTCACTGGCGCTGCAGGGCGCGGAGCTTCTGTTCTTCCCGACAGCAATCGGTAGCGAGCAGAACGCCGAGATCGACAGCTCCAGCCACTGGCGCCGCACCATGCAGGGCCATGCGGCCGCCAACATGGTGCCGGTGATCGCCTCCAACCGGGTCGGCAGCGAAGTGGCAGGCGGCAACGAGGCGCTGTTCTACGGCACGTCCTTCATCGCCGACCATACCGGCGCGATCGTTGCCGAAGCCAGCCGCACGGATGAGACCTATCTGACGGCGCGCTTCGATCTCGATGCGGTGCGTGCATTCCGCCGCAGCTGGGGCATTTACCGCGATCGCAGGCCGGACCTCTACGGCGCAATCCGCACGCTCGATGGCCAGACGGCCATCGGCTGAAGGTTTTCTCGAACGAACAACAATGTGATGAGCCCAGATCCCGATGCTTCCGTGTTGTCGCGGGTGTCGAGACGGGGCAGGAAGGAAACGTACCATGAAAAACCAGACACCACGCGAATCCGGGTTTCGCATGCCGGCCGAATGGGAGCCGCATCGCCGGACCTGGATGATGTGGCCCTGCCGCCACGAGGTCTGGGACGATATCGCTGCGACCCGCCGCGACTATGCCGCCGTCGCCCACGCGATCCGCGAGTTCGAGCCGGTGACGATGGCTGCGCGTCCGGAGGATATGGCCGAAGCCCGCGCCATCCTCGACCCGTCGATTGATCTCGTCGACGCCGATATCGACGACAGCTGGGCACGCGACGCCGGCCCCTGCTTCCTGACGGCGGCTGACGGCCGTCGTGCCGGCGCGCGCTTCAAGTTCAACGCCTGGGGCGGCAAGTATCATCCGTTCAATGGCGACGCGGCCTTTTCGGGGTTGATGCTGGAGAAGACAGGCGTCGCCGGCTTCGTCTCGAACCTCATTGCCGAGGGCGGTGGCGTCAGCGTCGACGGCGAGGGCACGATCATCACCACCGAAACCTGCTTTCCGAACCGCAACCGCAATCCCGGCTGGAGCCGCGACGACATCGAGCGCGAGCTTCTCGACATGCTGGGCGGTGAAAAGGTGATCTGGCTGCCCGGCAATCCGATCGAGGACGAGACCGACGGCCATGTGGACGGCATCGCCGTCTTCGTCGCCCCCGGCGTCGTTTTGATGGAAAGCCCAAGCGAGGGGGATGACGAAGAGGATGACAAGTGGAACCACTACATCCGCCTGAACCTGGAGGCGATGCAGGGCCAGACCGATGCGAAGGGCCGGCCGATCCGGATCGTCACCGTTCCGGAAGCCGTCGACGCGCCGTCGGATCATCCGAAGTTCTGCCGCTCCTACGTCAACTCCTATCTCGTCAATGGCGGCGTGATCATGCCGTGCTACGGCATCGAGTCCGACACGGCCGTGCGGCAGATGTTCCGCTCGCTGTTTCCGGACCGTCGCGTGCGCGAAGTCCGGATCGATGCGATCGCCATTGGCGGTGGCGGCATCCATTGCATTACCCAGCAGGAACCGCTTTGATCGTCGACGGAATTCAGACGACAAGGCGGGGAATGACGGGATTTCCGTTTGAACAGATGGCATTGATCGGCAAGGCCGTGGCTGCGATTGGCAGCCCGGCCTTTCCGGACGCTCTGCGGCAGCTCTGCCTTGGTGTCTACGGCTTCGACAGCCTGTTCGTCTCGGTCTTCTCCGCCGACCAGCCGCCGCTGCAGCTCTATAGCGATCTCGATCCGGAGGCGACCAGGCGGACGATCGGGCCTTATCTGAGCTTCGCCTACCTGCTCGATCCATTCTACAGCCTTTATTTGAGTGACCCCGGCGATCGGGTGGTGAGCCTCGACGACTGCGCTCCGGACGATTTTCGCACGAGCGAATACTATCGCATGTTCTATGCCGAAACCGGGCTCTACGATGAAATCGTCATGCTGGTCGCCAGTGCCGAAGGCACCGCGATCGCGCTATCGCTTGGCCAGAGGACGGCCGAATGCCGGCCCGCACCGCAGGCCCGCGCCCATCTCGACGGCCTGTTGCCTGTGGTCTCAGAGCTTTGCCGCAAGCACTGGCCGCAGCCGATCGCCGGGCCGGCCGCGAGCGAGCCCGCGGCCGACATGGTGTTCGCCACCCTGTCACAGTTGAAGGTGAGCACGCGCGAAGGGGAAATCATCCGGCTGATGCTGAAGGGGCATTCGACCAAGAGCATCGCGCGCATTCTCGGCAACAGCCCGGAAACGGTGAAAGTTCACCGCAAGCGCATTTACTCCAAGCTCAAGATCTCCTCGCAGGGCGAGCTGTTCTCGCTCCTGCTCGGAGGTACTGGCGGATAGCTCAGTTCTCGGAGAAAAGGCCTTCCGCATCATAGACGGCATCGCCCTGTAGCAACGTCGCCGCGACGGCGGCCCTGCCGATGTCTTTGACCGGAATGTCGAAGATATCCTTGTCGATGACGACGAGGTCGGCGAACTTGCCGGGTTCGATCGTGCCGGTTTTGTCGTCCTGGTTCAGAAGCTTCGCTGGATTGATCGTCATCCATTTGACGGCCGTTTCCACATCCGGGGCGCCATCCCGCTTACGCTGAAGGGCGGTCTGGATCTTGATGAGCGGCGAAAGTTCGTCGGCATCGAAATCGCTGCTCATGACCACCGTCGCGCCTGACTTCTCGATGCTTCCGGCCGGCATCATGTGATCGGCGCGCTCGCCGATGAACTTGCGGATGAAGGCGTCGTATTCGCGGCTGAGCGAACTCGGCGCCAGCTGGAAATCGGCGACGACGCCTTCGTCTTTGAACCTGCCGTAGTCGGCCTCGTCGAGCAGGTAGATATGCGTCAACCGGTGCGGGCCGGGCTTCGGGTCCGATTGCGCGATGGCGTCGAGCGCCAGGCGCGCGCCGCGATCGCCGGTCACGTGATAATGCAGCTTGAAGCCTTCTTCCGAAAGCGCCTTGGAATAGCGGTCGAGCGTCGCCTCGTCGAAATAGAGGAAGCCACTGTCGAAGCCGTGATCGATACCCGGCCCCTTCTTGTAGGGCGCGAGCAAGGCGCCGGTGCGCTGCTCGAGGATGCCGTCCACATAGATCTTCACCTGATCGAATTTCAAAAGCCGGTTCGGATCGTTGCTGTAGAAGCTTGCGAGTTTTTCCACCTGCTCGTCGAACGGCAGATCGGGATAGACGTAGAGTGCGTTCGCGGCCCTCAGTGTCAGCGTGTCGTTCTTTTCGGCCATCTCCCAGGCCTTCAGGTGTCCCTGCGGCCAGAACCCACCGGCGTCGCTGACGGTGGTGATGCCGTTCTCGGTCATCGTCTTCAGCGTCGGCAGCATGCTCTCATAGGCAAACTTGACGTTTTCGGGCGTATCCGGGAAGGCGAGGTTGCGCAGTTTCTGCTGGGCATTCTCCAGCACGATGCCGTTCGGCGCGCCCGTCTTCTCATTGCGCAGGATGATGCCGCCGGGCGGGTTGCCTTCGATCTTGTCGTAGCCGGCGGCCGCGAGCGCGGCACTGTTTGCCCAGGCGCCATGGCCGATGTCGTCGAGGATCAGGATTGGCCGATCGCGGGAAATCTTGTCCAGTACACCGACGGGATCGTCGGTTTCGTCGAGCAGGTTGGTCATGCTGACGCCCGAGCCGACCACCCATTCCTGTTGGCTCTGCTTTACGCAATCGCGAACCGTGTCTTGCGTCTCTTCGAGGGAGGCGAAGGGCTCGAACTCGCAGAGGCTGGCATTGATGCCGGCCTCGACCAGATGTACATGGGCATCCTGGAAACCCGGCAGGACCATGCGACCGCCGAGTTTGACGACATGGGCGTCCTTTCCAGCTTTCTCAAGAACACTCGCTTCGTCGCCGACAGCGACGATCACGCCGTCCTCATTGATCGCCACAGCCTCCTCCAACGGAGCGGCTGGGTTCATGGTGCGGACCTTGGCATCGGTGATAACAAGCGTTTCCGCAATCGCGGTCGTGGCGCTGCAAAGTGCTGAGGCGGCCAGCAGCAGGCCGGTCAGCGACCGCAGCGTTCCCTTGGTGTTTCGGGCCATGGGGTCCTACCTTTCCTATCGGGGTCACTCACTACCACGCCCGCGACATCCATGCAGGTGAGCTCTCCAAATGCATGTTTCCTTTAATCGTCCGATTAAAGGGCAAAAACATGCAGCAATTCAACGTGCTACAGCGACCTTTGCGCGTCTGATAAGACGCGCGGCGCTGTAGGATGCATGGCGGGCGCTTGTTGCCGACAGCGACTGTCAGCCATCGCCGGCGGTCATTCGAGCGTGACCCAGACCGACTTGGACTGGGTGTTGTCGAGAAGCGCCTGCAGACATTTGTCGCGGCCGTGGCCGGAAAGTTTCCAGCCGCCCCAGGGCTGGCTCATGTCGCCGTTCATGTAGCCGTTGATCCAGACCATGCCGCATTCAAGATCCCGGGCGATGCGGTGGGCGCTGCCGAGACTGGAGGTCCAGATGCCGGCGGCGAGACCGTACGGGCTGTCGTTGGCGATCCTGACCGCATCCTCGACGCTATCGTGCGGTATGATCGCGCCGACCGGCCCGAAGATTTCTTCCTGGGCGATCCTCATGCGGTTGTTGACGCCGGCAAAGAGGGTGGGCTCCACGAAGCATGCTGCGTCCGCGGTCCGATCGGCTGATCGACCGCCGATGACCGGCGCTGCACCGTCCTGCCGCGCGCCGTCGATATAGTCGAGCACACGGCCCTGGTGCACCTTGTTGACGAGCGGACCCATCGTGGTCGTCAGATCGAGCGGATCGCCCGGCCGGTATTTCCGCGCGGCATGGCCGGCAATGAGCTCGCAGAATTCGTCGTGAACGCTCCGGTCGACCAGAATACGCGAGCCTGCCGAACAGACCTCGCCCTGATTGCCGAACAGCCCGTCGGCGATTTTTTCCGCGACGCTTGAGAGGTCCTCGACATCGGCAAGCACGATCTGCGGCGACTTGCCGCCAAGTTCGGCCGAAACCGCCTTGAGGTTCGTATCCGCGGCATAGCGATACATCTGCCGACCGATAGCCGTCGAACCGGTGAAGGCGATCTTGTCGACCTGCATCGAGCGCGCCAGTGCCTGGCCGGCGATGGCGCCGCGTCCCGGCACGACGTTGAACACACCATCCGGTCCGCCCGCTTCCAGAAACAGGCGGCCGAGCAGTAGCGCACTGAGGGACGTATCCTCCGCCGGCTTCAGGACGACGCTGTTGCCGGCGGCAAGCGCGGGCGCAATCTTCCAGACGGCCATCATCAGCGGATAGTTCCACGGCGTGATGCAGCCGACGACGCCGAGCGGCTGGCGCAGGATGTAGTGCAGCGCGTCCGTGTTGGTGACCGGCGCGCTGCCTGCGATCTTGTCGATGCTTTCCGCCATGAAACGCATGGTCAGCACGGCGCCGGGCACATCGATGGCGCACATTTCAGCGATCGGCTTGCCCATTTCCATCGTATCGAGCACCGCCAGGATATCGCGGTTTTCGGCAATCAGCTCGGAAAAGCGGGTCATAACATCGATGCGCTGCCGAAGCGCCAAACGCGACCAGACGCCCTGTCGGAAACGCTTCGCGGCGACGTCGCAGGCGGTCTCGACGTCGGCTGCATTTCCGCAGGCGACATTGGCGATGAGAGCGCCGGTTGCCGGATTGATCGAGGCCAGGGTCTCACCATCCGCCGCCGCCCGAAACTGCCCGTCGATCAACAAACGGGTCTCGGGGCGGAGCGCTTCCGCGATGCGGTGCCATCGTCTGTCCGGTGTCGTATCCATGACCTGCCTCCTCGGTTGACCGTTCACTCCTTTGTAGCGAGCGGCCGAGAGACCATCACAGTCCCCCACATGGGTGACTGGTGCGCACACGGGTGGCCGGGGAAGTTGGCGCAGACAAAGACATGCGCGAGGAGGGCGAGATGCGGCAGGCGGTCAACGGAGAACGGTTGTGGAAGCGCCTGATGGCCATGGCCGAAATCGGCGCCACGGCCGAGGGCGGTTCGTGCCGGCAGTCGCTTTCGGATGCGGACGAAGCCGGCCGCGCGTTGTTTCTTGCGTGGTGCGAAGCGCGCGGATACGGGATCCGCAAAGACCGGATCGGCAATCTTTTCATTCGCCGCGCCGGCCGAAATCGCGATGCATCACCGGTCATGATCGGCAGTCATCTCGATACCCAGCCGACCGGCGGTCGCTTCGACGGCGTGCTCGGCGTGCTGGCCGGGCTCGAGGTTCTGGAGACGCTGGACGATGCGGCGGTGGAAACCGAACGGCCGATTGATCTCTGCGTCTGGACCAATGAAGAGGGCTGCCGCTTCCAGCCCGCGATGATGGGTTCGGGTGTCGCCTGCGGCATGCTGGATCTGGAAAAGGCTTTGTCCGCCCGCGACGGTGCCGGGATTGTGCTGGCCGACGAACTCGTACGGCACGAATACGATCGCGAGGCGCAGCCCAATCTCCCTGACGCCGATTGTTACATCGAACTTCACATCGAGCAGGGGCCGATCCTCGAGGCGGAGGCAAAGACCATCGGCGCCGTCACTGGAGGCCAGGGAATCCGCTGGTATGAGATCTCGGTTCGCGGCGAGGAAACCCATGCCGGTCCGGTGCCGATGGCGCTGCGCAAGGATCCCGTGCCCGTGCTCATGCATGTGATCGGACTGGTGCAGGCGATCGGCCGGATCGACGAAGATGCGCGCTGCACGATCGGCCGGATCGAGCTTTCGCCGGGTGCGATCAATGTGGTCCCTGGACGAGTAGATATGACGGTCGATCTCCGGCACCCCAACGAAGCGGTGCTCGAACGGATGCATCGGCAGCTGCTGGACGGGTTGGAGGCGCTCCGCCAGAACCACAATGAAACCGACATCGACGGGCGTCTGGCCTGGCATTCACCGGTGGTCACCTTTGATGGCGTTTTGACCGAGGCGGTAAGAGCAAGCGCCAGGGATCGCCAGCTGATGCATCGCGACATCGTCTCCGGCGCCGGGCACGACGCGTTCAATCTGGCGCGGCGGGTGCCGACCACGATGATCTTCGTACCGTGCCGCGATGGGGTCAGCCACAATCCGCGCGAGTACGCGTCACCTTTCGATGTCACCGCCGGCGCGAACGTGCTCTTGGATGTGGCACTGGCGCGTTCGTCCGCATCAAAATCGTTACCATTCCCGGACTTCGCTTCGTCCGGCCAGCGGTTGATTGCCGATAGATAGTGGTCCCGGCAGCCTTCGTGTTCGCCAGAGAATGTCCGCATCTCTCCGAAGGCGACCCGGATGTTGGGTCGCGGCAAGATGACGGGACGTTTGCTGCGTTGCAAAAGCAGCAAACTGTCCCACCTACGAGGCGGCGATCGGCCAATTGTTCAATCGCATGCGGGCGTAGTTCGTCCGACCAAGGTCAGTAGTCCCAGAAAACCGGTACCCAACGGAAGTTATCGCCGTCGACCGCCACCCGGCCAACGGACGGGAATGGCAGGTGAGTGGCAACCAGCTGTCCGCCCGTCTCCACCAACTCGCGCAAAAGACGAACCCGAACACGGGCCGCTTCCTCCGGATCGTGTTCGAAGCCGTTGTGCCAGTCGGGGTGTTCGAAGCCGACCGCAAGTTCAGGTCAGGGTCCAACCCCAGACCGGCGTCGACGAGTATCGTCTGGTCGCCGCTGCGAACGAGGACCACGTTGCGCGTCCAATCGAAAGCGTCTGACGGCAGGAACATGTCGTTTAGCCACTACGCCCGGACGGGGTCGACGTTGTGGGCCAACATCGCGGTTGACAGCGACAGCACCCCAACGCTGACCACCAGCGATTATCGAGTGTAATAACCGGGCTGATCGAGGTCTGCGAGAAGGCCGGGGCCGGAAGGCTGCCAGCCAAGCAGTGTCCGGGTATGCGCGCTGGAGGCGGCCATGTCGGCGCCTGCCATTGTGGCAAACCAGCCGAAGTGTTCACGCGGTCGCGCCTCGACAGGAAGGTTGAGCTGGCGGCCGATTACGGCGGCGATTTCCTTGAACGGGACCGCCTCGTCGGCGACGGCGTGGTACACCGGTTCGGTCACGCCCTGCTCCAGGGCGAGCCGGTAGACGCGGGCGGCATCCAGCCTATGAACACCCGACCAGCAGTTCTGTCCCTCGTCGACATAGGCCGAAACGCCCGTCGCGCGCGCCAGCTTCACCAGGACCGGAACAAAGCCGTAATCGCCGATCCGTGAACCGACGGGGCGAGGCGTACGGTTGCTGCGCGCACGCCTCGGGCGGCAAGCGCTCTTGCTGCCACCTCCGACTTGCGCGGGCTGGCCGGGTTCGGAAGGTCCATTTCGGTGACGCCGCGCGGCAGGCCGGACAGACCGGAGGTGACCAGCAGCGGCCGGCTCGATCCTTCGAATGCACCGCCGAGAATCTCGATCACGTGTTGGTCCTGTGCGGCACTTTCAAGGAATGTCGTGAAGCCATGGTCCCCGGCGGAATGGATGAAATCATGGTTGAAAGCGGTATGGACGACGGCGTCTGCCGCCGATGCCGCTTCGCGCAGGACATCAAGGTCGTCGAGCGAGCCTTGGATTACCTTGGCGCCGGCGGCGACAAGATGTTCTGCTTTCTCCATGGAGCGGGCGAGGCCGGTGACACGATGGCCGGCGCGTAAAAGGTCGTCCACGATGGCCGCGGCGACCCAGCCGGTCGCGCCCGTTACGAATACGTGCATGATGTTTCTCCAGTCTTTGGACGAGGCTTGAAGGTTGGGTAGCCGCAGATTTATCCGGCCCGCATGGACAGTTCGACATCCTCTGAGAAGGGCACGGAGATATAGCCCGAGGCGGCTGAGCGAACATGGGCAAGGTAATCGGGGCAATCGTCGGCGTTGTCAGCGACAATCAATGCGCCGGGTTTCAGACCGTCTTCCACCAGATCCAGCACCTCGCGGTAGAGGGCTTTGGCGCCGTCGAGCAGCAGCAGATCGATTGTCTCGGGAAGATCGGTGCTCAAGGTCTTGAGCGCATCGCCTTCCCGGATTTCGACAAGGTCGATAAGGCCGCCGTCAGCCAGGTTTTGGCGTGCCCGTAGGATCTTGGAAGGCTCGAACTCGCTGGTGATCAATCGCCCGCCGCCATTGTCCCGCAGCGCGGCGGCAAGATGGAGCGTGGAGATGCCGAAGGATGTGCCGAATTCCACGATCGATTTCGCGCCGCAGCTGCGAGCCAGCATGTAAAGCAGCGTGCCCGTTTCGCGCGATACCGGAAGCCAGAGATCCTTCAGTCGCCCATACAAATCGAGATATTCCGTCTTGCTGCGCACGAGGCGTTCGCGCTCCTCGCGCGAAAGCGCGGCCATCGCCGGACTTGATGCCGCATCGGCTTCTTTGAACAGGCGATCGAGAAGCGGTGCGAGAGGTTCAGTGGTCAAGGTCGTCATGAAAGGCTCCGTTGCAGGAATGCGGCTTGTGTTGAAATCGAAAATACGAATAATTCGTCGCATTCGCTAATCGCATTGCCGAGCGCCCCAATGACGGATCGTCCAAGTGCCCGTATATCCTCAAGAAAACAGCCGAGGCAGGCGCGCTCGAACGAGCTTGTCCGAGCCATTTTGCAGGCTGCTGTTCAGGTTTTGGCAGAGGAGGGTGCGCAGAGATTCACCACCGCCCGGGTGGCGGAAAAAGCCGGCGTGAGCATCGGATCGCTCTACCAGTATTTTCCCAACAAGGCCGCGATCCTCTTTCGATTGCAAAGCGATGAGTGGCAGCAGACGACGGATCTTGTGCGGGGCCTCCTCGAGGATCGCTCGCAATCGCCGTTTGAGCGGCTACGGACCCTCGTCCACGCCTTTGTCCGGTCCGAATGCGAGGAGGCGACCGTCCGCGTCGCGCTCGATGACGCCGCCCCGCTCTATCGTGATGCGCCCGAAGCCCGGGAGGCAAAGGAAGCGGGGGATCCGATCTTCGAAAATTTCATGATGGAGGTGCTTCCGCACTGCACCGGAGCTGCCCGGCAACTGGCCGCGGATCTGATCATCACGACGATGACCACTGTCGGTAAGGAGTTTTCAGAAACGCCACGGAGTGAGGCCGAGATAGAGGTCTACGCCGACGCCATGGCCGACATGTTCTGCGCCTACATCAGCAGCATGGCTGATGGAGCTCGATCGTAGCGCCGGAAACGTCTCTGTGAAGCGGGCGGTGCCGGCAGGTTGAGCCGACTGATTGATTGACTGACGGCCGGTTCGACTGCATGTCGCCAAGATATCCGTCCGCGCGCCGCAATCAGCCGTCCGACCAGAAGCGTTCCTTGTCAAAGGCCTTTTTCTGTTCGCCGAGTTGGGAAGTCCCCTTCGGTATGCGGTTTGCATCCTCAGCGCTTGCCACCGAGAACCCGAGGCCTGCCGGAAGGATCAGCTGCTCAAGATCTTTGGCCGGCGCCAGCGCCCACTTAAGGAGCGCAGCGTCGCGAATTGACCACTCCGTCTTCGCGGACGGCGAGCCGGTGAGGCCGGATTCGCTTGCGCCCGGCGCCCGCATCATGCCCGTGCCAAGTGCGATCCTGAACGACGAGGACGGAACGAATGCAGAGACGTTCACGGGGAGCGCGCGCTCGGTGGCCGCGGCGGTGGCGACCGTGCGGAGCGTCGGGAGCGGGACGCTGATTGACGCAAGGTCGAAGAACGGCGGTTCTTCGACAGACTGCTTGAGGGTCTGGCGTTCGAGGGCTTCTTCCCCACGGCTCTTGCGCGTTGGAAGCATTGCGGTGAGCAGGGTGTTGTCGGCGGGTGCCGCAGTCTTGAATTTTGCTGGACCGGCACTGTTCGCAGCCACGATCGAGGTGGCCTTGACCCGTTTTTTGTAGTCGGCCATCGCCTGGTCATAACCCGGCAAGGTCCCGCCATTGGCGGGAACGTGAAGCGTCTGCCCCTTCGGGAAAATGCGGGCCAGTTCCTGGCGCGACATCCGCGGCCACGCCCGCACGTTTCCGACATCGAGATGCACGAAAGGCGATCCGGAGGTGGGATAGTAGCCGACCCCACCGACTTGCATCTGCATGGCGATCTCCCGCAACCGAGCGAGTTTCACGCCTGGAATGTAGAAGTCCATCGCCTTTCCGAGCATGTGCTGGCTGTTCTTGGCGACCCCGGTGCTGCGCGAACGCCCGCGCAGCATGTTGTTGGTCGCGGGCGAGCGGTAAGCGGAGACGATGTTGATGTAGTCCTTCGCCCCGGCGCGCTGGTAGACTTCCCAGACGAGGTCGAGAAGACGCGGGTCCATGCGGGCAGGCTCGTTCCTTCGCCAGTCGCGCAGAAAGCGATTGATTTGTGAAAGACCTTTCGGGTCGAATTTACCGTCCCGCTTGAAGGTGATCGTCGCGCGCTCGCCGGTATGGGTGAAGAACAGTTTTAATGATCGAACTTCCGCCGAAGACGCGGTAGTGGTGACGGCCATGGTGGACGCTGCGATGGCGGCGATCGCGCTCACACGCCCAAACCATCGTGCAATGCGCTGAACGCTTCTTCTTGCGACGCCACACGACACAGGCGCCGGATACGCGGTTACTGGATACTCAGACACGGCGGGTTCCGTTTCATTCGAGGTGCAATCCACCGGCGGCAACGACCGGCGGTTCGGCTCTTCGACGGAAATTATGGTCAACGAAGGATTAAGAACCCGTTGATGCTGCCCCCTGAGGCTTCATGATGAAGAATTCCTGCGACGAGCAGGTCCCCACGACCTCGGTTTTCGTTGGCCAAATCGGGTGGCCAAGGCGAGGCCACTTGCTTTCTCCGGTCCACACGTTAGCTCATACTGAATGAACCGGTTGCACCGCGGTACCTGCGTAGCCTGGGTGTCCTATGAGAAGTACTTCAGACGTCATTGCCGAATTGACCCAGGCCGCCCGTGACGTTCACATGCTGACGGAGGGCGAAAAGCTTCGCCTCCTCGTCCGGGCCTATGTCGCGGTCCAGGAAGGCTGGAAGATGCTCGGGCAGCCCGATCGACTGAAAGAGTCAGCCGAAACCATGGATATCATTCGGGCCGGCGGGATGCCGGTGCATCTCTACGATGACGAGATGCGGGCAATCCTCCAGGAGGCCGTCAAGGTCATCAGGCAGATCGAGGCCGCCATGGAAGCGAAAAACAATCCAATGCCCGCACCCGACAAGCCTGAGGAGCAAGGGTCGTAACGCGCAACGGTACGGCCGAACGCCATCGGTCGCGCTGTTCGTCACCGTCCTTCGTGGGACGTTCGCGCGACCACGTTGCCATCGACTTCAGGAAAGAACGTCGTCGTCCGAGATTGGGAACGAAGATTCGATGGTCGCGCCAATGAAAGCTTTCCGCGAAAGCCCAAGCTCGTCGCCGCGCTCCAGAGCAGCGCGGCAGCGGTTTCTTGCCCGTTCGTAGAACCATCCGCCCTGCGGCATTTCGCTGAGATATTGCAGGGCATCCTGTGGTCCGTTGATGGTGCGCTCGCCTTTCACACCAACCCTGACGGGGTGATCCCAAATGATAGCTTGCATCGCCGTTGTCTCCGGTTCGGCGCAGAACGCCTGGCCCGGAAATTTGTTCCTGGGTCGGGCAGAGAGTGGCACACGCCAATTTTGATTGCTTGCGACCTCAACCCAGTCATGGTCCATGTTTGAGCTGTTCCGGAGGCTGCCGCTTGCCGGCACAGCTTGCGGGGTGGCGACCAAGATGGCACCGTGCACTGCGAGGAAAAATGACGATGGCCGATACACAAGCACTTTACCGCCTCTACGGCGTTCCAAGTTGGGGCTCCGTTCTCGTCGAAGCGGCGCTGGTGCAAGCGCGGCTACCCTACACGTTCGAGAATGTCGCCGGGTTCGATGAGCCCGGCCCGGCCCGGGACCGTCTTGTCGCCGTCAACCCGCTCGCACAGGTGCCCGTGCTCATACTTCCCGATGGCACGGTTATGACGGAGAGCGCGGCCATTCTGCTTCATCTTGCGGAGACATACCCAGAAGCCGGACTTGCGCCACCGGTCGGGGACCCGCTTCGTCCTGTCTTTCTTCGTCGTCTGATCTGGCTCGTGACTGCCGTTTATGGGACCTTCACCTACGCTGACTACCCGGAACGTTGGGCGCCGAGCGTGCCGGACGAGTTGCGCAGCCGGGTGCTCGGACGTCGCATGGACCTGTGGCGGCAGTGGGAGGACGAGATTGCACCCGCGCCGTGGGCGCTCGGAGAGCGGTTCTCTGCGCTTGATATCTGGATCGCGGCGATGACGCGCTGGCGACCGGGGCGCGATTGGCTGGCGGCAAACTGCCCAAAGCTGCTCAGCATTGCCCGGCGTGTCGACGCGGATCCCGATCTTCGCGAACTATGGGCGCGCAACTTCGGCGCGATCTGATTCGCAGACATGTACCGGCGGATGCGTATGTCTTGCCGCTCGTGCGCCGCCTTTGCTAGGCCTCTTCCGCCATTAGCAAAGACACGGGAAGCACCGGCTCTTCCTTGACGGTCTTGGTGACGATGTAGGTGAAGTAGCGCGCGATGCCGAGCTCCCTGTCGAGAAGCGTGTCGATCAGGCGCTGATAGGCGTCGATATCGGCGGCGACAATTTTCAGGATGTAGTCGACGCCGCCGCCGACCGACCAGCAGCAGACGATTTCCGGAATATCGCGGACGGCTCGTTCGAACCGGTCGAAGTCCGCCTGACGGTGGTTGGCGAGCGTCAGCTCGACCATCACGCTTGCAACCGGCGCGACACGCCGCAATGCCACGTGCGCATGGTAGCCGCTGATGATGCCGGCCTTTTCCAGCTTGCGCAGCCGCATCCAGCAGGGCGTGGGCGAAAGGCCCGCCTTTTCGGCGAGCGCAAGTTTGGTGATGCGTCCATCCCGCTGGATTGCATCGAGAATGCGCAGGTCGATTGCATCAAGCTTCATGGCAAACTCCCGCGCAACTCGTTTGTCTGCTCTTATCAAGCCTTGCTGAGCAATGCAGCCTTTTCCGCATCCATTTCGGCGATGTCCTGGAACCGGTCGGCAATGCGGGCATGGGCGCGGCCACTGTCGGAGGCGCCGATCGCGACGATGATCTCGTCTGGGCCGGGGGCGTCAGCGATCTGGAAGTTGGCGGTGAGGAAATGCGATCGCTTGCCGCTCTCGCTCTTGTGCATCATCGGCAGCGACAGCAGCGCGCCCGGCGCATTGCGGGTGTTGGCGAATTCGAGGTAGTTGGTGCCGCCGATCGCCTCCCGAAAGGGATTGCCGAAACGCAGCGTGTGGATCATTGCCGAAGCATGTTCAATTTCACCGGCAATGCCGACGGCCGCCGCCTTGCCGCAAGCCTCGATCCGGTCCGCCGCCATCTGACGAAGCAGCCGGTCCGTCATCTCGTGGCTGAGTTCGCCGGCGATACGGATGATTTCCGGCCGCAGATCTTCGACAAAGCCTCGCCCCGCCCAGGGGTTCTGGATCACCGCCGCCACCATGACGACGTTTACCGGGCGCGGCGCCACCTTGCCGCCCTCCACCAGCGTTTCTTCGAGGAAAGTGCAGATTTTTCGAATGCCGATCGTCATGGGATGCGCCGTTGCTGTTTGTTGGGATTGCTTCGCACCCTAGCGGGATCGTCGGGCGGCGCTTCCTACATTTCGTCGGAAGATGTTCGCTGCGGCTTCGCGGAAGCGCAGTAGACTTTGGCCTTCGCCGCGCGCATGGTTGGTTGATAGATGTCAAGAGGCGAGACGATTTGGATCAGAAGTCCCAGATACTGGCGCTCCGCGATGTCGCCAGTCAGATCAACAGCGGCGGCGATCTTCAGACGGCGCTGCAGCATCTCATTGCGGCCGCCTGTCGCCATGCGAACTGGTCTCTGGGGTCGATCATGGGCATCGACGCGGCGCATGGTTACGCCCATGTCATCGTGCGCCACGATCCGACACTGATCGAACGGCGACTGCCCGACAAATGGGAGCTGGCGACAAGCCCTTCCCTGATCGCGCTGCAGCGAAACGAGCCCGTCTACATCCGTGACGCACGCGAATCCGCCGAGTTTCCAGGCTATCGGAAGGAGGCTTTCGAGCGTGACTATCGCACGGTGCTCGTGATGCCGATGAACTGCAGGGATGCCGAAGGTCGACCGATGGTGCTGAGCGTCATTGCTCGCGAGGTCGCCGAGGTGTCGGAAGATGATCTCGCCTTTCTCGGCACGATCATCCACCTCGGTGCCATCGCGGTCGAGCGGGAACATCGTCTCGAGGCGGAGAAGCAGTCGGCGCAGCGGCTGGAGCGCGCCTTGGAGGCACATACGTCACTTCTGGAACATGTGTTGAGCGATGGGTCGGTCGCACCACTTTCGGCCATGGTCGGGACGATGCTGCCGAATCCGACGGTGGTCGTTGATTTCACCGCCAATCAGGTTGTTGCCGGCCGGCCGCCGAACGCCCTCTACGACGAGGCCAGTTGGCACGAGGCGGCTTCCACTGTTCTTAGCCGGCCGCTGATGAGGGCCGCCCGAGACGCTGTCGAGCGCGGGACGACCGATGCCGTGAACCTCTACCTCGATGATGGCACGCAACGGTTCAAGATAACGGCCCGTGTCGAAGCGCTGATGGTCGACAATCAACTGGTCGGGGCGCTCATCATCTTCCCGACGAACCGCGAATTCAGCGATCTCGATCTCCTGATGCTCGACAGCGCCAAGTTTGCGCTGAGCGTGCAGATGATGCGAAGCTTCATCCGGTTTCGCTTCGAGACGAGGACGCAGACCGAACTCTTCTTCGAGATCGTGGAGGCGCGGTGGCGCAATGCCGGCGATGTTGCCCAGCGCGCCCAGCGCCTCGGCCTGAGTTTTTCCGTGCCTCAGCAGATGATCGTCGTCGATTTTCCGGACAAGACGAAGGCATTTGGCGGCGCTTCCGTCGATGTGGAGCACACACTGTCACGTGTCATGCAGCAGGCATCCATCCAGGCGAACCTGATTGCGGTCGAGGGCGGCGTCGTCTGCCTGGTTCCCCACGATACGGGTAAGCGGCAGGAGCGCACGACAAAGCTCGCCCGCCGTATCGCCGAGGAACTCGGTCGTTACTTCGACGAGGCACCGATCGTCGTCGCCAGCAACCGGTGTGCGGCCCTGTCGGATTATCCGCAGGCCTGGGAACGCTGCGCCCGAATGATCCGCATCGGACGCTCCTTTAGTCTGACTGGCGCGGTCTCTGCGCAGGATTTCGGCCCGCTGCCGATGCTGGTCGCCGCCTGCGAGGCCGGCGACGTGCGCGGTTTCGTGCACGAGAGTGTTGGGGCGATCGCCGATCACGATCGGGACAACGGAACCCCCTATCTCGAAACCCTGTCGATCTATCTGCAGGAGGGGTGTCGCAGCCAGGCTTGTGCCGATGCGATGGGCCTGCATGTGACGACGCTGCGCTATCGGCTGGCGCGTATCCAGGAACTGTTCGGCGTGGATGTCGAAACGCCGGAAAAGCGCTTTGCCGTCGAGCTCGCGATCCGCCTGCACGGCGTCATCGACAATCGCTCCACACTCCGCAGCTAGGCTTTCCCCGTCCGTCGGGAGCCGTCTTGCGACCGTGTCGCCACCCGATTTCGCGGCCTCCGATCGCCTCCTCGGGATCGATGCAGAAGTTCTTCTCCCCCTCCTGTGAAGCGACGGAAGAACGACCGCGGTGACGGCATTAACCTCCAATCAACCTGATGGTGAGGAGGCAAGAAGCGCATGGTTGAGACAGCAGCATCGACGGACGTGGCGATTGATCCGATTGCGCTTCGCCGCGCCTTCGGCACGTTCGTGACCGGTGTCACCGTCATCACCACCCGCGACGAAGACGGCACCCCGCGTGGAATGACGGCGAACTCCTTCACCTCGGTGTCGCTAGATCCTCCGCTGCTTCTGGTTTGCGTTGCGAAGTCGGCTTCGAGTTATCCTGCTTTCACCAATGCGGGGTGTTTTGCGGTCAACATCCTCCATGAAGGACAGGTCGACGTCTCCGGAACCTTTGCCTCAAAATCCCCGGACAAATTCCAGTCGGTCACCCACGATCACATTCACACGGGCGCGCCGGTCCTGACTGACAGCCTGACCTGGTTCGACTGCACGACTTTCAGCACTGTTGATGCCGGCGATCATGCGATCCTGATCGGCGAGGTTCGGGCCTTTGGCACCAGCCCGACCGCACCGCTCGGCTTTTGCCGCGGCCGCTATGCCAGCGTCAAAGACCCATTGCCGAATGGCTGGCTTGCGTCGCATGGAATGATCATCGGCTATCTGATCGAAGCGGGTGACGGCCTGCTTCTGCGTTCGGACGGCAAGGGCGGCTGGGTTTTGCCGTCTGCGCGGCGACGCAAGGCAGACAGCCAGCTCGTCATCGACGGCGGCGATGCACTTCGGCTCGTTCCGGACGAGACCTTCCTCTACTCGGTCTTCGATGTCGCAGACAGCGATCCCGGCTATCTCGTCTATCGCGCCCGACTGGCGGGCGAGGGCGGTGCCGGCACCAGGCTGCCAGCTGATCTGCGCTTCTTCCCGCTCGACGATCTTCCAGATGATGCGATCGCGACGCACGAACTGCGATCCATGCTGCGACGCTACGTGCGCGAGAGGCAGGCGGGCCGCTTCGGCATCTACATGGATTCCGACGACGGCGGCCGTATCGCTATGATCGACGGCGAAGCCCGCACCTGGCTTCAGACCTCCCAAGACCAAGGACAATGATATGAAGACGACGGTCAGTTCCATCGAAGGTTCGCGCCAGATCCTGTTCATAGGCGGGCAGTTCGTGGCGCCGAAGAACGGCAATTACATCGCCAGTTTCGACCCGACGACGGGTGAGCCCTGGTATCATCTTGCCGAAGCGGATGCTGACGATGTCGAGGCCGCCGTGGCCGCTGCCAATGCCGCCTTTCGTGATCCGGCCTGGCGCTGCATGACGCAGACCGATCGCGGCGCGCTGATGCGCCGGCTTGCCGAACTCGTTCGCGCCAACGCCGACACGCTTGCGGAAATCGAGACGCGCGACAATGGCAAGCTGCTGAAGGAAACCCGGGCGCAGATGCGCTCCATGCCCGACAGCTACCACTATTTCGCGGGCATGGCCGACAAGTTGCAGGGCGAGACGATCCCGATCAATCGTCTCGATACGCTGAATTTCAATCTGCGCGAACCCTTGGGCGTCGTCGGCATGATCACGCCTTGGAATTCGCCGCTGATGCTTCTGACCGGCACGCTGGCGCCTTGCCTCGCAATCGGCAATACGGTCGTCATCAAGCCTTCGGAACATGCGACCGCCTCGACGTTGGCGCTTGCGGAGCTGATCTACGAGGCGGGCTTTCCCGCCGGCGTCGTCAATGTCGTGACCGGTACGGGCCAGAGTGCCGGCGAGGCGCTGACACGCCATCCCGGCGTTGCGAAATACGTCTTCACCGGCAGCACGGCCACCGGCCGACGCATCGCCGGCAACGCCGCTGAAAACCTTGTCCCTTGCTCGATGGAACTCGGCGGCAAGTCGCCTCACGTCGTCTTTGGCGATGTCGATATTGAACATGCGGTCAACGGCGTCGTCTCCGGTGTCTTCGCAGCTGCTGGTCAGACCTGTGTCGCAGGCTCACGCTGTTTTGTAGAAGCGCGCATCTACGATCGCTTCATTGAGGCGCTCGTCGCGAGGACACAACGCATCCGCGTCGGTCTCCCGACGATCGAGGACACCGACATCGGTCCGCTCGCGCTCGCCGACCAGCTTTCAAAGGTCGAATCCTACGTGGCCTCCGGCATCAAGGAGGGGGCGCGCATCGCTGCCGGCGGGCGGCGTCCGCAGCGGCAAGGACTTTCGTCAGGGGGCTGGTACTTCGAACCGACTGTGATGGTCGATGCCGAAAACGACATGACCTTCATGCGCGACGAACTCTTCGGCCCGGTGGTCGGCGTCATGCCGTTTCGCGACGAGGAGGAGATGATCCGGCTCGCCAATGACACACGCTACGGCCTGGCCTCAGGCATCTGGACCAAGGACATCGATCGGGCGCTTCGGTTCGCCAACCGGATCGATGCCGGGACCGTCTGGATCAACACCTACCGCTCCGCCTCGTTCATGTCCGCCAACGGCGGCTTCAAGGAAAGCGGCTATGGCCGGCGCGGCGGCTTCGAGGTCATGCACGAGTTTTCGCGATTGAAGAACGTCATCGTCGACTACTCCGGCGCGATGCAGGACCCCTTCGTCATCCGCCTGAAATGACAGCAAAAGCACGGGAACAGGAAAGGCAGAAAACATGAAGTTCGCAGTCTCCCTCACGATGGAACGCTTCTCTCCCGATATTCCGATGGAGCAGGTGAAGAGCAACCTGCTGCAGCTTGCGCGGCTTGCCGACGAAGGCGGCTTCGAGACGCTGTGGACTGCCGAGCACCACACGCTGGAATGCACGATCTCTCCCAATCCGTTCCAGACGCTGGTCTGGCTTGCCCAGCACACGGATCGCATCCGGCTCGGCACCTCCACGCTGGTCGCGCCCTATTGGAACCCGATCCGGCTCGCCGGCGAGTCGGCGCTCTGCGATCACCTGACCAATGGACGCCTGGAGTTCGGCATCGCACGCGGCTCGTACCAATACGAGTTCGACCGCATGGCAGGCGGCATGCCGCAGCAGGAGGGTGTGGCCTACATGAAGGAAATCGTGCCGGCCGTGAAGAAGCTCTGGTCCGGCGACTATGCCCATGAAGGGCAATACTGGAATTTCCCGATCACGGCTGCCGTGCCGAAACCCCTGCAGCAGCCGCATCCGCCAATCTGGGTGGCGGCGCGCGATCCCGGCACTTTCGACTGGGCGATCGCGAACGGCGCCAGCATCCTGTCGACACCGCTCTCCGCTCCGGAGGCCGAGATCCACGTGCTCTCCGAGAAGTTTCGCAAGGCGGTTGCCGATCATCCCGAGGTACGGCGTCCGCGCTTCATGATGCAGCGACGCACCTGCGTCTACGACCGGCCGGATGGCCGGGAGCGCGCGGTCAAGCACAGCATCGACTACGGCCGCGCCTTCGAAAACCTCATGCAGAACATCGGGACCGTACGCGAGGGGTTCCCCGAAGCGGTGCCCTATGAGGCGGTCAAGGGCAAAGACAACTACAACCCGGAAAACATCCGCAAGAATCTGATGTTCGGCACGCCGGACGAAGCGATCGAGAAGCTGCTGGTCTATGAGGCTGCCGGCGTGGACCAGTATTGCCTGGGCCTGACCTTCAATCTGCCGTTCGAGCTGCAGAAGCGGACGCTGGAATTGTTCGTCAGGGAAATCATGCCCTTCTTCGCGGCGCGTGAGAAGGAACAGAAGCGCGTTGCGGTGGGTGGCTGACGATGGCAGGGGCTCAGCGCCATACCATTGGAGAGGTGACGCTCAACTACCGCATCGAAGGGGAAGGCGAACCGCTCGTCTGCATCCATGGCGTCGGCTCCTATCTCGAGGCATGGTCGGGCGTGGTAGAACGCCTGAAGGAACGGTTTACGATCCTGACATTCGACCTTCGCGGGCATGGCCGATCCAGCCGGGTCAAGGGCCGGTACGAGATCGATGATTTCGTCAACGAGACGCTGGGTCTCGCCGACGCGGCGGGTTTTCCCACCTTCCATCTTGCGGGCTTTTCGCTGGGCGGGCTGATCGCCCAGCGTCTCGCTCTGACCCATCTTGGCCGTCTGCGTCGGCTGGCGCTTTTGTCGACGGTCGCCGGCCGCACGCCGACCGAGCGTGAGCGGGTTCTCGATCGCCTGGCCGCACTCAGGGCCGGCACGCCTGCCGATCACCACAACGCCTCGCTGTCGCGCTGGCTGACGGAAGACTTCCAGGCGCGCCACCCGGACGTGGTCGAAAGGCTAAGGGCACGGGACGCCGAAAACGATCCCGACTGCTACGCGGCCGCCTATCGCGTGTTGGCGGAAACGGATTTCGGCGGTTTTCTCGACCAGATCCGCTGCCCGACGCTAATCGCTACCGGCGAGGACGATGCCGGCTCCAACCCGCGTATGGCGCGCTACATGCATGAGCGCATTCCCGGTTCGCAGCTCCGCATCCTGCCGGGCCTGCGCCACTCCATCCTCATCGAGGCGCCAGACGTCGTTGCATCGCTGATGGGCGAGTTTTTGTGCCAGGGGGAGACGGTCGATGGATGAGGCGCTGCGGGCAAGGGGAGAGGCTGTTCGGCGCAGGGTGCTCGGCGACGACTATGTCGATCGCGCGGTCGACAACAGCGACGACTTCTCGCGTCCCTTCCAGGATCTGTTGAACGAATATTGCTGGGGCACCGTCTGGACGGACGAGGGCCTCGATCTGAAGTGCCGCAGCCTGCTCAACCTCGGAATGCTTGCGGCGCTCAACCGAATGCATGAGTTCGGCATCCATTTTCGCGGGGCGATCCGCAACGGTCTGACCGATGAAGAGCTTCGCGCGGCACTCGTTCAGATCGCGATCTACTGCGGCATTCCCGCGGGCGTCGATGCCTTCCGCGTCGCGCGGAGCGTCCGCGATGAGATGGCCCAGAAAGGAGAACGCTGACTTCCACGGTTTCTAGGAAAGGGCAGCTCCGCGCTCCCTCGTATCGCCGGAAGACGGAAGGCCGCCTGAGAACTCAAGATCAACCCGATGGCAGGAAGAGGATCCTGTCAAAACAGAATGACAAAAGGGAACGAGAGCATGAACACATTTGCAAAACTCACCGCGGCTGCATCGCTTGCGCTGTCGCTCGCGACGGTTCCGGCGCACGCCGGTGCCGTACTCGACCACGTGCTTGATGCAAAGACACTGAAGGTCGCGACCGACGCCAACTGGGCGCCACAATCCTTCATGAACGAAAAGAACGAGATGGATGGCTTCGACGTCGATGTCGCCAAGGAAATCGCCAAGCGGCTGGGTGTCGGCGTCGAGTTCGTCACTCCGGGTTGGGACATCATCACCGCCGGCAACTGGCAGGGGCGCTGGGACATGCATGTCGGCTCGATGACGCCGACCAAGGAGCGCGCCAAGGTCTTCGATTTTCCGGCGGTTTACTACTACACCCCGGCCGCCGTGGCCGTTCACAAGGACAGCCCTACGGTCGGTTTGATCGATCTGGACGGCAAGGTTGTCGGCGCCACGGCGACATCGACCTTCGAAGCCTACGCCAAACAGGATTTGACGCTCGATGCCGCCGGCGCCCCTGCCTTCGAATACTCGTTCAAACCGAAGGAAGTGAAGTCTTACGCCAACTCGACGACTGCCTTCGACGATTTGCGCCTTGGTGACGGTGTCCGCCTCGATGCGGTCGTGTCGTCGCTGCCCAGCATCCGCGACGCGATCAGGGCCGGTTATCCGATCAAGCAGGTTGGCGACCCGGTCTTCTACGAGCCGCTCGCTGTCGCCGTCGAACACGGTGACAAGGAACTGAGCGACAAGATCGCCGAAGTGATCAAGGCGATGCAGGGTGATGGCACGCTGAGCAAGCTTTCTGAGAAGTGGTACGGCGTCGACTACACCATCGTGAAGTAAGGCAGCCCATATCTGGCGGTCCGGGAGACCGGGCCGCCCTTTGTCCAAAAGGGACCAAAGATGCTTTATCCGGATACAGTCGAGTCCGAAATACTCGTCCACAAGCCGTGGTTCGTGGCCAGTATTTTCGCCACCGTCCTCACTGCCTTCACGGCCTTCGGCCTGACCGGCACGACGATGGGCGAACTGATGCGCCCGGTGATCGGCGAGCCGCTCGAAAGCGGGTTCTACGGCCGTTTTGCGACCGCATTCGTCGTGGCAGTGCTCTTCTGCCTCAACATTGTCCTGATCGGTTTTGCGAGCCTCAGGGTTCAGATCGCCGTCGTCTGGCTCGAGTTGCTCGCGCTGTTCCTCGCCTTCTTCCAGACCTTCAATCTCAGCCTGCCATTTATCGAGGAGAAGTTGCCGTTCCTCATCGCGCAAGGGTTGGTGACGACGGTCTACGTTTCCGCGATCTCGATTGTGATTGCATCGGCGATCGCCATCCTCGGCGCTGTGGCCAAGCTCTCGAGCAACGGCTTCGCCTATGCGATTGCCAGCTTCTACACGTCCTTCTTTCGCGGCCTGCCGCTCTTGATGCAGGTGTATCTGATCTATCTCGGCCTGCCGCAGCTCGGCTTCATCATCGACGCGGTGCCGGCCGGCATTCTGGCACTTTCGCTCTGCTACGGTGCATACATGACGGAGATCTTCCGCTCCGGCATCCAGAGCATCGATCGCGGCCAGTGGGAGGCATCGCGCTCCATCGGCTTCGGCTTCGGGCTGACGATGCGCAAGGTCATTCTGCCACAGGCGCTGCCGGTCATCATTCCGCCGACCGGCAACCAGTTCATCTCGATGCTGAAGGATAGCTCGCTGGTCTCCGTCATCGGTGTCTGGGAGCTCATGTTTCTCGCCCGCACACTGGGCCAGAAGACATTCCAGCACATGGAAATGCTCATATCCGCCGCAATGCTCTACTGGACCATGTCCATCGCTCTCGAGTTGATCCAGTCCCGCATCGAACGTCACTATGCCAGGAGCAAGGTCAGATGAGTGCTGAGACCATCATCGACGTCAGAAACGTTTCCAAGTGGTACGGCGCCTTCCAGGTGCTGACGGATATCAACCTGACGGTTCGTAAAGGCGAGCGCATCGTCATTTGCGGCCCGTCCGGCTCCGGCAAGTCCACGTTGATCCGTTGCTTCAACCGCCTGGAGGCGCACCAGGAGGGTGAGATCGTCGTCAACGGCATCAACCTGCATGCCAAGATGCGCAATGTCTCGGACGTGCGGCGCAATGTCGGAATGGTGTTCCAGCATTTCAATCTGTTTCCGCACATGACCGTCTTGATGAACTGTATGGTCGGGCCGATGTGGATCAACGGCTTACCGGAAGCAGAGGCGCGGGCAAGGGCGCTCACATTCCTGGAGCGGGTACGAATTCCGGAACAGGCCAACAAGTTCCCCGTCCAGCTTTCTGGCGGACAACAGCAACGCGTCGCGATCGCGCGCTCGCTCTGCATGCAGCCGGCAGTGATGCTGTTTGACGAGCCGACATCCGCGCTCGACCCGGAGATGGTGTCGGAGGTTCTGGACACCATGACAAGCCTGGCCAAGGACGGCATGACGATGGTCTGCGTCACGCACGAGATGGGATTTGCGCGGGCGGTTGCCGACCGTGTGATCTTCATGAACTGCGGACAGATCGTCGAGGAAGCAAACCCGGACGAGTTTTTTACCAATCCCAGGCACGAGCGGACGAAACTGTTCCTCAGCCAGATACTGAAGCACTAGCAAGGTATCTCGTCGTCTTCAGGCTTCAAGATCGGCTTGGGGTCGCCTGGAGAAAGGAAGACCCGATCGACCTGTTGCCGGATGCTGTAGCACTAACCTGATCGTCCGTCGCCGCGATTGACACGATACGTCCCGTCGACGTTGAATGAGGCGAGGGCCGTTCGGTGATTTGCGAATTCGGCCACCTGGTTACTTCGAAGCGAGCGGGCGGGAAAGCGGGAGGACAGCAGTGTCATATATGGATGATTTGGACGTCGCCGATGCGGCTTTGTTGATCATGCACTATCAGGCCGACGTCTTTTCGATCCTGGCAAACGAGGTTCCTGCGGATCTGCTCGATCGCGCCAATTCACTGATTGCGCGGTGGCGTGACACTGAGAACCCCACCATCTTCGCGAATTTTGCGGTCGATTATGAGACGCCCTGTGAAAACAACATGTTGATCAGCAACATCATGAAGACAGGTTTCTTTCGTGACCCGGCGCCCGTAAGTGGGCTCGATGTAGCCGAAGGCGACTGGCGATACGCATGTCCGCGCGCCAATGTATTTCATGGCACGACTTTGCACCAAGACTTGCAGGCAAAAGGCATCAAGACGTTGGTCATGGCTGGGATAGCGACCAGCGGCGTCCTTTTTTCCAGCGTCGGGTGGTCAAGCGATGCAGATTATAAAATCTACATCGTCCGTGACTGCTGTTTTGATCCCGACACAGTTGCGCACGACGCACTTTTCCGGACGAGCTTCGCCACACGGGCTACCATCGTTTAGCTAGATCGTCGCTGATTTCGCCTTCGCCTGTAGCGCGAGGACTCCAGCGCGTTCGGGCAGCGCAATACGTCCCAGTGAGGCTGACGCGCGCCACCGCGGGTTCTTCAAGTCGGGCATGCACGACCCCCTGGGTCGCCCGCGCAAAGCCTTGCGTACGCGTTCGGGGCTGGTCCGATGGGAGAGACCTCGGAATTATCTTACGGCCGTCTCTATCTTGGCTATCCCTTCCAGCGTTCGATGGACTGGGCATTTGTCGGCGATTTCGGCGATTTTGGCGCGAAGCTCAGCCGAGACCTCGCTGTCGACCGATATGACCCGCTCGAACCGGTCGATCTTTCCACCATCGGCGCGTTCGGATGCAGCGCATTCTTCGCAATCCCTCGCATGGACCTTGGAATGCGAGACTTCCACCTTGATGCGCCCAAGCGCGAGCTTCTTGTGGTCGGCATAAAGACGCAGCGTCATCGAGGTGCAAGCAGCGAGCCCGATCGAGAGGAAGTCATAGGGCGACGGACCGGAATCCAGCCCGCCCGCACTTTGTGGCTCGTCGGCAAAAAGGCGGTGGCTGCCGGCCTGGACCGAGTTCTGAAATTTGCCTTCCCCCGTTTCCATCACGCCAACCTGCTCCATCGGTCTCGTGCCCTGTGGCGGGTCAGCCACGAGATAGCGGCCCAGCCATTCCGCAATGATCCGGGCGGCGAAGGCGGCGTCGGCAGGATCGGTTAGCAGATGGTCGGCCTTGTCCAGCGAGACAAAGCTCTTGGGGTGTTTTGCCGCGTGGAATATGTCGCTCGCATTCTCGATACCGACCGTTTGATCCAACGGAGCATGAAGAATGAGAAGGGGCTTTTTCAGCGTCGCGACAGCATCCAGGATGCGATGCGCGCGGGCGTCTTCCACGAATTGTTTTCTGATCAGGAACTTGCGCCCCACAAGATCGACCTCGGCACCGCCGCGATCCTCGATCTCCTTGAGGCTGGCCCCGAAGTTCTTCAGGACGTGGCCGACATCGGCCGGCGCCCCGATCGTCGCCACCGCGAGGACTTCTGGAATGTCTCTGGCGACGGCGAGAACTGCGGCACCGCCCAGGGAATGGCCGATCAACAGTGACGGGGCCTCGAAGTGTCGGCGCAGATAGTCTGCAGCCGAAAGCAGGTCGGCAATGTTGGAGGAGAAATTGGTTGAGGCGAACTCACCTTCGCTCGATCCCAAACCGGTAAAATCAAAGCGGAGGACCGCGATCCCTTCACGCGCAAGTTCGGCCGCGACGTGACGCGCCGCTGCCAGATCCTTCGAGCAGGTGAAGCAGTGGACGAAAATCGCGTAGGCCCGCACGGGACCGTTGGGGAGGTCGAGACGAGCGCCGAGGGTTGCACCGGAATGGCCTGCAAATTCAAGTCGTTGAGTGTTGAAATTCATGGCGATGCTCCTTTGAGGAGAACAAGTATGTGGCTGAGGTCTTCAGTGGCGTCGCACGCGACGCCACTCCGCCGGACTTATTCCGACGGTCTGGCTGAAAGCCCTGGTAAAATGAGCCTGGTGGACCCCAACGCCTCTGGCGCAGGCTGACGATCTTCGCGCCATCGAAGGGCGATCCGAAAGGGCTATGGCGTTGGAATGCCGCGGTTCTTCATAGCGCCCAGCCATGCTCCTGCCTCCCGCGTCTCGATAACCAGGACGAGCCTGCGCTCATATCTTATTGACGCCAAATCAGGCGCTTAGGTCAAGAAGGCGAGCTTGAGGCGTATCAATGACGCCGTGCCCGCTATATGCATGGGAATGCGGGCAGTGCTGAGTGGGCTTGTTCAGGATGGGATCAGGATGGACGACAACAACATCATCAAGTTTGAACGACCGAAGCCAAAGAAGGAGGCCAAGCCGGTCAGTCCAACGCAGCGAAAGGCGTTGGTTTGGCTGGCGCTGGTAGCCGCGTTGATCGCGGTGTGGTCATACTACCAGTTTGTCGCGCCGCCGAGCTTGCCTGGGCACTAGGGCCGATTTGTCTTTGACTCCGGCGACGCCTGGATTAGCGTTATTTTTCCGATCGACCTGCGCTCTACGGCGCGCTGCTTCTGGCGATTTCGCTTGAGAGGAATGCGGACGGGGAAGACCTAAGGGGGAGACGAGTTGGCGGATGCAAGAAATCCCGAACCGTGGGGCACCCTGATCATTGCCGATGGCTTTTGCGGGGATATCTTTGCCACGCAGCGGCGCCTGCGGGGCCAGCTTCTTGACGGTTCCTTCATCCGATACGCGCCGGCGCGCGACCTCGCGGCCCATATGCTTCTCCGTCTCGATGATCTTGCAGCCTGCTGGTCTCTTGCAACCCACTGGCTGCGAAAAGAGCTTGAATGCCACCGGGTCGATGCCGGGTTTGGCGCACCTCATGCAACGACATATCTCCCGAGCCTGGCTGAAGCGAAGGACGCCAATTACGATGTTCCTACGCTTGGCGGATCGGTGGTCGACAATCATGATCCAATCATGCAGGCGATGTGGCTCGCGCCACGTCCGGTGGTCTTTGCCGACATAAAACAGGACCGCCGCTTGCAGATGCGGTTGCGGCAAAGACTGTCGAAGGCTCGGACAAAGACGAAGTTCGGGGGCGCGCTTCGGGCCGGCAATGGCAGCTACGGCCTGATCTGCGCCGACTGGACGGAGCATTTTGCTCCCAACGACTCGAATATCTATGATCGCTTCGAGCAGACGGTGGTCGACGTGCTGGGCCCGATCATTGCCGTTGCCAAGGCGATCGACGACCGGGAACATCCGGATCGGGGCGGACGCGCGCAGGGTGTGCCCGCTGGCATCGCCGATGGATCGCGCAACGTGTCGGCCGTGACGCTGACGGTCTCGGAGACCGAGGTCGCCAGACTGGTTGCGAAGGGTATGAGCTACAAGGAAATTGCCCTCATTCGCGGCAGGTCTTTTTCGACGATCGATCATCAGCTCAGGAGCATCAGGCAGAAGACCGGTGTCTCGAGCACATCTGCCCTTATCAGTCTGCTCGCCAGGATGGATCTGCCTCAGCGTGAAGTAGCGGCGAACCGCGATGCCGACAGGGACGCGCATTCGCGGTCCGAGGTGTAATCCTCCGGCCTCAAATAGATTTACCCAAAAACACCAAGCCGCCAACGGGTCTCTGTGCTGCGCGCTCCGGGCGTGATCGGCATCGCGAATCTTCGCAATGGACGGTTTGGAGCAGCCGCCGCTATCAATTGAGGTGCGCACCTCAATTGAAGTCCGACTTCTCATGAGGGGCGATGGCATCGACGGGGAGGACGAGATGACCAAGGGATTTTTTACGGAACTGGGGTCGCCTCGATGATCGAGAACCTCTACTACGCCCCGGCAACGCAGGGCGATTTCAAGCTTTATGATCTGGGTAACCTGATCCTTGAGAGCGGCGAAACGCTGCGGGGTGCCAAGCTCGCCTACCGTAGCTTCGGATCGTTGAACGCCGAAAAATCCAATGCGGTGCTGGTGACGACATGGTTCTCCGGCACCGGCAAGGTGATGCAGGACGTCTATGTCGGCCCGGGCCACGCCCTCGACCCCGCGCGCTATTTCATCGTCATCGTCGATCAGCTTGGCGGCGGTGTGTCATCGTCGCCGCAAAACACGCCCGGCCCACAAGCCATGGCGAAATTCCCCAAGCTTGGCATCGGCGACGATGTTCATGCGCAACATCGGCTGCTGACGGACCTGTTCGGGATAGAGCGGCTCGCCCTGGTCGTGGGCGGGTCGATGGGAGGGCAACAGGTCTATGAATGGGCGGTAAGGTACCCTGATATGGTCGAACGAGCGGCGCCGATTGCGGCGACGGCGCGCACCTCTCTTCACCAGCAGGTGTTCGTCGAAAGCCTCAAGGAGGCAATCACCTCTGATCCGCGCTGGAATGGCGGCTGGTATGGGTGTGGCCTTGACGTGCGCGACGGCATGGACCGGATGGCACGGCTTGTGGCGGTGCTTGGCTGGTCCACGCAGTTCTACCAGGAGGAGCGTTGGCGCAGCGTCATCGGCATGTCGTCGCTGGACGATTTCGTCAACGGCGTCATGAAGGCCTATTTCGAGCCGATGGACCCCAATGTCCTCCTGAGCGAAATGCACAAATGGCAGCGGGCGGATGTATCGCGGCATGCAGGCGGCGATCTGGCCAAGGCACTGGCCCGCATTTCGGCACGAATGATGATCATGCCGATCAGCCATGATCAGTTCTTTCCGCCGCGGGAATGCGAAGCCGACTGCGCGCTCGTGCCGGGAGCCCTGCTACGGACGATCCAGTCGCCAGAGGGGCACATGGGCCTGAACGGGTTCGAGCCAGGCTACATGAAGCAGGTCGACCGCTACCTGAACGAATTGCTCGCGGCCTGAACGATATCCCGATCCAGATCTACCGGCTCCCGTGCGCCCGCGCCCGGGGGATCGGCGGAGGCATGCCCAAGGACCGCGCCGGAGGACGCGATACAGATGAAAAAGAACACGGACAAGGCGCTGAACGTCAGGGGCGCCACCAAGACATACCGCACGCATTCAGGCGAGGTTCACGCCCTGCAAAACGTCGACTTGACCGTTCGGCAAGGCGAATTCATCTCGATCGTCGGACCGTCCGGCTGCGGCAAGACCACGCTCCTGTGGTCGATTGCCGGGCTGCACAGGCTCACATCCGGGGCCATCACTCTCGGCGAGGAATGGATCAAGCGCCCGCATCCAAGCATCGGAATGATGTTTCAGGAGGCAAACCTTCTGCCGTGGCGCACCATCCGCAAGAACATCGAGCTGCCCTTTGAAATCCGAGGACGGCGCCCTGATGCCAGCCGCATCGACATGTTGTTGCGCCGCGTTGGCCTCGACGGCTTCGATGGGAAGATGCCGCGCGAACTGTCTGGAGGCATGCAGCAGCGGGGGTCCATCGTGCGGGCACTTGCCAGCGATCCCACGGTTCTTCTGATGGATGAGCCCTTCGGCGCGCTGGACGCGTTTACCCGCGACGAGATGAACAAGCTGGTCGAGGAGATCTGGCTGGAGTCCCGCAAGACAGTGATCCTGATCACCCATTCCATCGCCGAGGCGGTCTTTCTGGCGGACAAGGTCTACATCATGAGCGCTCGTCCGGGACGGATCGCGCGGGTCGTCGACGTGCCATTTCCGCGGCCAAGGTCACTGGACCTGATGGAGAGCCGCGAGTTCTTCGATCTGGTGAATGCAATCAAGCACGAAATCCAGCACCAGCCGTCGGTCAAATCGGCGGTTGCCAAAGCGGTATGAGGGACGACATGAGCGAGAAGAGCCAAACCAACAGCGCCGGGATTGCAACTCCCACCGGGCTGGCAAACGGTATCGGCGGGCAAGGCGCGCGCGAGGTCGCGGCGATCATTGCCATAGCAATCTTCGTCATTGGTGGCGGAGAGCTTCTGCTGCGGCTGATGGAGGTGCCGCAATTCATCCTGCCGACACCTTCCGCCATCGCCGCCGTCTTCCCGTCGCCCGAAATGGCAACGATCAGCGAGCACTATTCCTACACAATGATCGAACTTGTCGCCGGCTATGCCGTCGGGGCGTCAATGGGGTTGATCCTTGCTGCTGTCATCACCCAGTTTCCTTTCGTGGAGAAGGTGATCACGCCCTATATCCTGTTGCTGGTCACGACGCCGATGTTGGCGCTGGTGCCGCTTCTGATCCTGAATTTCGGTTTCGGCTTCACGCCAAGGATCATCGCGATCGCACTGGCATCGGGTCCGATGGTGATGATCAACGCGGCCACCGGATTCCGGCGGGTCGACACGATGAAGATCGCACTGGCGCGGTCCTGCGGCGCGTCGACCCTGCAGATTTTTACCAAGATCCGCATTCCGATGGCGATGCCCATGGTGATCGTCGGCCTGATGATCGGGGCGATCTTCGGCATGATTACCGCCGTTGGCGCCGAGATGTCGGGCGGCGGTTTCGGCCTTGGCAGCCGGCTTACGACCTATTCTTCGACGCTCCGGATGCCCGAGTTCTTCGCCTGTATCCTGATCCTCGCCGTCACCGGGATCACGATCTACGCCTTTTTCTTCTGGCTCGGAAAGAAGCTGGCCGGCTGGGAAAGCTGACACCCCACGGGCGAGACGCCGCTTCTCGTCCGTCAACAGCAAGTATTGCGGCCCAATCACAGAGGAGGAAACCTTATGAATCATCGCCCGATGACACGCCGGCGGCTGCTTCAGGTTAGCGCCAGCGGCCTTGTGACAACAGCCGTTCTGGGTGGCGGCCTGCTGTCTCCCGGCAAGGCGCAAGCCAAGCCATACAATTCGCCTTTCACCTGGATTTCGCCGCGCGGCACCATCGAGGTGATGGACGATTATCCCTATTGGGTCGCCAGGGACCGGGGTTACTTCGGCGATCTCGGTGTCGAGACGGCCATGGAGCCGGGACCTGCGGACGGAACCGCCGTGGTGAAGTTCCTTGCCGTCGAACAGGCCGATGTGGGGTTTCCTTCGCCAGGTGTTCTGTCCTTTGCGGTAAACACGGGGATGGATCTCGTCTCGGTCTTCGGGAGCGGTTTCCTCGATCTCTTCAACGTCGCTTTCCGCAAGGGGGAAGGGGTCAAGGACCTGAAGCAACTGGAGGGCAAGACCGTATTGCTGGGCTCGGCAGCCTGGCAGTCGATCTGCGATCCGATGTTTGCGGCGGTCGGCGTCGACCCCAGGAAGATCGCCTATGTCGAAGCGGGGTGGCCGACATGGACCACGGCGCTGGCCAGTGGTCAGGGGGACGCTTGCCTCGCCTGGGAAGGCTTGCGTGCCGATCTGGGCGCGAAAGGTCTGGACTTCGACTACTGGCTGGGAATGCGCGGCTCGCCCTTACCGTCCAACTCTCTGGTTGTGCGTCGCACCGATCTGGAGGATGCCGAGCGCCGGGTGTTTCTGAAAAAGTATCTCAGAGGCTGGGCCATGGGCAGCGAGTTCGCCGATCGCAATCCCCGCGCTGCCACTGATATCGTCTTCAAGGCTCTGCCAACCACCAGGGCCAATTATGGTCCGCGTGCAGGCACTGAAAGCCTGATGCAGATCCATCGCACTTTCAAGGGCGACATGGCGGCGCGCGCGGGTTGGGGAGAGCACAACATCCCGGCTTGGGACAGCTTCTTCAAGCTCCTCAAGAACATCGGCCAGTCGAACATCGACATCGATACCGCCCGCTATGTCACCAACGATTTCATCGCCGAGGCGAATGATTTCGACAAGGCGAAGGTTCATGCCGATGCTGACAGCTACGGACTGCCGGAAGATCTGGCGGCGATCGACATGGCGGGGGTAGAGGCAAGTTTCTACAGGAATGCGATCAACTGACGGATGCGCTCGCCGCAAGAGGGGGGCAGCCTGACAGCGCCGCGAACGCAGGCGAGGGACGACATGACCGGCCTTGCCCGGCCGCTGGCACGGCCGGGCAAGGGGGGAGGCAAGGAAGTCAAAGGTTCTGAAGACGCATGTCTTCTACCGCGGGCGATCGCATATGTTCCGGCGAGCGGGCGTGCCTGCCAAGCCCGTCAATCGGCAAGTGGCAGCGGACAAAGCCGCTTCCGGTTTCCTGAACGGGTGGCCGCGTGTCCGCGCAGAGGCTGCCGGGCTGGCGCGGACAACGCCCGGCGAAGGGACAGCCGATCCCCGGAGTTGCCTTTAGCGTGGGCGTAGCCGGCGGCCGGGAGACGTGCCCATCCTTCCGAAGGCTTGGTGCGGCTTCCAGCAGCATTTCGGTGTAAGGATGCAGCGGCGCGGTGAGCAGCGAGGCCGTTTCGCTCATCTGCATGAGTTCGCCGTGATAAAGCACCGCCACCCGATCCGCCAGTTGCTGCACGACGGCCAGGTCATGCGAAATGAAAAGCATGGCGACGTCGTGCTTCTCCTTCAGCGAACGCAAAAGCTCGACAATTCGAGCCTGGACGGACACATCGAGTGCGGACAGGATTTCGTCGCAGATCAGCAGCTTCGGGTTGACGAGCAGCGCACGGGCAATCGCGATGCGCTGACGCTCACCGCCCGAAAGCTGTTCCGGAATGCGATCGAGGTAGCCGGCGTGAAGGCCGACGCTTTCCAGCACCATTTCAAGCGCCGTCCCGTCAGCAGGGATGCCGAAATGCTTCAAGGGGCGCTCGAGGATCGATCGGATGCTGGACCGGGGATTGAGCGAAGCGTCGGGATTCTGGAAGATGTATTGGATCTGTCGCAACTGCTCCGCCGAGCGACCATCCAGCGCAGGAGCGAGAGGGCCGTCTTCAAGAGTGATCGCTCCCGAGCGCGGCGGCAGCCGCCCGCTGATCGCCCGGGCGATCGTCGATTTGCCACTGCCGGATTCCCCCACGAGCGCGACGACTTCACCGGCGCGAAGTTCCAGGTCGATGTCGCGCACCACCGACAGGGTCGTGCGGCCGAGAAATTTGTCGACGATGCTTGGCCTTCGATAGGAAAGCGAAAGGTCGGCGACCGAGAGAAGGCGCTCCGACCTGGCCGCTGTCCGGCCGTGCGGACCGGCCACGACGGCCGGCTGTTGCTGCGTCGCGGCGTCCCGCCAGCGCATGCAGGCAACGGATCGTGCATCGGGGATCGGTTCGAGGAGCTGAGGTGTCGTGCGGCAGGCGGTCGTTGCGAAATCGCAGCGGGGCTCGAACTTGCAGCCGGTCGACATCTGATCGCGCCGGAGTACGCCGCGCAGTCCGCGCGTCTGTCGATCGGTGCCGTCCATCGTGGGGATCGATGCAATCAGCCCACGGGAATAGGGGTGAGCGGGTGCCGAAAGGAGCTTGTCGCTGGCGGCGACTTCGACGAGCTGGCCGGCATACATGACGCCGACGCGGTCGGCGATCTGGGCGAGCAGAGCGAGGTCATGGGTGACGTAGAGCATCGCCATGCCGATGCGGGCCCTGAGATCGGAAAGAAGCTGGATGATCTGGCGCTGGGTGGTGACGTCCAGGCCGGTCGTCGGCTCGTCGAGGACCAGAAGATCGGGATTGCAAGCGACGGCCATGGCGATCGTCACCCGCTGCTGCTGGCCGCCGGAGAGTTCGTGCGGATAGCGGTGACCGACATCCGGCAGCCCAACGAGCGCAAAGAGCTCGACGATGCGTCGTTCCATCGTCGTGTCATCGGGCAGGGCATTGTGCGTTGCGATCATCTCGCGGATCTGCGCACCGACCCGCATGCCGGGACTGAGCGATGTTGTCGGGTTCTGTGGCACGAGCGCTATGCGGCTACCACGCAGCCGTGTCAGCGCCGCCGGCGCGAGCTTCAAGAGGTCGATGCTGTCAAACAGCACCTCGCCGGTCTGAACGAAGCTGTTGATCGTGCCGTAGCCGAGCAGTCGGTAGGCAACCGTCGACTTGCCGCAGCCGGATTCCCCGACGAGCCCGAAGGCTTCGCCTCTGGCGATCTCGAAGGACACGTCTTGCACGACGTTCGTCCAGCCGGAGGAGCCGCCATAGGCGATGTTGAGGTTGCGAACTTCGATGAGCTTTTTCATGTTTCACGCTCCGGCGACGGGCCGCTGGCCAAGCATGCGCGACAGGCCGTCGGCAAAGAGGTTGAAGCCGATGACGAGCGAGGCGAGGCCGAGGCCCGGCCCGAAAACCGTCACGGGGGAGGCGATCAGGAGATTGCGGTTTTCGCTGATCATCAGCCCCCATTCGGGCGTCGGCGGGCGGATGCCGAAGCCGAGAAAGCCCAGCGCCCCGATAAGGATCGGCGCATAACTGAGGCGAAGCGAGAACTCGACGAGCAACACGTTCGCGGCATTGGGAAGGATTTCACGGAAGACGATCGACCAGGTGCCTTCGCCGCGTAGCTCCGCCACGGCAACATATTCACGCGTGGCGATCTCCATGGCCGCTGCGCGGGCGATGCGCGCAATGCGCGGCGCATAGACGAGGGCGACGACGAAGACGATGAGCACCGGTTCTCCGGCGAGCGCCGGGCCCGCCGCAATGATCATGACGAGCGCGAGCGCCAGGAAGGGAATGCTGATCATCGCCTCGACGATGCGCTGGGTGATCTCGTCGAACCAGCCGCCGATATAGCCAGACAAAAGGCCAAGCGTCGTTCCGGCTACCATACCCAGTATCGTACCGGCGAAGGACAGCAGCAGCACGATATGCGCGCCGTACATGAAACGGCTGAAGACATCGCGGCCGATTTGGTCGAGCCCCATCGGATGCTGAAGGGACGCGCCGGAAAGCGGCAGACCGGCGCCCATCTCGGCAAAGCCGTAGGGCGTCCAGAAGGTGCCCGCGATTGCAAAGAGCACATGGGTGACGAGAATGATCGCGCCGATCCTGAAGGGGCCTGGCGTCGCACGCCAGAGCGCCCTGTCGAACCAGGCGGATCGTCTGGACGGATTGGACGTCGTCATGGTCATCGGCTTGTCCTCAGGCGGGGTTGAAGCAGGACGGCCAGGACGTCCGCTACCAGGTTGGCGGCGACATAGACGGCCGCGCTGATCATCACCGTCGCCTTGATGAGGGGAATGTCGCGCAATTGCAGCGCGTCGATCAGCAGGGTGCCGAAACCGGGATAGGAGAACACCCGCTCGACGATGACGACGCCGCCGATCAGGAAGCCGAGGTTCAGCGCCGTGACGTTGAGCGCGGGCACGATGGCGTTCGGAAGGGCGTGGCGAAAGAGCACGGCGCGGGGGCGAAGGCCCTTCAGCTCCGCGAGACGCACATAATCGGAGCGCAACACTTCGATCAGGCTGTCGCGCAGCACGCGGATGGCATAGACGGCCATCATGATCGCGAGCGTCACGGCGGGCAGAACCATGGCGCGCAACGTCTCCTGCCAGCTGCTGGTCTCGGAGATCGTCGCAAGTGCCGGCAGGATCGGCACGGCGACGGCGAACAGGAAGAGCAGGATCGTTGCCAGCAGAAAGTCGGGCAACGAGAGCAAGAGCAGCGTGATCACGGAGATGACATTGTCGACTGCCCTGCCGCGGTTGACCGCCTGGATGACTGCCGGAACGAGCGCCAACACCAGGTAGATCGCAAAGGCGAGGAGCGAGAGAAGCAGCGTGTTGAGGATACGGGGCGCGAGAACGTCGGCGATCGGTCGGCCCGTCGCGATCGACACGCCGAGATCGCCGCGCAGGAAATCGCCGAGCCATTGGAAGTAGCGCACGAGCGCGGGCTGATCGAGGTGGAGCTGGCTGCGCAGCACTTCCAGCGCCTTGGCGGTCGCGTCGCGTCCGAGGATGCGGGTGGCGACGTCACCCGGAAGGGCCTCGAGGATCAGGAAGATCAGGATCGAGACCAGAAGGAGGGTGAGGGCCGAAAACAGGATCCGGCTGAAAAGCAGGCGAGCTACACTCATTTTGGGTTTGCTCCGACTGAGACCAGGGCCGCCTTGGCGGTCAGCGGATCGGGAATGAAGGCTGCATCCGTCTCGAGATCGCCTTCCCAAATGTAGAGAAGCACCAACGGCCTGTCGGCCGACAGCGTTGCATGCGGCACCCATGGTGCGTGATGGATGGTTTCCTCGATGCCACGCATGTCCCAGTCGGCATCTCCTGCCCGCCAGAAGGAGGGGCCGGTGACCGTGTAGTAGAGCTCATCTGCGGGGTGGTGGTGGAGCGGATAGTGAGTTTCCGGCCCCAGGAACATCAGTCCGAACGCGATGTCCGGATCCTGGATTAGGGCCGGCACGCCATTGTCGGGTCCGCAAATCACGCCGTATCCGTAGTTTTCGCCGAAATCGCTGCTTGGCGGATTGGCCAGATAGCTCTTGCTGCGGGTGATATGGATGGCAGGCAGCAGGGCGCCGAGCGCCCGTGCCAGCTCCGATGTCTGGCCATAAGCAGCAAGTTCGTTTTCGCAAGCCGCCTGGATTGGCACGCGCCCCTCCGCTACGGGGGCGACTGGCGGCAGGTGCTCGGCAATCCGGCGCAGCCGGACGGCATGGGATCGCGATACGGCTCGTGGATCGCGATCCAGCGCATCGGCAAAGCAGTTCACAAAGGTCGTCAGGGCGGAAATCGTCATGCAGCTATCCTCTTCCACGGAACGGGTCGTCCCGTGGATGGGTTGTCGTGAGGGTTGAGAGGGTGGTTCTAGAGCGCCGTGCGTTCAGCCGAACGCACGAAGGACGCTCTGGCACTTTGATTCTAGAGCATCTTTCCGCCTCAAGTGGTTCCACTTGAAAGCGGGATGCTCTAGTCGCCGCAGGTCAATTCCGCATAGTCGATGCGGTTCACATCGACATTCGGCTGGTAGCCCGAGCAGCCCTTGCGCAAGCCCGCCACGACCGAGGTGAAGACCGGCAGGATCATGCCGCCTTCATCGGCGACGATCCGTTGGGCGTCACGATAGAGCTTGTTTCGTTCCGCGTCGTCCGCCGTCTGCCCGGCCTTGACAACGAGCGCATCGAAATCGTCCCGCTTCCAGTGCGTCTCGTTCCATTCGGACTTGCTGTTGAGTGAGAGCGTCAGGGCTTCCGCCGGCGGGCGGGCGCTGGTGTAGGAGATGACCGCCGGCTTCTTCAGCCAGACCGTATCCCAGTATCCTTCGGCCGGCGATGTGATGACATTGACGCGGATGCCGGCCTCCGCGGCCATCTGGGCATAGACCTGCGCCAGGAGCATCATGCCTGGGTAGGAATCTGACGTGTAGAGATCGAAGTCGATACCGTCGGGGTGGCCGGCTTCGGAGAGCAGGGCCTTGGCCTTCTCGACATCGGCCGCCTTTGCCGGCACACCGAGGCCGAGCGGCGAGGAAAGCGGGATCGGCGTATCGCCGCCAACCTCACCATAGCCGAGCAGCACGGTGTCGAGGATCTTCTGTCGGTCCATAACCAGCCGCAGAGCTTCGCGCACCTTGACGTCGTCGAAGGGCGGCGTGTCGGTCCAGACAGCGAGGTAAAGCGAGGTTGCGCCGGGTGTCGCAACGAGCTCGACCGCGGGATTGTCTTTCAGCGTGATCAGGCTCGGAGGATCCACAGTCAGCGAGAGGTCAACGGTGCCGGAAAGAAGTGCGGAAAGCCGTGAGGTGGACTCGAGGCTGGTGGCGATCTCCAGGCACTCTGCCTTCGGCAGGCCGGAACGCCAATAGTTCGGATTGCGCCGCATCACGCGGACCGCGCCATTGATGGTGAAGGTCTCCTGCAGGAAGGGGCCGGTGCCGTTGCCTTTGGTGCGTAGATTCTCGGACTTGGCGCCATCCGGTACCATCAATGCGTATTTGGTTGCGATCAACATCGGCAGTTCGACGACCGGCTCCTTCACCTTGAAGAGCACGGTGTGATCGTCGACCGCGGTGATGCCGTTCGCATCGAGGAAAGCGAGGGTCGAAAAACCGCCAGGCGAGATCGCCGGGTCAAGCAGGCGGCGATAGGAATAGACCACGTCCTTGGCATCGAAATCGGAGCCGTCGTGGAACTTTACGCCTTTGCGCAGGTGAAACGTCCATTCCGTGGCATCGGCATTGGACTGCCAGGATTCTGCCAATACAGGCACGGGCTGCATCGTGTTGCTGCGATCGACAAGCGGTTCGTAGACCGAACGGATGTGGTAGACGCTGTCGGTGCCAATGAGCGCCGCCGGGTCCATCGTTTGTTTCTCGCCGTCGGATTCATAACCGAGCACGCGCACGCAAGCTGGCTCAGCGGATGCGGCGGTTGCAAAAAGCGAACAGCCGGCCATGGCCACGGCAAGCGCCGTGGTTTTCATAAGATCCCGTTTCATTTCGGTTCCCCATTTTTGGATTATTTAGGGAGTATGAAAATGGGGGCGGCCGGTTGCAAACGATTAGAATTAACGTCTACATGAGCAAAATTCATGTGGATTTGAGAGCATGGTCCGCCGCACATTGCCTCCCTTGACGACGCTGCGGGCGTTTGAAGCCGCGGCGCGACTGATGAGCTTCAAGGCGGCGGCAGAAGAGTTGCGCGTCACGCAATCGGCCATCAGCCACCAGGTCGCTTCGCTCGAGCGCAATCTCGGCACTCCGTTGTTTCTCAGGCTTCCCGGTCGTGTGGAACTGAGCCGGGACGGAGCGGTCTACTTTCCCGTCGTGCAGGATGCGCTCGACAAGATTGCGCTCGCCACCGACCTCATCCGCCAAACGAACACGCCGGCCTCGCTAACCGTACAGGTCTATGTCACCGTCGCCGTCCGATGGCTGATACCGCGCCTGCAGACCTTCAAGGAGGCCTCGCCCGAGATTGCCGTCAATCTCGACGCAAGCCTACTCGATTGGGAGTTTAACCCCGACCGCGCCGATATCGGCTTCATCTACACGCGGGCGCCGAACCGCGCGAACCTTGCGTACACGGTGCTCCGCCGCGAACGCCTCGTCGGCGTCTGCTCACCGGCCATCGCCAAGGTCATCAAGTCGCCCGAAGACCTCAGGCATTTCTCGTTTCTGTCGGTCAGCGGGACAGCGGAGGATGCCGCAACCTGGGCGGCCAGCGTGGGAGCGACCGGCCTCTCCCAAAAATCCTCGCCGCTTTTTGACAGCAATCTGCTCGCGATAGAGGCGGCCGCCAATGGACAAGGTGTGGTGGTCGTGCCGCAGTTCTTGGTCGAGGCAGACATTGCCAACGGTACGCTCGTTGCCCCGCTGGCCTCGGATGTCATGCAGCCGGGCGGATGGTATCTCGTGCACCTGGAGCGGCGCGGGCGCGAGAAGGCGATCCGCAAGTTCCTACAGTGGATCCAAAGCCAAGTGTGACGGCGACGGGGGCCGGGAGGGCGCGCAACCATGCTCGCTCTCACGCACGCCTCGACACGCTCTTCAGCGGGCCACTAGTCTTGGCCGGTCGGTAGGCCTTTGAAATGCCTGACCTTCTCGTCAAGCTGCACCCACTTGTGCTTCGACTGTTCGAACACTGACAGGGCAGGTGGCGCGAATGTCGGGTCGGCAAATGAGCCGACCGCCACCCCGATCCAGGACGGTGCGGCGTCGGCCTTCCAAAAGACGGTGGAACCGCATGTTGGGCAAAAATACATTCGCACATTACGCCCGCTGTCAGCAGTGCGAACAAATTCCGTAGATGCTCCGGAAATCTCGATGCAGTCGACAGAGTAAAACGCGTTGGCGCTGAATGGCGCGCCAGTTCTTCGCTGGCAAGCCAAGCAGTGACATAGCGCGGTCAATTGCGGCGGTTCACCAAACGTCAGTCTAAGAGCGCCACACGTGCATTGGGCAGTGGCCATGGAAAGTCCTCCAACTTGCGTGGTGAAAATACGTTGGATTGAGGGGGGGAAGCGCAAATCCGAACCGCAGATCCTTGCGGCGGAGAATGCGAAGGGGCGGGGCCCGATACCATTTTCAGGCGTGCCAAACTGAAGAAGTAGTGGGCGGCATTCCAAGGTCTAGAGGGAAACCATATGGACGGTTCCCCTCGGCTATCTGCGCATGGGTGGCGAACGGTTCACGACTACTAAGGGGATCGCCGGTTCCCATTGTTCAACCGGATTGCCTTCAGGATCGTGTATGCGCACAAACCGGCAGGCGCGTATTTGCAGCTCGAACGTCGAGCTTTAGTGCGATGATTGTGCTGACGGCAACGCGCACCGGCGCGCCCGCTATCGGTTCCAGCCACCCAACCTCTCGTGAAGCACTGCTATGTCTTCGCGCAGGAAGGGAGAACAATCCCTGTCGACCTGCTCCTGGTAGGTTCGGGCATATTCGTGACCCGAATAGACGGCGGCGGCGATCAGACCGGGCGCCAGACAGTCGCCTAGCCGGACAACAGTCTTGATCCCCGCATCGGCCCATTCCGCTTCCCGTGCATTCAGGTCATGCCACAAGGTTTCATCGGGCAGCCGAGCCGTGACCGGGACGAGTGTGGCGCAGTCGATTTGCCGCGTCTTTCCGCTATAGACGCAGGAAAGCTCGAGCCGGTCCTTCGTGCGCCCGGCAAGCGCCATGGCAGGAATGATCTCCACGCCGAGTTCGATGAGACGTCTTTGCACCCGTCCCTGTTCCAGCGTGTTCTTGCTCCACGGCGAAACCTGGGCTTCGGGCGTCACGAAGGTCACGGCCCGGCCAGCCCTGGCCAGCATTTCGGCAAGCACGCTGCCCATATAGAAGCAATCATCATCGAAGATAACGACCGGACCGTCGACGGACACGGCCGCGGCGCCGTCGACAAGAAGGGCGTCGGGCGAAACGATGGCGCCTTCCGCAAGGAATTCGAGGGGCAGGCGGTGGGTGCGGCCGGCGCCGTCGCATCGCCAGTTCGCGCCGGTGGCAATCGCGACATGAGGCATGCCGTATTGCAGAACGTCTTCGACACTCAGCGGGCTGTGCAGGTAGAGTTGGGCATTCACCTGTGTGCTCAATTGCCCGATGCGCCAGTCGCGCACGCGGCCCCAGGTCGCAAGCCCTGGCAGCCGGCATTCGCGGGCGACCCGTCCGCCCCATTCTCCACCCGCCTCGGCGAGCACGACGTCGACGCCGCGTTGGGCAAGAGCACGCGCTGCTTCGAGCCCCGCCGGGCCGCCGCCGATGATGAGCGCCGGCTCGGGTGCCGGTGACGATGCAATAATCTCCGGGTGCCAGCCCTTGCGCCACTCTTCGCCGATTGTCGGATTCTGCGTACAGCGCATCGGCACGTTGGTATTGTCGCCGGACGTGCAGATGTTGCAGCCGATACATTCGCGGATGTCGTCGATGCGTCCTTCCTCGATTTTCTTCGGCAGGTAGGGATCGGCGATCGACGGGCGCGCCGCGCCGATGAAATCGAGAATACCCTGGCGGATCACCCGCACCATGCTGTCCGGTGAGGTATAGCGCCCGACGCCGACCACTGGCTTGGTCGTGACGCATTTGACGAAGCGGATATAGGGCTCCTGGTAGCCTTCCTCGGAGAAGCGGGCCGTCTGGCTGTCGTTGGACCAGTCCGAAAGGTTGACGTCCCATAGGTCGGGAAGATCGGCGAGCGCGGAGATGATGTCCTTGCCTTCGCCTTCGCTGGTAATACCGGATGGGCCCATCAGTTCGTCGACAGCGAGGCGCACGGCCAATGCACAGGTATCGCCAATCGCTTCGCGGGTATCCTCCAGAATCTCCCGGAATAGCCGCAGCCGGTTTTCGAAGGAACCGCCATATTCGTCGCTGCGATCATTGTGGCGGCGCGACAGGAAGTGCTGCAGCACGCTCATGTCGTGGCCGGCATAGACATAGATGATGTCGAAACCGGCTCTCTTGGCACGCAATGCGGCATTGCGATACCAGCGGCGCATGTCTGCGATGTCGGCCTTGTCCATGGCACGCGCCTGGACGGGGTCGAGGCTGTCGCTGATGGCGTGCGACGGAGCAAGCGGGATCATCCGGCTGAAGCGATTGGCGACATGCAGGCCGTTATGCACGAGCTGGATGGCCGCCAGGCCGCCATGGTGATGGATGCGTTCGGTGACGGCCGAGAGCGCGGGCAGGTCACCCTCGTCCCAAAGACGGGCTTCGTTGGCCGGCGTCAGGTCCGAGGTTGGATGGATTTCCGCTTCCTGGGTGGAGACGACCGCCCAGCCGCCTTCGGCTTTCATGCCCCGCAGGTGGGCCTCTGCGTTGGGATAACGGTACCCCATGCCGGAACAGTGCGGCACTTGGTAGAAGCGGTTACGCGCCGTGACCGGGCCGATCTTGACGGGTTCGAAGAGAATATCGAAGCGGGGGTCTCGGGACATCGCTACTACCACGATTAGAACTTTGATTGAGGGGGCCGAGGCCGCCGAAGCCCAGAATAACCGGAAGCGGCCGCGTCGCAAGATCGTTGCTATACGATTGTATAGTTTCTTCCATGGGAAATTGTTTTGATGTCATTGCGCTTCGTCATCATCTTTTCCGCCGCTTTGAAAAAGGTGCGCTCGACGAGGCCGGCTACGCCCGCATGATCGAAAGCACGACGCGCCTCAACACACCTGGCCCGATCTCGCGCGTCTTGCCGATGTCCACGCCATGACCGACGTGACGGGTTTCGGCCTTGCCGGTCACGCTCTCGAAATGGCGAGAGGCTCGGGCTGTCAGTTGCGGATCGACTGGTCCGCTGTGCCCTTGCTGGAGGGAGCCCGCGACCTCGCCGGCGCGGGCTTCATCACGGGTGCCTCGGGCCGCAATTGGGCGAGTTACGGACAGGAGGTCGTCTTTTCTCGCGAGATGGGAACGATCGACAAGGCGTTGCTATGCGATCCGCAGACGAGCGGCGGTCTGCTCGTCGCCTGATCGCGATCTTCAGCATCGGAGGTGCTCGACGTCTTCCGCAAGCATAGTTTTGACGCGGCTGAAATTGGGGAGGCCGTGACGGGGAATGCGGAGTTGGTGGTCGCGTAGCACGCATTGTTGCCGCGCATGCGGCTGGGACGTTTTCAGGCCACTTCGAGCTGAGAGTCTTGCGCCCCTTCCGCGATCGACGGCGATTTCCATTGCATGTGGGAAGCGTTGAGCCGGCGCGCGACGATATCGTGGTTGAGCCACTGGATGGGACCGGACGGTTCTGAAGACGCGCCGAAGATAAGCTGCCCCGTCGCCTCCACCACCAGGGCACTCAGGTGGTCGCTGATCATGGCCTTGCCGTCGCGGTGCATCTGCGTGATTTCGTTGGACGTGCCGATGGTCAGATCGGACTGCGCTTGGCTGTTCGCCATGGGCCACGCCGAGAAGTCGTAAAACGGACGCATGACTTCATTGGCCTGCATGTCGGTAATCTTCTGGAACACATCGTTCATCGTGAAGCCGTCTGCCAGAAGCTGCTGGCAGGCCTGCCACTGGTACTCTGCCCATTGGCCGCCGTTCTCTTTCTTCAAGGCAAGCAGAAGCGGTATCAGTGGGAGCTCGATGCCGGTGAATACGTCGGACGAATTGGTCCGGATTTCGGGGCAGTTATAGACGGTCGCCTTGATACCCGCGGTCCAGGCATCCTGCGCGAAGCCTTCGAGCCGCATCTTGGCGTAGCCTTGCGTGTAGTTGGTGTAGGTCTGCCAACGGTAGCCGCCGTCGATCAGGACGGCCGTTCCATGGTAGCCATAGGCCGTATAGCGGACCTGACCGCCCGATGCCTCGATGCGCTCCCGGATCGCCGTGCTGAAGTCGATGAGATGTCGGAACGTGATTGCGGAGACTTCGTCGAAATTCTGCAGGATGAGCTTGCCCATATCGCTGTCGAGCAGGGCTTGCGACGACATGTGGCGGGCACCACGACCCTTGTAGATTCGATTGGCAATAACCAGGAAGACCTTCGCCTTCGGGATGCCCCCGGCCATTGTATGGGCGAAAAAGACGTTGCGGCCGTCGGCGATCATTCCGTCGAGAACGGCCATGACCTGCTTGAGCGCATTCGTGAACCGCGCGGTGGCGATGTCCCGGCACTGTTTGATGTAGTCCCAGTCGAGCTTGTCGTCCTGCCAGCTCTCCAGCGTCATGTCCGCGAGAAGATCGGTCGCAGTTGGGCCGCCGGCCGGAGCGTCGAGATCGAAGCCCGCCATCAGAGGGATGTTGATGATCTTGCCGCCCAGCCGCTCTTCGGCGGCGGAGAGTTCCTCGGCGTCCAGAGGCCGCAGCGCGTTGTTTTCATCGCGCCGTCCGACCGTGATCCCCACAATTTCCATGCCAGCCCGCCGGGCTTCGTCGAGCAAGCCAGTCGCGTATCCGCGACCGAACAACTCGCCGAAGAGGACGAAAACATCTCCTTTGCGAAAGACGCTGTTTTCGGCAAGACGGTTCAATGCGATCGGGTTTTCCATACTGTCAGCTCTTTGGTCCGTTAGTCGTCGAGGGGTGACTCGGACGAACTTTGAGCGTCACATGACCACATTGGTCTAGAATAGGAAGTCATATTGCGTGACCGTTCATTTCAAAACGTGAACTCGCTTAATGAAGGGGGGCACCAGAAAAGCGGGTCGAGACCCCTCGGATTGACCACACGAGAGAGGAACTCACGGTCGCGCCGGCGTGATTCGGGATGCGATCTGTTGCGGCTCAGCGCGTGTGGCGCGACGATTTTAGCGTGTCGATTAGGTGCCTCGTTTGGTCTCATGACCGCAGCGCGGAATGTTCCGAGCCCGAGGGCAGTAGGACTCATCAGCCATCCGATGGACGAAGCGATTTCATCAGAAGCACCCAGTTTTCCGTATCGCCCTTCCAGCCGTCCCTGACACAGGCGAGCGTTGCTACCTGCTCGTAGCCGCTGCGCTCGTACAGTCGTCTGGCACCGACATTGTTGTCGGCAACGATGACACTCATCCGGCGGAGCGCCTGATCCCGCGCTATCTCTTCTGCCAGACTGAGCAGGCGTGAGCCAAGCCCTTGCCCTCGGTACTCGGGATAGCAGGCCAGTACATTGACATACCAGCTGTCGAGTGCCTTGTTTTCCAGTTCTTGCAGCGGCCGGAACAGGGCGGGGAAATCATCGGCGATTGGCTCGGGCTCCGATCCAATCGGGTAACCAGTCAGGCTTGCTACGGCGCCACCCCCGAAGTCCACGACCACAATCTGGCCTTCGCGCACCCTTTGCATTTGTCGGGCGCGACCAACGTCCCATGGATCCTGCCCGTCCTTTGCAAGCCCCTCCCAGATGTACAGGGGCAAACCCTCGCCCGCGAAGTTGACGAGATCGGCCAACGCCTTCGCATCTGCCTCGCTTGCAACGCGTAGCGGTGGTTCGAGCCGGATCATCTGGATCCTCCGGAAAGCTTTTGGGCGGACGGCCATCATAGGAGGTTTTTCGGATGGCGTGGAGGTCATTCTGACGGCGGCGGGGCCAGCCTCACTGTCAATTGAACGGTCTTTCGGTCGCAAGAACGGCCGCTGATGATCCACCCGGTTGCCAAAAAACCATAATTGCTTCACCTAGATTGGCATCGACACTCGGCATTAAGAATTGGATCAACGCTGAATGCGCATATCATACGTCTTCCTTGGTGCATTTCTTGCAATCGTACAGTCCGCCTATGCTGAAGTCGCGCCACCTCCTGTTTTGGAGCCGCTGAAGCAACAGGCACAAGCGGCGCAGTTGAGTGCAAAATTTCTCACGCGTTTCAGCTACAAGCCGGTCCAACTCGACGACGATTTGTCGGCCAAGATCATGGATCGGTTCATCAAATCCCTCGATCCGGATCGCGTGCTTTTCCTGCAGGCGGATATCGACGGGTTCATGTCCGACCGCAGCGAGATCGACGATGCCATCCGGCGGAAGAATTTGAAGATCCCGTTTGAAATCTTCAACGTGTACGGTAAGCGCGTTGTCGACCGCATGAGCTACGCGCGCGACTTGCTCAAGCAGGACTTCGATTTCAGCACGCGGGAAGACTATCCGGTACTGCGCGAAAACGCGCCTTGGCCGCAGTCGGAAGCCGAGAGCAATGACCTTTGGCGCAAGCGCGTAAAAAGCGACTGGTTGCGGCTGAGACTGGGCGGCAAGACCGACGCGGCTATTCGCGAAACGCTCGCCAAGCGGTACACAAACGCTCTCGATCGCGCTTACAAGTATAAGAGCGATGACGTTTTTCAGTCGTTCATGAACGCCTACACAACGTCGGTCGACCCGCACACCGACTACTTCGGCGCGAACGCTTCGGCCGATTTCAACATCGCCATGAAGCTTTCCCTGGTTGGTATCGGTGCGGTGCTGCAGGAACGCGACGATTACACGACGATCCGCGAGCTCGTGCCCGGCGGGCCGGCTCAGCTGTCCGGCAAGCTTGCGGTCGGAGACCGCATTACCGGTGTTGGTCAGGGCAAGGACGGGGCGATCAAGGAAGTGGTCGGCACGCGCCTGGATGAAGTCGTGCAACTGATACGCGGGAAGAAGGGCTCCGTGGTGCGCCTGGACATCCTGCCCGCCGATGCCGGGGTGGATGCCACCCACCGCGTCGTCACTCTGGTGCGCGACAAGATCAGCCTTGAAAAGCAGGCCGCCCAGAAGACCATTCTCAACGTGAAAGTAGGCGGCGCCACGCGCAAGATCGGGGTGATTACGCTGCCGGCATTCTATGAGGATTTTGAAGCCCGACGCAAAGGCGACAAGGACTATAGAAGCGCGAGCCGCGATGTCCGAAAGCTTCTCGACGAACTCAAGCGGGAAAAAGTCGACAGTGTTCTCATTGACGTGCGCAACAATGGCGGCGGTTCACTGGACGAGGCGATTGACTTGACCGGCCTGTTCATCGGCAACGGTCCGGTCGTCCAGCAGCGCGGCAGTGACGGTAAGGTCGAAGTAAGAAGCGCCGATTTTTCAGACCCCGTCTGGACGGGCCCCGTGGGTGTCCTGATCAATCGTGGCTCGGCGTCGGCGTCGGAGATCTTTGCTGCGGCAATCCAGGATTACGGCCGTGGTGTGATCATTGGCGAACCCAGCTTCGGCAAGGGCACCGTTCAAGCTGTCGTCAATCTTGACGAGATGGTTCGCAACAGCAAACCCGAATTCGGTGAGCTCAAGGTGACGATTGCCCAGTTTTTCCGGATCGACGGCGGCACAACGCAGCTGCGCGGCGTAACCCCTGATATCAGCCTGCCAAGCCTTTCCGACCCGAAAACCTTTGGCGAGACCAGCTACGACAACGCCCTGCCATGGGCGCAGATCAAGCCCGCGAAATATGCGCCCGCCGACACCGTAATGACGCTGCTGCCGAAACTGCAAAGCCGCCATGAAGCGCGGGTTGACAGCGATCCGGACTACCAGCGCTTGCTGAAAGACATTGCGGATCTGAAGGCGCAGCGCGAGAAGGGTACGGTTTCCCTCAATGAAGCCGAACGTCGCAAAGAACAGGCTGAGCGAGAAAGTCGACGGAAGGCTCGCGCGCAAGCAGGCGACGGCGACGATACTGGCGGAGATGATGGTCTCAATGCAAACGAGCGGAGCCTGAGTGCTGACATTGCCATCGAGAATGCCCGCAAGAACGCAAAGGACGTCTTGCTGAACGAGGCCGCCGCCATTCTTGCCGATGAAGCCGTTTGCAGGAAGGCGTGCTAGCGGCGGCAACAAAAACGATCGGGAAGCACGGGCGGGAGTAATCAGACCCGTGTCACCCCCAAGCAACTACCGCATCAAAAGTTATGCTTCCGAATGAGGGCCCATCCGACCCGGTTGGGCCCAAGCTTTGTCCGGCATCCCCACGACCACAGACCCCATGCATGACACGGGGAGCTCAGGCACATCTGCCAGAACCATCACTCCGCCGCCGACCGCTGGGGCAGAACCCAGTTCGGGCGCGGAAAATGGCAAGTGTAGCCGTTGGGATAGCGCTCCAGGTAGTCCTGGTGCTCCGGCTCGGCCTCCCAGAAATCTCCCACGGGCTCCACTTCGGTCACGACCTTGCCTGGCCACAGGCCTGATGCTTCCACGTCCGCAATGGTATCTTCGGCAATTCGCTTCTGCTCGTCGTCGACGTAGTAGATCGCCGAGCGGTAGGACATGCCGACGTCATTGCCCTGACGGTTCTTCGTGGTCGGGTCATGGATCTGGAAGAAGACCTCCAGAATTCGCCTATAGCTGATCCTCTCCGGATCGAAGAGGATTTCGATGCCCTCGGCATGGGTGCCGTGGTTGCGGTAGGTCGCATTGGGCACGTCGCCACCGGTGTAGCCCACGCGCGTATCGGTGACGCCGGGAAGCCTGCGGATCAGGTCTTGCATCCCCCAGAAACATCCACCGGCCAGAACAGCTCTCTTGGTCATCCAGAATTCCTCCGGTTGATAATGCGCCTTGGTCTCAACTCCGTTCACGGGACGAGCCGCCGACGACGGAACTGTAATATAGGAACTCGTTTGGCTCAGGTCAGGAGGCCTTCGGGGCGAATTCCGAGCCGAGGCTCTGGAAGGAGGAACAGACGATTTCCTGGTCGCTTAAAAGCGTGAAGCGTGGGGCACGGCGCCTCCGGGGTGTCGCGGTTACAACGCTCCCGGTTTGAGCGGCTCTGCGAGCCGCGTCAGCAGCGTTACCACGTCGGCCTGCAGGTCCAGGCAGATTTGCTGATGTTCGGATACTTGTTTCTCTCGGCGCGGAAGTTCCCGCAAAAGACCGTCGAGCATCATCGACTCGCGCGCATAGGCCTCGAAGAGGTCGTAGAGCTGTTGGTTCTTTGTCATGCGCAAGAGTTCGCGATGCCGTGGAAGCACCAACGCAAGGCGAGCCCGGCCGAGTTGCACCAAACCCATATCGTCTTTTACCCTCTGCTCTGACCTGTGATCTTTACGATCCAGGTCCTCTCGTGCGGTCCAGCGTCCGAAAGCACCGGTGGAACAGGAAACGCCGCAAGACGAGGACTGTTCCCGGCGATGTGCTGGCGGTACGAGGGAGAGAGTTGAGGTTGGTAAAGCCGGTGATGCTCGTCAGGTCTGCCTAGTCCGTGCAGCGCCATCAGCGACGTCTCGTTCGAAGATAGATGTGGTGTCGGCATGAAAACGACTGCCTGCGCGATCCGGACGGGATAAATAGACGTAGAATTTCTGGAATCTGGGATGAAACCAATGGACCGCATGCCGAAGATCGCCGTGATCATGGATGAGAACACCAGCTCAGGTGGCGGGCGTTATGATACCTCGAAGAATTACTTCTCCGCGATCCGCCGTGCCGGCGCTTTTGCCTTCGGTATCCCGTACATTCCTGATCTCGTTGACCAGGTCGTCGCGGAGTTTGACGGGTTCCTGAGCGTCGGTGGCCGTATCAACTTTCCGAAGGGCTGGTACGTGGAAGGAGACCATTCCCGGTATCCGCCATCTGATCGTCTTGCCGTCGATATGGCGTTGATGGAAGGGTTCCTTGCGCGTGACAAACCGGTGCTTGGCATCTGCAATGGCATGCAGATGCTCGGGTGCCTCAACGGCTGCCGTATGGTCTCGGATGTCCACTCGTCGTGGCCGGAATCCCTCAATCATGACCAGGCAAACGTGTCGCACGACGTGCGCGTCGTCGCCGGCACCAGAATGGCTGAAATCTTCGGCGCGGAAACATTCGCCGTGAACACGTTTCATCGAGAGGCGCTTGTGGAGGTATCCGGCGCGGTGACCGTCACGGCCCGAGCATCCGATGGTGTCGTCGAAGCAATCGAGATCGGCTCGCAGTCTTTTGCCATGGGGATGCAATGGCACCCGGAATTGCTGGACGCCGGAAGCCATCCGGGCGCCCGCGTATTTGACGCGTTTGTGGAGGCTGCAAGCCGCTCATCCCGTTAAGCGGGCAAAACGACATTCCATCGCGAGGGTGGGCTTCTGTTGGCGCGCTCAGCTATTGTGGCCGCTGTAGCGTAGCAATTCCGGAACGCGCAGAGCCAAGATCGCAAGTGAAACGGCCAGCAGCGTCCCGCTGATCAGCGCCACATTGGCAATGCCGATGATTTCTGCCGCCGAGCCGAGCACCAGGCTCGAAACCGGCATCACGCCGATGGTCAATTCCTGGATGCCCATCACGCGTCCCTGCACGTGCGGTTCGGTCATCATGAGCATGAGCGTGGTCTGCAGGATACCGAACGGCGACGCCGACAGTCCGATGAGCCCCATGAGAACAAACGACAGAGGCACCGAGGACGACAGAGCGAAGGTCGCCCATAGTCCGCCCCAGATCGCCGTGCCAATCAGGAAAAGGCCGCCCTTGTAGCGGAAGTCTCCGAGACTGGCGATGACGAGAGCCCCGGCCAGGCTGCCGGTGCCGGCGCATGTCAGTAACAGGCCGAGCCCCTGTGGCGTCAGGTCCAGATGTTCCCTAGCGATAACCGGCATGAAGCCCTGGTAGATCGGCCACAACAGAATATTGGCCAAGAACGTGACGCCCAGGACAGACCGGAGGAGGACGTTCCCGGAGATGGTGCGAAAGCCTGCCGCGACAAGACTCACAAAGCCTTCTTCTCGATCTGGTTGCCGGCTGCTCTTCAGGTTCCTCATCGGCCAGAGCGCTACGAACGAAACGAGATACCAGCCGGCGGAGATGGCGAGCGCTGATGCAGCTCCGAATGCCACGATCATCGTTCCTCCGAGCGCCGGCCCGACCATCTGCGTCAAGCTCAGGACAAGCGAGTTCAGAGCATTCGCGTTGCTGAGCTTCTCGCGATCGACGAGATCGGCGACCAGCGCGAAACGTGCCGGCTGGGATGGGGATTGCGCCAGGCCAATGCAGAAGCCCCCAAAGACCAGGCCCCAGAAGGATATTTTGTCCAGGGCCACGAGAAGCGCAGTCACGCTGAGGACGGCAAAGGCCCAGCCGGACGCAGCCAAAAGCAGCCGGGGCCGGTCGAAGCGGTCCGAGATCACGCCTGCGAGGGGACCAAGCATCATCGGTCCCAGTCTTGCCGCGGTGAAGAGGGCGACGGAAAACTCCGAGCGGGTGGTCTCAAACACCAGCCAGCCGAGCACGAGCGTCTGCGTCCAGAGGCCCCCGAAAAAGAAAAGGTTGGATATCCAGAGCCTTCGATACCCTGGATAAAGGAGAAGAGATGACGCGATCCTGGCCAGGAAGCCGACATGAGGCGCGCATGTGGAGGAGCGCTCGCTTGGGATCGTGTCGGAACGGGCTGCGCTGTCCAGTTCGTGCGTCATCACATTGCACCTTTCCAGGCGGCTGTTCGCCCTCGGGCTAGACCTCTTCTTCGAGAGGCAGCTGCTCGTTGCGGCGTCTGGGGTGCCAATGCGATGTTCGCCGCTACCGCATTGCGCAATTCGCGACCGGAGAGCGCGACATGGCCTCGCCTATAGGGATGTTTTCGGCTGTTCGGAAATTAAGAAAACCGATGGAAACCATTGCGTTAGCGAATGGACCGGGGTGCGAGATGCAGGAACCGATTTTTCAGTTCCAAACGCGGCGATCGGGCGCAGATCTGGCGACCCTAGGGTTTCGCCGGTCGGTTCAGGGACGAGCTGGCGGTCGTCGCCCAGTGAAGCCTGTGCTTTTCCCTTTGCATGCAGATTGTATACAAGATAATAAATGCAACGCATTCAATCTTGGTGCTACGCGTGATCTGGACCGTTTGGTGATCGCACGGCGCGGCGATGCCGTCATCCTCGCCGCAACCGGCTCCAGCGCATTTGGGGGACGAATGAACCGCTATCCCATGTTCAATCCCCAGCTGTTGCTCAGCTTTGTGGCCATTTGCGAAAGCAACAGCTTCACCCGCGCAGCCGAGCGGGTGAACCTTTCCCAATCGACAGTCAGTCAGCAAATTCGCCGACTGGAGGAAATGCTCGGGAAGGCGCTTTTCGAGCGCTCATCACATCAGGTGCAATTGACGGAGGAAGGCGTCAAGTTGCTGAGCTATGCGCGCCGCATCATCGCGCTGAACGAAGAGGCGCATGACGCCTTGGCGGGCCCATGGCGTGACGGCGTGCTTCGCTTGGGAATGCCCGAGGATTTCATGGTGCCGACGGCCGACCTGCTGGCGTCTTTCAATAGCCAGCATCCGCACCTGCGGTTGGACGTGACGAGCGGGCTCAGCGCCGATCTGCAACTCGCCTATCGGGACGGGGAGCTCGACCTTATTCTTGTCAAGCAGCGCCGCAAGCAACAGCCGCGCGCGGCAAGGCCGGAGCCGTTGCTGTGGTTGGACAGTCTCGTGCGCCCGGCGATCGAACAGGTGCCGGTGCCTTTGGCTGTGTTCCCGCTGAACGGCCTCTACCGCGACGAATTATGTCAGGCGCTCGACACTCTCGGCATCCGCTGGCGCATCAGCTACAGCAGCGCCAGTCTCGCAGCGCTTGCCGCCGCCTCGGCTGCCGGGCTTGGTGTCAGTCTGCTGCCTGCGAGCTGCCGTCTGCCTTCCCACCGCGTGCTGGGCGCTGCCGAGCGTCTGCCATCCGTCGATGACTTTGAACTGGCGCTGTTTTACCGCGACGATGCTGGCCCCGCAGCACTGGCGCTGGCGGAACGCCTCATCGAATATTGTGAGCTGCGGAGGTAGCGACAGAGGGGAGGCGTCCACCCCTTTGTCATTCGCGATCGCTGCGTGGCCGCCCGCTTGCATTGGCAAATCGAATAGCCAGCATTGGTAAATGTCGCTGCCATGCGGTGGCGCCGTTCGGTAGATTGGCAGCCCTGACCCAATCCATGATGAGGCAACGCAACGATGTTGGAACAGATGCTACCGCAAAGCCGCAGGACCTTTCTCAGCCGGACCGGGGCGCTCACAACGGCGTGCGCTGTCGCCGGGTTGTCTGGCGGAGCGGTTCGCGAGGCATCGGCCAGCGCCGGTAAGAGCGCCGGCGAGGCGAACACCAAGACGCTCGCGGATCGCCACTATATCCTGACCGGCGTGCGGTTGGAGGAGGGGTTCGTGTATGACGGCGATATCGTTGTCGCCACACGGACTGCGCTCTACGCGTTGGAGATCAAGGACGGCGCGATTGTCGCCTTGCATGCGCAGAATGCGAACCTGCCCGAAGGTGTGCCGCGCTATCAGGCGCACGGGCAACTGTTGCTGCCGACGATGCGCGATATGCACATCCATCTCGATAAGACGTTTTATGGTGGCCCATGGCAGGCGCCGCGCCCGCGTCAGGGCAAAACCATCATGGATATGATCGCTCTCGAGGAGAAGCTGCTTCCTCAGTTGCTGCCGACCTCGCGAGAGCGCGCCGAGGGCCTGATCGCCCTCCTGCAGTCCAAGGGAAGCACGGTCGCGCGCAGCCATTGCAACATCGACCCGGTTAGCGGCCTCAAGAGCCTCGAACACCTGCAGCAGGCGTTGGAAAACCATCGTGATGATTTCGTGTGTGAAATCGTCGCCTTCCCCCAGCACGGACTGCTTCACTCCAAGGTCGATGGTCTGATGCGTGAAGCCATGCAGATGGGCGTTCAGTATGTCGGCGGCCTGGATCCGACGAATGTCGACGGCGCCATGGAAAAATCGCTCGACGCCATGTTCCAGATCGCGCTGGATACCGGCAAAGGGGTGGACATTCATCTGCACGAAACGAGCCCCGCCGGCGTGGCAGCGGTCAACTACATGATCGATACCGTCGAGAAGAATCCCGCTCTGCGCGGCAAAGTGACGATCAGCCACGCCTTCGCGCTGACCACACTGGCTCCGGAGGCCCTGGAAGAGACGGCCACACGCCTGGCGGAACAGAAGATCTCGATTGCCTCGACGGTGCCGATCGGTGGACTGATGATGCCCTTGCCGCAGCTGACGCAGAAAGGCGTTTTCGTCATGACCGGAACCGATAGCGTTATCGACCACTGGTCGCCATTCGGCAGCGGGGACATGCTGGAAAAGGCATATCTCTACGCGCAGCTTTATCGTGGATCGGACGAATTCCGCCTGTCACGGTCCATGTCTATCGCCACTGGCGGCATCCTGCCCCTCGACGATAAGGGCAAACGCGCTTGGCCAAATGTCGGCGATGAGGCCTCGTTCACGCTCGTCGGGGCGAGTTGCTCGGCAGAGGCCGTGGCCCGCGTGCCCGCCAGGACCGCGACCTTCCACAAGGGGCGTCTCGTGTCGGGTGGGGTTGGCGAAGCCTGATAAGCTCTGCGTTACATGCCGCTACGACGTTCGTCATCACCAGGCAGCAGCGTCTGCCTCGTGCCGAACGTCGAAGTGTTGCAAATGGCCCGGCAGCGCGAATGTTTAGGGAATGGCGCGCGCGCCGAGTGTTGCGCAAGGCTCCCGGATATCTTCCGGGAGTACCGCGTTTCGCCTAGGCGAGGCCCTCCGCAACGGCGTAGGCGGACAGCACTTCCTTGATGTTTCTGTCCCCGTCGGTCGGAAGCAAAGCCCGGGTCGTCACCGAATCGAGGTGGTGCGCCATGAGGGCTGCCGCCTCGTCGGTCTTGCCGGCGATCAATTTGTCCAGAAGGTCCTGGTGCTCCGACACGGCGCATTCCGAAGAATGCGGTCGGCCATAGAGCGCAAGGATCAGGGAACTGCGGGCGACCAGTTCGTTCACGTAGCGGATGAGGCTGGCGTTGTTCGTCATCTGCGCCAGCAGTGTATGGAATTCGCCCGCCAGACGGATCGACGGAGCGCGCTCCTTCTTCGCCGCCTCCTCGGCTGCAATATGAGACGAGAGAATGCCGATTTGCTCGTTCGTCAATTTTCCAGAAAGCGTCTCGACCACCAGCCGTTCCAGCGCCATTCGGGTCAGGAACAGATTGCGCCCTTCCTCAAGGGTTGGTCGCGCGACCACGGCGCCCCTGTTCGGCCGCAACTCCACCAACCCTTCCTCGCTAAGGCGGACCAGCGCCTCGCGCACCAGGGTCCGGCTGACACCCAACCTTTCGCCGATCGAATCTTCCGGCAGCTTCGATCCTGGAGACAGCGCCTGATCAAGGATTGCGCGTTTCAGGACGCGATGAACGGCCTGAGCGCGGCCGCCGCCGCCTTCGCTCTCTTTCTTTGCCATACTGGTCACTCCAAGCCGTAGCAATTGTCTCCTCGAATTGCATACAAAACGGCGAGATGTCTAGTGATTTGGCATCGACCCGAGGCAACAGCGGTGGGCGCAAAACGAAAAGGCTTGTCGCCAGGTGATGCCTCTCGTGTTCCGGTCAGCCCGCACGAGGCGGGCCCAAGGGTCGAAACCTATCGAGAGCCATATTTCGCTCAGATTGGCGACTGCATGGCTTGCGCATAGCGTGACGGGTTGAAGCGCATGTACAGGAAGAAAACGCCGACGACGCAGGCGAGATGCAACGTCCATCCAGGGGCGAAGCTGCCGCTGATGTCGTGCAGAAATGCGGTGGCAAAGGGGCCGAGGGACGCGATCAGGAAGCCGCCGCCTTGCATCAACGCCACCAACACGCCGGCCTCCTGCGGTCGCGGCAAGTGATCGAGGGCGGTGACGATCGCCAGCGAGAAGCTGCTGCCAAGGCCGGCACCGCACAGGCCAACCCAGATCGCGGGCGCCGCCTGGGGCAGGAACGCAAGACCGGCAAAGCCGATTGCCTGCATCGCCAGCGTCAGGCGCAGGAATGCGCGGCGATCGATGCTACGGCGGGCCAAGACCGGAAGGGCGAGGGCGGCAGCCGCCTGACAGATCGCCATCAGCGCTACGAGATTGCCGCTATCTCCGCTGCTCCAACCGAGAGACTGGTAATAGGAGGCGAGCCAGGCGACGGCGGAAGAGTAGCCGGCGTTGACCAGACCGAAGGCGAGTATGAGCGTCCAGGTCCGGGGCCGGCGGAGCAGCCGGCCGGTGAGCGCCGTGTCCGGGCGATCGCTGCGCGAATCCGACAGGATCAGCCACGCAGCACTGAGAGCGACAAGCGCCGGTGCCGCGAGCCAGGCAAGGGCCGGGCGCCAGCCGTAGCCGGCGCTGACGAGGAATGGTGTCAGCCGCGCGCCCAACGCCCCGCCGCCCATCAGAACAGCGGAATAGAGGCCGGTGACCACGGGTATGCTGCGCGGAAACTCGGCCTTGATGATCCCGGGGAAAGCCGCCTGGATAAAGGCGACGCCGGCGCCGCAAAGGGCGGCCGTCATCACCAACGCTATGCCGCCCGGTGCGACGAGCCGAAGCAGGGAACCGGCAGCCAGCACAACGAGAGCGATGAGAATGCCGCGCCGCGTGCCGATCAAGGCCTGCAGCGAGGGGGATACGAAGGCACCGACGCCCATCAGCATCATCGGCAACAATGTCAGCAGGGCCAGGCTGCCATATCCCATGCCGGTATCGGCGACGATCTCGGATAGCACAGGCCCCGGAGCGGTGAGAAATGGCCGCAGATTGACGGCGACCAGCACGACGAGAATGAGCAGCATCCATTGGCGGCCCGTCGTGGGCTGGGTTGATTTGGGCATGATCGGGTATTTCCTTTACGTCTTCTTCTTGTTTGTGGCCCGAAGAGGCACTTGCGCGGTGGCGCGTCGGTCATTCGCGATGGGCAAATACCCTGAGGTCACCGGCGCAAGCCGGGGTAGCGGCAGGCTAAAAAGGATGTCGCGACAGGTCGCCAATGCCGTTGGGGTTTGGCCGGCGCGGAACGTCCGCAAAGGTCTTGCCATCCACGCTTACGCCGAAGCCAGTTCCCGCCCCATGATGCGCTCGACCGAGGGAGCAAGGCGGAGAAGCTCGCGGGTATATTCGTGTTTGGGCGCGGTGAAGAGGGTTTCGGTATCGGCGAGCTCGACGATCTCCCCAGCCTTCATCACGGCGACGCGGTCGCACATCTGGCGGATCACCGCGAGGTCGTGGCTGATGAAAAGCATGGAGAGCCCGGCGAGATCACGCAGATCCTTCAGCAGATTGAGAAGCTGTGCCTGCACCGAGACGTCCAGCGCTGAGGTCGGCTCGTCGCAAATGAGCAGCGACGGGCGCGGACCCAGAGCGCGGGCAATGGCGATGCGCTGGCGCTGGCCGCCGGAGAAGGCGTGCGCGAAGCGTGCGCCGGCATCGGCAGGAAGACCGACCGCTTCGAGCAATGTCTTTGCGTCCTGCCTGGCTTCATCCGCATTGGCGGCGAGTTTGTAGAACAGGATCGGTTCCGCAATGGCGGCGTTGATCCGCAGGCGCGGATTGAGCGCCGAATAGGGATCCTGGAACACCATCTGCAGGGACTGGCGGATCGATTTTTCACGTCGGCCGCCAAGCGCCGTGCCCTGAAAATCGATGGAGCCTGCGCTCTGGGTGACAAGACCGGCGATGGTGTTGGCAACGGTGGTCTTGCCGCAGCCGGATTCGCCGACGAGGCCGAAAATCTCGCCACGCCGAACATCGAATGAAACGCCTTTGACGGCCTTGAAGACCGATGTCTTGCGAAGCAATCCACGGCCGCCGTATTCCACGGCAAGGTCGCGCACGGAAAGCACGACCTCGTCGCGGCTACCGGTCTCGCTCTTCGCGCTCTTACGGCGCACCGTGGCGCGCGCGTCAAGTGTCACCTGCGTTTCTTCACTCGGCACTGGCAGACGCTCGAGGCGCGTATCGATGGGCGGCACGGCCGCGATCAGTGTGCGGGCATAGGGCGCTTTGGGTGCCGTCAGCACCTCGCGCGTCGAGCCGCTTTCCACGACCGCACCGTTCTGCATGATGGTGACGCGGTCGGCGATCTCGGCGACGACGCCCATATTGTGCGTGACGAGCAGCACGCCGACACCCCGCTCGTCGGCAAGATCCCGGATGAGCTTGAGGATCTGCGCCTGCACCGAGACGTCGAGCGCTGTCGTCGGCTCATCGGCAACGAGCAGCTGCGGATTGCAGGCGAGTGCCGTGGCGATGACTACGCGCTGGCGCTGGCCGCCGGAAAGCTGGTGCGGGTAGCTGCCGAGCCGACGCTCGGGCTCCGGGATGCCAACGGCCTTCATTAATTCCAGCGCGCGAGCTTTCGCCTCCCTTGAGGAGAGCTTCAGATGCGTGAGCATGCCTTCGCACAGCTGGCTTTCCACCGTGAAGAGCGGATTGAGGCTCGTCATCGGATCCTGGAAGATCGCGCCGACATCGCGCCCGGGCACGATGCCTTCGGTGCGGCCGGTGCGCAGGTTGATCTCCTTGCCGGCGATGACGATCGAGCCGGCGGCGATCTTGCCGGGGGCCTGCAACAGACCCATCAGCGCGTTGCCGACGGTGGTCTTGCCGGCACCGGACTCGCCGACGAGAGCGTGGATTTCTCCAGGTCGGATCGTGAGATCGATGTCCTTGACGGCGACAAGCGTGTCGCCGTTGGCCAGCGGATACTCGACACGGAGATTGCGGATATCGAGGACGGGGCGCGTTGTTTCGGTCATCTCATCGGGCCATCAGTTTCGGGTTGAAGTGGTCGCGCAGATAGTCGCCGATCACGTTGACGGCGAGCACGAGGATGACCAGCACTGTTGCCGGCATCACCGCGATCCACCAGAGACCGGAGAACAGGAACTGGTTGCCGATGCGGATCAGCGTGCCGAGCGAAGGATAGGTCGGCGGCATGCCTGCGCCGAGGAAGGAGAGCGTTGCCTCCGTCAGGATCGCGCCGGCGAGGTTGATCGTGGCGATGACCATCACCGAGCTCATGATGTTCGGCAGGATGTGGCGACCCATGATGCGGGCCGACGGCAGGCCGATGACCTTGGCGGCGCGCACATAGTCTCGCGCGATCTCCACCATGGTCGAGGCGCGTACGGTTCGCGCGTATTGCACCCATTCGTTGATGGCGATGGAGAAGATCAGCACCAGTGGCGCCCAGGCGAGCATCGTCTCGGCGCTGAGCTGCGCGCGGGCGATGCCGCTGATGAGCAGTGCGACGAGGATGGTCGGGAAGCTGACAAAGATATCGGCGATGCGCATCACGATGCCATCGACCACGCCCCCGAAGAAGCCAGAAACGAGGCCAAGCACGACGCCGAGCACGGCTGCAAAGACCACTGCGCCGAGGCCGATGACGACGGAGATCCTAAGCCCGAACAGGATGACCGAGACAAGATCGCGGCCCTGGTTGTCGGTGCCGAGCAGGAAGCGGGAATCGCCGCCCTCCATGAAGGCTGGCGGAATTTCCATATCCATCAGCGAATAGGAGGCGACGTCGCGCGGGTCCATCGGCGCGATCATCGGGGCGAAGATGACGAGGGTCAGCATGATGACGAGCACCAGGCTGGCGATGACAACGGAAACCGGCGGAAGTCGGCGCATCAGGGATTGCGTAGCCATTATCGTGTCCTCAGGCGCGGATCGATGAAGGTGTAGAGAATGTCGACGATCATGTTGATCATGACGAACAGGAAGCCCACGAACAGAAGATAGGCAGCCAGCACCGGCACGTCGGGATAGCCGACGGCGTTCGTGAAGAGCAGGCCCATGCCGGGCCATTGGAACACGGTCTCGGTGACGATCGCGAAGGCGATGAGTTGCCCGATCTGCAGGCCCGTGACGGTGACGACCGGCATCAATGCGTTGCGCAGCGCGAGCCGCCCATAGATGTAGGTCCGCGGCAGGCCGCGCGCGAAGGCGAAGCGGATGTAGTCCGACGACAAGACGTCGATCATTTCCGAGCGCACCAGCCGCATGATCAGCGTGAGCTGGAACAATGCCAGCGTGATCGAGGGCAGGATCAGCGACTTCAGGCCCGAGAGCGAGAGGAAGCCGGTCTGCCAGAACCCGATATCGACGAGATCTCCGCGTCCGGAGGATGGCAGCCATCGCAGGTTTACTGCGAAAACCAGGATCAGCAGCAGGCCTGTGACGAAGGTGGGCATGGAAATGCCGACAAGCGTCGCTGACTGGGTCAGCCGCGAGAAGAAGGCGTGCGGCTTCAGCGCGCAGAGCACCCCGAGCGGAATGCCGAGCGACAGTGCCAGCACGGTGGCAACGATCACCAGTTCCAGCGTGGCGGGAAGGCGACTGAGCAACAGGGTCGTCACAGGCTGTTGGTAGCGATAGCTTGTGCCGAGGTCGCCGGTCAGCACTTGACCAACGAACTTGACGAACTGAGCCAGCACCGGCTTGTCGAGACCGAGCGCGACGCGCACTGCGTCCTTTTCCGCCTGGGTTGCACCTTCGCGAACCATTGAGGCGACGGGATCGCCGACGAAGCGGAACATGACGAAGGCGATGGCCGTCACCGCGACCATCACGAGGATGGCCTGAAGCAGCCTGACTGAAAGAAGTCTGATCATCGGATAGTCCTTACGGGGAGCGATCTTGCCCAAAGGGCGGCCACCGGGTTTATGCGCTCCCGCATCCTCCGTGCCGTCGCCGGTCCTGGAGGGGTTGACCCGGTTTGCGGTTCAGTCCCGGCTTGCTTTCGCTTGCCGGGACTGCGCCTTGGGAAAAATCCCGATTACTTCTTGATCTGCGCGAACCACGGACGGACATACTCGTCCGGGAACTGCGGCATGTCGACCTTGCTGCTCATCGCCCATGCGACCGGCTGCTGGTGCAGCGGCAGGTAGAGCACCTGATCATGGGTGATGCGGAAGGCTTGCTTCAGGTCTTCAACGCGCTTGGTTTCGTCGAGTTCCGTCGAAGCAGCATAGGCTAGCTTGTCGATTTCGGGATTGGAAAGCCCATCGGCGTTGCTGCCGCCGAAGGTGCCGTCATTGGTCGCGAGCAGCGCTTGCAGCGGACTAAAGCCATCCATCGGCGGCAGCGAAGCCCAACCGAGAAGATAGATGTCGAACTCGCCCTTGTCGGTCCGCGGGAAGTAGGTCGTCTTGCTCTCGACGCTCACATTGGCCTGGACGCCGATCTGCGCCCACATGGAGGCAACGGCGAGGCAGATCTGTTCGTCAGCGATATAGCGGTCGTTCGGGCAGGCGAGCCCTGTCTTGAAGCCGTCCGGATAGCCAGCCTCGGCCAAAAGCGCCTTGGCCTTGGCGACGTCGTAAGGCAGCGGCACATCGATGTCTTCGTCGTAGCCGGTCACCGCTGGTGCGACAAGCATGCCGGCCGTACGGGACTTGCCGCGCATCAGGCGCTTCTGGATCGTGTTGGTATCGATCGCGTGCCAAAGTGCCTGGCGCACGCGAACATCGCGCAGCGGATTGGGCTGTCCCGGTGTTGCATGCAGTTCCGGCCGGTAACTGAAGACGAAGAAGATGGTGCGCAGCGACGGGTTTTCGACGACCTTCAGTCCGTCGGTCGCGGCAATGCGGTCGACGTCCTGCAACGGAACCGGTGCAATCATGTCGACTTCGCCCGACAGCAGGGCCGCGACGCGGGTCGCGTCGGAGGCGATCGGGCGGAATTCCACCTCGTCCAGATTATGCTGCGGCTTGTCCCACCACTCCTTGTTCACTTCGAATACCGAGCGTGAGTCCGGCTCGTAGGCCTTCAGCTTGAAGGCGCCCGTGCCGTTTGCATGGTTGCTGGCATAGGTGACGACGCCGGTCGAGGCATTGCCCGGCTTCAGTGCGTCGTGTTCCTCCATCCAGGGCTTGCTCATGATGTAGATGGCGGCAAGATCGTTGAGGAGCAGCGGGTAAGGTGCGCGCAGGATGAGGTCGACGGTATACTCGTCCACCTTCTCGACACCGACAACGGTGGAGAGGTTTTCGCGGTTGCGCGCGCCTGGATCGATCTGGCGCTGGATCGTCGCCACGACGTCGCCGGCGTTGAAGGGCTGGCCCTCATGGAACTTCACGCCTTGGCGCAGCTTGAAGCGCCAGCGCGTGGGCTCGACGACTTCCCAGGACGTGGCGAGCGCCGGCTCCAGTTTCAGGTCCTTGTTGCGGCGCACCAGAGGATCGAAAACCATGTGATGAACGCTCTGGGTGAAGCTGTCGACCTGAGCGTTCGGGTCGTAGGAAATGACATCGCCGGATGAGGCCCACCGCAGCGTTTCGGCAAATGCCGGCGCAGACAGCGGCGCCAAAAGCGCGAGTCCCGCCAGAAGGGTCTTTATAGAGGTTTTCACTGGTTTCTCCCGTTCAACGTATACATATTGTCTTTGCTATTGGATACGAATATTCCCATAAATAGTGTACATCTGATGAAAACAATATCAAGATGGCGAAAGTCGATTTGGTAGCGCTTTGTCAAAAAAGAACACCAAAACCGGCAGCCGGAGAGGGAAACGTCCATGTCGAACGCACTACTGATTGAAAATGCCACGATCATCACGATGGATTCGGGACGGCGGGTTCTCGATCGCGGCCATATTCTGGTCGAGAATGGGCGCATCGCCGCCATCGGTGACGGAAGCCTTGCCGGAGAAACGCATGCGGAGCGCATCGACGCGGCCGGCATGGTCGCAATGCCCGGATTGATCGACACGCACGCCCATGCCGGACATATGCTGACCAAGGGGCTGGGAAGCGAGGCCGAGGACTGGATGTCCGTGACCGGCCGTATCTACGCAACTGCGACAGATCCTGAATTCTGGGCGGCGGAGGCGGCGCTGTCGGCCGCAGAAAGGATCAAATGCGGCACGACGACCGCGGCGCTGCTGTTTGGCGGCGGCCCGGATATCATGCGCAGCGAGACGTCGGAAGCAGCCGAAGCGCACCTCGCCTCGGTTGCCGCCATGGGCGTGCGGGAGGTTCTGGCAGTGGGGCCGAACCGCCCCGGGCAGGAACATGTGTATCGCCAGTATACGCCGACGTCCCACAGCGACATCGTCGTCGACCCCGACCGGCAAATCGACGTGGCCACCGCGTTGGTCGATGCCTGGGCCGGACGTGACGAGCGGCTGCAGGTCGTCTTTTCCCTGCCCGTATTCGATGAGCAGGAATTGCGCGATGAAACGGTATACAGAATTGCATGCAAGGTCCGAGATCGTGCGCGGGAAAGAGAATGCCTCCTGGTCCAGGATGGACACCGCGACGGGTCCATCGCCGCCAATGACGTGCGCCTCGGCCTGTTTGACGAGCGATCGCTGCTTGCCCATTGCATAGACCTGACCGAGGCCGACCGCGCAGTCCTGAAACGAACCGGTGCCAAGGTTGCGCACAATCCCAGTGCATTGATGTCGGTATACGGCCGGTGCCCGGCGCCGGAACTGATGGCGGACGGTGTCACGGTTTCCCTCGGCACCGATGCTGCGGCACCCGATAGGCCTTTCGACATGTTTCGCAACCTGTTCCAGGCGCACCGCTACCACGCGCGCCATTTCGCAGACGATGCCGTGTTGCCGCCGCTGCAGCTGCTTGAGATGGCGACGATCGAGGGGGCGCGCGCGCTGATGATGGAGCATGAGCTCGGCTCGCTCGAGGCCGGCAAGCGCGCCGACATCCTCCTCGTAAACATGCGTCAGCCCCATCTCTGGCCGCCGCACGATCCGGTGCAGCGCCTTGCGCGCTTCGCCAACGGTGCGGACGTGGACACCACCATTGTGGGCGGACGAATTCTGATGCGCGGGCGGCGCCTTGTTGGTCAGGACGAAGGCGCGATCCTGGATCGCGCCTTGCGCGCCTTTGAACTCGCGATGGCCCGCGCCGGACTAAGCGAGCGTCGTTAAGCACTGGGACAAACGAGGATTTCAAGGTGACTGCAGACCTACTCATCCGCAATGCCCGTCCCTTCGGCGGGCCCCTCGAAGACCTATACATCCGTGACGGCCGGTTCGTTGCGGCCGGTCGCGCCCGAACCGCCGTCGAGATCGATGCGGCCGGGCATGTCGCGCTGCCGGGGCTTGTCGAGGCCCATACGCATCTCGACAAGACACTTATCGGCATGGACTGGTTCGAAAACCGGGTTGGCCCGACCCGCAATGACCGGATCCTGGCCGACCGCAACGCTAAGCGCGAACTTGGCATCGACGCCCGCCGGCAGGCTGCCCGTCAGATCATGCAGACGCTCGCCTACGGCGTCTTGAGCATCCGAAGCCACGTCGACGTCGATACCGAGATCGGCATTGCCAATATCGAAGGTGTTCTCGAAACGCGCGAGTCGATGCGTGATCTGGTCGATGTGCAGATCGTGGCATTCCCGCAGAGTGGCATGCTGCCGCGCGCAGGCACGCTCGAGTTGATGGACGCGGCCATCAGCGCCGGCGCCGATATCGTCGGCGGTATCGACCCTGCCTCCATCGAGCGCGATCCGGTGCGTCATCTCGATGCGATCTTCGCCCTTGCGGATCGTCATGCAAAACCGATCGACATCCATCTGCACGAACCGGGCGATCTTGGTGCATTTTGCCTTGAACTCATCATCGAGCGCACGCACGCCTTGTCGCTGCAAGGGCGCGTCATGGTAAGCCATGCCTACTGCCTGGGGATGCTCGATGCCTCACGGCAGGTTGGGTTGATCGAACGGCTGGCTGCCGAGCGTATCGCGGTTATGACCGTAGGAAGTCCATCGGCGCCTGCATTGCCATTAAGGTTGATGCGCGCGAGCGGTCTCACCGTCGCCTCCGGTTCCGACGGTATTCAAGGCACCTGGGAGCCGTATGGAAATGGCGACATGCTGGAGCGCGCGAAGTATCTGGCGCAGCGCAATGGCATGGCCAACGATGTCGATCTCGAATATGCGGCCCAGGTCTGCACGTTCGGTGGTGCGGAAGGCATCGGGCTCGGCGGTTATGGCCTCTCCGAAGGTTGTTTCGGCGATCTGGTGCTGGTGCCGGCGCGTACGTTGGCGGAAGCTGTCGCGCTGACCCCGCACAAGCGCACCGTTATCAGGCGTGGTCGCGTCGTCGTGGACGGCGGCGAACTGACTGGTGGTCTGCCGGCCATCGAGTGACGCTTTGTCGATGCGATCGGCAACCGGGCTGACGAAGGAGAGCTCGACCGGCCGAGACGTCGACAGGCAATCGCAGGAACGGTCGACCGAAGGGGTCGGCCGCGCCTTTGCCGTTCCGATTGGGGGATGATAGTTGTTTGCGGTCCATCCCTTGACAGACTCTTTCGACCGCACGCCCCGCCATTTTTCAGGTTCTTCATGACGACGCCCAAACCCAGCGACAGCAATGCAAAATCCTCGGTTCCCAAGTCGGACGTGGTCTATCGCATCCTGAAGCGCGCGATCCTCGACCAGGCCTTTGCTGCGGGAACGAAGCTTCCGGAGGATTCGATCGGCGAGCGGCTCGGCGTTAGCCGCACGATCGTGCGCCAGGCCCTGGCCCGGCTGAACGGCGAGGGACTGATCGAATTGCGTCCGAACAAGGGCGCCTGTGTCAGCCATCCCAGTCTCGAGGATGGGCACGATATCTTTGCCGTCCGGCGAGCCCTGGAGACATTGGTGGTCGATAGCCTGATCGGCAAGCTGACTGCGCAGAAGATCAAGGAGCTTGAAGCGCATGTCGATGCCGAGGACAAGGCAAGGGTCAGCAATCCGTCGACCTCGATTCAACTCGCCGGTGAGTTTCACGTCCTGCTCGCAAGACTGACTGAGAACGCGATCCTATTGCGGTATGTCACGGAACTCGTTTCGCGCTCATCGATGATCCTGTCGCTCTATGGACGCCCCCATTCTTCCGATTGCGCCGTATCCGAGCACCGCGTCCTGATCGCCGCCCTTGCGCGGAACGATCGCGAAAAGGCATGCGAGCTGATGGGCCACCACATCGGCGCCATCACGGCCCGAGCCCTGCTGAAAAGCAACGTCGAGGACGGCTTGCCGGATCTCCTTGCTGCCTACGCAAAGGAAGAGGGCCTTTAGGTCGCAACGCCCACTCGGACGCTGCTTGCCTGCGGAAGCTCACGTTCGGGGATGCGTACCCGCACGTTTTGTATGCAATTTATTCGCGGACGCGATCAAGGAGAGCTCCTCTGCCGCCGCGGGAGTGGCGTGGTTCCGCCTCTACCGCCCCATCTTCCCCTTGAGTTCGGCAAGATCCTGATTTCCCATATATTCCCGCCGGCTTTCTGTGGTGAGTTTCTTACCTTGCGGGAGAAAGGTCCATCTCTCTACTTTGTCCCATTATTGTATGCAATTACCGTGTACGATATTGACGTAATAATGGATGCAATATAGCTTGATATCGGGATTGGCACTGTCGGGGAGGGCAGCATGCGCATCGTACCCGTTGCCGACCGGAGGGGCGGCGATGCTTTCCTAAGAAACTATCGTTCCCGCCGAAGGGTGTATGCCGGTGTCGGCCGTGTCGGCGCGCTTGAGCGATCAGTGCTTTTGGCCACCCTTTGCCGTGCACCGACGCCGTTCCCCAATGTAGTCAACGGCGGGCGTGCGCGCTGCCGCCCCGATTGTCGTCGCGCCGGGCGTCGGGGTTTTTTGCTGAATTTTTCAACAGGCAAGCAGGAGATCCGGACTTGAACATAGATTTCACCACGCTACCGCCTCCGGATCGCTATCGACTGCTGACAAACTTCATCGGTCCGCGCCCCATCGCGCTCGTTGGCACGCGATCGCCAGCCGGACACAATAACGCAGCGCCCATGAGCTTCTTCAACGTGTTCTCCCATGAACCGCCGTTGGTGGTGCTAGGGATCCAGAACCGTGGCAATGGCGACGAGAAGGACACGGTCGCGAACATCCGCCGAACCGGCGAGTTCGTCGTCAACATGGTCGACATGGCGCTCGCCGATGCGATGATCGTCTGTGGCGTCAATTTCGCCTCGGAGGTCGATGAACTCGATTTCGCGGGCCTGACGCCGATACCGTGCAATCAGATCGACGCCGCCCGTATCGCTGAAAGTCCTTGCAGCTTTGAATGCCGGGTCGAGCAGATTCTCGACTATCACAAGCGCGTGCTGGTCATCGGCAGGGTCGTACACATGCATATCCAGGACCGGTGCCTCGATCCCGCGGGGCGTTACGCGAACCCCGAGACCTATCAGCCGATCGCGCGGCTGCATGCCGACAATTACATCACCTCAGATCGACAATTCGAACTTAAGAAGCCGGAGGAACTGCTGCCTCTCGAGCTCGCGCAAGTGAACCCAAGGCCGGAGAGGGCCGCCCGATGATCCGCATACATGTCATCAACCCCAACTCGACCGCATCTATGACCGATCAGATCGCACGTGCGGCCGAAGCCGCGCGATCGGAAGGCTCCGTCATCGATGCGGAGACCGCAATCGGCACGCCCGTCTCGATCGAAGGCTACTCGGACGAGGCGATGGCCGTCCCGGCGATGCTGGCGGCGATCCGTGCTGCGGAGAAGCGGGGTGCGTCGGCGCATGTGATCGCCTGTTTCGACGATCCCGGCCTTGCGGCCGCGCGCGAAGTGGCAACCGGCCCGGTCATCGGTATCTGCCAGGCAGCGGTACAGGTGGCAATGACGGTTGCGACCCGCTTTGCGGTGATCACCACCTTGCCGAGGTCGGTGCCGGTGATTGAGGATCTCGTCAAGCACTACGGTGCTAGCGCGCGCTGTCGCCGCGTGCGCTCGGTCGACCTGCCTGTTCTGGCCCTGGAAGCCGACCCGGAAAGCGCGCGGACCAAACTCCTCGGCGAAGCGCGTGCGGCGATCCGCGAGGATGGCGTCGACGCCATCGTTCTTGGTTGTGCCGGCATGGCGGAGCTGTGCGATTGGCTCTCTCGCGAAACAGGGGTACCGGTCATCGATGGCGTGGTGGCGGCCGTCAAGCTCGCCGAGGCATTGGCGAGTGGCGGCTTTCGGACCTCAAAGGCAGGCGCCTACGCCTATCCGCGCGACAAGTCGGTTGATGTCGCGGCCGCTCGCGGAGTCCTCCGGCCGCATTAGAAATACGCGCGGCAAGGATTGGCGTCGGCACTGACGCCCGAACACGGGATACGGCGCGCCGAGGTCAGGGATGTCGAAGGTCGGATCTTTGCGGTGATACGGCAAAGTGCTGCGGGGAGTCGGTTTCATGCAGAGTGGACGAAGCTCAACCACCCTGCGGCTCAAGTCTCAGGTGTATCGCAACACACGGCCGGAATGTGCGCTTTGAGCGGGTGCAATCCGGTTGCCCCACCACACCTGCGGCGGGGCAAGCGGAAACATTACGCAGCGGATCGAAGTCCGACCGCTGCGGCGAGACCCCTTGCCCGTTCCAGGCACGCAGGTTGCTGATCGGCAAACCGCTCGGCGCCGATTTCCATGATCAGCGTCGTATCCGGAAGGAAGGTCAGTTCGGAGAAGATGTCATCCCAGGCAATGTCGCCCCAGCCGATCGGCAGATGCAGATCGCCGATGCCGAGCGCCGTCGCTTCGGCCGGATGATAGAAGCGGTTCATGGAATAGGGCAGGCCGAAACTGTCGTGAACGTGCAGGTGGCCCGTCACCGGCGCCATTGCCCGCAGCTCGTTACGGAAATCCAGCCCGCGATGCGTGGCCTCGATATAAGCATGCGAGAAGTCGATGAGCGCGACGACGTTGTTGGAACCGATCGCTCGCACCGTTTCGGCGACCTGGCTCGGTGTCTGTCGATACTGACTGCTTTCCGTCGTGAAGATGTTCTCAAGGGCGATGCGCACGCCGTATCGTCCTGCGACGTCCGCCATCTCCGCGAGTGCGTCGCGCTCCATCTTGTCGAGATCCGCGGCATTCTCTCCGGGAGCAAGCTGTGCTGCGCCGGAGTGGTGGACGAGAATCCCCGCACCAAGCCGGTCGCACAGCTCGAGCATCGCCCTCACGACCTTCTTTTGCAGATGGTGGTGCTGGCGATCCATGAAGTTGGATACGATCTGGCCGTGCAGCGAAAGCTTCTTGAAGGTGTACTTCTTCGTCATCTCGGCGACGCGCTGGACACGGTCTTCGATGATGCGGCCGCCACTGACGATTTCTTCGCCATAGATTCCGATCTCGCAGGCGTCGGCTCCGGTCTCTGCAATTTCGCGCAAGGAGGCGTCAAGGCTCGAAAGATCGCCCTTGCCCGTTCGATTGCAGAACCCCACGGCGGAAATGATGTCGTTCATCACGGTTTCTCCTGATTTATTGAAGTGATCAGACGGCTTGGAGCGTCGGACGGCTGGCGGCGCTGCTGACGGCGCGGGGCTCCAGATCGACGTGGATCCGCCGGCCGGTCTCCTGGTCGAAGAGATGCAAATGCGCCAGAGGCAGCTCCAGGGTGATCCGATCGCCCGGCCGGGCGCGCGTATGCTCATCGACACTGGCGGCGAAGGGATGGCCATTCAGCTCCGAGTGAATGACGCGGCCGGAGCCGAGCTCCTCGACGAAATCCACTTTGATCGAGACGCCTTTTGCTTCTGGCGCAACGACACATTGTTCCGGGCGAATACCGACGGTGATCCGCCTTGCGCCCAGTCGCCCTGCAAGCGCCCTGTCGATCGGCATCTTTGTGCCGCCGAACACCAGGCAGGCGTTATCAACGTCGACAGCGGCATCGAACAGGTTCATCGCCGGCGAGCCGATGAAGGATGCGACGAAGATGCTTGCCGGACGGTGATAGATGTCGAGCGGCTGGCCGACCTGTTCGACCACGCCCTTGTTCATCACGACCAGCTTGTCCGCCAGCGTCATCGCTTCCACCTGATCGTGCGTGACAAAGATCGACGTTGCCTGGAGACGCTGATGCAGCTTGCGGATCTCGGCCCGCATGGTGACGCGCAGCTTGGCGTCCAGGTTCGAGAGCGGTTCGTCGAACAGAAAGACTTTCGGTTCGCGAATGATCGCGCGCGCCATGGCGACGCGCTGCCGCTGGCCGCCGGAAAGGGCGGCCGGCTTGCGATCGAGATAATCGGAGAGCCCGACGATCTTCGCCGTTTCCTCGATCCGGCGCAAACGCTCCGCCTTCGGGACACCGGCCACCTTCAGGGCATAGCCGATATTTCCTGCAACGGTCATATGCGGATAGAGGGCGTAGTTTTGGAACACCATGGCGCAACCGCGTTCGCGCGGCTCAAGTTTGTTTACGACCTGGCCGTTGATGGCGATTTCGCCAGCGGTGATGTCCTCCAGCCCCGCGATCATCCTCAGAAGCGTTGATTTTCCGCAGCCGGACGGGCCGAGGATCACGACGAATTCTCCCGATGCAAAGGCGAGGTCGATGCCATGCAGTGTGGGGTTCTTTCCGTAGGATTTACGCACGGCGCGAATTGCGATGTCAGCCATGGGCGCGGACCTCTCTGTCTCTTGTGTGTGGGGAAAGCGGGGTCATTTTTCCGTTGCCACGAGGCCGCGAACGAACCACCGCTGCAGGACGGCAACGACGACGAGCGGAGGCAGCATGATGATCAGCGATCCGGCGAGCGTCACGTTCCAGTCCGGCGTGCCGTTGTCGGACGGCAGGAGTGCGACCAGCGACATCATCGTGGTCTTGTATTGGGGGTCCGTCACCATCAGGAGAGGCCAGAGATACTGGTTCCACCCATAGACGAACATGATGGTGGTCAGCGCGAGCATGTTGGTGCGCGAGAGCGGCAGTAGCATGTCGATGAAAAAGCGGATCGCGCCCGACCCGTCCATGCGCGCCGCCTCCGCCAGTTCGTCGGGCAGGGTCAGGTAGAATTGGCGGTAGAGGAACGTTCCGGTCGCGGTTGCGATCAACGGCAGTGTGAGGCCGGCGTAGGAGTTGAGAAGGTTCCAATCGACGGAAACCTCGAAGCCGGTGACGGCCGAAATCAGCAATCGGACGGGCTGGAACAGGTCGGCGGCGACCGCATAGGTGGGCACCACGCGCACTTCGAGCGGCAGCATCAGGGTGATGAACACCATCCAGAAGAAGAAGCCCTTCAGCGGCGTTCGAAAGAACACGATGGCAAAGGCCGTCAGCGCCGACAGCGCCACCTTGCCGACCGTGACGAGGCTGGCCATGACGAAACTGTTCAGCATCGCCGTTCCGAGGTTGGCGCGCGACCAGGCGGCGCTCATGTTTTCGAAGAGGCGATCCTGCGGCACGAAACTGAAGGGTATGGCGTTGACCTGCTGGAATGTCTGGCTGGCGCCCGACACGATGACGATGAAGGGGCCGATCAGCAGCAGGAAGCCGAAGATCATGACGCAATAGGTGAGAGCGTTGGCGAAAGGTGTCCGCTGGATCATGGCAGCCTCACTTGTAATGGACCTGGCGCTCGATGAAGCGGAACTGGATGAAGGTGAAGATCATGATGAGGCCGATGAGCACGAGGCTCTGGGCCGACGCGCCGGAGTAGTTCAAGCCACGGAACGCCTCTTCGACGATGCGGTAGACCATTACATCGGTGCCGTGGTTCGGGCCGCCATCCGTCGTGCGCGCGACGATGCCGTAGGTGTCGGCACCGACGAACCCTTCGGTCATCATGATGACCAGCAGGAAGAAGAGTGTTGGCGCCAGCAGCGGGATCTGGATGTCGACTGCGCGGCGGATCGGGCCGCAGCCGTCCATCGCGGCAGCCTCGATCAGCGACCGAGGAACCGACTGCAGGCCGGCGAGCAGGAAGATGAAGGTGTAGCCCGCCCATTTCCAGGCGAAGACGACAATGACGAGGATAAGGGCATGGCTGCCGTACTTCGCCGGGTTCCAGAAATCCGGAAAGGCGGCGTTGACCGAAGCCATAAGCCCGCGCTCAGGCGACAGGATGAAACGGAAAGCCATGCCGGCCGCCGGCCCTGCAATCGCGTAAGGCAGAATGTAGAGGAACCGGAACGGTGCGGAGCCCGGCAATTGCCGGTCGACAGCAAGGGCAAGAACAAGCCCGATGAAAATGGTGGCAAGCGTGCCGCAAAGGGCGAATGCCAGGCTGACGCCAACGGAGTTCCAGTAGAGCGGATCGGCGAACACTTCCTGGAAGTTGGCAAAACCGACGAACTCCGCGGCGCCGCCGAATGGCGGCTCCAGCGTGAAGGCCCATCGCAACACAGCGACGGCTGGCCAATAGAAAAAGAGCAGGATCAAAATGATCTGCGGCAGGGCGAATAGGCTGGGTAGCCACCAGCTGCGAAAGGCCGCACGCTTGTCCATATGTCGAATTTCCGATGCGCAAGAATAGAAATCGGAGCCTGCCGATGTTGCGGCAGGCTCCGGGCGGATCAGATCTTTAGTTCAGCGTCTGTCCGGCGTAGGTCTTCTCGAAGCGGCGCAGAACGGCGTTGCCGCGTTCAACCGTCTTGTCGAGTTCGGCCTGCACGTCTGCGTTCTGCATGAAGATCGCTTCAAGGGCGGTCGCGAATTCCTTGCGGATCTGCGTGAAGCCGCCGAGGCGAATGCCGCGGGTGTTTTCCGAAGTCGGGGTGAAGGACAGGCTCTGAATGGCGAGCTCACGCCCCTTGTAGGGTGCCTTGTCGTAGAATCCGTTGGCCTTCATGGCGTCGAAACCGGTCTTGGTCACCGGGATGTAGCCCGTCACCGTCGACCACCACTCGGCCATTTCCGGCGTCGCAAGGTAGTTGAGGAAGGCGGCCGCGCCCTTGTATTCCGCTTCCGGACGACCGGCGAGCACCCAGAGCGATGCGCCGCCGACGAGCGAGTTCTGCCGCTCCGTGCCCTTCCATACGGGCAACATGGCGACTTCCCACTTCACACCCTCGGGAAGGGTCTTGCCGATCGTGCCGTGGTCGGCGATCGAGGTCTGGATCATCTGGCAGGTCTGGGACGTGAAAGCCGGGACGATGTCCATGCCGAGTTGCTTGGTCTTGACCACGAAGAGCTTCTCGTCGGCCATCTTCTTGAAGAACTTCACGTGATCGACGAACTTCGTCTTGTTGACGACAAGCTCGGCGTCCAGCCCGTTGTAACCGTTGGCCTTGGTGGCGAGCGGCTGGTTGTGGATGGCCGAAAACTGCTCCATCAGCGGCCAGGTGTCGAAATTGAAAGCGAGCGGGCATTCGTAGCCGGCGGCCTTCAGCTTGCGCGCTGCTTCCTCGACCTGTTCCCAGGTGTCCGGCTTGAAGTCGATGCCGGCCTTCTGGAAGGCGTCGACGTTGTAATAGAACATTGCCGTCGAGGAATTGAACGGGAAGGAATTCAGCTCGCCTTTTGCCGTGGCGTAATAATTGGCGATGCCGCCGAAATAGTTGTTCCAGTCGATGGTGTAGCCGTTGTCGGCCATCAGCTTCTTGGCGGGCACGAATGCGCCCGACAGCATCATGTCCAGGGTGCCGGCATCATAGATCTGGGTGATTGCCGGCTGCTTCTTGGCGCGGTAGGCGGCAATCGTGTTCTGCAGGGTCGTGTCGTATCCGTTTTGAGAGGTGCAGACGATCTCGAACTCGGACTGGCTGTCGTTGAACTTTTTGCAGGCATCCTGGACACGTTCGCCAAGATCGCCCGAAAGGCCGTACCAGAATTCGAACTTCGTCTTTTCGGCTGCTGCCGCCGACGCGCCAAACGCGACGCTTGCCATCAGGCCGATGAATACGGACGTAGTGACGGAGACTCTCATTGCAAAACGCTCCTTGCAGATTGGCGGACACCAGGATCGGTGGCACGAATGAAGCCGGGCGCTTGCTAACAGTTGAGTGTGACAGTCCGTGCCAATCTGCATGATGGAAAAATGAAAGTTTGATTACGCTGTCAGGCGGCGGCGCGCTCCCTGGTTGCGGCAGGTCTGTTCTTGCCGGGGAGCCCGAAGAATAGCGCGCTCGACTGTCCGGTACGTTGGACTTCACGCGGATGCTTGCTGTGGAGCAAGGAAGGGGGCGGGCGTACCGGCTAGCTATGCGGTGGCTGCCGGACATTCTCGGAGACAGCGCAGAAGGAGCTTGATTGTGGTGAGGCGACGCAACGGTTGGGGACTGGCGTTTATCGCTGCCTGCCTGTTCGTGCTGCAATCGATCGTCGGCGCATTTGCCGCAAGCTCGATGCCCGCCTTCCCGCAACTCGACGCTTTCGGCAATGCGCTGTGCACCAGCGCGGATCACGCCAGCAACGGCAATCACGACGACGACCATGGGAGCGCTGCCGATTGCTGCCTTCTCGGATGTTGCGTGTCCTCGCAGGTCTTGGCGGCGACTCCGCAGCCTGGCGACGATCTTAACCACCAAGTCGCGTCCGCGGTGCACCGGATTTGGTCCGCGGCAGAGCCGTTGCCGACCGGCGAGCATCGCCTCGGCTATCCTCGTGCGCCCCCGCGACTGCTCGCCTGATCGGTTGCGTTCGCGCCAGCCTATGTCTGAGGCGGGGATATCCTTCCCTGGCGTCCGCCGGCACCATCGCGACGATCTTCGGCGCATCCCGACGTCCCTTTCACGTGGTCCAAGACTGACTGCAAGCCGGTCTTGAGCCGACAGGGATCCGCCGCATCGACCGTCTTGTGCGATCGCTGCCCGCCACCGACCGAGAATGTCGGCAACCTTTTCCGGATCACTGCATCCAATCCCTGAAACCCGCGGGAGGTTTTCCCGCGACCCGACACAAGCCAATAACCTCAAAGGAATAGCCATATGTTGTCGAAACTGATCACTACCGCTGCCTTCATCGCGATAAGCGCCACGGCAGCCTTCGCCCACTCCACGCTCGAAGTGAAAGAGGCGCATGTCGGCGCGTCCTACAAGGCCGTCATCCGCGTCCCGCATGGCTGCGAGGGCAAGCCGACCATCGCTCTGCGCGTTCAGGTCCCGGAAGGTATGATCGCGGCAAAGCCGATGCCGAAGCCGGGCTGGACGCTGGAGAAGATCAAGGGAGCCTACGAGAAGTCCTATGACTACTTCGGCACCCCGATGAAGGAGGGTGTGAAGGAGATCGTCTGGAAGGGCGGCAGCCTGGCCGACGACGAATATGAGGAGTTCGTCTTCCGCGGGTTTCTGACCGAAGGCCTGCCCGTCGGCAAAACGCTCTACGTGCCGCTGGTGCAGGAGTGCCCTGATGGCGCGACCGAGCGTTGGATCGAGATCCCGGCAGAAGGCAAGTCGAGTGACGATCTCGAATATCCGGCACCCGGCATCAAGCTGCTTGAAAAGAAAAGCGGGCACTGAGCAGCGCAACATGGCCGCGAAGGCCAATTAACCGGAGAGCGGGCATGGCGCTGGCACCACTGAGCTTCACTCGCCTTGCGAGGCTGATAGTGATCTCGCTCTGCGGCGTCCTCATGCAGGCTGCCGTGGCCTTCGCCCATGCATCGCTCAACGCAAGTGAACCGGAGGACGGCGCGGTCGTAGGCACCGCGCCGTCCGTCTACGTGTTGACGTTCAGCGAGCCGGTTTCGCCGTTGTCCTTGAAGCTCGTCAGACCAGATGGGACAGCGATCCCGTTCGAGCGGTTCGATCTGAAGGATCGAAAGGTCGAGATCGGGGCACCGACCGATCTTGGGCGCGGCACGCATGTGCTCAGCTGGCGCGTAACCTCTGCCGACGGGCATCCGATCGGTGGGTCGGTCGTCTTTTCGGTCGGCGCGGCCAGCACCGCTCCACTGATGATGGGAGACAGGATCGAGTGGTCGGTACGTGCCGGCGTTCTATTGTCGAAGCTCGCGCTCTACGTGGGGCTGTTCCTCGGCGTTGGCGGCGTGTTTTCGCGCCACTGGCTGCTCTGTGGCTCTCGATCAGGGCGCAATGTCGGCGCAGCAGCGCTCGGCGTGGGGCTTCTCGGCGCACTTGCCGCCGTGGGCTTTCAGGGGCTCGATGCGCTGGGCGTTTCCGTCACGCAATTTGTCGAGCCGGTCGTTTGGTCCACGGCGATGGCAACGAGCTTCGGTGGCACGGCCATTGCCGCCTTCGCTGCCTTTGGTTTGGCCGCGATCGCTGTCCGGGCGAAGGGTCGGTATGCTCGACTGTCCTCTCTCGCCGCGCTGATCGCGTCATCCGTCGCCTTGTCGCTGAGCGGCCATGCATCGACAGCCGAGCCGCAATGGCTGATGCGCCCGGCAGTCTTGCTGCACGCCGCCACGATTAGTCTCTGGGTTGGAGCGCTGGTTCCCCTGGGCCTGGCGTTGCGGCGCGAAGACCCGATGGCCCTTCAGGCGCTCGGTCGATTCTCGGCGTCCATCCCTTACGTGCTTGTTATTCTCATTGTGACGGGTTTCATCTTGGCAATCGTGCAGGTAGAGAAGCCACAAGCGCTGGTGGAAACTGCCTATGGCCAGGTGTTCATGGTCAAGATGGCGTTGCTGGTCGGACTGTTTCTGTTGGCGCTTGCAAATCGCTGGCGCCTGACGGAACCGGTAATGGCTGGCGATCGGGCATCGGCGAAGCGGCTGGTCCGCTCGATCGCCGCGGAAACACTGATCGTCCTCCTGATCTTCGGCGCCGTTTCTTGCTGGCGCTTCACGCCGCCGTCGCGCGCGCTCTTCGCTCTGGCGGCCCAGCCTGCAAGCGTTCATATCCACACGGACAGGGCGGTGGCCCTCGTTGAAGTCTTGCCCGGACGGGTGGGCGAGGTCGACATATCGATCAACGTCGCCACGGGCGATCTTGAACCGCTCACCGCCAAGGAGGTGACGCTCGTCCTATCCAAGCCTGATTCCGGCATCGAGCCGTTCAAACGTGCGGCAGTCCGGCGCGGCGACGCAGATTGGCGGATCGAGCGCGTGAACATACCGCTGGCAGGCCCCTGGCAGGTACGCGTCGATATTCTGGTCAGTGACTTCGAGAAGGTAACGCTGAGCGATCAGATTAACATTGGGCCGTGAGCGCGGAGGCTGCCGCACGATCTCGCGCGGACGCCTGCGGATCGCCCTGTGGGCGTTCGATCGCTACTGCCCTGGAAATCCTTCTTCTAGCCCCGGTTGATTATCCAATAGTCCGTTTAGGCTCATTGTCTTCGGATGAAGCCTCTGTCAGCCTTTTCCGATTGCGATTGCGCCGATATCGCAGTCCCCGCTGCAGCGGCCAATCGCAAGCACCTGACTCTAGGCCTCCGCCTCGCCGGTGGAGGCTCTTTTTTTGGAAGTCGCGGCCGTGGGTGGTAGCCGACCGGAGGCGGTCCGCTCGACATAAATCGCAGATCACGTCTCGCGTTAATAATTTAGAAATATCGAATGTTCATTCTGTGCCGCCATGCGCGGTTTCCTGCTGATGGCAATTTACGCGGGCGGATTGTGGGTGGTCGACACGACGATGTGTGAAGGCCGCTACACCCAGGAGCTTGGGCAAGAGGTTCAATCCGCGACCAGACAGGCCCGGCATTGGGTGAACGCCCAAATGAATTTCCTGGCGGCCCGCTTCTAGCAGACCACTGCCGCGGGGTGCCGGAAAAGCAGGAAGTCGAGGATTTCTGCCTTCCAAGGGAAGGGTTTGCTACTCAAGCGACGATCGAACGCACCGAGCGCGCAAGACGCAGGGCTACGAGAAACGCCCCCAGGGGTAGGCGGAGTTCAGGCGGAAGTCGTTTCACGGACGCCGCTGTCGAGAGCATTGTGCGCTGCCTGCATGACGTCGATGTCGTGAATGTGGCTTATGGTTGCCATCTCCATCATCAGATCGCCGATTACCAGATCAATACGTCTCGGCGCATCGCTTTCCTTCTTCGCTATGGCGGTCTCAAGCTGCTCGTGCGATCCCCCCAAGGCAACATAGAGTTCCAGCGCAGTCGTCAGAACGTTCGTGCGACGCACGGAGATATCGCTGGTCGAAGCATCGCCTACGGAGGCAACCATCAATCGAACAGCTCTGTTTTGGAACTCACTCATTCTGCACCCTGTTCAAATGCCATTTGGTGCAGAGCATATCGTCGATTGCTGAACCCCATCTTAAGCGCAAAGGTAGTGTAGGTCGTGGCGCTGAGTTTTTACTCAAGCTGGTGCAGTCGAACCATCCTGGAGGCAAGGTCTCGTCATGACTATTCAGCTTGCGACCGTGGTCTCGCCGACTGCCGGCGCCAACGAGAACGTTTGAAGAACTTTCCTGTGTGACTGCACCATCTGCCAGTGTATAAGGGCCGGATGGTCCAAAGAGCAGGCAGTGCAGATCTTCCGCTTCACGGTGGCCGGGTTCCCCGGTGGCTTGGCGAGCGCATGACGAAACTTGGTGCGATCATCACCCAGGCGATCGTCATCGAATATGGTCGAGACGAGTTTCTTCGGCGGTTGGCACATCCGTTCTGGTTTCAGTCTTTCGGATGCGTCATGGGCATGGACTGGCACTCTTCCGGCATCACCACCAGCGTCATCGGCGCCCTGAAGCGTGGTTTGTCGCCTCTGTCAGGTGAACTCGGTATTCACGTCTGTGGGGGGCGAGGGCGGAATTCCCGGGAGACCCCCGGCGAGCTGATTGCGATCGGCGAGCGCGTGGGCCTCGATGGAAGTGGCCTGGCGACAACCAGCCGCCTCGTCGCAAAGGTCGACAGTGCAGCAGTTCAAGACGGCTTCGATCTTTACCTGCACGGTTTTATCGTCACTGACGACGGCAAATGGGTCATCGTGCAACAGGGCATGAACGGCGAAAAGCGGCAGGCCCGGCGCTACCATTGGCTTTCGGAGGGGATCACCAGCTTCGTGGATTCGCCCCACACGGCGATCGAAGGCGCGCGGCAGGGCGAGATCGTCAACCTTGCCGACCGCCGCGCCGCGGCCTCGCGCAATAGCCAGCTCGATCTTCTGGCTTCGCTGGGGCCGGATCGGATCGTCCGGGAGGTCGCAGCTATCGAGCCAAGGCGGGTGACCAAGCAAAGCGCGCAGCCAATGCTGCCGCATCTGATTATGCCTGAACATCACGACGTGCGCGAAGAAGACGTCAATATGAAACGCCTGCATGCCACACTCGCTGCGGCCGCCGATCGTGGCCCAGAGGATTTCGAGCATCTCCTGCTGGTGCCGGGCGTTGGCGCCCGGACCGTCAAGGCGCTGGCGATGGTGGCCGAAGTGGTACACGGTGCCCCGTGCCGGTTCGCCGATCCGGCGCGCTTCTCGCTCGCCCACGGAGGCAAGGATCGCCACCCATTCCCGGTCCCCCTGAAAGTCTACGACGAGACCATCCGGGTGATGAAGTCCGCGGTGTCGAAAGCGAAGCTCGGTCGCGACGAAGAGATGCAGGTTCTCAAGCGCCTCGACGACCAGGCCCGCCAGTTCGAGAAATACGTGACCGGCCCGGATCTCAAGGAGATCGTGGCCGGCGAGTTTCGACAATCGCAAGAGTTCGGCGGTCGCAGCGTATTTGGCTGGGAAGGACGGGAAGAACCGTCGAGCGATGCAGGGCAGTCACGCCGTCAAGGCGACCGCGACCGGTAGGCGGCTCAATGCGACCGCAAGGCGTTGCAGCGAATCTCTTTCTTTGATCTCTTCGAGAAGTTCTCGCCGGAACTCAAACCTCCTCCCAAGGGTTGGAAGGTCGTGCGAACAAGCTTGCGAGGGCGAACCAGCAGAATCCACGTCAAGAGGAGTCTCGCGATGGAAGAACTGCAGAGCATCACGGTATCTGAGGAACGGCTCGAGGATTGCCGGGACGTCGTTGAACTTGACCTCCAGCTTTTGATCCGCGAGACGATCGACTCCGGGTTTTCGGTGGAGGAGGTGTTGATCGCGATCAGTGAGCTGGTGGCGGAAGATTTCGCCCACGCCGTCAAGGTCGCCAGCGTCCACTAGAGCATTCCGCATTCAAGTGGAATCACTTGAAGCGGAAAGATACTCTGGAAACTAAACGCGCGGGGCTCTAGGGAACGCGTTGCCGTCCGAAACGGAGTATCTGGTCGCGCAGCGATGGCTCGGCGACACGCTTCGCCGCTTCCCGATAGTCGAACCAGGCGAGCTTCCGCTCTCCCTTCTCGGGGAATTTCCCGCGCATGCGCGCGACTTCCAGGGGGTAGAGCTGCACCTTGCAGGAAATCTTGAGCCCATGGTCCAGCCTCTTCTTGTAGAAGTAGTGGCCGAAAGGAAACCTCTGGCAGGTGCCCTTCACGCCAGCCTCTTCATAGGCTTCTCTGGCAGCCACCTCATGTGCGCGCTTTCCTTTCATCGGCCAGCCCTTGGGAATGACCCAGCGTCCGGTGTCCCGGCTGGTAATGAGAAGGATCTCCAGTGTGTTGTCTTTACGAAAGCGATAACATAAGGCCGCGTACTGCATGCGCGGCGGCCGGCGAAGCATCAACTGCACGTCAGAGACAATCTGGTGTAGAAAATTCACAGAAACGCTATCTCCTTTGTCGCCCTTTGCGGCAAACGGGCTCTGCCTGCCACTCGCGGACAGTAACAACCGGATCGGCGGTTCAGTTCCGCCAACATTGCGCGAAAGTAGAGCACGCGACGGATTGGCCGCCAATTCAAAGCGTTGACAGGATCCGATTGCTGAGTGACCCGCGATAGGTCTTCTTGATGTCCACCTTGTTTTCCAGCGAGTCCAGGATCTCGTCGCAGAAATCGATCTCGTGGAGTTCGCGAATGGTCTGGAGGCCGCCAGGCGTGAATACGTTGATCTCAAGAAGCTTGTCGCCGACGATATCGAGCCCGACCAGGAACATGCCGTCTTCAACGAGCTTCGGCCGTAGCATCTCGGCGATCGCCAGCATCTCCTTCGTAACGTTGGCCGGCTTTGGAGTGCCGCTTGCATGGATATTGGAGCGGACGTCTCCCTTGGGCGGCACGCGTCTGAACGCAGCATAGACGTCGCCCCTCTGCAGCGGTCGTCCGTTCATCAGGAACAACCGCGTATCGCCATCCGACGCCTTCGGAAGGTAGCTTTGCACGATAAGATAGCCGACGACGCCGACAGCCTCGACAATTTGCGTAAGATTGCCCTCCGTGCTGGTACCCACCCGGAAGACGTTTCGACCGCCGGAACCCTGCAAAGGTTTGATGATCACGCCCTCGGAGTGGCTGTCGATGAACGTACGGATTTCATCGATGTCCTTGGAGATCAAGGTTGTCGGGCGAACGGCCACCGGGAAATCCTGGAAGTAAAGCTTGTCCTGGGCCAATGCTAAGCCGCAGGGATCGTTGACAACGATCGTACCGCGCTCCGCGGCGAGACGGCCGAAATTCGCCCCGGCGTAGGATGCCCAGGGTCGGTTTTCGGCGTCCTCTGACGGATCGTTGCGAAGCAGCAGAACGTCCACTTCTTCGATGTTGACGATGGTCTTGTCCGCGTCCGTAAGCGCTCGCAAGAGCGTCTCGGGCTTCTTCGGTCGTGTGCCGACGAAACCGGCCGCCCGTATCATCAGTGTATCGTCAGGGCGCAGGATAAAGTCACCGGGCGTGACGTAAAGAACCTCGTGTCCGCGAGAGAGCGCGGCAAGCGCCAACGCGGTCGTCGTATAGGCCGGCCCTTCGGTTTCGAGTGCGTTGACAAGGAGGGCAATACGCATTGGGGGCTCCTAGCTTCGGCGGATTTTGATCGCTGTTCACGCCGCGTCACAAAATGAATGCGCAGCACATGACCGAAGAAATAGGGCGGCCGCCGGTGCCAGCTACTCCTGCGTATCGCGCCAGTCGGAAATTGGCGTTTTCGTCGCGATGCCGTTATCGATGGTGAGCACGCTATCGAAGAAATCGACCCCGCTTTCTGACTGGATCGACGAGGTATCGTGCATAACGGCGATCACCGTCGCCTCCGGGCAATGATCCTTGATCGATTGATGGAATGCCCGAACCGCGTCGCTATCAAGGGCGCCTGTCGCCTCGTCGAGGAAGAGCAGGCCTGGCCTCAATAGCAGGATCCTAGCAAGGACGAGTTTCTGCTTCTCGCCCCCGGACAGAAGCTTGTCCCAGTTCTGCCCGTCGCGACCATCGCTCGAAAGCTCTTCCGCAATTTCTTCGAGCCCGGCTTCTTCCAACACCGACGCGACGGACGCGTCGTCATGGGCTTCAGCCTCATCCGGCAGGCAGACGAGATCCTTCAGGCAAACACCCTGGAGCTTGACGTCCTGGGCAGCGTAGAGGCTTCGCACGTTCTCCGGCGTCGTGATCGTGCCGCGTCCGTGTGCCCACAGACCGTTGATTGCCTTCAGAAGCGAGGTCTTTCCGCTTCCGGATTCACCGACCACCAAGATCCACTCTCCGGGAAGGAAATTCAGTTCGTCAGCGGTCAGGAAAGCCTGGTCATCGCCGGAATGCAGGAGCTCGATGGCTTGGATCGTCAGGCCGCGCGCGGCGTCCTGGGTCTTGTACTCGAACACCGAGGGACCGCTGCGAGCATAGTAATCCTGCGGCTGCTGCACCCCTTCTATTGCTTGGGCAAGTTCTGTGATCCGGTGTGCATCCGCCTTGAGCGTCGCGATGTCGGGCATCGCATGGATGAACCACGAGCATTCGTTGATCAGAGCCGTCGCCAGCTCCGCGCCGGTGACATAGTCCTGCAGGCTGATCGTTTTGTCGACGTAGGGGAGTAGCCCTGGCGCATAGGCGACGATGCGTGAGCCGATGAAATTATGCACCAGCTCGAAGCCCATGTAGCCGGCGGTCACCCGGTTGAGGCTCGCCCAGGTGTCGTCGATCTCGCGATATCGGCGCCCGTTGACGGCCCTCTGCGCCGGTTCGCCCTTGATGACCGCAACATGAAAACTGCGGTGCAACAATTGGTTCAATTCGCTGCGATAGCTGCCCTCGGCCGATTGAATGCGTATGGACAGGCCCTGCAGGACACTGCCGAGCTTGGCTGCGATGAACGTATTGAGGGGCACGTAGATCGCGATCGCCAGAAACATCAGGCAGGCACTGCCGTAGCTGCCGAGCAGGTCAAGCCCCCTGACGGGGCTCGATGTTTCGATCAGTTTGCGCCCGACGAAGCCAAGCGACAAAACAACGCCGGCGATGCCCACGCCAAGACCGATGGCACCGCCTGTCATGCCTTTAATCGCTTCCTGTACCCTCTGGTCGATGTTGTCGGGCGACGAACTCTCGCCTTCGGTCGCCGCGCCGAACCCGTTCTGCTGAAGGTGGAAATGGGTATGGTTGGAATCGAGCAGCGCCTGGTTGAAGCGTTCATCCAGCCACTGGCGCCATTTCCGGTGGAGCGTGGTCGAGAAGAAATGACGGACCGCAGTGAACCCGGCGTCCCTGGTGATCGCGATCGCCGCGAGCGTCGCTGCGGTGGTCAGTAGCGACGAAGGCGTAGAGGGCACGGTGGGGTGGTGAAAATTGGCGATCCGATTGACGAGCTCGCCGGACGTCAGGGCGAAGTAGACGCTTGCTTGCGCCGACAATCCGGTGAGCAGCAGGATGAGAAAGGTAAGGCCCCATGCCTCGCGCCAACGTTCGGAGAGCCAGTAGGCCAGCAGCAGGCCCCAGAAGCTGCGCATGGAGGAAACAGGGCTGCTCCGGCGCGGTCGTTCCCGACCGAGGGTCCATTTGACCAGTGCTGCTGTTCGTTGTGCGTTGCTGCGCACGACCTCACTTAAAGCCATCTCCATGAACTGGGGCGACGATCGGGCTTGTCAAACCCGAAGAATGCCGCGGCAGAGGGATCAGGGTCTTTGCCAATTGCCGATGCCCTTTTATCTCCGAGGCTTAAGCGTCGGAGATAGGAATGTCGTCGCGGTCAATTTTGCCAGTTGACGCTCATCGGCTCCCATCGCGGGGAGGGCTGCTGCGTGCCATCCGTCGCGGCGAGCGACGCTTCGCCGTCGCCTGGTGAGGCCGCCACTTCCCCTTGTCGGGGCATCTGGCGGCCTCGAAGCATTGCGCCTCAAACGAAATTGAACTCCAGGCGCGCATTTTCTGGCTGATGTGCCCGGGACCGGGGCGGAGCCATTGTCTTTCATTACCAGTTCTCCTTGCGACTGGATGTTTCGAATGCTCCGGCGGCCATCGTGTGTGCGCTGGCCGGATCGAGCATGCCGGGTCTCATCAATGCATGGGGCGCTGAACGGGTTCCAACTGGTGCCGGCGAAGTATTGTTTCCGTCTGGAACCTTTCGGCGCCGCAGCTGTTGGAGGCGTTCCAACCAGATGGCACAGGAGCTTGCTATGCCGGAGAAGACGCTCGAGGCGCTGTTCTATGACGGCCTTAAGGACATCTACTATGCGGAGAGGCAGATACTGAAAGCGCTGCCAAAGATGGCGCGCGCCGCGCAATTGCCCGACAGCAAAGCGGCGTTCCAGAAGCACCGGGACGAAACGGAGGGCCATGTCGAGCGCTTGCAACAGGTCTTCGAGATCCTCGGCAAGCGCGCACAAGGAAAGACCTGCGAGGCTATCCAGGGGATCATCGCCGAGGGCGAAGAGATCATCGAGGAGTTCAAAGGGAGCCCGGCTCTCGACGCCGGCCTCATCTCCACGGCTCAGGCGGTCGAACACTATGAGATCGCGCGCTATGGCACCCTGAAGACCTGGGCCAAGCAACTTGGGTTGGAGAAAGCGGTGCCGCTGCTCGACCAAACCCTTCAGGAAGAAGCGGCCACCGACAAGGCACTCACCAAAATCGCTCTCTCTGCCGCCAACATCAAGGCGAAGGCGGCCTGACGATCGTGAAAAGGCGGAGGGCGCAGGCTCGCCCTCCGCGCCAATTCGGGCCATCGGCCAGAAGAAGCCTGGCACAAAGCCGGGCCGAAGCCATTGTGGGGAAGGCCTAGTCGCGGCGCCGCGCGCAGAGTTCTTCGCCGCATACGACGCTAGCTGCGCGGTGAGCGATCTGGAACATGTCCTCGACGAGGGGCTATTTTCGGGCGATCGCTTCGGCCAGCCGAAGAAGAAGAGGTTTCATCCGATCCGCCGGAACACCGGCATAGCCGAGAATGAGCGCAGCCGGCTGAGGCGTGGCGATCGTATAGTCGGACAGCGGATAGCACTGCAGCCCCGCATCGAGCACGGCGCGGTGCGAAGCCTGGTCTTCACGGCCGTCTTGCAGCCAAGCGAGTGCGTTGAGCCCGCTTTCGGAGCAGTCGATGCGGGCAAGTCCGGCAAGGGCGTCCCGCCCGGCTTGCATGAAAGCCTCGCGGCGCTCGGCATAAAGGCCGCGCATGCGGCGCAGATGACTGGCAAAATGTCCGCCGCCGATGAACTCGGCAAGCGCGAGCTGGGTTTCGACCGGCACGCTGCGATGGATCAGTGCCGACAGGTTGCGGAAAGCACCGATCAGGTGCGGTGGCAAGACGAGATAGCCGACACGCAGGCCCGGATAGAGCGCTTTGCTGAAACTGCCGGCATAGATCACGCGTCCGTTGCTGTCGATGGAGCGCATGGAGGGAAGCGGCGCGCCGTCGTAACGGAATTCGCTGTCGTAATCGTCCTCGATGATCCAGGTATCGTTTGCTCGTGCCCATTCGAGCAGGGCAAGCCGGCGCGGCAGCGACAGGGTGACACCGAGCGGGTGGTGGCGCGATGGCATGACGAAGGCGAGCCGCGCATCGGGATAACGAGCCATGGCGCCTTCGACATCCAAACCGTCTGCATCGACATTCGTCGCGCACAGCCGCAGCCCGAGCGTGCGGAACAGGTTGCTGGTGGTCACAGGTCCCGGGTTTTCGAACCATATGCCATCGCCAGGATCGGCGAGCGCCAGGACTGCGAGCGTGAAGGCGGCATGCCCGCCGGGTGTGATGACGATTTGCTCGGGATCGCAAGGATCGCGCCGATGCAGCGCCAGATACTCGGCGATCCTCTGCCGCAGAACCAGCTCGCCCGCAACCTCGCCATAGCCCATGGCCGCGGCCTTGCCGCCGCGCGTCACCGAGTTCCAGCATTTCCGCCAGACGGCAAAGGGAAACCGGTCGAGGGCCGGACGGTTGGGGAGGAAAGGCCTGTCTTCCATCGGGCCGATATCGGCTGACATCCGGCGTGACAGCTCGCCAATACGCGACAGACGCGGCGGTGCAGTCTCTGCGGCATCCCTTGGCGTTGGGGTGAACCGGTGTTTCGCGGATTGGCGGGGCAAGGCCGCCGACACGAAGGTACCGGCTCCCTGTCGGGCTTCCAGATAGCCCTCTGCCTTCAGGTTATCGAGCACTCGCACCAAGGTCTGGCGCGACAGGCCCAACTCTTCGGCAAGGATGCGGCTCGCAGGCAGGCGTGTTCCGGCGCGCAGGTGCCCCTTGAGGATCGCCATGCGCAATTGGTCCTGCACCTGGCGGAACTTCGGCAGGGCAATCGAGGCATCGAGGCGAAGGAAAGGCAGGATCGGGCCTTCAAGCTGTTTGACCACCGATGCGTCTCCAAAATTGGTACAGTCAATTGCACCATAATGGACGTTTCTTCGTCGTCCAATTGTTACATCCTGTCCCTACACGAAAACGCACCGATGCAGCCCTCCGCAGGACGCAGACAAGGTGCGGGGGAACCGGGCCTGACGGCGGTGCCGACGACCGGATGCAAGGACAGAAGTAGCCATCGCCCACGATCCGTCGCAGACGGTCAACAGGAGGAAACCATGAAGAGACTTCTATCGCGCGCAACGAGCCGCGCCTTCGTCTCCACCCTTGCCCTGGCCGCGGCGCTGCCGGGTACCGCCCGCGCCGAGGCTTCGCAAGAACTCGTGGCAGCTGCCACAAAGGAAGGCTCGCTGACAGTCATCGCGCTGCCCCATGACTGGTGCAACTACGGCGAGGTGATCGCCGGCTTCAAGGCGAAATATCCGGGTATCGAGGTCAACGAACTGAACCCCGATGCCGGTACGGCCGACGAGCTGGAAGCAATCCGGGCGAACAAGGGCAATACCGGCTCGCAGGCACCAGACGTCGTCGATCTCGGCCTGGCCTTTGCGCCGGCCGCCGCGCAGGAGGGCCTCCTGCAACCATACAAGGTGGCGACCTGGGACGAAATCCCTGACAACATCAAGGACGAGAAGGGCTATTGGTACGGCGACTACTACGGCGTCATGGCCTTCGGTGTGAACAAGGACCTGCTTCAGACCGCACCGGCCGACTGGTCGGATCTGTCGAAGTCCGAATACTCCGGGGCGGTGGCGCTGACCGGCGACCCGCGGTCCTCGGCGCAGGCGATCCTGGCGCTGATGTCGGCAGGCATCTCGCGCGGGGCCAAGCCTGGATCGGAATCCGCCGGCAAGGGCCTTGAGCTTTTTGCCGAACTGAACAAGTCCGGCAACTTCGTGCCGGTGCTCGGCAAGGCCGGCACGATCGCACAGGGGCAAACGCCTGTTGTCGCTGCCTGGGACTACAATCTGCTGGCCTGGCGCGACGCGCTGAACGGCAATCCGCCGATGGACGTGGTCGTACCAGCAAGCGGTGTCGTCGCCGGCGTCTATGTGCAGGCGATCTCGGCCTATGCGCCGCACCCGAACGCCGCCAAGCTCTGGATGGAATATCTCTATTCCGACGAGGGCCAGACCGGCTGGCTGAAGGGCTACTGCCACCCGGCGCGTTTCAACGCCATGCTGAAGGCCGGCAAGTTCCCGCAGGAGCTGCTCGACAAGCTGCCGCCGGCCGAAGCCTATGAAAAGGCGATCTTCCCGACTGTCGACGAACTCTCCGCCAACAAGACCGCCGTGGTCGAGGGCTGGGACAAGGTGGTCGGCGCCAACGTGAAGTAAGTCCTCCGGTCGGCGAGAGGCTTCACCTGTCAGGAAGCCTCTCGCCAGCCTCCGGTGCAATTATTCCAGGGACAAATCCGATGACGACAAGCGTCGCATCCCTGCCGGCAGCGTTCAGGCCGCGGCAGGTCCTCAGCTGGCTCGGGGTTGCCCCTTTCTTCCTCTTTGCCACGCTCTTCCTCATCCTACCCACTCTCAACATCGTGCTTGGCGCGTTCCGCAACGCTGAGGGGCAGGTAACGCTTGAGAACCTTGGCAAGTTGCTTGCGCCCTCGATACGGTCGGCCTTCTGGATTTCGATCGAGCTCAGCCTGCTGACCGCGGCGCTCGGATGTTTTTTCGGCTTCCTGATCGCTGCCGCCATCACCCTCGGCGGCCTTCCGCGCCCGCTGCGCAATGCCATCCTCACTTTCTCGGGTGTCGCCTCGAATTTTGCCGGCGTGCCGCTCGCCTTCGCCTTCATCGCAACGCTCGGCCGCCTTGGCTTCGTGACGATGCTGTTGCGCCATTGGTTCGGCATCAATCTCTACGGGGCAGGCTTCAACATCGTCTCGTTTCTCGGGCTGGCACTTACCTATCTCTATTTCCAGATCCCGCTGATGGTGCTGATCATCACGCCGGCCCTGGAGGGGCTGCGCCGCGAATGGCGTGAGGCGGCGGAAAGCCTTGGCGCCAGCGGCTTCCAGTACTGGCGACTGGTGGCGTTGCCGGTGCTCTGGCCCTCGCTTCTCGGCACGCTCGCTCTGCTTTTCGCCAATGCCTTTGGTGCTGTTGCGACCGCAATCGCACTGACCGGCTCATCACTTTCGATCGCACCGATCGTTCTTTTCGCGCAGATCCGCGGCGACGTGCTCAACGATCCACATCTGGGCTACGCCATCGCCTTTGCCATGATCCTGCTGACCGCCATTGCCAACGCGATCTACATCCTCCTGCGCGTGCGCGCGGAAAGGTGGGTCAAATGACGGAGAGACGCCTCTGGTCCTGGCTCGCCGTCGCTTTGGGCGGGCTCTACTTCCTGCTGCCGCTCGTCGGCATGTTCGATTTCTCCATGCGCATGCAGCGCGATGGCTACAGCTTCGAAGCCTATCGTGTCGTGCTGGCGGATCCGCAGTTCCAGCAGACCTTCGGCTATTCGGTGGTGTTGGCGCTGCTGACGATCGTGCTCGGTATTCTGATCGTGGTCCCGACCGCCTATTTCGTGCGGCTGCGTTTTCCAGGGCTGCGCCCGATCGTCGAGTTCCTGACGCTGCTGCCACTGGTCATTCCGCCGATCGTCATCGTTTTCGGCTACATCCGCATCTACAACACGTCCTCGGTCCTGCCGCTGACGGGAAGCTGGTGGGGCACCAATCTCCTGCTTCTGTTCGGCTATGCGACGTTGTCGCTACCTTACATGTATCGCTCGGTGGACACGGGCCTTCGCACCATCGATATCGGCAGCCTGACGGAGGCGGCACAGAGCCTTGGGGCCGGCTGGGCGCGCATTCTCGCCGTCGTCATCCTGCCGAACGTCTTCGTCTCGGTGCTATCAGGGGCCTTCCTGACCTTCGCGATCGTCATCGGCGAGTATGTCTTCGCCGCCTTGCTCAACGTCGGGTCTTTCGGTCCGTACATGGTCTGGATGGGCGGCAACCGCGCCTACGAGCCATCGGCGCTCGCGGTGGTGGCGTTTGCCATTACCTGGGCGTGCATGGGGCTGATCCAGCTCTTCACCCGTTTTTCCAAATTCTCTACCGTGAGGAGCTGACCATGGCCTTTCTCGATATCCTTCATCTGGAAAAATCCTTCGGTACGCAGCGCGTCGTCAAGGATTTCAATCTCGGCATCGAGAAGGGCGAATTCATCTCCTTCCTCGGGCCCTCCGGCTGCGGCAAGACCACGGTCCTGCGTATGGTCGCCGGCTTCGAGACGCCGACATCCGGCGCGATTTGCATCGACGGGCGCGATGTAGGCGGCCTGGCTGCCAACCGTCGCAACATCGGAATGGTGTTCCAGGCCTATGCACTTTTTCCCAACCTCACGGTTGAGCAGAACATCGGGTTCGGCCTGCGAATAAAGGGCGAGGGAAAGGCAGCGATCGGCGCGCGTGTTGGTGAAATGTTGGAGATGGTCGGCCTGCCGAAACTCGGCGAGCGCTACCCGTTCCAGCTTTCCGGCGGCCAGCAGCAGCGGGTAGCCTTGGCGCGGGCGCTGGCAATCCGGCCGCAGGTTCTGCTGCTTGACGAACCGCTATCGGCGCTTGATGCGAAGATACGCAAGAGCCTGCGGGAGGAGATCCGCCGCATCCAGCGCGAGCTCGGCATCACCACCATCTTCGTGACGCACGATCAGGAAGAGGCGCTGTCGATGTCGGATCGCGTAGTGGTCATGCATCAAGGCATAGCCGATCAGGTCGGCACGCCATTTGAAATCTACAATCGGCCGGCGACGCGTTTCGTGGCGCAGTTCGTGGGGACACTCAATCTCCTCGACGCCCGCCTCCTCGACGCGGCCGCGGGGCGGGTAGGGCTGGGAGATATCCCGGTGGCGCTGAACCGGGAACTGCCCGGCCGGGCTGGTGACCGGTTGAGCCTAGCGCTCCGGCCGGAAACAGTGGCGCTGGGGCGAAAAGACGAGGGCAACGTCGTTCTCTCCGGCCATATCGCGGAGGTGCATTTCCTGGGGTCGGTGATCCGAATCCGTGTCGCGGTTGCCGGTCAGTTCGTCTCCCTCGACACCTTCAACCAACCCGACACGCCGCCCCCTGCGGTCGGCACCCCGGTCGAGGTCAGTATTTCTGATCGTGACCTGCTCGTTCTTGCCGCCTGACGAAGCTCGCGAAGGAACCGGGATGGTGACCGATATGCCATGGGAAATGACGCCGCGTCCGAACTGGAGACAGAGGATAGACGGCCTCTCTGCCGAAAGCCGTGCGCGGCTCGCCGTGCGGGCACGGCGTGCGCCGCTGTTTGCACATGCCTATGCCTTTCACCTGAACTTCCGCTTTGGCGGCATGAAACCCTTGGATCTTGTTGAATTCGCGAGAGATCAGCGTCTTACGGGCCTCAAGATTCATGTCGAGGACGGCGAGCAGGCAAGCCTCGCCAGAATGCCTGACGAGGCGTTGAGTGCCTTTCGGGCGGCGGTGAGCGGGTTCGGCCTGGAATTACATGTCGAGACCAGCACGACGGAGTTTGCCGGGCTCTCGGATGCGGTGCGCATCGCGCTTTTGACCGGAGCGACCTCGCTTCGCTGCTACCCGCGCTACGAAGGGCGGGTTTCTGAGATCGTTGCATGGACGATCGCAGATCTCAGACGGCTTGAGGTACTCGATCCTGGCAGCAGGCTCCGGTTCACGCTTGAACAGCATGAGGATCTCAAATCAGCCGAGTTGATCCAAATTGTCGAGGCGGTCGCCAATCCGCGCCTCAGCCTCCTGTTCGATTTCGGCAACATGATCAACGCGTTCGAAGCGCCGATGTCGGCCCTGGTCGCGCAATCGCCTCATATCACCGAGGTGCATGTCAAGGACTGCCTCATCCGGCCGGACCGTGGCGGCTGGGCGCACCTTGCCTGCCTGTCGGGAAACGGTGATTTGCCGATGCTTGAGATGTTGGTGGAGCTCTTGCTGCTTGGCGGCGACAGGGCCCAGGTCCTGGCCTTTGGCCTGGAAGAGGAGGAGGGCTACTTCGCGCCCGCACTCCGCTTTGCCGCCGAGGCCCGGGACCCGTTCATTCCCGCCCGCTCGCCAAGCTTCACGACGATCGGAACGGGCAATCAGGAGACGCGGCTACGGCAAGAGGTAGCCGCCGCCCACAGGCAGGTCGAAACCGTCCGAGGCCTGTTGCAGAAAATCATAACTCAAGCTGAGAAGGTCCAAGAATGACGGTCGAACACGTCTGCCCGCCGGCGTTTCTGGCATTCGCCCACGAACTGGCCGATGCCGCCGCTACCGTTATCCGCCCCTATTTCCGCCAACGGCTGGAGATCTCAGCCAAGGCGGACAGCAGTCCTGTTACGGAAGCCGATCGTCTTGCCGAAATGTCGATGCGGCAGATGATCGAGACGAGTTTTCCTGACCACGGTATTCGTGGCGAGGAGTTTGGTGCCGCCAATGCGGATGCTGAATGGGTCTGGGTGCTCGATCCGATTGACGGCACGAAGTCTTTTGCTTCCGGCTCGCTGGCTTTCGGCACGCAAATCGCTCTGCTGCATCAGGGCACGCCGTTCCTTGGCATTATCGATCAGCCGGTAACAAACGAGCGCTGGGTTGGCCAGCACGGGTGCCCGACCCTCTTCAACGGTGCACCGGTCCAAACGAGCGATACGGCCCGCCTCAAGGAGGCGATCGTCTATACATCGGCGCTGGAACAGTTCGATCACGAAACCAGAGAGCGCTTCTCGCGGCTGGCCGCCGGGGCGCGCTTCACGCGCATGTCGCACGATTGCTACGCTGCCGGCCTGCTTGCGCTCGGTAGCGTTGATCTCCTGGTCGAGAGCAACGTGTTCGATTACGACATCCTTCCGCAGATACCCATCATCGAAGGGGCGGGCGGTATCGTTACGGACTGGGAGGGCCACCCGCTGGCTGACACGCACCGGTACGAGACAGTCCTCATGGCAGCAAACGAGACGCTCCATGCCGAAGCGCTCGGTCGGTTAAAGCGTGGAAAGGACCCGGTAGGGGACTAGTGGACCAGTCGCATTTCCTAGCAGGTGAGGTCGGAGGGATGGTGCCCTTCGAATAGCGGGCGATGTTTCGCGAGCGCCTGGCCTGCAAACTCGGTAAAGGCGCTGACACGGGCCGTGCGGCGCAGATCTTCGTGGGTGAGAAGCCAGAGTTCTCTCGTCATTTCAGCAACCGGCGCGCCGATGCGAACCAGACCGGGCGTCGTGTCGCCCAGATAGCAAGGGAGAGCGGCAAGCCCGATGCCGGCTGCTGCCGCTTCGCGCGCCGTGACCAGCGAGTCACAGCGCAGCACCGCTGGCGCCGGCAGCGTCGCGCGCATCCATCGTGCAACGCTTGTGGAAGCAAGCTCATCGCCGAGCCCAACCCAGCGTTCCCTCGCGAAATCGATCTCGTCGACTGATGCCAGGCCGCGTTCCTGCAGGTAGGAAGGCGCCGCATAGACGGCAAAGGCAACACTCGCGATCCGGCGGCCAACGAGAGCGTCGGGTGAATCGACGGCTGGGCGAATGGCGACGTCCGCGTCGCGGTGGGAGAGATTTGCCAGGGCATTCGACGTGCTCACCTCCAGCAGGACGCCGGGATGGCGCTGCTGGAAGGCAGCCAGTATCGACGGCAGAATCGAGGCCATGAGCGTATCGGTGGTGGTGATGCGCAGGCTGCCTTCCAGACGCAGATCCTGTCCCGTCAGGCGCCGTTCGAGTTCAGTGACCGTTTCGGCCAACTGCCGCGCCACCGCGAGCAGTTCCTCACCCCCGGCTGTCAGCGTGTAGCCGGACGGGAGGCGATCAAACAATCGAACCCCCAATTTCTGTTCGAACGATCCGACGCGCCGGAGCACGGTGGTGTGATTGACGCCGAGCGCGCGGGCGGCAGCGGCAAGAGAATTCGCCTCCGCGACCGCCAGGACAAAGCGGAGATCTTCCCAATCGATTTGATGGTGGCTGTGCATGATGGTGCGAACCTACAATGGGTAGCGGGCCGAGCGAGCGAAGTTGCAGCACTGTTCTCGCAGCGTGTGTGCAAATATGCAGTACAATACGGCAAAGAGACAGATCGCGCTGCGAGAAAGCACAGCCTAACTAAGTAGCCACGATCGGGCGGGCCGGTCGATGGAGACGCGCAAGATGACCCCCATCCAACTTTACACCTACCAGACGCCGAATGGTCACAAGGTCTCGATCATGCTGGAGGAGACCGGACTGCCCTATGATGTTCACGTCATCGACATCGAGGTCGGCGAGCAGAGGACACCGGAGTTCCTGGCCCTCAATCCCAACAACAAGATACCGGTTATCGTCGATCCGGATCAGGATCGCACCATCTTCGAGTCGGGCGCGATTCTGCCCTATCTCGCCGAGCGATCCGGTGTGCTCTTGCCCGGCTCCGATGCCGAGCGCATCCAGGCGCAAAGCTGGACATTGTTCCAGGCAGCCCATGTCGGGCCGACATTGGGCCAGCTCTGGAACTACAAGGTCTTCGCGCCGGAGAAGATCCCCTATGTCATCGGCCGCTTCGAGGCGGAGGCAAACCGTGTCTACCGGGTGCTCGAAGGGCGACTGGCGCGCTACTCCCACATCGCGGGTGAGGCATACGGCATTGCCGACGTGATGACCTGGCCATGGATCCATGCCGGTCTCACCAAGCTCGGCCTCACGCTCGACGCAACGCCCCATCTCGCCCGGTGGTACATGGCGGTCGGTGCCCGCCCGGCTGTGCTGCGCGGACTTGTCGTCCCGCGGCTGCCTGCCCGCGAGAGCATCAGCGCCTGATCCTTTCTCCCTATCCACGTTCAACGTCATTCTCATCAAGGAGGTCCGTCATGGAGACTCTGTTCGTCCCAATGGCTCTGGTTGCGGGCGGTCTGCTCGCCGTTCAGGCTGGCGCCAATGCGCAGCTTTCGAAAGCGGTCGGATCACCGTTCGCGGCGACCACGCTCCAGCTCGCGATTGGCACCGGTTTGCTGTTTCTCGTTGCCCTGTTCACCGGGACTGTCGCCGTGCTTGGCGCGGTTCCGCAGGCGGAGTGGTGGCATCTCATCGGAGGCACTGCCTCGGCCGTCTACGTCGTCTCGACGATTGTTCTATTTCCCCGCCTTGGCGCGGTGGTATCGGTTGGCCTCTTTATCGCCGGGCAGATGCTCGCTTCTCTCGCACTCGATAGCTTCGGCCTGCTTGGTGTGGCGCAAACCGGGCTCCGGGCCGGAGCCGCGGCTGGCACGCTTGTCGTGCTCATCGGCGTCGGCATGGTCGTGTTCGGCCAAGGCGGAAAGGACAACCTTAAAGCCGACAAGCTTGGTTGGATCGCCTTGGCACTCGTGGCCGGCGCGGTCCTCCCGGTCCAGGGGGCCGTCAATGCGCTGCTGCGCCAGGAGCTTGGCGGTGCGCCGTTTGCGGTGGGCGCGATCTCGTTCTTCGTCGCCACGCTCGCCATGGCAGCGGTGATGCTGGTGGCGCTCGCCAGGCAGAAGACACCCCGCCCCAACATCGGCGGCGTGCAGACCATGCCCTGGTGGGGTTGGCTCGGCGGTTTCGCCGGAGCGACTTATGTCACCACGGTGTTTACTGCGATCCCGGTGATCGGCGCTGCCGCAGCCGTTGGTTTCACTGTCGCAGGTCAGCAGGTCGCAAGCGTATTCGTCGATCGTTACGGCTGGTTCCGCCTCCCGCAAAGGTCGGTGTCGGGCTTGCGTCTTACTGGTGTGGTGCTGCTGCTTGCTGGTGTCGCTCTCATCAAACTCGTCTGAACCAAGACCCACCTTATCGCAGTCGGCGATCCGCCGACTGCCCGAGAACTTCCATGTCACTATGTCGCTTGGCCGGTCACACCCATCCCGAGCTGCATTTCCTGCACGGTGGCGCGCGTCGCCAACGAGATGGCGGTTCTTTGTGTCGCGAAGCCAGCAGAGGCTGAGATCAGACGCAATGTTGGGGCGGAAGGGCCTGATCGTGAGGTGATCGCGCTGACCGTAGGCGAACACCGGGTCGACAATGGCAATCCCGAGCCCGTTGGCGACCATTTCACACACCGCCGGCGCAAGGGTCGCATCCATGATGTAATTCAGCCGGGTGCCATAGCCATCAAGTGTGCTTTCGATCTTCTGCCGGATGCGGTTGTCGGCGGCAAAGCCGATATAGGGCTCGCCGTCGATGTCGGCCGGCTCGACCTCTTGTTTCGCCGCGAAGCGATGGCCCGCCGGGGCTATGCAGACAAGGTCGCCGCCGCGTAGGGGAACACACTCGATATAGGGGTTGTCCGTATTGCGATTGATCAGGCCGATGTCGACCTGTTTGGAGAGCAGCCATTCAACGATGAATTGCGAACTGCGGATCACCACGGAAATATAGGCATCGCCATACCTGGCAAGAAAGCGCTTGTTGGTGTGGCTGATGAAGGGACCGGACAGGGCCGGCATCACGCCAACGGAAATTTGCCCAAGCTCCTCGCGGCGGATCAGGTCGACGGCGCGCTCTATCCGCTTGATGCCGGCAAAGGTCGTCATGGACTGGTAGGCGAGAGGGGGCCGCACGCGTGATGTGTGGTCCTTGGCACGACCATAGATAGGCGATAGTCGGCATCTCCGCTCGCAGCGGCCAGGACGTATCCAGATCTCCCGCCCAAAGCTAGGCTGGTCGTCTCGCGAGCACGAGAGAGGGCGGATAGCCGCCCTCTCTCGGCGCACTTACGTCAGCGTTTGTGATGAACGTTCTGCAGGCCATAGACCGGTGTCTGAATGCCTTCCAATCGTGCCTTCAGTTGCAGCGAGAGATACTGCGAGTAATGGCGCGACTGGTGCAGGTTGCCGCCGTGGAACCACAGCGCCTCCTGTTGCGTCGGCTTCCACATGTTGCGCTGCTCGCCCTCCCAGGGGCCGGGGTCCTTCGGCGTATCGGAACCGAGGCCCCAAACCTTGCCCACCCTGTCGGCGGTCTCCTGGTCGATGAGATCTGCGACCCAGCCGTTCATCGAGCCGTAGCCCGTCGCATAGACGATGACGTCGGCCGGGATCTCCTTGCCGTCAGACAGTTTTACGGAGGTTTCGGTGATCTCCTCCACCTGTCCCGCAGCAAGCTTCACCTTACCGTCGATGATCAGCTGCGAAGCGCCGATATCGATGTAATAGCCGGATCCGCGGCGCAGGTACTTCATGAAAAGACCCGAGCCATCCGCGCCCCAATCCAGCTGGAAGCCGGCTTTCTCCAGCGCCGCGTAGAAGTCGGCGTCGCGCTCGCGCATCTTGTCGTAAAGCGGGATCTGGAACTCGTGCATGATCCGATAGGGCAGCGAGGCGAAGATGAGGTCGGCCTTGCCCGTCGTCACCCCATTCGCCAGCGCCTGTTCGGAATAGAGCCCGCCGAGACCGATATCCATCAGCGTGTCGGATTTGACGATATGGGTCGTCGAGCGCTGGATCATCGTGACGTCGACGCCCGCTTCGTAAAGTGCGGCGCAGATGTCATGGGCCGAATTGTTCGAGCCGATCACGACAACCTTCTTGCCCTTGTAACCATCCGGCCCCGGGTGCTGCGAGGAATGATGCTGCTCACCCCTAAAGCGCCCGCGGCCCTTGAAATCCGGGATGTTCGCCTTGCCGGACATGCCGGTTGCAAAGACGAGCTGTTTCGGCCGCAGCACCACTTCCTCGCCGTCGCGGTCGACCACGATTGTCCATTCCTTCGTGGCTTCGTCCCATTTGGCCGACTTGGCGGTGGAGCGTGTCCAGTAGTTCAGCTCCATCACCTTCGTATAGAATTCCAGCCAATCGCCGATCTTGTCCTTTGGCGCGAAGACCGGCCAGTTCTTCGGGAAGTCGATGTAGGGCAGGTGATCGTACCAGACGGGGTCATGCAGGCAGAGCGACTTGTAGCGCTTGCGCCAGCTGTCGCCTGGCCGCTCGTTCTTTTCGAGGATGATGGTGGGCACGCCCAGCTGACGAAGCCGAGCGCCGAGCGCAATGCCGCCCTGTCCGCCGCCGATGATCACGACATAGGGCTGGTATTCATAACCGAGCGTGCGCTCCTCATGCTCGCGCTCCTCTTTCCAGGTCTTCGCGCCGAGATTCTGGCCGTGCTTGGCGCCGAGCGGGCGGGTAAAGCCGGACTTCTCCTCGTGGCCCTTGATTTCGGCAAGCGCCGTCAGCAGCGTCCAGATAAGGCCGTTCTTGATGCGCACGAGGCCATAGCCGCGCCCGGTCGCCGTCTCGAACGAGATCCAGCTTTCGAGCACGCCATCGGCCTCGGTCGCTTCTTCGCTGGCGGCGACGCGCCAATTGGAGGGCTTTGCGGAGGCGAGCTGCGCATGAAGCATGTCGCGCACCTGGTCTCGGCCCTCGACGGTCTTGATATTCCAGGTGAAGGCGACGAGGTCGCGCCAGTAGCATTCCTCGGCGAAGAAGTTGGCTGCATCGTCGATGCGGCCGGTTTCGAGCGCGTCGCCAAAGGTATCAAGCAGCGTCTGAACGCGGGTGGTGGGGGTCTTCTCGAGCATCGTTTCTCCTCCTGCTCTGTGATGAAGATGGGACGGCTCCTCAACCGTCCCGCAACGCGGACCGGCCTAACGCTTGAGGTCGATCAGTATTTTCAGATGGGTGCCGGCGGGATCGAGCAGCTTGTCGAACCCTGCCGAAACCGCCTCGCCGAGCGAGACATATTTGGTGACGATCCGCCGCGCCGGAATCTGGCCGCTCGCGATCAGGCGCGCGACACGCGGCCAGTAGTGGGTCGGGTAGGCCCAGGAACCGCGGATATCGATGTCCTTGAAGGTTACGTCGAACCAGTTCAACGGGTTTTCTCCGGGGTGAAGACCGGTCTGTACGACAACACCCTGCTTGCGCACGGCGCTTGCGCAGGCCTTGAGCGCATGTTCGTTGCCGACGCATTCGATGGCGACGTCGCAGCCGACACCGCCCTCGGTCTCGGCCTGGACGACGTCGCTGACCTTTTCCATCTTCGGATTGATCGTGCGGACGTCGCCCAGCGCTTCCTTGGCCAGCGACAGTCGCGTCTCGTTGGGGTCGGAGAGGAAGATCTTCGAAGCGCCGGCGGCTCGCGCAGCCATGGCGGCGAGAATGCCGATCGGCCCTGCGCCGGTGACCAGCACGCTGCTGCCGGCGGTGACGCCGCCGCGGTCGCAGGCGTAAACAGCGACTGCGGTGGGCTCGATCAGCGCAGCCTCCTCGTCGGACAGTGCATCGGGAATGGGCTGGACATTGTAGTCGTTGAGAAGCGCGGCTTCCGCCATTCCCCCGGAATGCCAGGAGAGGCCCGCAAGTGCGAGGTTGGCGCTCAGGTGAAACAGACCGCGATCGGCGTAATAGTCGCCACGGCGGGGCATGATCAGCGGTTGGACCGAGACCCGGTCGCCCGGCTTCACATGGCTGACCCCTTCGCCGACTGCCTTCACGACGCCGCCGAATTCATGACCAAGGATCTGTGGTCCATGGGCGCCGGTGAAGGGATGCGGCTCTTTCGGGATGAAGATCGGCCCATAGGCGTATTCATGCAGATCGGTCCCGCAGATGCCGCAGAAACGGTTCTCAACCAGCACCTCGCCCGGCCCAGGCTGAGGCGGGGCCGCGACATCGTCAATGCGTAGATCCCTGGCGGCGTGAAAGCGCAGAGCTTTCATTGTGTTTCCTCCTGTTGTTCTTGCACAGGAGGGGCAGCAAGGAGCATGCCAAATCGCGATTCCGCTTATTTCTGCGGTAATATCAATGGCTTCAAAATATCCGCAGCCGAAAGTCTCGGGGAATGCAACAGTTGCTGCGCAACAGGTGTTGCAGGCGTTGCGTCAGTTGAGACGCTTCAGGCGACGGTGGATGGTCGAGCGGTTGACGCCGAGCTTCCTTGCAAGTGCCGAGATGTTGTCGCCGCAGTCTCGCAGCGCCTGTCTCAATGCATCGTCCTCGCCTGGCAGCGAACGGATCTGGGTGGCGAAGAGATGTTCCGGCAGGCACTCGGTATCGATGAGGCCACCTTCGGAAAGTGCGGCGGCGACCCGCAGGACGTTGGAAAGCTCACGCAGATTTCCCGGCCATTCATGCGCCAGCAGGGCCGCCCGGGCGGCCTTGTCGATGCGGTAGGGCTCGTTGTTCTCCTTCTCGATGCGAGCGAGCAATTGGTCGATCAGCCAGCCGAGATCCTGGCGCTCTCGCAAGGCTGGCAGGCAGAGCGTCGCGGCGTTCAGGCGGTAATAAAGGTCTTCTCGGAAACGGCCTTCCTTCACCAGTTCCGCGAGATCGCGGTGGGAGGCGGAAACCACGCGCAGGCGGATCGGGCGCGCCTTCAGCGCGCCGACCGGCTGGACCTCATTTTCCGAGAGCACGCGCAACAGCCGGCTTTGCAGCGAGAGCGGCATGTCGCCGATCTCGTCGAGGAACAGGGTGCCGCCGTCGGCGTCCTCGATCAGGCCACGCTTGCCCTTCTGGCTGGCGCCAGTGAATGCGCCGGGCGCATAGCCAAAGAGTTCGGACTCGATGAGATGCTCCGGGATTGCCGCGCAATTGACCGCGACGAAGTTGCCATTGCCGCCGCAACTGTCATGGATCGCGCGCGCAAGATATTCCTTGCCGCTGCCCGTTTCCCCTTGAATGAGAATAGAGATGTTGCGGGTCGCAAGTTTCGCCGCGCGGGTCTGCACCCGTTCCATTGCGGCGTCGCCGCGACTGAGATCGCGCAAAGCCCGGGGGAGGCGCGGTGCCAGTCCGGCAGGCGCGCGAAGGCTGACGACGGGTGCGATGGCACTGGCGAAAAGGACAAGACCACTCTTGGCTCGAAGCAGCCGTTCGCCGTTCGGCCGGCCGCGCATGAAATTTGGCAGGTCGTCCACGTCGATATCGAAGACCTCCGAGACCGGAAGTCCGAGAAAATCACGCGTTCTGAGGCCGCGGATGTTCATCGAGCGGGCGAGTGCGCCAAAACCGCCATGGGTCATGCCAGTGATACGCCCGCTGCCATCCAGGGCGATGGCGGCGTCCGGGTCGACATCAAGGAATTCCGGGGAGCGCGCAAGCCGCAGGACCCAGTCATTGCGGGTACGGGTCATGAGATTGGCGAGCTCGATCCGCCGCGCAGTGGCGGACACCAGATGCAGCGCCAGTTGCTGGCTCGCCTTGGCGGTGGGTGACCGGAGCTGGGAGATGTCGAGCACGGCGGTAAGGTCGCCAAGCGTGTCGAAGACGGGCGCCGCCGTACAGGTCAGTCCGATATGGCTGGCGTCGAAATGATCGTCCTGATGAATGATGACCGGTTCGCCGGAGACGATGCACGCCCCGACCGCACAGGTTCCTGCTCGGCTCTCCGACCACTCCGAGCCGAGATAGAGCCCCGCCTTGCGCAGCTGGTTGTCGAAAGTCGGGTCGCCCATGAAATCGACGGTGACGCCACGCGCATCGGACAGCAACAGAACATAGTTCTGTTCGGCGACCTGGTTGAACAGCCCTTCAAGGCCGGAGCGGCCGATGCGGATCAGTTCTTCGGCCTGTTCGCGATGCTCGCGCAGCTTCGATCCCGGAACGATATAGGCTTCCTGCGCGATCGTCGGATCCAGCTTGTAATCATTGAGGCAGCGAAGCCAGGATTGGACCACGGGTGCATCGCGCGGGCTCGCAGCGCCCAAGCCAACACGCTCTATCTCACGTATATGCGATAGCGGTGTTGTCATCGATCGGCCTCCCAAGCGGGAAGCTGACACACTCTCGGCGTGTCGACAATCCATATCTATCAATAGGCAAAGCAGCGACCGGTAGGGACTTCCCATGCGGTATCGATCGGAATCCGCGCCATCGTGATGCTGCGGTCTGAGTGCGTTTTCGTTTCTCCATTCTAAGAATCGCGTCGCCGGCGCTTTTCGGCGAGTGCTTCGATCCCCGCGGGAGTCTATCCGCGCCCATTGCTATCGCGGTTAAAAAATGCACAGGGGCAAAAGAGTTGGAGGTGTGGGCGACAGGCCACAGTCAGAGATGCTAGGGGTGCTCACCGGGAAGGGGCACTTTATCTAGCAGGAGACTTCTCGATGAGCAGAACTGCCATGAACGCCCTAGGACAACCGGTCTATTACAGCGGAAGTTCGACGGCATGGTATTCCGCAACCGGATCCGGACCGAGCCTTTACGGCACGCCCGCCAATGATTCCATCTGGGGCGATAGTTCCGTCGACGTAACGATGATCGGCGGCACGGGCGACGACATCTACTACCTTTATTCATCGACGAACCGGGCCGAAGAGGCCCCCGGCGAAGGCGTAGACACGATCGATACGTGGATGAGCTACACCTTGCCGGAAAATTTCGAGAACCTGACCGTCACCGGCAACGACCGATATGCGTTCGGCAATAGTGCCGACAATATCATCACCGGTGGTTCGGGCAGCCAGACCATCGACGGACGCGCAGGTAACGACGTGGTTATCGGCGCCGGTGGAGCCGATACCTTCGTGTTCGGACACGGCAACGGCAGCGACCTCATCGCCGATTTCAGTTCCAACGACACTGTCCGCCTCGATGGCTATGGCTTCACCTCGTTCGACCAGGTCCTGGCCAATTCTGCCCAGGAGGGCGACGATCTCCGCCTTCATCTCGCCGAAGGCGAAAGTGTGGTCTTCGCCGATACGACAACCGACCAATTGCAGGAGAGCCAGTTCAAGCTGAGCCTGGACCGGTCCGCCTTCACGCAGACTTTCTCGGATGATTTCGACACGCTTCAACTCCGCAGCGACACAGGCGGTGTCTGGGATGCGAAATACTGGTGGGCGCCGGAAGAGGGGGCAACGCTAACCGAAAACGGCGAGCTGCAATGGTACGTCAATCCGAGTTATGAGCCGACCGCTTCCGTCAACCCGTTTTCCGTTGAGGACGGCGTGCTGACGATCACCGCCGAGCGCGCCTCGGAAGAAATCCAGTCCGAGATCGGTGGCTATGATTACACATCCGGGATGCTGACGACCTATTCGTCCTTCGCCCAGACCTATGGCTACTTCGAGATGCGAGCCGACATGCCGGACGATCAAGGCGCCTGGCCCGCTTTCTGGCTGCTACCCGCCGACGGCTCCTGGCCGCCGGAACTAGACGTCGTCGAAATGCGCGGGCAGGACACCAATACCGTGATCACCACCGCCCACTCCAACGAAAGCGGCGAGCACACCGTGAGCCGAGACGGAGTGCAGGTCGCCGATACTGATGGGTTTCACGACTATGGCGTGCTTTGGACGGAGGATGAGATCGTCTGGTACTTCGACGACACGGAGATCGCCCGCACGGACACGCCCGCGGATATGCACGAGCCGATGTATATGCTCGTCAATCTCGCGGTTGGAGGGATGGCCGACACGCCTAATGACGACTTTGCCGACGGCGCGGAGATGAAGATCGACTCAATCGAGGCGTACTCGCTGGACTCCGACTGGGATATCTAAGCGGACGACGAAGGGTCGGCCGCTTTCGGAGCGGCCCACCCTGCCAAACGGCCATGACCATGCGCAGCGTCTGTACGGATGGGCTCCGCCTTCGTCGGGTTCCGTGGCGAACCGGATGTCACTACCCGACGCAACGGCCAGGACGCGAGGGACGGCCACATCAGCGCCAGTCTGTGCATCCGGTTCCTCTATCGTCTTGCAGGGTTTCGAGAAGCAAGCTCATTTCCCCGAGCGCAACGGTTTGGGACATGGCAATATCCAGAAGCGCGTCTCTGAACCGGCTGCGCTGCGAGGCGTCGCGTCGCTGCAAGCCTTCGAAACGCGCTGGGCAAAGGTCACTCGCTGGGTGCGGCACGATTGCTCGCCTCCTGCACCACGCCGGATGAATGGCGAACCTGGCGCGATTGTCGTAGCAGATAGGAACCCAACTCTGCGGCGGCAGCGATATCGGCAAAGAGCAGACCCGCCTCCGCCATGGTGCCGTCGTCGAGCGCATCTGTTTCGTTCGGGTCGAAGTCGTCCAGCAGTTCGAGAAGTGCCGCGATCCTACGCCGTTGCTCGCCGGCCGCGGTCAACAGGCTCCGCTCGATCCGCTCGCGCTCCAGCCTCTCAAGGTCGCGCAGTGCCTCGCCCACGCGGTCACGGCATTCGCAGTCGATGGCGCTGCTCAAGACCGCGCCGTGCATCCGTGCGATCGCACGGCTGATGTCCTCTTTTGTCTGGGCCAATGTCGATGTCATCGCGGGTTCGGCTGCTCGCATTACGTTTGTTCCACGTCCAGAGTTGCGTAGCGGCATATTTCGGCGCTGCGCCAATCACGATCCGGCATTTCGACGTCCAGCCTAAAGGCAAGAGGGGCCGGGCTGTTTGAACCAGCGCAAAGAAAGGTAGCTTTCCACTGGCACGCCGCTTGGCCAGGACAGCCGGCCGCGTTTTAGCCCTACGGCCGAAGAGACTTGACGTCTCCGACGATCACCACGCAGACCTCGGCCGCAAGGAAGGACGGGACTTCCGTCAGTTATTCCCATATCAAGTCCACGGGATGCGTTGCAGTCGCAACCGCAACGACAGACGGCCGGTCGCCGTCATTTCTGAACGTACCATGCCAGGCTCGTGGAGCCGTGAAGTAGGACTAACCTTGATGGTCGCATCAACACTCGGGCAGTCGTCGCCCGCGTCTCCAGCTGAATTCGCCGGGCGCGAGCAACTGCGTGCGAGTTCCGCAGAATTCCGGAAGGAAGTCATCGAAATCACGGACGGTGTCTTTGCTGCCGTGGGCTATTCGGCGAGCAATGTCACGCTGATCCAGGGGGAGAAAGGCACCATTATCGTCGACACGTCTGCAAACCCCGTCGACGCGAAGGCGATCGTGGACGCCTTCGGGAATCGCTTCGTACGTCCCGTCCTGGCAATCATCTACACGCACAATCACCCGGACCATTCCGGCGGCGCGAGCGTGTTTGCCGGATCTGACAACCCCGAAATCTACAGCCATCAGACGCTGTTGGAATCTGGTCCTGAGTTCGGAAGAGCACCGCGCGACGGCGGTGATGCCTTCGGCACCAAGCTCGCTGACCATCTGTTCATCAACGCGGGTACGCAGCTCGAATATGGCCGTGTGACCCCGCATACGCGGGAGGGATTCCTGCCGCCGACCCGCACATTCAGAGGGGAGAGCGAGACCATAGAGCTGGCGGGGGTGCAGATGCAGCTCATCCATACGCCAGGGGAGTCTCCTGAGAACACGGCGATCTGGATCGCCGGGAAGGGAGTGCTGGTCCCCGGCGATGATTTTCTGAAATCATACCCGAACCTCTCGCCGATCCGCGGCCTGAAGCTGAGGCCGCCGGAGAAGTGGATCGCAAGCCTCGACAAAATGCTCGCCTTGGACGCCACCTACATGGTCCAGGGCCACATGCGCCCGATCCTCGGGAAGGACGAGGTCCGCAAGGCTCTCACCGATTACCGCGACGGCATCAAGACCGTCCTCGACCAGACCCTGGCCGGTATCAAACAAGGAAAGACACCCGACGAGCTTGTTCAGGAGGTGAAACTCTCTCCTGAGCTCTCAAAGAGCCCCTACCTGCAAGAATACTATGGCACTGTCGCGTGGGCTGTGCGTGGTATTTACGCCGATTACGTCGGCTGGTTCGATGGAAATGCCACGAATTTGAATCCTCTGCCGCCCGGGGAGCGCGCCCGAAAGATGCTCGAAATGGCAGGAGGCCTAGATAAGGTCATCGCCCGCGCCCGGGAAGCCATTGAGGCCAAGGAGTTTCAATGGGCGGCAGAAATGATCGACCATGTGTTGGCCGTTGACCCTGCGAACATGGCAGCCAAGGAGATCAAGGCTCGGGCGCTGACCGAGTTGGGCGAACGCCAGATCAATGCTAACGCCCGGAACTATTACCTCACCACAGCTCAATACCTGCTGAAGCGAGAGAGGCAGGCGTAGCTGTGTCCGCGCGGGCACGCCATCGTTCTAGAATTCGCTTCAAGGTGAGGAACGGAGGTTTCTTCGGTCCGAGACACCAGAGGCTTCATTGAGCGCGTGGCCGCGGGCCCTCCTGAACTTCGAGCTTATGCCCGGTCGCTTGCGCGGCCGGGCATGCAGGGAATGGAAACGCATGATTGCGCCATTGGGCCTCTTTCATCGTTTCCTGCTCGCCGGGCCTTACTTTGAGCCGAGCACGGATGTGATCGCGTCTGCGGCCGCTTTCACGACGATGTCAGCCTCTTTCTTCGTCAGGCAGAGTGGTGGTGCGAAGCCGAGGATGTCGCCTTGGGGCATGGCGCGGCCGATGACACCGCGTTCCAGGAGGGCGGCGGCGATCTGCGGGCCGACCTTTTTTGCCGGGTCGAAGAAGGCCCGGTCGTCCTTGTCCTCGACGAACTCGACCGCCGCCATCAATCCGTCGCCACGCACGTCGCCGACATGCTTGTGGTCGGCAAGCGCTTTCGCCAGTTCCGAGCGGAAATAGGCGCCGGTTTTGCCTGCGTTCTCGACAAGGCCCAATTCGTCGATCAGTTCGAGATTGGCAACGCCCGCGGCCCCGCAGATCGGATGAGCGGAATAGGTCCAGCCATGGCCGATCGCGCCCAGCTCGTCAGAGCCCTGCACCAGCACCTGCCACATGTTGTCGGAGACGATCGTGCCGGAAAGGGGCGCATAGGCAGAGGTCAGGCCCTTGGCAATGGTGATGAGGTCGGGCTTCATGCCGTAATGGTCGGAGCCGAACATCGTGCCGAGGCGGCCGAAGCCGGTAACCACCTCGTCGGCGACGAGCAGGATGTCGTATTTTTCGAGCACCGCCTGGATCTTCTGCCAGTAGCCCTTCGGCGGTGGCACGATGCCGCCGGTACCGAGGATCGGCTCACCGATGAAGGCGGCGATCGTCTCCGCGCCCTCGGCCAAGATCATCTCTTCGAGCTTGTCGGCGCAGTATTGCGAGAACTGCTCTTCATCCATCGACCGGTCCGGGCGGCGGAAGAAGTAGGGCGCTTCCGTGTGCAGGATCGGCGCGCGCGGCAGGTCGAAAGCGTTGTGGAAGAGATGCAAGCCGGTCAGCGAACCCGTCATGACGCCGGAACCGTGATAGCCGCGCCAGCGTGAGATGATCTTCTTCTTTTCCGGCCGGCCGAGGATGTTGTTGTAGTACCAGATCAGCTTGATGTTGGTCTCGTTGGCATCCGAGCCTGAAAGACCGAAATAGACACGGCTCATGCCCTGCGGTGCGCGATCGATGATCATCCTGGACAGCGTGATCGAGGCTTCCGTGCCGTGACCGACATAGGCGTGGTAGTAAGCGAGGTCCTTGGCCTGCTCTGCGATTGCGTCGGCGATCTTCTGCCGGCCGTAGCCGACATTGACGCAGTAGAGGCCGGCAAAGGCGTCAAGGCTCGTCCTGCCGCTGGTGTCGGTAATGTAGACGCCCTCGCCGCCGCCGATGACCCGAGTCGGCGTCTCGCCGCGCGCATGCATGCCCATATGCGTGGACGGGTGGAAGAAGTGGTCACGGTCTGAGGCCGCAAGTTCGTTGCTTCTGTCGAGCATGGTTTTTCCTTTCGCGTATGAATGTGGCGCCCGCGCTCAGGCGGCCGTGTCGATGCAGAGATATTTGAGCTCGGTGAAGGCCTCGATGCCGTGGCGGGAGCCTTCGCGGCCGAGGCCCGACTGCTTCCAGCCGCCGAAGGGAATGGGGCCGCCGGTGATCTTCACGCGGTTGATGGCAACCATGCCGTACTCCAGCGCACGTCCGAGACGCATCTGACGCGCGCCGTTCTCGGTGACGACATAGGCGACCAGGCCGTATTCGGTGTCGTTGGCGCGGGCGATCACTTCGTCCTCGTCGTCGAAGGCCGTCACGGCTGCGACCGGACCGAAGGTCTCTTCGCGCATGATCAGTGCCTCGTCGGGCACGTCGGTCAGGAGCGTGGGTTCAAAGAAAAACGGCCCGGCCAGGTGGCGTCGTCCGCCGACTGCGAGTTTGGCGCCAAGCCGCAAAGCGTCGGCAAGCTGCTCCTCAACCTTGGCGATCGCTCGTTCGTGCATCAGCGGCCCGATTTCGCTGTCGCGGTCGAGCCCGGCGCCGACCTTCAAGCGCGCGATCCGTGCAGCAAAGGCCTCCTCAAAGGCCCCGAGGATCGGCCGCTCGACAAAGATGCGATTGGCAGCGAGGCAATCCTGGCCAGACGTCGCGAACTTTGCGGCGATTGCGATATCGGCTGCCTTCTCCACGTCCGCATCGGCGAAGATGATCAGCGGCGCGTGGCCGCCGAGTTCCATGACCAGCCGCTTCATGGTCTGAGTGCACTGGCTGGCGATCAGCTTGCCGATTTCTGTCGACCCGGTGAAGCTCATGGCGCGAATGCGCGCATCGGCGTTCATGCGGCCGACGATGGTGGCGGCATCCCCTGTCACCACGTTGAAGACACCTGAGGGCAGGCCGGCCCGCTCGCCGAGTTCGGCAAGGGCAAGCGCTGAAAGCGGCGTTTCGCTGGAGGGATGTGCAACGACGGTGCAGCCGGCGGCAAGGGCCGCTGCAGCCTTGCGGGTGATCATGGCGGAGGGGAAATTCCACGGCGTCACGATGCCGACGACGCCGAGGGCCTCGCGGCGCACGATCATCTCGGCTCCCGGAAGGTGGCTGGTGACGCTTTCGGCGTTGAGGCGCTTTCCTTCCTCGGCATACCACTCGATGAAAGAGGCCGCATAGTCGATCTCGCCACGCGACTCGGCAAGCGGCTTGCCCTGTTCCAGCGTCATCAGCAGCGCAAGATCCTCGCGGGCGTCGAGCACCAGGTCATGCCACTTGCGCAGGATCGCAGCGCGTTGTTGCGGCAGCATGGTGCGCCAGGCGGGCAGCGCGTCGCTCGCGGCCGAGATGGCCTCCCCGGTCTGCTCGGCATCAAGGGCCGCGACCCAGGCAAGGGTCGCCGACGAGGCGGGATCGGTCACCTTGAAGCCGGCACCCTCGTGGCCGGCGATCCAGCGGCCGCCGACATAGGCGAGCTCTCGCAACAGGTGCGGATCGGCAAGGCGGGCGAGGGCGTCGTGAAAGGTCGTGCGGGCAAATACGGCGGTCATGGCGGCCTCCTCTTGTTGTGTGGAGGAAGTCTGCCAGAGGGAGGGCGACAGATTGTCTATTGCCGGGGTGGGCGGCAGAGACTTTGGCCAAAGGTAGGGGTGACCGTAGCCAATCTCTCTATTCGGAGGTGAAGCAGTGCCCCGAGCGATCAAGAGATGAGGCGCAAAAGCGCTTACTGGTCCTTCCAGGTGTGAAACACGGCGGCTTGGCCGACACAGGCGCCGTCGGAACGCACAAGCTGCCAGACGGTCGCCTCTTCGATCCAGAACCGGCGTCCGGATTTCGCGATCCGAACGCCACGATAGTTGTCGATGAAACCCTTGGCAGAGACGCCGTCTAGAAGGCGCTGCCTTTCTTCGCGGTCTGGCGCCTCGGCAGAAAGGCGTGACGGCATGCCGATGAATTCCTCCCAGGAGTATCCGAAACAGGCCTGGGCCGTCTTGTTCGCGTATACGAAGCGCGGATCCTCGGATCGGTCATGTGCGAGCAGGGCGAACGGCGCGGATTCATAGAGCCATCTGCCATCCGCGGAAGGACCACCTAAGCTTCTGCCTGTCAGCTGGCGGAAGCTTGCGATCATCAGTGCGGAGATTTCTTCGACGTCACGCTCGCTCATCATGCCGTTCCCTTTTGCTATGCGTCGCCATTGGCCGCATCTTGCACACATCGGCCATCGTGGAGACTGGAGTCCGCTGTCGCTGCTGCCCTGGTTTCCGGCCAGCCAACTGGATCGCGTGGTGTTCCTGAAGGCGGGCGCTCTGCGAAGAATTCTAGGATATCCAGGCTGAGCGCCTCTGCCGATGTTCCCTCGAGACTGCGTGCGCCTTAGGCGGTCAGTCGTGGATGGCCATCTGCAATTCGGCATCGCGGCCGAGTGTCGTCATCCATTCGGTGAACTCGGGGCGGCTCTTGATCTGCCGACCATAGTGACGGCCAAGCGCCGCAGTGAGCTCACCCCGGCGGCCGAGCTGTTCGTCGGCAAAGCCAATCATCTGGGAATTCGGCCACGCTTGCGGGCGGATGGCGACAAGGCGGGCAAAGAGGCTTTCGCCGGGCTCATCCGGGTTTGCCTGCGCCATGAGGGTCAGCATGGCTGCCGTCGAGCGCGATACGCCCATATGGCAGTGAACCAGCACATGGCTCGCGGCTTCCCGATCTTGCCGCATCAGGAAATCCGTACCAAAGCGAAGAACGGCTTCCACGTGGTTCGGGCGGGGCATCACCCGGTTCGGTGCCGCCGCAATGATATCGTGGAAACGCAGCGTCGTGCGGTGGTGTTCGCCGTAGGCGCCGAATGCTTCCAGTTCCGGAAGTTCCGGATCGACGATCGACAGAACATGGGTCACGTTTCGGCTGCTCTGCCCCGGAAGTTCCTCGATACCGCAAACGGTCAGCACCGGAGAAAAGGTCGTTTCCATGTCCACTATCCTTGCATCAGTTTCATGAAGCATCTGCCCCGCATTTGCGCGCGAGCAGGGCAAAAAAGCACGTCGAGCATCATACATCGGGTGCCGCAGATCGGCACGATGACGGGTGGATCGACGCGCGGCAGGCGTTGAGAATGACGTTTTCATCGGCGGGAGGCGACGATGAAGCCGCCGGGAGAGATGGAAACTATACGTGCGCCGACCCACTTTGCAATCTCGATATTCGGAAACAGGATAGCTCTTGTGGCCCGAAAAGGAGAGCACGAAAAGCATGCGCTTTGCCGTCGGGCGGGGCGCCGAGACCATCAGCAAGGTTGGACATTCATGACACCAGTCCGCATGCCGTTCTCCAGCCGCCCACCAACCGGGGGGTGTCGACGACAAACTGCAATCATTCTCGCGCTCCCGCAACCGAAGTGCGTTGCCATCGGTGCTTTTCCGCGCTGGCCGGCAGTATCGCACGCAACCGTGGGTGCCGGCTCTACGGGTAACAAAGAAGGCGTCGTTCAGCGCCCGGTTTAATCAGAAGTTGGCCATGTTGCCAGTTGCACTCGCCATCGAATGTGCAATGATTCCGAATTGAATGACGCCCGAATAGCTGCGATCCCCAAACACCTTTCCGCGGCGATCCGTGTCTAGTGCAACTTCTAGCCAACAGGATTTGAACACACCTTACACATCAATGAAGGAATGTGATCATGCGTAGAATTCTTGCCTACCTCACGGTCGCTTCGTTCTTCTCGACCTCTGCTTTTGCGGACCCCGCCGTCCTGACGGCAAATGTGAATTTCAGGGTAGGCCCAGGCACCGGATTTGACGCGATACGCGTCATCCCCCAAGGCGAGGAAGTCGATATCAAGGAGTGTGATGCGGAAGCCTCCTGGTGTGCAGTAAGTTTCGCCGGCGCAAATGGGTTCGTTGCGGGTAAATATCTCAATCAGTCCGATGCCACCGCGCCGGCCTGGCCAAGGGTGTTCAACACCGACAAGGGCGCGACGATCACGCTCTTTCAGCCGCAGATAACATCCTGGAAGGATTTCAAGGAACTCGAGGCTCTTGTTGCCACCGAGCTCAAATCGTCGTCTGCCGACGCGAAGCCGGTCTACGGGGTCATCGGTCTTTCAGCCAAGACCGTCGCGGACGATGCATCCGAAAACGTCACGCTGACGGATGTCCGCACCACCCGGCTCGACTTCTCCGCGCTGAACCGCCAGCAACTTGCCGATCTTGCGCTCGAAATCGGCAAGCTTGTTCCGACCGATCCGATCGTCGTGTCGCAGCAACGGCTGGCCGCGAGCCTTGCGGATTTCCAGCGTCTCGCAGACGTTCCGGATATCAAGGCCGACCCGCCGCCGATCTTTGAGAGCGAGGCGCCAGCGATCCTGTTGCAGACGGACGGCAAGGCGGTTACGGCCCCGGTCAAGGGCGTTGAGGGCCTATCGTTCGTGGTCAACACGAACTGGGACCTGTTCAAGGTCGAGCAATCGGGCGACTACTATCTGCGAAGCGACAAGAACTGGCTCACCTCGAAGACATTGGAGACCGGCTGGGTCGAGACCGAAACGGTTCCGGACCTGTTTTCGAAACTGCCTGACATCGAGAACTGGAAAGGGGTAAAGGGCTCCCTGCCGCCAACGCGCTTCAATGAGAACGAAATCCCGAAGGTTTTCTATTCCGAGAAGCCGGCGGAGCTTTTGATCTTTGACGGAAAGCCTGTTCTGGAACCGGTGGCGGGGACTGGGCTTGACTGGGTTTCCAACACCACCAGCGCCGTCTTTTTCCATCGGGCCAGCAAGGTCTGGTACACCCTTCTCTCCGGGCGATGGTTTTCGTCGGCCTCGCTCGCAGGACCCTGGAGCTTTGCCACTCCCGATCTGCCGGAAGATTTCGTGAACCTACCCGACGACGAGTCCTACTCCGCAGTTCGCGCGTCTATTCCCGGCACGTCCGAAAGCGCGATGGCGCGTTTGAGGGCGAGTATTCCGAAGCTTGCGCGGGTTACGACCGATGGGTCGTTGAAGGTGGACGTTCACTACAACGGCGAGCCGAAGTTCGAGCCGATCGAAGGCACGTCTCTGTTTTATGCCGTCAACGCGAACGAGCAGGTTATCAAGGTCGCGGACAAGTATTTCGTCCTCAAGGATGGCATCTGGTTCGTCGGCGATACGCCGATCGGGCCCTTTGCCGTTGCGCGCGCGGTTGCTGACGAGATCTACGGCATTCCATCGTCGTCGCCGGTCTATAACGCCACCTATGTCCGCGTTTACGACACGGAGCCGGACGCTGTCTGGTATGGCTACACCCTCGGCTACCTCTATACGTATCTCGCCTGGGACACCGTCGTCTGGGGATCGGGGTGGTACTATCCGCCCTATTGGGACTATTACGACGACGATTGGCCCTACTATCCGCCACCCATCAGCTACGGCTTTGGCGCCTCATACAACCCGGCCTACGGAACCTTCGGCCGCTATGGCTACGCCTACGGTCCCGAGAGGGGGTTGGCGTTTGGCGCGGCTTATAATCCCGTCACCGGGACCCGGTTCAGCGCTGGCGCGGTGGCAGGACCTGGCGGCGAGCGGGGCTTCATCTCCGCCTACAATCCAAGAACCGGCAACGCGATGGTTGCCCGGGGCGGGCAGAATGTCTACGGTTCCTGGGGCAGCGTTGCCGTCAAGCACGGTGGAGAATTCGCGCGGATCAGCGGCGGCACGACCGGCAGTGCCGGCGGTCTGCGCTGGCGCAACACGGAAGGCAACAAGGGCTTTATCGTTGGCAGCAAGGGCGGCGACGTTTATGCCGGCCGCGACGGCAGCGTCTATCGCCGCCAGGACGGAACGTGGCAGAAGCACACGCCGGATGGCTGGCAGCCCGTTCAGCGGCCGGACGGTGAGAACCTCCGGAATGCGGCAGCCAGCAGGCCGCAGGCGGCGCAACGCATTCAGAACCGGGCCGAGACGCGGCCGGCACCGCGGCGCAACCAGCAGGCTCGTCAGCGGGCGCCGGATCATCTTTCCTTCGATCGGGCCGGAAGACAGTTCGGCAACCAGAATGAGCTGAGCCGCAACTACGGCCGGCTCTATCAGGAGTCTGGCCGCAACTTCCAAAGCTTCGACCGTGGCGGCTATAGCGGTGGCGGCTTCCAAGGCGGCAACCGCGGCGGCTTCCACGGCGGCGGCGGTCGGGGCGGTGGGGCGGCCATCCGTAGCGGCGGCGGCGGCCGGGGCGGCGGGGCAGGCTTCCGCGGCGGTGGTGGAGGACGTGGCGGCGGTGGGCGGCGCTAGGTCCGCAGAGGGGACGGCCACAACCGCCTTCGTCCAGCCCGCCATGTTCTGGAGGAAGCCGCCGGAAGGGGCTTCCAACCAGACGACGGGGCGTAAGCCGTCCCATAAAGCAGGTCGCACGACAGCCGATGGACAGGATGCGTCGCCTAGAACGGCGTCGGGACCGTATGGCCTGCGGGTCGGCGGCCCTGCTCATCGGCGCGGCACAAGCGTGCGAATTGTGCTTCGGAGAAGAGCCCTTGGGGCAGCAATGCCACTCTGCTCCCGACATGGCACATTTCGCCAGCAAAGCCAGCAAAAAAGGGAAACTCAAGATGCGGTTCAGCCGAAACAAGCTAGCAGTGCTTACTTTCATCTGTCTGGCGTCGCCGGCATTTGCCGGCACGACCGTCAAGGTTGTCGAGAGCGGCGAGACGGGCGGCAAGATGACCCTCACGCTAGACCAATCGACCATCAAGGCGGGCGAGACGACCTTTATGGTTCACAACGACGCAATGACGGAAGAACACGAGATGGTTCTGATCAAGCTGAAATCGGCTGACCAGAAGATCGATGTCGTCGCGGCCAAGCACCGTGTCAATGAAAAACAGCTGAAAAGCCTCGGCGAAGTATCCGACCTAAAGCCGGGTACCGATGGCCAGTTGAAGGCCAAGCTCACGCCGGGCTCCTATGTCCTGCTCTGCAACATCAAGGGACACTTCGAGGCTGGCATGCATGCGATGCTGACGGTCACAAAGTAGCCCGCGTCTGCCACGGTGACACTCGATTGCAGCGGCGGTCAGCGTATGGCCGCCGTTCGTGCAGTAGGATTGGGCCGGCGGATACTCAGCCGCGCCTGTACGGATCTCCGGAAGCGAAAACGTGCTCGGACATTCGGTGCTAGCTCGAAGCTGGCTCAACTCCGACAGGCCTTTCACGGCGCCCGAAGGAAAGCAGCTCACGCGTATAGGGATCGGCCGGGGCAGCGATCACCTCTTTGGTTTTTCCAAATTCGATGACGTCGCCACGCCGCATGACCAGAAGCGTGTCGGAGACATGTGCAACGACCTTCAGGTTATGGGTGACGAAAAGCATCGACAGCCCGCGGCTTTCCTTCAGGTCCGAAAGCAAGTTGAGGATCTGCGCCTGCACCGAGACATCGAGCGCCGATGTCGGTTCGTCAAGAATGAGGAGGCTCGGCTCCAGGGCCAGCGCGCGGGCGATCGCCACGCGCTGCGCCTGGCCACCGGAGAGTTCGCCTGCGCGTCGGTCGAGGAAGTCGGCCGGTAGCCCGCAGTCCGAGAGCAGCCCTGCGATCTTTTTGCGCATGGCCGGGTCCTGCCGGCCGCCTTGCGCCAGGATCGGCTCGGCAAGGATATCGGCGATCGTCAAGCGCGGGCTCAGCGACAGGAAAGGATTTTGCAGGACGACCCCGATCTTCTGGCGTTCCCGGCGCAACGCGCTGCCCCGCAGCGCCAGCCAGTCCTGTCCTTCAAGCCGGATCTGCCCGCTTTCCACCGGGAGAAGCCGAAGGATGGCGCGCAGCAGGCTTGTCTTGCCGGAGCCACTTTCGCCGACGATGCCGAGGGTCTCGCCCTTGGCCAAACGGAAGCTTGCGCCGTTGACGGCCGGTTTTGGACGTGCCGCGAAAAGGCCGGCGCGGTAGCGGATGACGAGATTGTCGACGTCGAGTATCGGGGGCGTGGTCATGCAGCGTCCTCCGGCAGATGGCATAACCAGCGATGTGCGGCTCGGTTGCGCTCCGGCGGCGGCGTGGCTGCGCACTCCCGGAGTGCCTGGGGACAGTGCGCGGCAAAGGCACAGCCGGCTATCGCCGAGCGCGGCGGCGGGATCGAGCCCTCAATGGCCGCGAGCCGTGCACCAAGCGGTGCAGCGTCGGGAAGTGCGGCGAGCAGGGCACGGGTGTAGGGGTGTCCGGGACTTTGCAACACGGTATCGACCGGGCCGGTCTCGACGGAGCGGCCCGCGTAGAGCACCGTTGCACGATCGCAGGCCTCTGCGATGACGTCCATGTCGTGGGTGATCATCAACACGGTGAGGCCGCGCTCTGTCACCAACCTGCGCAAAAGTGCCAGAACTTGGGCGCCGACCGAGACGTCGAGCGCCGTGGTCGGCTCGTCGGCGATCAGGAAGTCGGCGCCGGTCGCCAGCGCCTGCGCGATCACCACACGCTGCTGCATGCCGCCCGAAAGCTGGTGCGGATAGCTGCGCAGCACTCTCTCCGGATCAGGCAGCCCGGTTGCGGCCAGCAGATCAATCGCCTCCGCGCGCCGAGCCCGATGCGGCAGGTCGCGATGGGCGCGGACCACATCGTCCATCTGCCTGGCAATGCTGAGCACGGGATTGAGGGCAGCGGCAGGATCCTGGGCGATCATGCCGATCCGCCGGCCACGCAGGTGCACCGCATGCTCCCGAAGATCCTCGCCGTCGAAATGGAACCGGTCGGCTACGATGCGGGCACCCTTCGGCGCAAGGCCGAGTGCCGCCATCCCGGTCATGGTCTTGCCGCAGCCGGATTCGCCGATGACGCCGTGGATTTCGCCGCGCTCGATCTCAAGGCTGACCGCGCGTACCGCGTGAACGTCGCCCTCTGATGTCGGGATGCTGACCGACAGGTTGCGGATATCAAGCAGAGGCACGGCCAGTCCCTCCCTTGCGGTCGCGCAGCGCATCGCCGAGCACGCTGAAGGCGAGCGCAATGACGAAGATGGTCAGGCCCGGCATCGCCGAATACCACCAGCGCGCGGGGAAGAATTTTCGACCCGCGTCGACCATCTGGCCCCAGTCGGCGGTCGGCGGCAACACGCCGAGGCCAAGGAAGGAGAGGGCAGCCGCCGTCAGAAGTGCCGGCCCGACATCGAGGGCAGCCTGCACGGTCAGCGGCCTGCCGGTCGCCGGCAGGATGTGGCGGAGGATGATGCGCCAATGCGAGACGCCGGAGAGTTGCGCCGCCTCCACATAGGGCTGACCACGCAGCACCAGCACTTCCGCGCGAGCCAGTCGCGCATACCAGGGCCACCAGGTGACGGCGACGGCGATGACGCTGTTCAAAAAGCCCGGTCCGAGGGCGGCGGCCATGAGCACCGCCAGCAGCAGCGCGGGGAAGGCGAGGAAGACGTCGGTACCGCGCATCAGCGCCTCGTCGACCCAGCCGCCGAAGTAGCCGGCGGCAAGACCGATCGGCAGGCCGATCAGCAATGAGAAGGCGACAATCAATATGCCATTCGTCAATGAGACCCGCGTCCCGTAGGCAATGCGGCTCAGAATGTCTCGGCCAAGATGGTCGGTACCCAGCCAGTAGTCCGCTGAGGGTGGTGAAAGCTTGGCGACAACATTCGGGCCGCCGGCCCCCTGCAGGGGATAAGGCGCGATCCACGGCGCGAAGAGCGCGACGAGCACGAAGAGAAGGACGATGGCAAGGGCGACGGTTCCAGGCCAGCCGAGGCGTTGGAGAAGCTTTTTCATGACAGTGCCACCCGAGGGTCGACGAGGGCCTGGGTTATATCGATCAGCAGGTTCATCACGACATAGCAGATGGTCACGACCATGGTGACGGCGGCGATGACCGGAAAGTCCTTGGCAAGGATCGCTTCGGATACATAACGGCCGAGACCCGGCCAGGCGAAAATGATCTCGATGAGCACCGCACCGGTCAGGGCGTAGGCAAAGGAGAGGCCGATCACCGTCAGTGCCGGACCCATGGCGTTCGGCAGCGCATGACCGAAGAGGATGCGCGGTTCGGAAAGGCCGAGCGCGCGGGCTGCAACGATATGCCGGCGTTCGAGGATTTCGATCATGGCCGAGCGGGTCAACCGCATGGCGACGCCGGCAGGATAGGACGCGAGTGTCAATGCCGGCAGGATCAAATGCGTCAGTGCGTCGCCGAATGCCTCAAGGCGGCCGGCGATGAGTGCGTCGATCAGGTTGAAACCGGTCACCATCGGTAGCGGCGCCGAGATCGCGATTTCTCTGGAAAGCCGCCCGGAAAGCGGGAGGATTCCCAGCCATTGCGCAAAGATGAGCTGAAGGATCATGGCCAGGAAAAAGGTCGGCATTGCGACGGCCGCGATCGAGCCGAAACTGCAGAGCCGGTCTGCCCAACCGCCTTGCCGCGCCGCGGCGATGACGCCGAACGGAATGCCAATCAGGAGCGCAAGGCCGGTCGAAAAGATGGCGAGCTCCAGAGTGGCCGGAAGATAGGCTCTGAGATCTTCTGCGATGAGACGCCTGGATTTGTAGGAGATGCCGAAATCGGCGGAAGCCATGGCGCCGGCGAAAGTCGCGAAACGGGCGGGAAGAGGCGCGTCGAGATTGAGTTCCTGGCGCGCCTTTTCGATTTGCTCGGCCGTGGGACGCGGGCCCGCATAGAGCGCTGCGGGGTCCGACGGAACGACCTGTGCCACCACGAAGACCAGGAAGGTCACGCCCACCAATACGAAGGCGGAGAGAAACGTGCGGCGCAGGATGTAGCGTAGAAGTTCCATCAGACCCCCGCGTGCCCTACCGGCTCAGATCGTTGACAAAGGCGATGTGCCCGTAGGCCGGATTGTCGGCATAGCCCTTGATGTCAGCCCGGATGATGTGGACGTTCGGCTGGTCGAGCATGAAGATGGCTGCCGCGTCCTCGATGATCTTGCGCTGCGCCTCGATGAACAGCGCTTCGGCGCGGGCGCGGTCCGTGCCCGAGAGCTTGGCCGCTTCATCGATCTTGGCGTCCACCTCCGGATTGGAATAGTAGCCGAGATTGAAGTTCGGCTTCTCTTCGCTGTGGAACAGGTTGAAGAGGTAATCATAGGGGGTGACGAAGGTCGGCCACCAGAACATGACGAAAATATCCTGTGCCGCTTCGGGGTTCGATTTGCCGAGCTGCCATTGCGCCTCCCATGCCATCGGCTGGAGCTTCAGCGTGATGCCGAGCGTCTCCAGATTGGCCTTCCAGAGTTCGCCTGCGACCGCTTCGATTGCCTGGGACGTGGAATAGGTCATGACCAGTTCCAGGCCCGGCTCAATGCCCTCTTCGGCAAGAAGTGCCTTTGCGGCTTCCAGATCGGTTTTCGGGATGGGCGCATTGGCGTCGTGGCCCCAGATGCCGGCCGGCACGACACCCTTTGCGCGCGAGCCGAAGCCGCTCGTTCCCGCGGCGATCACGTCGTCATAGGGAAAGGCGAGCGACAGGGCCTGCCGCACTTTCACTTTGTCGAGTGGCGCACGCTTGACATTGTAGAGGCCGAACAGCGTTTCGAAGGAAGGGTTCACGACCACGTTCAGGTCGGGATTGGACTTCAGCGCCTCAAGGTTTTCATAGGGAAGACTGTAGGTCCAGTCGGCCTGGCCGCTCTCGATCATGTTTTGAGCGAGCGTCGCATCCTCGACGATCTCGAACGATATCGTCTGGAAGGCGCCATCCGGCACCTTGCCCCAATAGCCTTCGACCCGATCGAGAACGGCACGCTGGCCGGGTTCGTAACGCGAGATCTTGAAGGCTCCGGTCCCTGCATCGTTGCCGGCGTTGAACCAGGAGGCTTCCTTGTCATGCGAGGAAGGGGCATAGATCCAGGCGGCGAAGCCGGCCGATGCGATGAGATCCAGTGGCTGCGGTTCGGAGAGCACGAAGACCACCTTCAGCGGTTCCGGCGTTTCAATGGACGCAACCGGGCCCCAGATGAAGGACGCACCGCCGCCGATTTTCTTGGTCCGTTCGATCGAGCCCTTTACCGCCTGCGAGGTCAGCGGGCTGCCGTCATGGAACTTCACGCCATCGCGAAGGGTGAAGGTCCAGGTCTTGCCGTCTGCGCTCACGTCCCAGGAGGTGGCGAGCAGGGGCTCGATCCTGGCTTCGGCCGTATCGGTCGCGGGAATGTAGCGCGTCAGCCCTTCGTAGACATTGGCCAGCACCGCGCCGTCGTTGGAAAACGAGGTGGCGGGGTCAAGGTCCGGAAAGCTCGTCGGATAGGCGAGCGTGAAGATGCTGCTCGTGCCCTCAGCCATGGCAAAATTCCAGCGCGACGCGGCGGCTGTGGCCAGAGCGGTGAGGGCGGCGGTTTTCAAGAAATTGCGGCGGTTCATGTCGGGCTCCCAATCGAGTTCTGGAGGGGGCGGACGCTTAGGCGTCTTCTTTGTAATGGGGTACGGCAGGCGCATCCGCAGACACGCCCATCGGCACGAAGTCGAAATCGTAACCAAAGGCACGCGGGCCGACGGAGGCGAGCGCGATCTCGCTGCGCAGCAGCACCGGTGCGGGCATCGACAACACGTCGATGCGCAGGCCGTAGCGCAGCTCTTCCGTGCCGATCGCCCGACCGGTTTCCGAATCCACGATGCAGATCAGGTCCGGCACCATGGTGATGATCTCTTCGCCTTCGCGCGCGATCAGATATTCGTTCTGGATGTCGACCGTCAGCGTGCGGCCCGCATCCGCATCCAGACCCGCCACAGTGAGCTTGCCGCGGGTGAAGCCCGCCATGACGCGGCGGCTGATATCGGTCACCTTGCCGCGCATCAACCGCACACCGCCGGACTGCTGCAAAATCGCCTCGACTGGGTCTTCCTTGGCTGCCCGTGCGTTCATCACCGCGTCCCCAAGGCTCCAGGCCTGACTGGTGGTGTGGGGCACGCCGAAACGACGGACGAATTCACCGGACATTGGAGCCGTCGTCATCAGCGCCGTGCATCCCATGGCAATGGTGCTGGCGCGCAGCAATTTCTCCAGCATCTTCGGCGTCGTCGCGTCGGTGACGACGAGCACGTTGCCGTCGGCATCGGCGAGGGCCGCCGGCTGCACGGCCTGGCCGTGGATGAAGAAGGTCGTCATCTGCACTTCCGGGAAGGCCCGGCCCATGCCGTCAGCATCGACAACAGGCAGATCGACCATCGCCGCCGTCAGCATCGGCGCAATACCGTTGCCGCCGCCAACTTCGTCACCGAGCAGCGCATCGACCTTGCGGCCCATATGCCGTTCGAGTGCGTTCAATAGTCGGACGCCCTCGCTGCCTTCCGGGATCTTCTCGATGCCCACCGTCGGGGCGCCGATGCCGCCGATACCCAGGATCTGGGCATCCGGCGCCATGTCGGCCGGGCGCACCATGCGGATGCGCTTGCCTTCGCGCAGAAGCGCCTTGGCGCGCAGCAGGCCGTGATAGGTGCTGCCGCCGCCGCCGGTTCCCAGAATCCCGCAGCCGATGGCGATGCGATCGATATCCCCTTCGCTGAGCGTCCAGTACTTCATGCCCGCAACTCCCCAATCACTTTCGCGGCGACGCGAACGGCATTGCCGGGCAGGTAAGCCAGCGGCGTTTCTTCAATTTCGGCAAGGGTGGTCGTATCGGCGTCTGCGCCGGCCTCGACGGCGCGCGCCCGTGCCTCCGCGACGATGGATTCCAATGCGATTTCCCGCGTGGTGCCTTCAAGCGAAACCACGCTATCCACCTCGCCGGAGACCTGCGCGATTGCCGCGCCGATGGCGTTGGCGGAACCGAAATGATCAGGCTTCAGCGAAACCGAGGTTCCCTCCAAGAGCCCCTCGACCAGCACCGAACCGCCGCCGACGAGAATGGCGGGGATCGGATCGGCGCTTGGCTTCATGCGGTCCAGCACCGTTTCGATGCTGGCCTTCATCTGCGCCAGCATCTGCTGTGCGAATTCCGGCGTGATGTGGCTGAGGCGGTCGCGGTCGCCGAGGTCGACGAGACCGGCAGAAACGGCGATATCGGTTGCCGTCAGCGTATCGCCGCCGAAGCAGAGAGCCTTTTCCGGCAGGCGAAAACCGACAGAATCCGGACCGATCGTCGGAGATGGGCCCGGGCGCACGATGCTGCCGCCGCCAAGCCCGAAAGAGTAGACGTCCGGCACGCGAAAATTGGTCGGCACGCCGCCGATCATCGCGCCTTCGCTGCGGGTGCGCGGGAAGCCGGCGACCAGCATGCCGATATCCGTGGTGGTGCCGCCGATGTCGATGACGGCTGCGTCGGAGAGCCCGGTGAGGAAGGCCGCACCGCGCATGGAGTTGGTCGGTCCGGACGCGATCGTGAAGACCGGATAGCGTTCGGCGAACTCGGCCGCCATCAACGTGCCGTCGTTCTGCGTGAGGAAGAGCGGGCAGGTGAGGCCGAGGGCGGCGAAGGCCGAGCGGAAGGCGCCGACCGTCTCGCGTCCGAGCGTATGGAGGCTCGCATTGAGGATCGTGGCGTTTTCGCGGGGCAGGAGGCCGGTGCGGCCGACGCGGTGCGACAGGCTGATTGCAGCACCCGGCATTTCCTCGGCAACGATTTCCGCCGCGGCGTTTTCCATTCTCGGGTCGACCAAGGCGAAGACCGAGCAGATCGCGACGGCGGAGATACCACGCGTGCGCCAATCCCGGCATGCCGCGCGGATCGCTGCGTCATCGAGCGGCGCAATCTCCGAACCATCGTAATTGACGCCACCGCCAACGAGCGCGGCACCTCCGTCGACGACGGGGCGAAGCGTGTCCGGCCAATCGATCATTGGCGGCAGCGAGCGCGTCGCGGCGCCGCAAAGGCGGAGAACGCCAACCTTTTCAAGATGCCGACCCTCGACGATGGCGTTGAGGAAGTGCGTGGTGCCGATCATCACTGCATTGACCGCGCCGGCAGAAACGCCTGCTTCGGCCAGGACCGTGCGGATCGCTGCGCTGACGCCCGATGTCACATCCGCGGTGGTCGAGGATTTTACCGTGGCCAGGACCTCGGTGCCGCGCAACAGCGCCGCGTCCGTATTGGTTCCGCCGACATCCACTCCGATACGAAGCATGGTCTATCCCTTTTTCTTGCCGCCGAGGTCCGTACCGCGGCTGATCGCGGTCGTCCTCGTGCCGAATACCTTGTAGAGGCGCAGCACGACCGAGCTCGTGACGCGCTTGACGCCAGGCAGTTTGCCCAGCTCCTGATCGATGAATTCGAGCAATGCCGCATGGTCGGCGACGAAGAGCGAAGCGCTGAGGTTCGCCGTGCCGCTCGTGGCGGCGAGGTAGCCGATCTCGTCATACTCTGCGAGCAGGATGGCGACGTCTTCCTGCTTGCCGGGCTCGACCTCGATCAGAAGCTCGACCTGGACATCGCGTCCGAGCGCCACCGGATCAGGAATGGCGCCGATGACGATCATCTTGGCCTGCAGCAGTCCGGCAATGCGGTTGCGGATCGTGCGCTCCGAGACGCTGCCGATCCGGCCGGCGATCTCGGCCGCCGAAAGGCGCCCGTCTTCGGAGAGATAACGGATAATCTCGCGGTCCAGATCATCGACGAGGTAGCGTTGGGTCATCACCGTTTCCATTTCGGCCTTGATAGGCAGAGTAGATTTCCGAAACGGAACTATGTCAAGAATATTTCAGTCGGCAAAGGCAATTCTTGTCGAAAATGTCCTGTTTCAGGCAATGATTCTTCTGGAAGTTGCCGAATCGGAAATGGCGTTGAGGCGGGAAAGCTGCCGATAAGGCCGATCGGGAGGGGCGGTATGCCTGAATTCCGCTCGGCGCGGACTATGCTCGGGGTCTGTAGCGCCGCCGTTCTGCGCCCGAAAAAGTACGGAAGCTCGAACGGAATGCTTCCGTATCGATACGAGAGGAACCGAGTGTAGATGTGGAGGCTGTGCCTTCTGTGGGGGCACGGCCGACAGACGGCTCAGCCGGTCGCTACGAGCGGGGACCTGGCGCTGTCGGCGGCGTCACCATTGCCCAGGCCGCAGCTGCCGTCGAAGGTCTAGGCGACCGCCTGCAGAGCCGCCGTCGGCCTGACAATCGCGGCGAGTACACTGACGAACCGCAATGACCTCAGCCGCTGCTGGTGAGCTGGCCGAGCGTGCAGTGGTGTTTTGCGACCCTCAACCGTTGAGGGCCGCCGGCTCAGTGGTATTTTTCCTGCTCGCGAACGAGGATCGCCGGAGCGTTCAGCCCGGCGATCGGTTGATTGACATCCGCTGGAATGTCTCCGGTCAGTTGAAGGTCGAGATAGCGCGCGCAGCAGACCCTCAGGAACGAAGTGAAGTTCCCCAGATCGTGGCCGGCGTCGATGGATTCATGATGCAGCTTGGTTATCAACTGCGTGACGTTCATGCGATCGCGATGCGCGATCTCCTCGAGCTTCGACCAGAAGAAATTCTCCAGCCGAACGCTTGTCACCATGCCATCAATGCGTAGCGAACGGGTCGTGCTTTCCCAGAGCCTTGCGTCTGCCTTTATGAACAACTCGCACATCGCGCCCCTCCCTTGTCCGCTTCCTCAGGCGGCGTCCGTTTGTAGCAGGGCGGAGGCGTCGAGCACAGCCATGAACTGCCGCAGCCACGAAGGATGCGCCGGCCATGCGGGTGCGGTGACGAGGTTGCCGTCCGAGACCGCATCGTCGATCGCGATATCGGCATAGATGCCGCCGGCGAGTTCGACGTCCGGGCGGCAGGCGGGATAGGCCGAGCATGTGCGCCCCTTCAGCACACCGGCCGCGGCAAGAAGTTGGGCGCCGTGGCAGATGGCTGCCACCGGCTTCCCGGCCTCGAAGAAATGCTGCACGGCCCTGATGACGTCGGGGTTGAGGCGCAGATATTCGGGCGCGCGGCCGCCGGGGATGACGAGCGCGTCGTAGTCCTCGGCGCGGATACTGGAGAAAGTAGCGTTGAGGGCGAAGTTGTGGCCGCGTTTCTCGGAGTAGGTCTGGTCGCCTTCGAAATCATGGATCGCGGTCGCGACCGTCTCTCCGGCCTTCTTGCCGGGGCAGGCAGCATGGACGGTGTACCCGCAGGCAAGCAGCGTCTGAAACGGGACCATCGTTTCATAGTCCTCGGTGAAGTCACCGGTGATCATCAGAATTTTCGAAGCTGTCATCTGTTCCTCCCAAAACCAATGGCCAAAACCAATGGAAAGAGCTTAGCAGGGCAGCCGAGTCAGCAGGTACTAACGGAATACTACAACGAAAATTCCAGGCGGCTCCGATTGGTGCCAGATGGCGGAGCGATCGCCATTCCGATCCCGCTAACGTTCCTGTCGGTCAGTCTCGTGTGTGGCCCCCGATACGGCCCGGACAGTTACTCGCTGAGGGAAAAAACTGCAGGGGTGCAATGATGGCGTCTCCCTCGTTTCATTTTGCAATCGCTCATTGCGAGACGGGCCGTCACATATCTGTCATAAACGCGAACAAGATTCTGCTTCAAATCCACCGGAACCGAGAGAGATGTCCGAGCAATTCTCGCTAGTATGCGAAATGCTGCCACAAAACTCTGCTCGTTCAATGACGTGTGTCCAGCAGGCTGGCGCGATTTGTTTTCGAACCTCCGCAGATAGCCTTCCTGAAGTGTTGCTCGTCACAAGCCGCCGCAACGGCCGTTGGGGAATACCAAAGGGGCGTATAGAGGCAGGGGAGACGGCACGCGCCGCCGCCGCGCGCGAAGCGATGGAAGAGGCCGGCGTTAGAGGCCGGGTATCGAGCGATGCCATTGGCTCGTTCGTTTATACCAAGGATAGCATTGACCTCAGCTATCACCTCAATGTGCATTTGCTCGAGGTCCAGGAAATTCTGGCGGACTTCCCCGAGAGGCAAAGCCGGAGGCTACAATGGACTCCGCTTGAAGCCGCCGTCCAGGAAGTCTCGCAGCCAAAGCTCCGTGAACTGCTGTTGCTTCTGGCTGCAGAAAACGGGCTGTGTGTCGGGTTTGAACTCGAGGCCCGGTAGCGCTGCCAGCATCATGCAGGGAAATCAGTTTGCGGTTTTCGCTCGTTGCAGAAGAACCTGCATCTCCTGAAATCGTCTCTTGCGCTCGGGATCGTCCTCATCGGCGGCGTAGCAGATGCGTGAAACGCAGAAGCGCAGGATTTTTGTCGGCGCGTTCGCATTGTCGAACTCGCATTCGAAGGTGTCCGTCATATCTGTCTTCTTCGTGTCGGCTCTTTCGGAATACTTAAAGCGTGCTCCGGGCGGTGCAATCTCGGGAAAGGACTGGATCACCCCGACGTTGAGCGTGTCGACCAGGAAGAAATTCTTGGCGACCGCCATGCAGGTCGTCTCGAGGCCGGGGCTTTGCGCATAAGCGGGGCCTGCCGCGATACACAGGACTGGGAGAAGCCATTTCATCGCATACTCCATCCGCGGAAAAACCTTGCCATCCGATCGGCTGCTCCGACAACACGCGAAGGTGGAAATTGTTCCGTCGCGTGGCGATCAGGATATTAGTGCGGTCGTGAAGCTAGATCCTGCTGGCCCGATCGATCGCAAAGCGCGCGCGTTTTCAGATGCCGTATCGGCTATGAGCGCTTGGCCAGTTGGTGTTCGCGCCAGATCGTGAAAAGGCCCGCGCCGACCACGATCAGGGCGCCCATGATCATGTTGTGCGTGATCGTTTCGCCAAACAACAGGACGGCAAACATCACGTTGAGAACCAGCTGAAAATAGGTGACCGGCTGAACTTCCGCGGCAGGCAGCAGCCCATAGGCCCGGATAAGGAAGTAGTGGCTGAGCGTGCCGCAGACGCAAAGGGCTGCCAACGCGAACCAATCGGTGGGGACGACCTCGGTCCAGTAGAACGGGCCGATCAGCGAAATCGCCAGTGCCCCGACCACACCCGCATAAAAGAGACTCGTTACCGCGGAATCCTCGCGGCTCACTGCGCGCGTGGCGATGCTATAGAGCGCGAACAGCACGGAGGCGACAAGCGGCAGAAGCAGGGACATGTCGAAATGAACGTCCACCGGATTGATGATCACCAGAACGCCGACAAGACCAATCAGTACCGCGGCCCCGCGCCGCCATCCGACCACCTCTCCGAGAAGCGGTATCGACAGGATGGTGATGATCAGTGGCGTTACCTGGAAGATCGACTGGCTCATGGCGAGCCCAGCGTGAACATAGGAAAAGACGATGACGACGATCTCTGCGACCAGCAGAAGGCCGCGAACAACCTGCAGCCAAGGGTGTCGCGTTTGAATGGACCTGCAAATGCCCCCGGGAGACGACGCGGCAAAGGCAAATACGAAGAGGGCGAACGCCCAGAACCGTATCATCGTTATGAAGAGCGCCGGATAGCGATCACCCAGATACTTGGTTATTGCGTCCTGCCCCGCGAAGATGCAGATAGCGAGGAAGGCAAACAAATAGCCGCGGGTCTTGGGGCTCATCACACTAAAAACTCAGAATCGTTGGCCATTTGATTAGCATAGACTTCGCGGGAGCGCTCGAACCAAACGACGGGTTCCTTCCCGTCGCATTTACTTGGGAATGGCGACGAGATCGCTCCATTGGCTCGCGCAATCGGATTGCGGCCGCATTGTTTCTCGAAGGAACGGCGACTGGAATCGCGCTCACAGCCGCATCAGATCAGGCCGAGATGGGCGGCCAGTTCCCGTGCTGCTGCGCCGCCCGCCCTGTTCGCTCCGATGGTGGAAGCCGAGGGGCCGTAGCCCACCAGATGGATGCGTGGGTCCTTTTCGACCCGCGTCGCGAGGCGTCCGCCCAGGACTATGCCGCCGTCGTCCCCGCGCAGTTGCAGCGGAGCGAGATGATCGAGTGAGCTGCGAAAGCCCGTCGCCCAGAGAATGACGTCTGCTTTCTGTTCCGTCCCATCCGGCCAGCGCACGCCGTGAGGAAGGATTTCGCGGAACATCGGCAGGCGGTTCAGCGCCCCGCGTTTTGCGGCGGCCCGCAGGGCCGGGGTCCACGGGATGCCGGTCACGGATACCACCGAGCCCGGCACCCGGCCTTGCCGCACCCTTTCTTCAACGGCGGCAACGGCGGCGCGGCCGTCTTCCTGAGTGAATGGTCCCTCGTGAAACTGCGGCTCGCGGCGCGTGACCCACGTTGTCGTTGTCACTTGCGAGATTTCATCGAGATGCTGGAGCGCCGAAATGCCGCCGCCGACGACAATCACATGCTTGCCCGCAAACGCGTCCGCCGTTTGATAGTCGCGAGAGTGAAGCTGCTGTCCTTCGAACCGATCGGCACCGGGATAGGCGGGAATAGAAGGGGTCTCCCAGGTTCCCGTGGCGTTGATGAGCCCCTCGGCCGAAAAGGTCTCGCGGTCGGTCTCCACCCGAAGCCGGCCGAAGCGCTCGCAAACCACCTTGACCGCAACCGGGCGATAGATCGGCAGCCGGAATTTTTCTTCATAGGCCGCGTAGTAGCTGGGAACCGCGGTCGAAGCCCGCGCCTCCGTTTCTCCAACGGGAACAACTTCCGCAAACTCCATGCCCGGCAAGTCGTGGAGACGGTTGACGGTGCTCAGCGTCAATGACGGCCAGCGATGCTGCCAGGCGCCGCCCGGTTTATCGTTCTTGTCGAGGACGATGAAATTCCGGCCCGGCTGAAGGCCAAGCTTCATCAGGTGATAGGCCGACGACAGCCCGGCTTGGCCTGCGCCGATCACAACAATGTTGACCTTGATCGCAGCGTGAAGCGCCGCATTTGTTGAGGCTGTGGATGGCATTGTGTCGGTCACTCTTGGTCCTCGAAACGCGTAGCTCGGCCGCCGGCTGCAAAGCGAAATTCAGCTCTTCTGCACATCGATGTGGTCGTAAGAAGTCGGACGCGCAATCCGTTCCCGGCATCGTTTTTGGGAATCGCTCGCTCGGCAAACCCGTTGGAAAATTTCACCCGTGACTCCGCTATCCCGTAGAAGATTCGAGTCCCTTGCAATGCTGATCCATATGTGAGTAAGGTATTCATATAAGAAGATATCGGTTGCTGCGGTCGTGTGCCCTTGGCATTCGGCAGCGGCAACCAAGAACTGATCTAGCTTTTTCTGCGCAAGGGTCTGCTTATGCATGAATTCACGCCCACCGTCGGTGTTTCCTCGACGCATCCCACGGACATGCCGCAAGACCATGCCGACCTGCCGGTGTGGAATGCGGAAAACTGGTTCTATGAGGATTGGCCCGTAGGCCAGCGCATCCGGTCTTTGCGCCGGACGATCGCTGAGGGGGACAGCCATCTGTTCAACACGCTGGTGGTCGACATCCATCCTTATGTTCAGGACCAGATGTTCGCCGAGCGCGACGGCATGTTCGGCCGGCGTCTCGTTGCCGGCGCCTTCGTGTTCTCCGCCGGTCTCGGGCTCGTCGCCACCAACTGCGTCAACGCGTTTTCCTACGGCTACGACAAGCTGCGCTTCATCAAGCCGGTCTTCATCGGCGACACGATCTACACGATCCGGACCAACATGGACAAAACCCCGCGCTACAAGGAGCTCGGGCTCATCCGGGCCAGCTACCAGGTCTTCAAGGGCGAGGGGGAGTTGGTGCTCTATTGCGAGCACTTGCAGACGGTGAAGTACAAGAACCCCGCCGACTTTGTCGGCAAGACCGAGAAATAAGTCGCGATGACGGAAGCAAACGAACTGCCGCTTGCCGGCCTTGTCGTCGTCGACATGAGCCAGTTTCTCTCAGGGCCTTACTGCTCGCTGCGCCTCATGGATCTCGGCGCACGCGTGATCAAGATCGAACGCCCCGACGGCGGCGACCTGTCGCGCCGGCTCTATCTGAGCGACACCGAGATCGGTGGCGACTCGACGATCTTCCATGCCATCAACCGTGCCAAGGAGAGCCTGGCGATCGACCTCAAGAACGAGGCAGATCTCGCGGCCTTGAAGACGCTGCTCACCAAGGCCGATGTCCTGATCCAGAACTTCCGCCCCGGCGTCATCCAACGCCTCGGGCTCGACTACGAGGCGGTCAAGGCGATCAATCCGAAGATCGTCTATGCCTCGATCAGCGGCTATGGCGAGGAGGGGCCCTGGGTGAAGCGGCCGGGGCAGGATCTGCTCGCGCAATCGCGCTCGGGCGTCATGTGGCTGAACGGCGACGAAGGGCAGGGCCCCGTTCCCTTCGGCCTGGCGATTGGCGACATGCTCGCCGGCGCCGCTGCCGCTCAAGGCGTTCTCGCAGCGCTCGTCCGTCGCGGCATCAGTGGCAAGGGCAGCCTCATCGAAACCAGCCTGCTCGAGGCACTCGTCGACTTCCAGTTCGAAGTGCTGACGACGCACTTGAATGACGGCCGCCGGCTGCCGGCACGTTCAGGCTTCCGCAGTGCCCACGCCTATCTGTCGGCGCCCTACGGGGTCTATCCGGCCAAGGACGGCTATCTCTCCATCGCCATGACGCCGATCCCGAAGCTCGCGGATCTCCTGGAAATGCCCGAACTCGACGCCTATCGCGACGATCCGGCGTCCTGGTTCTCCGAGCGCGACAAGATCAAGGCGCTGATCGCCAAGCGGATCGCCGAAAACACCATCGACCATTGGCTTGGCCTGCTTGAACCCGCAGACATTTGGTGCGCGCGGGTCCTCAACTGGAACGAACTGCTCGAAAGCGAAGGTTTCCGGGTGCTCGACATGTTGCAGACGGTCGTGCGCGAGGACGATGTCTCGATCCTCACCACGCGTTCGCCGCTCAGGGTCAACGGCAAGCGCGCCCAGGTGGATCGCGCCGCGCCACGCATCGGCGAGCATAGCGAAGCGATCCGAGACGAGTTCGGCCTGTGAGCATCACGTTGAAGGGCATGACCTGGAGCCACCCGCGCGGCTACGATCCGATGATCGCCTGTTCGCGGCTGTGGCGGGAACGCACCGGCGTCACGGTCGAATGGGACAAGCGGTCGCTGCAGGATTTCGAGACCTACCCGGTCGAGGAACTGGCGCGAGCTTATGACCTCATCGTCATCGACCATCCGCATGTCGGCCAGATCACCAAGGAGAAGTGTCTGGCGCCGCTCGATGTCGAAGGACGAGAGGCCGAACGGAAGGCACTGGCCGATGCTAGCGTCGGTCGCTCCTATCCAAGTTACACCTGGCAGGGCCGGCAATGGGCCTTCCCGATCGACGCGGCGACGCAGGTGCAGGCCTGGCGGCCAGATCGGGCGGAGCGTGTTGAGACCTGGCCTGAGATGCTGGTTCTGGCGAGTCAGGGAAAGGTTGCGTTGCCGATGCGCCCGCCGCATTCCCTGATGAGCTTCTATACGCTCTCGGCCAATCTCGGGAACCCGTGCCGCAGCGATGGGGCAGGGAAGTTGATCGAGATCGATGCCGGCATCGAAGCGTTCGAGCGCCTGCGTGAGTTGACGGACCTGATCGACCCCGCCTGCTTCTCGATGGATCCGATTGCCGTGCTCGAAGCGATGAGCGAGCCGCATGCGAAGGCCGTCTGCGCGCCGCTGATTTATGGCTATGTCAGCTACGCGATGTCAGGCTTCCGGCCGTCTCTCGTCAGGTTCGGCGATATCCCAGTGGCCGGAAACATTGGCCCCGCCGGCTCCGCCCTGGGCGGAACCGGGATCGCGGTCTCGGCCTTCTCCCACTCGATCGATGCCGCGATGGATTTCGCCTATTTCGTCGCGAGCGGCGAGGTCCAGCGCGGCCCCTATGCTTCAGGTGGCGGACAGCCCGGCCACGCGGCCGCCTGGGACGACGACGACGTCAATGCCACAACCTCGGACTTTTATCGCGCCACGCGCAAGACGCTGGAAACCGCCTGGGTTCGCCCAAGGCACGATGGCTACATGGCCTTTCAGCAGGCAGCTTCGGATCGGATCAATGACGGCCTCATGCGCAAGGACGCGGCGCAAAAGGTCGTCGACGATCTCAATCGCCTATTTGGTGCGAGCTTTGCTCCCACTTGAGCAGCCGGCGACTGCTGCGCAGCTTAGCGGCAGGTTCTTCGATCCGGGGAAATGAAGGGCAGGAGGTAGGGGTTTCCAGATGCAGGATCGAGCGGGTGAGCGTCGTCTTTCCCGAGCCGCTTTCGCCGACAAGGCCGAAGCTTTCGCCCTTGGCACTTGCTTCGGCGCCCACGGCTTCGACCGCATCGACGGCGCCGACAGCTATCACGGCCCATGGGCAGGGACCCTTAGTTGGCTGCCGCAAATCGCGAAGCTACGGTTCTACTCCCATCAAGGCGTGCAATGAACCTCATGCTGCTGAAATAACCCACGACCAAAATGTAACGACATCATCTTTACGGGCCTTGTAAAGATGATGTCGTTACGCTATCTTATGGGTGCAGACAGGAGTTTCCATGGCCACCTCGAACACGAGTAAAAGTCCGGACGCAAGCGTGCCGCTAAATATGCGAATCAAGCCTGCGACACGCAACTTGATCGACCGAGCCGCCGAGTTGCTTGGTAAGACGCGCACGGATTTCATGCTTGAGGCTTCCGAGCGCCGCGCCGAGGAAGTGCTGCTAGACCGTTCCGTATTCACGGTCAGCCCCGAAGTCTATGCCGAGTACCTTGCCCGGCTCGATGCGCCCGCGCAAACAAATGAGCGTCTGAAACGCACCATGTCGACCAAAGCGCCGTGGGATGAGGCGTGACTCTTAACGCACCGACACCACTGGCCGATCAGCACGAACTGGCAGACTTTAATTCCGGTGTGCCTGAACTAGACGACTGGCTGCGTCGCCGCGCCCGTACCAATCAGATTGGCGGCGCATCGCGAACATTCGTCGTGTGCGAAGGAAATCGCGTCATCGCCTATTATGCACTCGCCTCCGGCGCAGTGAAGCAACCGGAAGCACATGGTCGGTTTCGGCGCAACATGCCTGATCCAATTCCGGTTGCCGTGCTTGGCCGCCTCGCCATCGATGGGGCCCATCAGGGACGCGGTATCGGCAGAGCGTTAGTGCGCGACGCAGGTTTGCGCCTGCTCAATGCCGCAGAAATCCTGGGTATCCGCGGCGTGCTGGTGCATGCAATTTCCGAGGACGCGAGGGCCTTCTATGAGGCGGTCGGCTTCCTGCCCTCGCCATCGGACCCAATGATGCTTATGGTCGGGTTACATGATCTCAAAAGCGCGCTCAACTTCTAACCGCAACTTGTGAACTATCAGCACCCATTGGCCAGGCATGTTCGCGTCCTGCTCCATCCATCGCATAATGTATCGTCGGGAACGCGCTTAGTCGGTCTACTCTTCCGATCGTCGAAGCATTATTATTCTTGGGCTTGAGATAGCTGATCCATTCCGTGCCGAGTAAACCTCAATGCGAGCTTTCGAAACCCCACCGCGTCCACTCCGCGCTGTCCGCTTTAAAGACGGGCCGAACGGCTGATACTTTCCCAACTTTGCAGCAAGGTTGGCTTGCTTAAGTCCTGAAGGCTCTCGCTTCCCGCTTCAAGACGTGGATTTCCATTTCATCGCCTCGAGCGGTTAGGCGGCAAACCATTTGGGTCGGCTTAGAATGACGTGCATCCGCATGTTGCGGATGCCAATGTCGGTGACCACCATATCGTTGATCAGGGGTCGACTTCCTGCACGTCCGAGCACATGACGAGCGCGATGAAATCCGGATCTCCGCCGGCGCGCATACAGTCGACGGCCTAGGAAAACCCAACGAACGCGCGTTGGAACTGGACGGCGATCGTCTCGGGCCGGATACTATCCATGTGAACCATGCGCTAGGCGAGCTTCCAGATCCGGCGCGCATTGCCGGCGAGCAGCTTGTGCTTTTCGTCAGCGCTGCAGCCTTGGAGAAGAGCGTGGGTGGCGCCGACCCAGGTCGAAAGATTGCCGCCGAGCGTGCAGACCGGCCAGTCGCTTCCCCAGACCACCCGGTCCCAATCGAAGACGCCGATCGTATGTTCGACATAGGGGCGCAGCGTCTCGACCTGCCAGGCCTCGTCGGCGTAGGCGACGAGACCGGAGATTTTTGCCGTGACGTTCGGCCGTCGCGCGATCTCGCTGATGTGCTCGCGCCAGGGATGCTCGGCGCCGCCGCGAATATCGGGAACGCCGCAATGGTCGAGGATGAACTGAACATCGGGCGCAAGATCGGCAAGGGCGATGGCCTTCGGGATCTGGTGCGGCAGGACGCAGAGATCGAAGGTAAAGCGGCGGCCGTCGAGCCTGCGGATGTTGTCGCGGAACGTCGGCCCCTCGGACAGCTCGTGCGGCATGACGTGCAGCACCCGGCGGAAACCTCTGACGAAATCGTTTGCCTCCTGGCGTTCGAGATAGGCGGCAAAGCCATCGTCTTCGGGTCGGCAGGCGGCGATGGCACCCTTGAGCAGGCTTTCCGGCTGGCGCGCCAGCCGTTCGATCTCCGCCGTTTCCTTCTCGATCTCCGAAGGCTCGACATCGACCTCCATGTGCAGGCAGGCCTCGATGCCGAGCCGACGGGCCTCGCGCGCGTAGGTCGCGTAGAGAAAGTCGTGGTCGAGCGCCGGCACGCCCGAGAGCCAGGGATAGGTGAGCCTCGACCTGTCGATGAGGTGAAGATGGGTGTCGATGATCAAGGCGCTTCTCCTCCGAATGTCATCTCACATAAGAATGGACTGTTCAAATAAGAAGTAAGGCCGTCGCCGGCTGCAGTCAATCGGCTACCGGCGCCACGTCCGAGCCAGCAAGCGTCGACAGTTGCTCCGCGGTCTTCAGCAAAAGGGCGATGGTTTCGGTAATATCCGGCGCCGAGGGCGCGTTGACCAGCGCGATATAGGGCACGGTGAGTGCCGCGATGCCTCGGCCATCGGGGCCTAGGATCGGTGCCGAAAGGTTATAAACGCCGGCGGTCTGCGCGCTCGCCATCATCTCGTAGCCGCGTTCGCGGATCTGGTCGAGCCGCGCGTAGAACTCCGGTCCGCGCGGGACTTCGTCTTTGCTCTTGGCGTGTTCTGCGATCATCATTTCGCGCTCTTCGGCTGAGCGGAAGGCGAGAAGGATGTGGCCGGAGCCGGTGTCGAACAGGCTGATGTGCGATCCGACCCGGATCGAGATGCCCCAATAATCAGGCGCTTCCTGCTGGGCAATGACCACGGCCGAGCCGCGATCGAAGACGGCGAGGTGGTTGGCCTGCTTGGAGCGCTGCGCCAGGTCGCGCATCAACGGTGTTGCGTAGGAAGCGAGCCTGCGAACCGGCGCATGCAGTTGCGAAAGCCCGAACAGCTTTAATGTCAGGGAATAGCGATCGCCGTCGATGCGGGTGACGTAGCCGCGCCGCACGAGCCGGTCGAGCATCCGGTAGAACTCGTTGGGGCTGCGGTTCAGGCGCTTGGAAATCTCCGCCTGCGTCAGGCCGCCGTCGACGCTGGCGAGCAGCTCGAGAATGTCGAGCCCCTTATCGAGGGCGGGCGCGCGATAGCGGTCAGACTCTTCGGTGTCCATGAGATCCCTCCTTGGTGAATATTCATATCCATATACGCAGAGAAAGGCGCCGACAAAGGAAAGTTCGCCCTTGACGCTGGATAAATTTGTTGTTTGTATATGAATTAGTTTCTCACAAATGAGAACGTCGCGCCAAGATGAGGGGCGTGAACCAGGGAGGAGTGGAGATGAGAAGGCTGCTATCCGGCGTGTCCGCCGGAGCGATCATGCTTGCCGCGGGGCTGGGGACGGCCATGGCCGCTGACCTGCCCGGCAAGTTTGAAGGCGTCACGATCGACGCCAAGCTGATCGGCGGACAGCAATACGAAAAGCTCTACGAGCGTATCGGTGAGTGGGAGAAGGCTACCGGCGCCAAGGTCAACATCCTGTCGAAGAAGAACCACTTCGAGCTCGACAAGGAGATCAAGTCGGATATCGCGACCGGAGGCGTCAGCTGGTGCGTCGGTTCCAACCATTCGTCTTTCGCTCCGCAATATCCTGACATCTACACCGACCTGCTAGCGCTTCTGCCGCCGGACGAGATCGCCAAGTTCGTGCCGGCACTGATCGATGCCTCGACACTCGACGGCAAGCTGGTGATGCTGCCGCGCGCTCAGTTCGACGTATCGGCACTCTACTACCAGAAGAGCCTCTATCAGGACGAAGCGAAGAAGACCGCCTTCAAGGCAAAGTATGGCTACGACCTCGCGCCGCCGGACACCTGGGCCCAGGTTAGCGACCAGGCCGAGTTTTTCGCAGCGCCACCGAATTTCTACGGCACGCAGTTTGCCGGCAAGGAGGAGGCGATCAACGGCCGCTTCTATGAAATGCTGGTCGCCGAAGGTGGGGAATATCTCGACAAGGATGGTCGCCCGGCCTTCAATTCCGAAGCCGGCGTGCGCGCGCTCGACTGGTTCGTCAAGCTCTACAAGGACAAGGCGGTACCGCCTGGCACGACCAACTATCTCTGGGACGACCTTGGTCAGGGCTTCGCCTCGGGCTCGATCGCTCTCAACCTCGACTGGCCTGGCTGGGCGAGCTTCTTCAACGATCCGAAGTCGTCCAAGGTCGCCGGCAATGTCGGCGTGAAGGTGCAGCCGGCCGGTTCTTCCGGCAAGCGCACCGGCTGGTCGGGCCATCACGGCTTCTCGGTCACGGAGGATTGCGCCAACAAGGAGGCCGCCGCCTCGCTCGTCTGGTGGCTGACCAACGAGGACAGTCAGAAGCTGGAATCGGCTGCCGGCCCGTTGCCGACCCGGACTGCCGTCTGGGAATACAACATCAAGCAAGCCGAGGGAGACGCCTACAAGACCGAAGTGCTGCAGGCTTTCCAGGAAGCCGCAAAGCATGCCTTCCCGGTTCCGAAGACGGCCGAGTGGATCGAAATCTCCAACGCCGTCTATCCGGAACTGCAGGCCGCCATTCTCGGCGACAAGACGTCGAAGGAAGCGCTCGATGCCGCGGCCGAGAAAGCGACCGGCATCCTGGAAGACGCGGGCAAGCTCTGATCACAACCAAGGAGGCGGCGCCGGCGCTTCGGCGCCGGCGCCGCCTCAGCCATTTCATGCCATCCTCAGGACTGCCCGATGAAGCTCAAGAAATTGTCAGCACCGGCCCTACTTCTGCTTCCGGCTTTTGTCGTGCTCGCGGTGGTGATCGTTTTGCCGCTGCTCTTTTCCTTCTATTCGAGCTTCACACCCTTTCGCCTGACCAAGCCGGAGACGCTGTGGATCTTCGTCGGTTTGCGCAACTACGCGACCGTTCTCGGCAACGCCGAGTTCTGGGTCGCCTTCGGCCGCACCGTGCTGTTGCTGACGGTGGCGCTGAACGCCGAGATGCTGCTCGGTCTCGGCCTGGCGCTGCTCGTCAACAAGGCGACCCATGGCCAGCGCCTGCTGCGCACGATGATGATGTTCCCGATGATGTTTTCGCCGGTGCTGGTTGGCTTCCAGTTCAAGTTCCTGTTCAACGACAATATCGGCTTCGTCAACAATGCGCTGCAGTCGCTGGGGCTCACCGACCAGGCGATCCCGTGGCTGATCGACGGCAATCTCGCGCTGCTTTCGATCATCATCGCCGAAGTCTGGTCCTCGACTGCCGTGTTCGCCATCCTGATCCTCGCCGGCCTGCTCGCCATGCCGAAAGATCCGGTCGAGGCGGCCCATGTCGACGGCTGCACGCCGTGGCAGACCTTCCGCTATGTCACCTGGCCCTATCTCATGCCGTTTGCCTTCATTGCGATGACGATCCGCTCGCTGGACGTGGCGCGGGCTTATGACATCGTCAAGATCATGACCGACGGCGGCCCTGCCAAACGCACCGAACTGCTTTGGACGCTCGTTGGCCGCACGGCCTATGCCGATGCCCGCATGGGGCTCGCCAACGCCATGGCCTATGTCGCGATCCTCTTGTCGATCGTCTTCACCGTCTATTTCTTCCGCAAGCTCGCCGCAGCACGCCAGCAGATCGGAGCCGAGTGGTAATGGATATCAACGCTTCGCACCGCCTGCGCCGCCGCCTTTTGAAGGTCGCACATCTGATCGGCCTGTTTCTCGCAATGGCCGTGATCTGCCTGCCCGGTCTCTGGATCGTGCTGTCGTCGCTGCGCCCGACGGTCGAAATCATGGCGAAGCCACCGGTCTGGATTCCGGAGAGCATTTCGCTCGATGCCTATCGCGCCATGTTTGCGGGCGCAGGCCAGGGTGGCGTTCCCGTCTGGGACTATTTCCGCAACTCGCTGATCATCTCGGTTACCTCGACGGTGATCGCGCTCGCGATCGGCATGGCCGGCGGCTACGCCTTTGCGCGCTATCGCTTCAAGGCGAAGTCGGCGATCTTTCTCGGCTTCATGCTGACGCGGGCCGTGCCCGGGATTGCCCTGTCGCTGCCGCTCTTCATGCTCTACGCCCGCACCGGCATCATCGACACCCACTTCTCGCTGATCCTCACCTATGTCGCGCTCAACGTGCCCTTCACCATCTGGCTGATCGACGGCTTCTTCCGCCAGGTGCCGAAGGATCTCGCGGAAGCTGCCCAGATCGACGGCTGCACACCCTGGCAGGCGTTCTGGCAGGTGGAGTTTCCGCTCGCCGGTCCAGGCATCGCGTCGGCCGGCATCTTCGCGTTCCTCACCTCCTGGAACGAATATGCGCTCGCCTCGCAGATCACCCGCTCGGTCAATTCCAAGACGTTGCCGGTCGGCCTTCTCGACTACACCGCCGAGTTCACCATCGACTGGCGCGGCATGTGCGCGCTCGCCGTCGTGATGATCATCCCGGCGTTGACCCTCACCTTCATCATTCAGAAGCACCTCGTTTCGGGTCTCACCTTCGGCGCGGTGAAAGGATAATCGTTCATGGCTCCTGTCACCCTCAGGAAACTGGTCAAGCGCTACGGCGCGCTCGAGGTCGTCCACGGCATCGACCTCGAGGTGAAGGACCGCGAGTTCATCGCGCTCGTCGGTCCGTCCGGCTGCGGCAAGTCGACGACGCTGCGCATGATCGCCGGCCTCGAGGACGTCAGCGACGGCGCGATCGAGATCGGCGGCCGCAAGGTCAACGACCTGCCGCCGCGGGCGCGCAACATCTCCATGGTCTTCCAGTCCTATGCGCTTTATCCGCACATGACCGTTGCCGAGAACATGGGCTTTTCGCTGAAGATCGCCGGGCGCTCGGCCGATGACATCAAGGGGCGGGTCGCGGAAGCGGCCGCCATTCTCGATCTCGGCCATCTGCTTGAACGTCGTCCGTCGCAGCTTTCCGGCGGCCAGCGCCAGCGCGTCGCCATGGGCCGGGCGATCGTGCGCCAGCCCGATGTCTTTCTGTTCGATGAGCCGCTGTCCAACCTCGACGCGAAGCTCCGCACACAGGTGCGCACCGAGATCAAGAAGCTGCACGCACGCATGCAGGCGACGATGATCTACGTCACCCACGACCAGGTCGAGGCGATGACGCTGTCGGATCGTATTGTCATCATGCGCGACGGATACATCGAGCAGGTCGGAACGCCCGAAGAGGTGTTCCAGCGGCCCGCCACCAAGTTCGTCGCCGGCTTCATCGGCTCGCCGCCGATGAACATGGACGAGGCGATCGTCGACAACGGCGCGCTGGTCTTTGCCAGTGGCGCCCGGCTGCCAATCCCGCCGCGTTTCGCAAAATCACTGCGCCCGGGCCAGAAGGTCACCTTCGGCCTCAGGCCCGACGATATCTATCCGAGCGGCCACGGCCTGCATGCCGGCGATCCGGCGGCCGTACACGAGGTCGAACTGCCGGTGTCGATCACCGAACCACTCGGCAACGAGACACTTGTCTTCATCCAATTCAACGGCCGCGACTGGGTTTCGCGCATGCTCAATCCGCGCCCGCTTGGCTCGGGCGAGAAGGTGCGCATGAGCTTCGACCTCTCCCGCGCCCATCTCTTCGACATCGATACCGGCAAGGCTCTGGAAGGCTGACATGGCAAGAATCGAGAAAATAGAACTGCGCATGGTCGACCTGCCGCCGAAGGTGAAGCGGACCGATGCGATCCAGAGCTTTGTCAGCCAGGAAACGCCCATCGTCACCATCACCGATTCCGATGGGGCGACAGGCACGGGCTACAGTTACACGATCGGCACGGGCGGATCGTCGGTGATGCGGCTTCTTTCCGATCACCTGGCGCCCATTTTGATTGGTGAGGATGCCGATTGCATCGAGGCGATCTGGCACAAGATGGAATTTGCGACCCATGCCACGACCATCGGTGTCATCACCGCGCTGGCGCTCGCAGCCGTCGACACCGCCCTTTGGGACCTGCGCGCCAAAAAGCAGAAGCTGCCGCTCTGGAAGCTTGCCGGCGGCGCCAAGGAAAGCTGCCCCCTCTACACCACTGAGGGCGGCTGGCTGCACATCGAAAAGGAAGCACTGGTCGAGGACGCGCTTGCCGCCAAGGCCAAGGGCTTTTCAGGTTCGAAGGTGAAGATCGGCAAGCCGCACGGCTCGGAGGATTACGATCGGCTCGCCGCCATGCGCAAGGCGCTCGGCGACGGCTTCGAGATCATGACCGATTGCAACCAGGGCTTCACCGTCGACGAAGCGATCCGCCGCGCGTCGCGGCTGAAGGAGCTCGATCTTGCCTGGATCGAGGAGCCGTTGCCGGCCGACGATCTCGACGGTCATATCCGGCTGACGCGCTCGACGCCGACGCCGATTGCCGTCGGCGAATCCATGTATTCGATCCGCCATTTCCGCGAATATATGCAGAAGGGTGCCTGCTCGATCGTGCAGGTCGATGTCGCCCGCATCGGCGGCATCACGCCCTGGCTCAAGGTCGCGCATGCGGCGGAAGCCTTCGACATTCCGGTCTGCCCGCATTTCCTGATGGAGCTGCATGTGAGCCTCGTCTGCGCCGTGCCGAACGGCAAATATGTCGAATATATTCCGCAGCTCGATGATCTGACGACCAAGGGCATGGAGATCCGCAACGGCCGCGCCATCGCGCCTTCTGAGCCGGGCATCGGCATCGCCTGGGATTGGGACGCCGTGCGCGCCCGCTCGATCAGTGAATTCACCCGTGAGTTCCGCGGGTAGGGAGGTCATCATGCAGCGAATGGGAATGGTGATCGGCCTCGAAGCGTCGAAAATCGCGGAGTACAAGGCGTTGCACGCCGCCGTGTGGCCGGAGATCCTAGCGCTGATTTCCGAGTGCAACGTCACCAACTACTCGATCTTCCTCAAGGAGCCGGAAAACCTGCTGTTCGGCTATTGGGAATATGTCGGCTCGGACTTTGAGGCAGATATGGCCAAGATGGCGGCGCATCCGAAGAACCAGGAATGGTGGTCAGTCTGCATGCCCTGCCAGAAGCCGCTTGAGACGAGACAGGAAGGCGAGTGGTGGGCGATGATGGAAGAGGTGTTTCATCACGACGGGAAGGCATCCGGTCATGACTGAAAGCTTCGATCCGGGCGCGCTCAGACAATGGTGGCCGAAGCCGAGCAAGCCGCGACCGATTGTGATCTTCGGTGCCGGCAGCATCGTCGGCGACGCGCATCTGCCGGCCTACCGCAAAGCCGGCTTCCCCGTTGCCGGGATTTACGATCCGGATCACGCCAAGGCGGCCGCTCTGGCGGAGAGATGGCATATCCACGCCTTCGAAAGTGAGGCGGACGCGCTTTCGGTGCAAGAAGCGATCTTCGACCTCGCAACGCCGCCCGCCGCCCATGCCGCCATCCTTGGCCGATTGCCGATCGGCGCGGCAGCGCTGATCCAGAAGCCGATGGGGTCGGACCTCGATGCCGCAACCGCCATTCTCGAGATCTGCCGCACGCGCAAGCTGAAGGCTGCCGTCAACTTCCAGCTTCGCTTCGCGCCGATGATGCTGGCGCTGAAGGATGCCATCGCCAAGGGGCATCTCGGCGAGGTGGTGGATTTCGACGCCTGGCTGGCGCTTTCGACCCCCTGGGGCCTTTGGCCGTTCCTCAAAGGTCTGCCGCGCATCGAGATTGCCATGCATTCGATCCACTACCTGGACCTCGTCCGCGGCCTGCTTGCCAATCCCCGGGGCGTGCATGCGAAGTCGATCGGCCATCCGAACCACGATGTCGCGCAGACTCGCACGGCAGCGATCCTCGACTACGGCGACCGCGTGCGCTGCGTGCTCTCGGTCAACCACGACCATGATTTCGGCCGCAAGTTCCAGGCCTGCGAGTTCCGTATCTCCGGTACAGCAGGCGCGGCCTACGTGAAGCTCGGCGTCAATCTCGACTACCCCAAGGGCGAACCGGACGAACTCTGGATCAAGCCGGCTGGTGACAGCGACTGGGTTGCCGTGCCGCTTGAGGGTGCCTGGTTCCCCGACGCCTTCGTCAACCGCATGGCGAACCTGCAGCGCTTCGCGGCGGGAGAGGACAATGAATTGATCGGCTCGGTGGAAGACGCGTGGCAGACGATGGCGCTCGTCGAGGCCGCCTATCAATCGAGTGCCGCGCCGGCAACGGCGATCGCGCCGCTTCCAGGACAATGACATGTCTGAACAGATCATCCATTTTGAAGACTACGAGCTCGGAAACGAACGCCTGACGACGGGTCGCACGATCACCGAGACCGACTTTGTCGTTCATGCCGGCCACACCGGCGATTTCTTTCCGCACCACATGGATGCGGAATTCGCCAAGACCTTGCCGGGTGGTCAGCGTATCGCCCATGGCACCATGATCTTTTCGATCGGCGTGGGCCTGACAGCCTCGCTGATCAACCCGGTTGCCTTTTCCTACGGCTATGATCGTCTGCGCTTCGTGCGTCCGGTCCATATCGGCGATACGATCCGCACCCGCGTGACCGTCTCTGCCAAGGAAGACGATCCGAAGCGACCAAAGGCGGGACGCGTCGTGGAACGATGCGAAGTTATCAACCAGCGTGGCGAGGTCGTTCTCGCCGCCGACCATATCCTGGTCGTCGAACGCAAAGCATGAGGGATCGAGAATGACAGCGGATCTTAAAGGCAAGGTCGTCCTGATTACGGCCGCAGCTCAGGGCATCGGCCGCGCTTCGGCTTTGGCCTTCGTAAAGGCCGGCGCGAAAGTTCATGCGACCGATATCAATTTCGACGCGCTTGCAGCACTTGCCAAGGAAGCGGACGTCGAAACGCACCGGCTCGACGTGCTCAATACGCAAGCGGTGGAAGCGCTCATCGCGAACATCGGCGCCGTCGATATCCTCTTCAACTGCGCCGGCTTCGTTCATGCCGGCTCGATCCTGGAGATGAACGACGCCGATCTCGAATTCGCCCTCGACCTCAACGTCAAGGCGATGATCCGCACCATCCGTGCGGTCCTTCCGGGGATGCTTGCGCGCAAGGACGGCGCAATCATCAACATGGCCTCGGTCGCCTCCAGCATCAAGGGCGTGCCCAACCGCTTCGCCTATGGCGTCACCAAGGCGGCCGTTATCGGTCTCACAAAGGCCGTTGCAGCCGACTATGTGTCAGATGGCATTCGTTGCAACGCCATTTGCCCCGGCACGGTCGAGAGCCCGTCCTTGCAGGACCGCATGCGCGCCCAGGGTGATTATGAAACGGCGCGGGCCGCCTTCATCGCCCGCCAGCCGATGGGACGCCTCGGCAGGCCGGAAGAGATCGCCGACCTTGCGGTTCATCTCGCCGGTGCGACCTATACGACGGGCCAAGCCTATGCCATCGATGGCGGCTGGACCATCTGACAACACACAAGCAGGAAGCAGACACATGAAACTTCTTCGTTACGGCCTCCCAGGCCAGGAAAAGCCGGGTATCCTCGATGCGAACGGCACGCTGCGCGACCTTTCCGGTCATGTGGCTGACCTCTCTGGTGCGGCTCTCGATCCCGACAAGCTGGCGGAACTGGAGTCGCTCGATCTTGCCGGTCTGCCGGCTGTCGCGGGCAACCAACGTCTCGGCCCTTGCGTTGCTGGAACCGGCAAGTTCATCTGCATCGGCCTCAACTATTCCGATCACGCGGCTGAGACCGGCGCCAAGGTTCCGCCGGAGCCGATCATCTTCATGAAGGCGACTTCAGCCATCGTCGGTCCCGATGACGATCTGATCATCCCGCGCGGTTCGACCAAGACCGACTGGGAGGTGGAGCTCGGTGTCGTCATCGGCCGCAAGGCGAAATACGTGACTGAAGCGGAAGCCCTCGACTATGTCGCCGGCTACTGCGTCGTGCACGACGTCTCCGAGCGTGCCTTCCAGATCGAACGCCAGGGCCAGTGGACCAAGGGCAAGTCCTGCGACACCTTTGGTCCGACAGGCCCCTGGCTCGTAACCAAGGACGAAGTGCCGGATCCGCAGAATCTGCCGATGTGGCTGAAGGTCAATGGCGAGACCATGCAGAATGGCTCCTCCAAGACCATGGTCTACGGCGTCGCCCATCTCGTCTCCTACCTCTCGCAGTTCATGTCCCTGCAACCGGGCGACATCATCTCGACCGGCACGCCGCCCGGCGTCGGCATGGGCATGAAGCCGCCGCGCTATCTCAAGGCCGGCGATGTCGTCGAACTCGGCATCGAGGGCCTCGGCAGCCAGAAGCAGTCCGTACGCGCGGACGATTGATTACCACCGACTGGAGTGACCATGACCCGCATCACTGATCTGCGCGTCTTCGACCTGCGCTTTCCGACCTCACAGAGCCTTGACGGCTCCGATGCGATGAATCCGGACCCGGATTATTCCGCGGCCTATGTCATCCTCGACACGGACAAGCCCGGTGTTGCGGGCCATGGTCTCACCTTCACCATCGGCCGGGGCAACGACATCTGCTGTATGGCAATCAAGGCCATGCAGCACCTGATTATCGGCCAGGACACAGCGGAAATTCTCGCCAATCCCGGCCGCTTCTGGCGGCACCTGACGAGCGACAGCCAATTGCGCTGGATCGGCCCCGAAAAGGGGGCGATCCATCTCGCCACCGGCGCCGTGGTCAACGCCGTCTGGGACCTGCTTGCCAAGGAAGCGGGCAAACCCGTCTGGCGCCTCGTTTCCGACATGTCGCCGGAAGAGATCGCCGACATCGTCGACTATCGCTACATGACGGATGTGCTCACCCGCGACGAGGCGATCGGAATTCTCCGCAAGGCCGAGCCCGGCAAGGCCGAGCGCATCGCGACGCTCGAGAGGGAAGGCTACGCCTGCTACACGACGTCTGCCGGCTGGCTCGGCTATGACGATGACAAGCTCAGGCGGCTCGCCCAGGAGGCGATCGACGAAGGCTTCAATCACATCAAGATGAAGGTCGGCCGTGATCTTGCCGACGACATCCGGCGGCTGACGATCGCACGCGAGGTGATCGGGCCGGACCGCTATCTGATGATTGACGCCAACCAGGTCTGGGAGGTCGGCGAGGCGATCGATTGGGTGAAGCAGCTTGCCTTCGCCAAGCCCTTCTTCATCGAGGAGCCGACGAGCCCCGACGACGTCGCCGGTCACCGCAAGATCCGCGAGGCGATCGGGCCGGTGAAGGTCGCGACCGGCGAGATGTGCCAGAACCGCATCATGTTCAAGCAATTCATTGCCGAGGGCGCGATCGACATCGTCCAGATCGATTCCTGCCGCATGGGCGGGCTGAACGAGGTGCTGGCGGTGCTACTGGTCGCAGCCAAATACGGGCTGCCGGTCTGGCCGCATGCCGGTGGTGTCGGCCTTTGCGAATATGTGCAGCACCTGTCGATGATCGACTACGTCGCCGTCTCCGGCACCAAGGAGGGACGCGTGATCGAATATGTCGACCATCTGCACGAGCACTTCCTCGACCCCTGCGTCATCGAGAATGCCGCCTACATGCCGCCGAAGCGGCCCGGCTTCTCGATCGAAATGAAGCCCCAATCGATCGCGGACTACACATTCCGCGAGTGACAGGCGTGCCGGATTTGTTAAATCCGGCCGGCCTTATGTCTATCCGGAATTTGGAGCGACCGATCGTCTCTTTGGGCTTTACGTCGGAACTCTACAAGGAGCTTTCTGTAGCGCGCAAATTCGGATGGCGCGGCGCGCAAGTTCACTTGGCAGCAGATTTAAGAGGCCGTGCTTTCTTGCCATCGAGTTCGATGGATTTGAAGAACGTGTATTGTGGTGGCGCGCCATGCCGAGTGTGGAAATTGCGATAAATCAATGCCTTAGGTGGCTGCTGGACACAGTTCTGGTGTGCGGAACCATTAGGCTTTTCGGAAAAGTGTCCAGCCCCTTTGATTTCCGATTTGATTAAATATCAATCAGGCCCATATTGCAGGCAATGCCATTCACCACGGATGTACTGGCGATGGCGGCAGGAAGGTCGGGTTTACCCGGCCTTTTTTGTTGCCTGCTGTGCGACCCTAAGACCCTCGGTTGTAGAGGGTGGGGGGCACCATGAGGCCTTTATCAGCAACTGCATGCATTACCGCGACTTGCGTCTTTGCGCTGGCGACATCAGCCAAGGCCGACGACAACAAAGATTTCATGGGGCTCCGCCTCATGGGTTGCCGTTGCCATCAACCGCAACTGTGGCAGAGTGCGAGCAGATGGCCTGAGAGGGAGGGATCGAATGCATTCGAGATGGTTGCGCCGCATGGCAGTATTCGTGGCCGGCATTGGCATCGTGTTCGGGTATGGTTTTGTCTGGCCCAGCGTGACTGAGGCCATGTTCTGGGCCAAGCCGCATTCGATTACCGAAACCGTCACTTGGTTCATGGATCGCGAGGGAATACCCGGTGCCGTCGTCGCATTTGGCAAAGCAGGAGAGAAGCCGCGACTGCTTCGCTTTGGCGTTGCCGATCGTGAGACCGGCCGTCCAATGCTGGACAGCATGACGTTTCAAATAGCCAGCATCTCAAAGCTCATCACTGCAGAGGCCGTGCTGACGTTGATCGATGATGGCCAACTGAGGCTTAACGATACGCTCCAAAGCATCTTCCCAGTCGTCGCCAAGGCCGAAGATCACCGCTACAGCAACATCACGGTTCGCCACCTGCTGCAACATACTTCCGGCTTGGGGTGGAGCCAGCATGTCGATCTGGTCGCGGGCGACAAGGAAACGTTCGCGCCGGCTGAGGCCTGCTTGCCGGTTGTTCTTGAGCGTCTTAAGCGCCCCTTGGATAGCGCCCCCGGCGAGGAAGCGGAATACACGGATTTCGGCCCCTGCTGGCTTGGTCTGATCGTCTCCAAGATCAGCGGGATACCTTACGAACGGTTTGTCCAAAAGCGCGTCCTGAACCGCTTGGGCCTCAACAGAACGGCCCTCATTAGCGAAGCGCCGGCAGAGGTCCGTCATCACGTCGTCGGCATGGACGCGCCGAGGACACATTTCAACCCGTCCGCTGGCTGGACATCCACAGCCGAAGACCTCTACCGTTTCGCGTCACGCACCATCCGCGACATCGAGATTACGACTCCTGTACCAGGCGAGTTTCCTGAACAGTCTTTCGGTCTCGGATGGTGGACATGGCAGCGCGGGGCCGAGACCGATATCGCCCATACAGGCGCGCTGAACGGAACACGGGCAGTGGTCGCTCGCTCATCAGACGGCATCGTTATTGTCGCACTCTTCAACGGACGCGAAAGAAACCGCGATTTGAGACGTTTCGTTCGCATCCAGCATAGTCTCATCGACGCAGCTCGACGCGCCTATGAGCGCGCACAAAACAGAGGCAGGTCCGGCTGGAAACCTCGTAAGCTTTTAACAACAGCCGACTACGGTGCCGACGTACGGATTACCAGTGCGGCGATTGCTCGGTTCCCGGTGGAACTCGTCTGAACGTCCACCGTGCCTGCGGAAGTAACCGCAAGATGACCATCGATCATGCGATGCGAAGTGCCTGCGGTGACATTGTAACCGTCGGTAACGCCACTCATGCTCTGTGCCGAGGAGTTGATGTCAGCAGAAACCCCGACAGCCGCAACGCCGTACGCATTCGGCGTAGGCCGCAGCGATCGAGCGGTTTGCATGTTATGCTTGGTAAATGGATATCGACGAGGACAAGATCGACGACGAATAATATCTAGAAGATCGTTCTGCAATCCTTCGGCCGGGATGGTTGCCATCCCGCCTCCTTGACGTAGGAAGTGAACCCTTCGATCGTGTCGGCCTTTGTGTAGTTGGCGAAGACAGTACCAAACTCCGGATCTACGGAGAGGAAATTGATTGGATCGAGACCGGCCGCTTTGGAACGCTCCAGATTGTCCACGATGACTACGTCGGGAGGGTTGCAGGTTAGGTCGATGACTGTCTGTCTGCGCACCAAGTTGGCCATCTCCGCCAGCTTAGGCGATAGCTCGCCGCTCTTTTGGAGGTCTTGGCTGAATGCCGTCAGCATCCAGAGTGCGAAATGGCGCGAAGGCCACACATAACCCCCATCATCGACCATGGGCCAGATTCTGCTCGGGTTGGCGGTTACCATCATCACCACGCTTCCACGACGTACATGTTGCAGCAACTGGGCGACCACACCTTCATTGGGGTTCCTATATGGACCGAAAGCGGCGTATATCGCCAATGACATAGACATAGCAACAACGAGAGTAACCTTCCGCAGAATACTTAGCTCGAAACGTTGAAACTCCAACAGCGATATGAGGGCTATGACGAGCATTCCGCTTGTTGGAATGGCATGATACCGCCAGCCCTTCTGCTGTGCGAAATAGGACATTGCAAACCCTGCGGCGGCTAGCAGCGCGGCCAGAGTGCACGAGTTCCGGTGCCGCCAACGGACCGAAACCAAACCCAATGCAAGTGCCCACCATAAAACCAGTGGGTTCAACAACACTATAAGCCAGGAAGATTCGTAGCCGAAGTATGCGCTCGCTAACATCGGAACGATGGTACTTAGGTAGTCTGGCGTTAACGTCACCACAGCTATCCCGTAGAGGACTGCCGCGGCACCCATAGCGACAACCTCCGGCCTCAACGGCCGCCATTTTCTTCTGTTTTTGGCTAACAACCATAGCTCAAGAAGAATCGGAACGAGTGCAAAGTAGTGCTTCAGAGCCAACCCTGTCGCGGCGAAGCATCCTATAAGAAGAGCTTGAGCCCAATGGGGCTCACGACCATCCGTTCGGCGGGCAATCAGGGCTGCGTATGGGATTGCCGCAATCAGTGCTAGATGCTCGCGCTGTCCGAAATCCGGTAGTCCGATCAGTATTACCGCGAGAAACGCGGCAACTAATAGGATTGCCCGGCGGGCGGGCGCCAGGTCTCTCAATAAGCTGGCGAAAAGTGCGATGGATAGAGCCAGGTATGCGAAGACGGCGCTTACAATTGCCGTCTTCGCGCTTATCTTGAGCTTCAAGGCGACCAACTCGACGGGTAACGCCATCCAGAACCAAAGAGGGGGGTTCAGCTCCAGAATGTCTTTGTAGAGACTGGCGCCGCCAAGCATCTGACGGGCTATCCACATCTGCCAAACCACGTCGTGCGACACCGGAATCTTCCATAGCAACACGTACGCAACGATGACCGCGACGAGCACGGACAGCTCGGGCCAACTCTCCCCCCACGCCAGGCCGAAGGGCCGCCCTCGCCGGAAAACAAATCGGGCCGCTCCCATGTAGAACAGGATGGTATAGGCCGAGATACCGACAAGGTGCACCAGGGGGGCGTCGACGAAACCCATCTCTCGCGCGGCGAGTACGATCGCAAGATTCGCGCTGAAGCAGACCAAGAACACAGCAAGGTAGCGCGCAAAGGTGGCGTACGATGGAGGCGCCCGAAAGGTCCAGCGGCTGTTTAGGGAGAAGCTCATTATAAGCCCTCCGGCATAACCAAGGGCGTTCGCCAGGATGTCGCCGAGCCCGGCAAAGAGACCGGCTAGAATAATTGCGTAGCCCAGACCTGTGTTGGCCAGCCCAACGGCGATGAAGCGAAATGCCTGCAAGCGATCAGTTGTCGCGCTTGATTGCGTGGACGTAGTACTGAGCACCAAGAGGAACCCCCCGAAGCATAGGCTCCAGCGCTCTCAAAGCGCCCAGGAACCTCGGAAAGAAGATGCGGTAAGCAACGCAGCAGTCTGGCAGACCAGCATCGCGCAGGCGCGCCTTCATGTTGGCCGCTGATAGCAGGACAGCGTTTTCATCGAATGGGCAGTCGCGAACAGCCTTTCTCGTCAACGGATTGAGCGGATTGTGTTCGAACACAAAGAGACTGGCTCCTTGGCCCATGACGCGGCGGATCTCCTTGAACAAGGGTGCATGGAGCAAGCCTGGGATGTGGTGGAAAACACAAGCGGCGAAAACGAGATCGAACGCGCCATCCTCGAACGGAATCTCGCTGCCGTCGAAATGCTGGAAACGCGCCTTCCCAGGGTGGCGCGTCCGCGCCACGTCGAGCGACTTTGTTGAGGGATCCAGCAGAACGATCTCTGCTGCCGGAAACGCCTCCTTCATCGGGCCCAGCGAATTTCCCACCCCTGCACCGAAGTCCAAAATGCGCCGAGGCGTCGTTCCTGCCGCCCTCAGTGCTGCAGCTACGTCCTCAACCTTGTATCGGTGAAAGAACTCAGGTGCCTCGCCACTCAAGCGTATGCTGGCCGCATGCTGCTGGTAGTATTCGTCGGCGAATCGATCGAACTCCGCCTCATCCATGCGCGGGCTCCTTCTGCGTTTCCTCGATCGCCGCTCGAGACACGACTTCGTTGACGATGAACAGTGGTCGCCTTTTGGCTTCCATGTACATCCGACCGAGATATTCGCCGAAGATGCCTAGCATGAGCAACTGAATGCTGCCCAAAATGAGCGTGATCGAAGCAAGACTGGTCCACCCGGGCAGCACATGGCCGAGCGCCCATGCGAATATCGTGTAGGCCAGAGTGGCCATGCCAAGCAACCCGAAGGCGAGCCCTAAGTGAGACGCGAGCCTCAGCGGGGCGACAGAAAAGCTGGTCACTGCGTCGATTGCGAAGAGTACCATCTTCCTTAACGGGTAATGGGTAGCCCCGGCAAATCGGCTATGGCGCCGATAAGGAAACGCGCACTGCCGAAGCCCGATCCAGCTGACCATCCCGCGAATGAACCGGTAGCGTTCCGGCATGGCATTGAGATGATCGAGGGTGCGCCGGTTAATCAGGCGAAAATCGCCGGTATTCGCCGGGATGTCGACATTGGAAAGCTTGCCGAGGATGCGGTAGAACAGCGATGCACTCGCGAGCTTAAACCAGCTTTCTCCTTCCCGTTCCTCGCGCAACCCATAGATCACATCGTAGCCTTCATTCATTTTCGCCATCATCGGGCCCAATAGTTCCGGCGGGTCCTGGAGATCGGCGTCGAGAATGAAGATCCTTTGGCCGCGGCAAAACTCGAGCCCGGCGCTCAGTGCGATCTGGTGGCCGTAGTTTCGGGCCAGATCGATTCCTACGATATGTTGGTCGCGCCCGGCCAGCGTAAAAATCTTCTCTCGCGTGGCATCGGAGGAACCATCGTTGACCAGTACGATCTCGTAGGTCTCGCCGTACTGCTCGCATGCCGTCGATACACGGCGATAAAGCTCATCGATACCGGCATCTTCGTTGTAGCAGGGCACCACAACCGAAAGCGCTATATTCAGACCATCTGCGATATCGTGCCGTAATCTCACTAGATTATCGAGTTCTTCGCGCACCCCTACCATGCCACCCCCTGACGCAATAGGACCGAGATATCGTAAATTCGCACAACTTAAGAAGTAGTCAAGACACAGCGGATCAACCTCGATGATCGCGCCGCCGGTAGTCGATAACAGGCGGCAGTGAAACGCCACACCGCAAGAAACTTGCGGCCGCCGTCAAACCAGCAAGCGGTGGGTTGTATATGAATGCACACCTCTGATCATGCTCACCATGTTCCCGCAGCTCTCCCTGTGGCTTCCGAACCTCGTCTATGGAACCACAGCCGTTCAGTAGCGCGTGATCGGAAGGCCCTTAGCGTTGACGGAGGGCCTTACGGCTCGGAGACGTTCGAGCGGCTCGGTCAGGCCTCGGGTTCGTGGCAAACCGCTTCGATGTTGTGTCCGTCGGGGCAAAGCACGAAAGCTGCGTAATAGTTCGCGTGGTAGTGTGGGCGCAGACCCGGTGCCCCGTTGTCTTTGCCGCCTGCGTCCAGAGCAGCACGGTAGAACGCGTCGACTTGCTGGCGGCTCTCGGCCGCAAAAGCGATGTGAAGATGCGCCGGCCTTTCCTCCGTTTGGTGCAGGCACAAAGACGCCTTGCCCTTTGCGCTGAGCTCGACACCGTAGGACGGTTCGCCCTCCGCAATGATAGCTACTCCAAGCGGTTCGAGTGCCCTGAGGTAGAAGGTCTTGCTCGCTGCAAAGTCGGTGACGCCGAACTTGACGTGATCAAACATGCGTTCTCCAATGAAGTCTGTGAGCCTGCCGGACGGAGAGGTCGGCAATGCTGTTTGTGTCCGTGAAACGGTCCTTCGCGGTCGCCTAGACTTGAGCCTAGATGGCACGTTCCGTCGAGCGATGGCAAGGAACGACGGAGCGGCCTCCAGGGCCAAGCCGCTAGCGCCCCGTCAAACGGCCGGTCGATCATAGCCTAAGGAGCCGTTGATGAATTATCGCGTCGATAGCGGCTTGCTTGGGCTGATGGTGTAATTCCAGTCCCCGTGGAATTGGTGGCGCTGGATGTTGATGGCGTCCATCTCGGCATCGCTGTTGATGCCGGCGGGGTAGGCATTGGTGTCGATCTCGGACTTTACCTTGAGGCCGGCTTTGGTTGTGGTTGCGGCGATCAGCTGGACAATGGTCTGGTAGCTGACGAGCGGCTTACCGCGCCAGTTCTTGGTGATGAACGAGAAGAGGCGATGCTCGATCTTGTTCCATTTGCAGACGGTGATGGCCAGGCCGAGTTCGTCTGCCAGCGTTTGCAATTCACGCTTCCACAGCCGGACGCGGGCACCGTTGCTACCGCCGCAATCGGCGGTGATCAGCAGCCGTGTCGCGTTTGGATAGCGTTCGCATCCCATCGGTTGCCACCAGCGGCGGATGGAGTTGACCGCGAAGCTGGCCGTGTCGTGGTCGATGCCGACACTGACCCAGCCAGCGTTGCCGGGGATGTCATAGACCCCGTAGGGTGCCGCCCGGCCGAGCTCTGGCCCGCGAGAAAAACGAAGATGTGTTTGTCTTCGCGCAGGAGGCAGCCTCCCAACTGGTGCAATGCCTGCTGTTCCTGCGCGGCTTGCCGCCGCGGATGTCCACGTCACATACGCCCTGAGCCGGATCAGTGCGTGGGAACGCGTTCAACCGGCGTCGGTGCGCAAGCTCAACTAGCGTGGCGGGACCTGAGAACCATAGTGATGAGCGCGGCGAAGACCATGATGACGCCGTAGGGAATCTTGCGGCTTGCCCTGATCTCTTCGATCCGCATGATTACGGCATAGTGCGCGAGCGCCAGCGGCATACGCAGCTTCAGGGCGAGCATGGTAAGAACGCCGCCAAGGAGAAGGAAAAGTGCGAAGGCGAGCATGCCATGCCAGCCGACGAAAAGCCCAATCGGGAGGAATAGCTTGGCGTCGCCGGCGCCGAACACCCGAAAGGCCCACAGCGCTACCCCGAGCGTGAATAGCAATAGGCCCGCCGCGACTTCCCCGCCGATGCCGTCAAGCGACAAAAGCGTAGCACCAATGTCCGGCGTCGTCGCGAGCCGGGCGATCGCGCCGAGGACGTAGATGGCGACGAGCGCGAGGACCACCCCGTTCGGAATACGCCAGCACTGGAAGTCGCTCCAAGCAGCGTAGAGAAAAAGCATTACCGCACCCAATGGGATTATATTGATTGTTCCAGTCATGTTTTACCGGCTCTGTGCGAGAGGTGGCCTCCCCGTGATTGTTTAGCTTTCCCAAGGACTTCGCAAGAAGGCGCGAAAGGAAAGAACTCACGAAATATTAGAGGGTGCCACGTTTGTTTACGTTTCAACTTAAATACCCTTAAAATGTTAGGGATTACGATTTTAACCATACCCCAGAGATGTTTCACTTTATTTCGTATTAGAAGTTGACGATATAATAATTAAGGGATTATTAATGATGTCAGTCAGAGGGGCGGTCTCGATGACAGGCGGGGGCCGGGAAAATAAGCGGTCACGCAAAAAGTATACTGTGTAGGAGGTAATTCTCGATGAAAGCATTTTTGACAAAAGTCCGCGCTTTCTCGCGGGAAGAAGACGGTGTAGCGCTGACTGAATACCTTATTCTGCTCGCGCTGCTGGTCGGCGGAGTGATTACAGCAGTAACTGCAGCCGGCTCGAACCTTAGCGCGGCCTGGGGTGAATGGGGTACTTGGTGGACAACTGAGTTGGATCCTCCTCCGGCTTGAACTACTTAACATAATTATCAAGGAGGAGGGGGGTTTGTTAACTCCTCTCCCCCTAAATTAAATTTTCAGGTTAGTTGTACTTTTCAACTTTGCGAGCATTGGCGATGCGCTCCTCAACGATCATCAGCCTTGTAGTTGCCCTCTTCCTTGCTTTTGCGGCGGTCTATGCTACCCGCACCTATCTCGCTGGTGAGCGAGCCCGTCTTGCGGCGAGTGGTGGCATCAAACAAACGGAAAAGACGCTCGTCGTCGCGGCGAAGTCCATGCGCTTCGGCGACCGGGTCCGAGCGGAGAACTTGAAGACCATTCCCTGGCCGTCAGATGAAAGACCGGAAGGCTCCTTTGATGCGATCCAAGCGGTTCTTGGAGACAAGGAAGAGCCGCGTTATGCCATGGAGGCGATCGATCCAGGCGAGCCTGTGTTGGCTTCGAAGATCACGGGTGCCGGTGAGCGCGCCACGCTCTCAGCTGCCCTCGATCAAGGAATGAAGGCCGTTTCCATCCGCGTCAACGATGTGCTCGGCGTCGCCGGCTTCGTGCGTCCCTCGGACCGCGTCGACGTACTCCTGACCCGCGTTATCCGCAATTCGAAGAGCGGCAACGAGCAGACCTCTGTGGACGTCCTTTTGCAGGGGGTGAAGGTGCTCGCCGTCGACCAGACAGCCGACGAACGCAAGGACGAACCCTCGGTCGTGAAGACCGTCACTTTCGAAGTCACAACCGACGAGGCCCAACGCCTGACGCTTGGCGCCAATATCGGGACGCTCTCACTCGCACTTCGCAATATCGCTTCGGCCTCTGTCGAGCAAACGCGGCGGGTGACCGTCGCAGATTTGGGGGGTGGCCCCGTTGCCACCGAACTCGTACAAGGTTCTGACGACGGGCGATTCGAGTCGATCGAGCGCATGGTTCGCAAGGTCGGCGAGGACCTCGGAGGCCGGATTAATTTCGTCGAAAGCAAGATGAATGCACCTGTAGGTGAAAAACAGGTGCAAATTGTCGAGCGGGATGTCGCGCCGGTCTTGTCGACGGAGCCGAAGTGGGCGACGGTCGGAGTCTGGAGCGCGACCAAACGGGAAGAATACCGGGTGGGGGACTGATCCAGTAACAGGGGATTTAACCTGTTCCGTTTCGGAGCAGGGCCGGCTTCGAGGAGAGGGGCTTTGGCAGGAATGAGGGGAAGCATAAGGCGCGCTGCAAGACGCAGAGCCCTCGTGGCGTCGGTCGTGATTTTTTCGGCCTGCGCTCTTTGGGGGCCTGGCCTAGTCGGGCCGGCGGACGCGCAGGAGAAGTTCATCAATCTCGGCGGGTCGGTTCAGCAGGTCGTGCTGCCACCGAACGACACGATAACGATTGCGACGGGCAAGCCTTTCGGAGACCTCGTGATTGGCAGCGCGGAACTCATCGATGTGGTGCCACTCTCCGACAAGTCGCTTTTTATTCGCGGTAAGAAAACCGGGGCGACCAACATCTCTGTCTATGGTGACGACAAGAAGCTTCTCGGCGTCATCGACATCCGTGTCGCCAGTGATTTCAGCGAGGTAGCATCGGCGATCCGCTCCGCCGCGCCGGGGTCACAGGTTCGGGTGATCAATTCGAATGATCGTATCCGCCTGACGGGCATCGTGCGCGACGCTACCGAGCTGCAGCGAGTGCTTGAAATCGCACAGTCCTATTCGGATCAACCCGTTCTCAACCAGTTGCGCGTCAACGACTCTCAGCAGGTTATGCTGGAAGTTCGGGTGATAGAGGCCTCCCGTCAAACCGGACGTGACCTCGGTATCGGTTGGGCAGGGCAGGGCAGGAATGGCATCGGCAAGGCGACGACCAGCCAGGGCATCGGGGTGAGGGATGGCTCGCTGGTTCGAACCCTCGGAGATGCGGCGGGCGCGGCAACTGGCATGCAACCCTTCGGTCAGCTGATTGCCAAGGTCCTCGAGATTTCCGGCGGCCAGATAGACGTGGTCATCAATGCTCTCGAACAAAAGGGTCTGGTGCGTCGCCTTGCTCAGCCGAACCTGATTGCCATGAGCGGCGAGACCGCGAGTTTTCACGCCGGCGGCGAAGTGCCGATTCAGACCACGGTGGCCAACGGAGCGACGGTGGCGACGCAGACCGATTATCGCCCCTTCGGCGTACGGCTGACCTTCACGCCGGTGGTGCTCGATGGCGGGCTGATCAGCTTGAAGGTTGAGCCGGAAGTTTCCGAAATCGATACATCTATCAACGTCAACGGCAATCCGGGCTTCATTTCGCGCGCGGCGAAGACGACCGTAGCACTGCGCGATGGCCAGAGCTTCGCCATGGCCGGCCTGCTGCAATCGATCAACTCCAAGGATATCCAGCAACTGCCCGGTTTGGGGCAGCTTCCGGTGATCGGCGCGTTGTTCCGCTCGACGAGCTTCCTAAAGCGCGAATCCGATCTCGTGATCGTCGTAACCCCGCATATCGTGCGGCCGGCGGCACCCGGCGAAGCGCTTTACAGCCCACTCGACCAGACGCGCTCGTCCAATGACGTCGAACTCTTTGCCCTTGGCGTTCTGGAAGTGGATAAGGACATGCTGCGCCGCTTCCGCAATGGCGAAGGTGTCACCGGGCCTTATGGCCATCGGCTGGATCTCGACACGGGAGGCGTCGTTGCTGTTGCGAAGAAGTAAGCGTGCACTCCTTATTCTGGCGATAACGAGCCTTGTCTCCGGCTGCGCCGACTATTTGAATCACCGGGACTCGATCACCTTCGGGCTCGGAAACGCGGCGGAGGCCAACAAGGGCATCCACACCCAGGATCCATTCCCACGTGTCGCACAAAACACACGCATCGCGACTGACGGTAAGGTGGTCCATAGGGCGATCCGTAGCTATCAGGGCGGGGGTGGTGCGCCAGCGCTGATCATACCGGCGCCCGCCCAGGCGGGAACCAACGGTTCGACGTCCGGCAATTGACAGACGCAGGCGTGATTTGATGCGGCAGCAGTGCCGGAAAGGAATGCAATAGAAACAGCGCGACACGACGATGAGCTGCCGCGATCGGAAAGGCGTGCGTATGCTAAACAGGGCAATCAAAAGGTTCTGGAACGATCATCGGGGCTACGTCATCGCGCTGACGCTCATTGCTATGCCGTTTTTGCTCGGTGTCTCTCTTTTCGTCATTGATGTCGGCCGCAGCGCCAATCTCCATACCGACCTTCAAAACGCGGTCGATGCCATGGCTCTCGCTGGAGCGCGCGAGCTCGACGGCCGCGACAATGCAATAGAACGCGCTCAGGAGGCGATCGAAGAGCTCGCCAACACCGCAGCCTTTGGTGAGGGCGGGCAGGGAATGTCGCTCGGATCGCACATTGTCGTCGCCTACGACGCGGCCAACGATGCTGCGAGCACCGTAACTGTCAAGTTCTTGAAGGGCATCCCCGGAGATGGGACGTTCGCGGGGGACGACGACGACGCGATCACCGCGGCGATGGAGACGACAGAACCCAATGAGGCAGCCTATGCTTGGGTAAGGGCCAAGAACCAGGCAATGCAGACCATTTTCCCGCTGCCCGTCGGGCTCAATCGCGATTTGATCAGTGTTTCCGCCGATGCGGTTGCTGTTTATCGCGCGAGCGCGTGCGACGTGACGCCGATCTATATATGCAACCCGTTTGAAAACCCTGGTGGGGGGAATGCGGCGGAGGCGGCCGACACGTTGCACACGGAATTTGCGGCGGGGAATCTTTACGGCAGACAGATCGAGTTGCGCAACAGCAGTGCGTTTCAGGCCGGTCCGGGGAACTTCGGATTTCTGGAAACCGCCGGGACAGGTGCGAACGACCTTGCTGATGCGTTGGCACTTGGTAGTCCGGGCGTTTGCTACAAACAAAGTGACCTCACTACGGAGCCGGGCTCCAAGACAGGGCCGGTCGAAGCGGGACTGAACACGCGGTTTGGTCTTTATGGTAAAGATTATAACAAGGCCGATAGCGACTGGCGTTACCGCCCGGCGCCGAACGTGCGCATGGCTCAGGGGCAGGGTAGTAAGGTGTGCAGTGAATACCAGGCGGAAGTGGACGCTTGGCAGGCGGTACCTCTAGGATACGGGGCGGATATGCAGAATATCCCAGGAGGAGGCGGGAGGATCGCCGCTGACAACAAATGGAATCTCAACCTCTATTGGGACATCTCACACTCCGGCAAAATGCCGAGTCCGCTCAAGTCAGATCCCAACTACATTCCTCCTGATGCACCCATAAGCGCCATCACGACTTATTCATCGAGCTATCCGGGAGGCCTGACACCTGCCGGTGTGCGGCCCTCAGCCTATGACGTTTACAACTACGAAATCGGTAATCCGACCCTACTAGCCGATAAGGCGCCGAACAACGAGATCGGCGTTCCGCAGTGCCATAAGAATTACGACCTCGCCACTTACCCCGACAGCGTCTACGGCAATAGACGCGAAATATTTGCCGCAATCATAAATTGTGTAGATCAGGGCCTGCAAGGCCGAACCCCGGATGTCCAAGCCGTTGCGTTCGCTCGTATGTTCCTTACCAAGCCGGCGGTAGCGAGTGGCAATGTGCGCTATCTTTCACTCGAAATGATCGACATTACCGGCAAGGGCGGCCGCGGCACGCTCGATGAGTTGTTGCGCGAAGAGGCGGAGTTGGTCCGATGACCGTGCCTAAAAGTTTCCTACCTCGCCGGCTTCGATCCGCGTTTTGGTCAAAGGAAGACGGAGCGGTTCTCGCCGAAGCGTTGATTGCGGTGCCTTTCGTGGCACTGTTTGCGGCAGGCATCCTCGAATTCGGCAACATCTTCTGGGAGCGGATGCAGATTGACGCCGGCCTGCGCGATGCCGGTCGCTATATGGCGCGCTGCCGTCCGGAGCCACCACCCTCAGCACCACCAGTGGTTTACCGGCCAACCTGCAATGAAGTGACGGCCAAGATGATTGCGTTCTACGGAACCCAGAGCCCGGCGGCGGGAGCGAGGCTTCGTGTGCCAGGCTGGGGATCGGACCTTGCTGCGATCACTGTCGTTCCCGTCGATGCGGATGGTAAGACCACGATTTCGACGTCGCATCTCTATCAGACCTCGCCATTGTTCGGCTGGCTCGGCATCGCCGCGGTCACCATCACATCCTCGCATGAGGAGAGGTATATCGGATGGTAATCGACCTATCCTCAGCGGCGTTTCGCAAGGACGACAGCGGGATCGCGCTTTCCGAGGCGCTGATCACATTTCCTCTCGTTCTTTTGGTCTTTTCCGCCTTCGTCGAGTTCGGATTCGCCATGTCGCAGTGGAACCAGACCGTTAAGGCTCTGCAATATGGCGCCCGTCTGGCGGCAGTCTCCGATCCGCTAGTGAATGACGATACGTTTGCGGAGGTGTTTCCGACCAATGCCGCGAGCACGGCCGATGTCGGCAAGGCTGCTCCGAACGATGCAACGATTTCTTTGACTTGTTGGATGGGGTCAAAAAATGCGGACGAGAGGGACAACTGCGTGGCCGCTCGCATCAATCGTATCGTCTTGGGCGGTGACGGCGTCTGCGGTCCGATTACAGCGAGTCCGCGCGGCATGTGCGATCTCAATTGGCGCATCCAGCCAGCAAACCTGATGGTGACCTATCAACGCTCGGGTCTCGGTTATTGGGGCAGGCCCGATGGGCCGGTTCTGACCATGCGACTGGAAGTGCGCGATGTCACGTTCGACCTGCCGCTTCTTGGCGCTCTGTTGGGATTGGATCAGATCGAAGTACCCGCTCACCCGGTGACACTGACGACGGAAGACCTCGAGACATGTTCAAGCTGCTGAGCCCTTCAATACTGCGTGGGGGAGCGAGATGACCGCACATATGAATTTTGCAACAAGCACCAAGATCCTCGTTCTTTCCGACGATGCGGCGGCGGCAAGCCTTATGCTCGACACGTTCGGCTCGCTGTCGCGTTACGAAGCGCACCATATGGCACTGAGCGCGCTTGGCGAGGCGGGGCGCGTCGATCCGACGCAATTCAACCTGATCGTGCTCGACGTCGACTGCGGCGACATGCTCTGCCGCCCGGAGATTTTCGCGTTTCGTGCCAGCCATCGCAATATTCCGATGGTCATCGTTTCCGAGGTTCTGTCTGATGAACTGATGCGGCCGTTGTTCCGGCTGAACGGTGACGACTGGCTGAAGAAGCCGCTTGAGCGTCGTGCTCTGATCGAGATGATCTCGACCCATGCGCCAGGCGTCGGTGGCAACGAGAGCCGGGTCCATGCGGTCGTTGCTGCCGTCGGCGGTGCCGGGGCGAGTGTCATCTCCTCGTCGCTTGCCCATCTCTTGGCGCAACCAACGAAAGGCGTCGCGCCGCGTGTTGGTCTGTTCGATCTGGATTTCTCGTCCGGATCACTCGGCTACTACCTCAACCTTCTCAACGACTACGATCTGAAGACCGTCATCGCCAATCCGGCGCGTGTCGATCTCGAATTCATCGATCTGGTGCGCAAGCGTCACGCCGGCGGTTTCACGCTGCTGTCGTTCAAGCAGCCATCGGTGCTGCTGGAGGCGAAAGGGACCGAGCTGGTGCTGCGCATGCTGGACGTCGCGGCCTTCGAGAGCGATCACTTGGTGATAGACGTGCCCTACTATGAAACACCATGGAAGAGCGACGTGTTGGGGTCGGTCAACAGCGTTTCCGTTGTCACCGAAATGACGATCCCGGCGCTCCATCAGGCTAAGGATTTGTTCGTCGACCTCGTGCGGCAGCGCGGCGGTGCCGACTCGATCCAGGTGGTCATCAATAAATATCATACCAAGCTCTTCAGCCTCGGGGTGCGTCGCGAGCAGGTGGATAAGGTGTTCAAGGATACGCATGCGCACATCATCCCCTATGACTGGGACACGCTGAGCGAGGCGGTGAACCGCGGCGTTCTGCCCAACGAGGTGAATTCGCGCTCACCCTTCTGCGGTGCCGTCGCCAAGCTCGGAGCTCTCGTCAGATGAGGGAACTGCTCCATGGCAGCAGCGGATCGGTGGACCGAAGCAGCGCTGGCTTTGGTCGTGGCCGGTCGACGCGGGCCGTGTTGCTCTTGAGTGTGCTGGCGCTCACGCCGGCTGCGACTGGAGCATTGGCGGGCGGAACGGTGCCGCGCAGTCTCGGGCCAAAAACGAGCATGGTCGTATCGATCGGGAAGATCTACCCGGCCGGTACGATCGTGGTCGGCAGTCAGGAGCGGACCCTCGATCTGGTCATTTCAGGCAATCGCGCGATCCGCTATCGGATCGGCGTCGGCCGCGACGGTTTCCGTTGGAGCGGCGTGGTGAAGGTGGGGCGAAAAGCCGAATGGCCCGATTGGCGGCCTCCGGCCGAGATGAAGGCGCGCGCGCCGGAACTGCCTGAGCTGGTGCCTCCGGGTCCGTTCAACCCATTGGGCGCGCGCGGCATCTATCTCTACCGGGGCAGCGCGGACACGCTTTATCGCATTCACGGAACGAACGAGCAGTCGACGGTGGGGCAGTTCGCGTCCTCAGGCTGTTTCCGCATGAGCAATGCCGACATCATCGATCTCTACGAGCGGGTGAATGTCGGAGCAACGGTGATCGTCAAATAGTCGAAGAAGGTAGGAAGCAATGGCAAACGGGTTCATTGGACGTTTCTACAAGCAGCGGGAGGGGGAGCTGACGGAAGCCGCTGAACCCACTCAGATGCCGGTTGCCGAAGCTGTCGTCATACCCGATCCCGGGGCGGCCGGCGCCGCGGCAAGCGCTAGGCTGGAGGAGTCGCTCGGGCTCGACATGGTTGCGGAGCGCGTCAACCTGCATCGGCATCTTCTCGACCGCATCAACCTCGGCATACTCGACACGATGGACGACGAGGAAATTGCCACCGAGATCAGGCCGCTCGTCAAGGACTACATCCGGCGCAACAATTTCCCGCTTAATGCCAAGGAAATCAACGACCTGATCCGCGATATCACCGACGAGATGCTCGGGCTCGGGCCGATCGAGCCGTTGCTTGCCGATGACTCGATCGCCGATATCCTAATCAACGGTTACAGCAGCGTTTATGTCGAAAGGCGTGGTAAGCTCGAAAGCACCGCGGTGCGTTTCAAGGACGAAGATCACCTGCTGCGGGTGATCAACAAGATCGTCTCCGCGGTCGGGCGACGTGTCGATGAATCGACGCCGCTGGTTGATGCACGGTTGAAGGATGGATCACGTGTCAATGTCGCCATCAGACCGATCTCGGTCGACGGGCCGCTCGTCTCGATCCGCAAGTTCACGCGCAAACCGCTGACGCTGGAGCGTCTGGTCGAGAATGGCGCCATGGCGAACGCGATGCGCATTCTGTTGAGCGCTGCCGTCAAGGGCCGGGTGTCGATGGTCGTCTCCGGCGGCACCGGTTCGGGTAAGACGACTCTGCTCAACGCCCTGTCGTCGCAGATCTCGGCCAGGGAGCGCCTGATCACCATCGAAGACGCGGCCGAACTGCAGCTGCAGCAACCGCATGTCGGACGGCTGGAAACGCGGCCGCCGACGCTCGACGGCCGTAATGAAGTGCGCCAGCGCGAGCTCCTCAAGAATGCCCTGCGCATGCGGCCCGATCGCATCATCGTCGGCGAGGTGCGCGGCGAAGAGGCCTTCGACATGCTGCAGGCGATGAACACCGGCCACGAAGGCTCGATGACGACCATTCACGCCAATACGCCGCGCGACGCCGTCGGCCGGCTCGAGCAGATGGTCGGCATGGCGGGTATGCCGATGTCGCAGCTCAGCATCCGCTCGCAGATCGCCTCGGCGATCACCATCATTGTTCAGGTCCAGCGCCTGAGCGACGGCAGTCGCAAAGTGGTGTCGATCTCCGAGATCACCGGCATGGAAGGCGAAGTCGTGCAGATGCAGGAAATCATGCGTTTCAGGCGAACGGCTACCGACGATAGCGGCCGCATCCACGGCGAATTTCGGGCGACCGGCCTTCGACCACGCTTCGTCGAGGAGTTCGCGGAGCTTGGGATCGTGATTCCGGCGGCGATCTTCGATCCGGGAAAACCATTGCAAACGGGGGCGATTGAGCCATGACCTTGCTGCTCCTCTACGCTGCGGTCTTCATCGCTTCGCTGGTCTCCGTCGAGGCGCTGTTGCGCAGCTACTTTCGGAAGTCTGAGCGGCAACGCGCGGTCAATCATCGGTTAAGCCTGCTCGATGCGAGCGAGGACCGCCTCAAGACTTACCGTGCGATGCTGAAGGAGCGCGGCGCCGACGAAGATTGGCGATCCTTGCCGCTCGTTCAGCGCATCCGGCAGTACTATACACAGTCAGGCATCAAGTTCGACGCGAAGCGTTTTGCGCTCTACGGGATCGCCGCCGCGGTGTTGATCTGGTTGGCCGTTCAATTCCTCATTCCGAGCACCCTGGTCCGGATTTCCGTCTTCCTGCTAACCTGCCTTCTCGCCCCCGTCATCGTCGTCTGGCGCATGCGGGCCAACCGGATTCGCAAATTTACCCTCAAGCTTTCGGAGGCACTCGACGTTGCCAATCGCAGCCTAGCTGCAGGTCATCCGCTGCCTGCCGCAATTTCTCTTGTAGCGCGCGAAATGCCTGATCCGGTCGGAACGGAATTTGGTCTGCTTTCGGATGAGTTGACCTATGGCACCACCTTGGACGACGCCCTCGTAAACCTCAGTCACCGTGTCGGGGCGGAAGACCTGAACCTGCTGGCAATCGCCTTGAGCGTACAGGCGGGCACGGGTGGGAATCTCGTCGAAATCCTTCAAAATCTCTCGAAGACCCTGCGTGATCGCACGATGCTGAAAGCCAAGGTCAAAGCGATTTCGTCGGAAGGGCGTATCACCGCGGTTTTCATGTCGGTCTATCCTTTTCTTCTCTACGCGATGATCAAAGCGCTTTCGCCGACTTACTTCGACACTGTCTGGGCGAGCGGTCACGGCACGACCATTGTCATCGTGCTCGTCTCGATCATGACAGTCGGTAATATTATTCTCTACAAGATGGTCAACTTCGAATACTGAGGTCGCCATGGGCGAGTACGGAATCTACATCGTCGTCTTTTTCGCGGTTCTGATTTTCTCCGGGGTTACGTCGGAACTGATGTTTCGCAGACGCGAGGTTGGCGTCCGGTTGTCGGAGGCGACTGCGAAGCCAGGCGCCGACGATCTTCAACTCGGAGACGGCACGCTTGTCGATCTGGGCGAGGCGGAGAATCGACTAATTCGCCGCTATTTCGAAATCACGCGGCGGGACCAGAATGCTAACTCCACCCAGAACCGGTTGATCCGAGCCGGATATTTCGGGGCCAGAGCGGTTACCGTGTTTCAAGTGGTGCGTGCGCTCCTTTGCGGTATGGTGACGGTGGGGGCTGCATGGGCCCTAAACCGCTTCGTCCCCGAGATGTCCCAGCTTGCGGTACTGCTTGCGGCGATGATCGCGACCGGTATCGCCTTCGTGCTCGTCAATATCTACATCGATCGGCGCGGCGACGCCAAGGAGCGGGAATACCGACGGCTCTTTCCCGATTTCTTGGACATGCTGATCGTGTGCCTGGACGCGGGCATGAGTCTCGAGGCGGCGGCGAACCGCGTCGCGCGCGAGTTCGTGCAGAAACAACAGGATTTTGGTCTGCACCTTTCAATCATGATGCTTGAAGTGCGCGGTGGCCGCCGCTTACGCGACGCCCTGGCCAATCTCGCGACGCGTTTGCGGATAGACGAAGCGCGCGCGCTCGCCGTACTTTTTCGACAGTCAGAAGAGCTCGGAACCAGCGTCACCCAGACGCTACGTGTCTACAGCAAGGAAATGCGTGATCTCAGGATCGTGCGGGCAGAGGAGAAGGCCAATGCCCTGCCGATCAAGATGCTGTTGCCGCTCGGCGCCTTCCTCTTTCCCGTCAGCCTCATCATCGTACTCGTCCCCGTCGTCATTCGCGTCATCAACCTCCTCTCCGGCCTCCGCGCCGGTGGATAGGTAGGAGTAAGACTCCATGCAATATTCGCCCAGCCAAGACCGTGAAGACTTTGCTCTCGCTCTTGATCCGCGCATGCCGGTAGTGCCGCTGAGCCTCGAAGAGACCGGGCTTGAATTGTCGTTCCTGTTGCGGCTCGCTGCCAAATGCGCAACCGAGCAGGACACGATTACGGCTTCGCATCTCTCCAACCGGATGAAGCTTTCGAAGGTGCTGACGAACCTTCTCATCAAAGAATTGGTGAAGCTGTCCTTTCTCGAAGCGCGGGGGTTGGCGGGGGACGATGTCAAGTCCGACATCCGCTATGCCCTTTCGATCAAGGGCTTGGAATATGCGCAGGCGGCCCAGCGGCAGTCGGAGTATGTCGGCCCGGCCCCCGTGTCACTCGACGCCTTCTGTCGCCAGATCGGCGTGCAGTCGATCGATCACGAACGCGTCACTTCCGAGCGGCTTGTCCGAAGCTTGGACGGGCTGGTGTTGTCGCCGGCATTGGTCGAGAAGCTGGGACCGGCGGTCAATTCGGGCCGTTCCATCCTTCTCTATGGTCCGCCCGGCAACGGTAAGACGAGCATTGCCGAACGGACTTCCGAGCTTTTCATCCAGACGATCTGGGTGCCTCATGCCATTGAGGTCGGTGGCTACGTCATCCGTTTCTATGACGAGGCGACGCATCAGGCCGTGCGGGAACCGACGACTAGACCGCACCCGAAGGCCGATCAACGGTGGGTGGAATGCCGTCGGCCGGTCATCAAGACCGGTGGCGAACTCACCCTCGACTTGCTTGACCTGACCCACAACCCGGGATCCAACGTCTACGAAGCGCCGGTGCACCTCAAGGCCTCGGGTGGAGTCTTCATCATTGATGATTTCGGGCGTCAGCAGGACCGGCCGCAAGCGCTTATCAACCGCTGGATCGTGCCGCTCGAGCGTGGCTACGACTTTCTGACATTGCATACCGGCAAGAAGTTCAAGGTGCCCTTCGACGAGCTCGTCGTCTTTTCGACAAACATTCCGCCCCGGGAGCTTTCCGATGAGGCCGGCTTGCGCCGCCTCAAATATAAGATATATGTGAATAACCCATCGCGGGATGAATATGTTCGCATCTTCGAGTCCTATGCCCGCGCGGTCGCGGTAGACTTGGCGCGCAATGATTTGCACGTCTTCTATGAACGGAAGTACCGAGGGGATACGCTGGCGTCCTGTTACCATCCTAAGTACCTCCTGGATTTCATTTCCTCCTATTGCGAGTTCAACGACCTGCCGAAGGTCGCGTCGCTGGAGATGCTTGAGCGGGCTTGGGGAGGCGTGTTCACATTGGACTAGGCGGGCGAGCCGCTCTCGGCAGGGGCAGCCTTGTTAAGGAATATCTGAAATGCTCGTGCAGGCTGGCCATCGACGGAAAAGTGCAGGACATATAAGGCGAGTGCGGTCCATCTGGATCACGCGGGGTTTTGGGGATAGGTGAAGTCAGGGCCGCGGCCCAGTTTGCTGACGGAGGAAATCGATGACGCATATTTCGAATGTCGATGTCGAAATCGAGCCCGACGTCGAATTACGGCGCAGAGAGAACAGTGCGAAGGCGCCACGCCGTTCGAGAAGCATGCCGATCATCGCGCTCGGACTCATGCTGCTGCCGCTCAACGCCGGCATCTTGCTTTACACCGCAAAGAATGCCGCGGACGTTCGCGAAAGCCGAGAAACCCTTTCTGCTCTCAAACGCTCGATCGACGGCCTGAAGCAGCAGATCAGCAAACAGGCCGTGAACATCGCCAGCGGGGCCAAGGCAGATGATATGGCGGCTGTTCGCAAATCCGTTGAGGAGTTGCAGAGGGATGTCGCCGACTTCGATGGCCGCATGACCCCAAGCATGTTCGCATCCAGCGGCAGCATGATCATCAGCGCGCCCGGGAAAGAAGTGCCCCAGCGCCTTTCACCATCATCCTATTCGGTTTCCGCTCCACAATCCGCTGTTGACGATGTTCTGGCCGCAGCCGATCCCCAGGGCGGTTCCATTGCCAACTTGCCGCGCTACGAGCGAACTGTCTCGGCGGATGGTAAGCTCGTTCTAAGAAAGGTGCGCTAGATTGAGCCCCGTTGGCGCGGGGTATAACTTCTTCGATAAGCCGTCGAAGAAGCAATGTTTGTCTCAATAGCCCAGCATTCTTCATTCACAGAAATATTGCCTGCGCGTTCGTTCTCAGTAGAAAACTCACGTAAGCGCGCTCACTCCCGGTCCGCTTGGCGCCGACAGACGTGCGCGAGCGGCGACAGCCCGTTACCGCTGCGCGTATTTGACGCTGTTCTTCATCAACTCGAGGTTCCTCGCCGTGGTCTCGTTCGAGGGGTCGATCTCATATGCTTTCAGGAAGTAGGTTCGGGCCCCAGGCAGGTCACCGCGCAGCAGGTGGGAGTAGCCGATATTGTTGTAGTAGACGGCTGTGCCGCCGATCATCTTCGAAAGCTGCGCATAGGCGCGATCGGAAGTATCAAACCGGCCGATCATGTCGGACGAAGCCGCAAAGCCTAACCATGCGGCAGGATCCCGTGGAAAGACCTCGACCGCCCGTTTGTAGATCGCATAGGACTTTCCGTAGTTCTTCTCCTGGAACTGGAGCTTGCCGGTGGTCACCAGTTCATCGTCCTTGTAGAAGGCAACCGCCGAATCATCGTTGAGAGTTTTCGCGCTATCGCCGAAGGCAGCGACATCGTCGAGTGCATCCGATTGGCACCCGGCCAGCATCAGCACCCCTGCGAGCAGCGTAACGCGGCCTATTTTGCTCCGAGACATTTCCATTACGTTCCCCCAATTGCGGGCATCCTAGCCTCGCCTAGAAATGAGCTCACCGGAAATCTTCCGGAAAAATAGCTAATAAAGATAGAATTGAATTTGGGAGTCGCAATAAAGAGACACCTGCTGCCGGCCGGCCGATCGCATCTGCCTCCGCAATTCCGCCTTGCCGCCCAGATATTCAAGCGGTGGAATTGACAGACACCGACGCGGGAGGGCCTGACAGGCCGCAAGATATTCCGCTCCAGCCGGCAAATCACGTAAGCCTCGATTAAGCATCATCTTATATTTTCGTCTGATGCGAGCCAGATGGGTTCGGGGGCTGAAGGAATAGACCATGCGCGCCTTAGTTTTGACCGTGATTCGCCTTGGCCCATGCGGAGCCTACATGGCGGCGACCATCTCGCTTCTCAGCGTCGCGTTACTATGCAGCAGTCCGTCCAGCCCACTCGTGTGGGCCGTGTACACAACTATGCTACCGATGACGCGCATGCTCATACTCACGCTCGTAACCGCTTCCGATATGGTCTTCTGGGGCGCGACCGTGGCGCTCCTTGTCGCCGCCGGGGCTGGCGGTTATCTGGCGGTTCGGCCGGAGCGATACCTGCGGCTGCGCTTCATTCATGCGCACGTGGCGCTCATAGGTTCGGGACTCGCCGTGCTCCAGATTTCACAAAACAGCGCGGGCCTCGCCAGTATTTCGTTTTCTCAACTTCCACCGGTTGGCTGGTCACTCGTCTGCGGCTCGTCTGCGGCGTTCGCCTTGTTCGTTCTGATACTGTTGGCATGCCTTAGCGCTCATGCGGCGATCATCAAGAGCATGCGCTCCGCTCGCCATTACGCGAAATGAAATGGCGGACCTGCTGAGGATGGTCCTACTTTAAAGAGAGTTCACGACTTCCCTATTCGGCATTGGGAATCTCGCTTGGCGCATCGATCCGGTGGGCGCAATCAAGCAGACGCTCTTGGGAAGGGGCTGCGGAGCGTTGTCTGAGCTCTCGGCCGGAAAATTGTCTATTTTTACAGCTGCTGTAGGTTGATCAGAGGTTGCCAGATTGCAAGTCGGGATACTTGCGCAAAAGTTATTAAGAGCACGCATGGAGTCACCGTCAATCATCAACGATTTTGCCTCGATCATTCAGACGTCTCTGGCGCCTGTTTTCCTTCTTGCTGGCACGGCTGGATTTGTCAGCGTCTATACGACTCGCCTCGGCAGGGTCTCGGATCGGGTTAACGAGGTGGCGGAGAAAGACGGGGAGGGTGAAGCACGGCGCATACAACTAGACTATCTGCGTCGGCGGACGCTTGCCCTTGAGATAGCGGTCGCCTTGGGAACCTTGGCCGCGATCTGTACTGGCTGTGCGATCCTGAACCTGCTTGCCGGTGCGCTTGAGTTCGGATTCCGCGAAGAAAATCTGTTCTGGTTCTTCGGCGGTGCGATCGTCTCGCTCATTGGTTCGCTTGTGGCATTCCTGTTTGAGATGCTGATTGCCGGCCGGAACATGCTGCGGCAGATGCGGATCGATCAGTCGAGCCTCGGGCGCGGTTGAATTTCGCAAGATCGTCGAGAAAAGGAGAGCGCTCTACTGCGCCTTGAGCAGGCTCCGTCTTTGAAGGTTGCATATCCTCGGTCGTATCAGCGCTCGGATATACGCGCGGCAACCAGTCTACGTGGACGAGGAAGCGTCGTTGGAAGATTCTGCGCCTTGGCCGCAGCAATCGACGGTTGACTAAATATTAGAAACTGCGATTGAATGGCGGTAGGGGACATCCGTTACGGTTATGCTCAATGACGATGCTTCTTTTCTCGTTCAGCAGGACTGCCGCTGACTATCGGCTAGCCTATACGATCCTGTTGGCGCACGCTGCGGCTATGGCGAGCCTGGTTGGGTATCTTGGTGTTGCCCCGCACTTTCAAACAGCATCGCGTTATGCGGACTGGTCCTTTTCGGTGATTACGAGCATGGCGTCGCTCTACACGCTGCGGACAGTGCTCAAGATGCTCGCAAGACGGGAGGTGCACCCAACGGCGGCGCTGAAAGCGCACATGGAAAAAGTGCTGCTCGGGAACGATAGACTGGCGCACGCAACGCATTCGACCGCAATCTTTGTCGCGATGATCTTTGTGATCAGCACCGTCAAGTCGACAATTCCGGCGATCGTTCCATTCTCGTGGGATGAGAGCCTGATCCAGCTGGCTCGGGTGTTGTTCGGTGGCGTGGATCCGCATGTCCTGACCAGCAAGGTGTTCGGGAATGTGTATTCGCTCGTTGCCTTGAATTTCGTCTACAATCTTTGGATGGTAAATTTCACCTTGTTGATGATCGTGGTTGCGTGGATCGGTAATCATGAGTTGCGGTTGCGGTACATCTTGACGACCCTGCTGACCTGGTTTGTAGGCGGTAACATCTTGGCACTCCCGTTATCGTCGTCCGGGCCTTGCTTTGTGGAACTTCTTTACCGTGACGACACGTACGCGCCCTTGATGGCGCTGCTCAGGAACGTCGACGCCGACACCGGGATGGTGGGGGCGCTGATCGCGCAAGATATTCTTTGGGAGGCATACACGGGCGATGGTGGGGCGGTCTCCGGTATATCAGCAATGCCCAGCCTCCATGTCGCGGTTGCCGTGATCATCGCGTGCGTGACCTGGCAGCGAGGTGGCGTGTGTCGCAAGATTGGCTTGGCCTATGCCGTCACGATCTACATCGGCTCGATCCAGCTCGGCTGGCACTACGCGACCGACGGAATTATCGGCGGCGGCATAGCGCTCCTGTTTTGGAAACCGTTCGCCGATCTGACTGACTGGTCTCTGTCCCGGCGCCTCGAGCCGGCTGAAGCAGTCAGAGGGATCTGACTATGTTTAGTCCTCAGGCATTCGTGAGCGCGTTGATTGCTGGTGCACGCCGAGATGCTGCGGTTGTATTGTTATCGATTGCTTACTTACTTCTAGCATTTATCGTCCTTGAAATGACGCCTAGCACCTGGATTGGGTATTTCTTCGGTTCCTTGATGGGCCTAGTCTCGATAACTGCATTATTCGCGGCAGGCGTGAGGGGGGGCTACCATGTTCTGGTCAATCGCGTGGACCGCCCGATTACCGCGATCATCCGCGACATCCGCGGCGTATCATTCGCAACGGCTACGTCCTATCTTCCTGTTGCCCTCGCACAAGTGATCCTTGTAAGCGTATTCTGGCCGTGGAAAGCTCGTTTGCCTGCGTTCTCCTGGGACGAGGCGCTGAGCGATCTTGATCGAACACTTCACTTTGGTTGGCTCCCATGGCAGTGGCTTCAGCCGATCCTGGGCTATTGGCCGGTGACGTTCCTGCTCAGCATGAACTATAGTATCTGGTTCATGGTGATGTGGACCTTTTGGATGGCCCTTGCATTCAGCGAGCGACCTCAACGCACTCAGTTTCTCGTCACTTTTGCGTTGCTGTGGATCTTTCTCGGTAGCGTCCTGGCGACCGCGTTCGCATCCGCCGGTCCGTGTTTTTTCGGCAACCTCGGGCTTGGGGACAACCCGTATGCCGATCTGATGTCCTATCTCAAAGCTGCTGACCAAAACGCGCCGATCTTTGCTCTTGATGTCCAAGACCTGCTCTGGCAGGGGTACGCAGGTTCAGGCACCGAGATGGGCATTTCTGCCATGCCTAGCCTTCACAACGCCACGGCGCTCTTGATGGTGCTGGCCTCAAGAAGCTTTCACCCCGTCATACAATGGGCGCTCAAGGTCCATTTTGTTCTAATATTTTTGGGGTCGATACACCTGGGCTGGCACTATGCCGTTGATGCCTACGTCTCCTATGCGGCAACACTAATGATCTGGTTCGGGATTGCCTCGCGCTTCCAATCCAGAACGCTGATGCCGCAAGTCGTATTAGCTGCGCCCGAACCGCTGGCCCGGGCTGCGGAACCTCCACTGTCGTGAGGGCCTGAGAAGGATTATGACATCGGGCTTGATGAACTGGAGTTGAGTCGCTCGAAGTTGTGCCTTGTCGACATCCATATGGATGTTTGTTTATCCGTCCGTCTCCCGCACGCGACATTTCCGCTGCTCAACCAAGGCGCTTCGAACCGAGTCATAAAGACGTTCCCGCTTTTTGCGCTCCGGTGGCAGGGCGTGCCTTGACGACTTGCCCTCCTTCTTCCGATACCGTCAATCGACGTGCACGGCGAGGTGGCGAAATATGGCGATGCTTCTGGTTCCGGGGTTCATGCTCGATGCCGATCTTTGGCGTGACGTGGTTCCCGCGCTCAGCGAATGTGGCCCCGCCACGTACGCTGATCTTTCGCAGGACAGTTCCATCCCGGCTATGGCCCGTCGCGCCCTCGGGGATGCGCCGTCCAAATTCGTGCTCGTCGGCTTCTCCATGGGCGGCTACGTCGCTCGGGAAATCGTCCGGCAGGCTGCCGACCGGGTAACCGCCCTTATCCTCGTCGCAACATCCGCGCGCGGCGATAGCAATGTCGAGCTTCAGCGGAAGAAAGCAATCGCTGGACAGACTGGCAGTGCCGTCTTCAAGGGGCTGAGCCGGCCGGCCGTGGTCTCGTCGCTGCACCCTGACAATGCCGAGCGGGTGGACATTGTTGCACGCATCCAGGCGGCAGGGCAGCGATTGGGCGGCGACGTTTTTCGCAGGCAGTCGCTGATCGACCGGAGAGACGAAAGGGATGATCTGAAAACCATCCGGTGTCCAACCCTCGTCATCGCGGGGGAGCAGGACCGGTTGAGGTCCCGAGCCGAAGCGCTTGAGCTTCACCAGGGCATCGCCGGCTCAGGCTTTGAAATCATCGAAAACACCGGGCATATGGTTCCTATGGAGGCGCCGCAGCCTCTCGCCGCCGTCATGTGGGAATGGCTCGAACGACAACGCGCCGGAAGCTGATGAACACAGTTGGCGTGGCATCAAGCCACGCCATAGTTGGAGAGGTTGGGCGGTGTTGGCCGCCCATTTGATTGACGTCTCCTACGCGAGGCGCTCAGAGCGCAATGACCGCCTCGATCTCGACCTTTGCACCCTTTGGAAGCGCGCTGACTTCGTAGCAGGCGCGTGCGGGGAACGGCTTGGAAAAGAAGCCGGCATAGACCTTGTTGATTTCGGCGAAGTTGCCGAGGTCGGTCAAAAGGACCGTCGTCTTGACGGTGTTGGCGAGGCTTGTGCCGGCGGCGGCCGCAATGGCGGCAAGGTTCTTGAGGCACTGATCGGCCTGCGCAATCGCGTCATCCGAGTTGAATTCGCCAGTCGCTGGATCGATTGGCAACTGGCCGGAGACGAACAGCAGATTGCCGACCTTGATCGCCTGCGAGAAGGGGCCGACGGCGCCCGGCGCGTCGGTTGTGTGGATTTCCTGGATCATGATCTGTTTCCTCGAAAGTGTTGAACGGAACCGCTTAAGCGTAGCGAGCTACTGCGAGATCGGTTGCGTCGATCTCAGGCTTGCGACCGCTGACGAGATCGGCGATCACCCGGGCTGAACCGGAGCTCATCGTCCAGCCGAGCGTACCGTGACCGGTGTTGAGATAGAGGCCCGCGACCTTCGTCGCACCGATGACCGGCGTGCCATCCGGCGTCATCGGGCGAAGGCCCGACCAGAAGCTCGCCTTCGACACGTCGCCGCCGGGGAAGAGGTCGGTGACGGAATGTTGGAGTGTGAGGCGGCGGGGCTCGCCGAGATCGTTGGTGTAGCCGGAGATTTCGGCCATGCCGCCGACGCGGATGCGATCGCCGAGCCTCGTGATGGCGATCTTGAAGGTCTCGTCCATCACAGTCGATTCCGGCGCGCGCGACGCGTCGGTGATCGGGATCGTCAGCGAATAGCCCTTGACCGGATAGACCGGCAGACGGATGCCGTGCGGTCTGACGAGCAGCGGCGAGAAACTGCCGAGCGCCACGACAACGGCGTCGGCCTGCAGCGTTCCGTGCGCGGTGACGACGCCGCGTATGCGGCCACCCTCGACGTCGAGGCCGCGGATGATGCTGCCATAGTTAAAGCGCACGCCGAGTTCTTCCGCCTTTTTCGCAAGCGCGTTGCTGAACTTGAAGCAGTCGCCGGTCTCGTCCTTCGGTGTCAGCAGGCCGCCGACGATTTTTTCGCGCACGTGCTTCAGCGCCGGCTCGACCCGGATGCAGCCGTCGCGGTCCAGCACCTCGTAGGGAATGCCGTCGGCGGCGAGCGCCTTGACGTCCTTTCCGGAGGCATCGAGCTGCTGCTGCGTGCGGAACAATTGCAACGTGCCCTGCATCCGCTCGTCATAGGCGATGCCGGTCTCTGCACGCAGTGTGGCGAGCGAGATGCGGCTGTAGTCGGCAAGGCGCAACATCCGGCTCTTGTTGATGGCGTAGCGCTTGGACGTGCAGTTGGAGAGCATCCTCACCATCCACGACAGCATGGCGGTTTCGACCTTGGGGCGCAGGATCAGAGGCGCATGCTTCATAAACAGCCACTTCATCGCCTTCATCGGAATGCCGGGCGCGGCCCAGGGCGAGCAGTAGCCGAAAGAGACTTCGCCAGCATTGGCGAAGCTCGTTTCCAAGGCGGGGCCGGGCTGACGGTCGATGACCGTCACCTCATGTCCTGCCTTGGCAAGCTGGTAGGCCGAGGTCACGCCGATGATGCCGGCGCCGAGAACGATAACTTTCATGATGTCCTCACGGGAGAAGAGAAGGGGTCAGCGGTATTGCCGCTCGTAGCGCTGGCCGAGGCCGGTCAGGATTTCGTAGGAGATGGTGCCGGCGTCGCGCGCAATGTCTTCAAGCGTCTGGTTGGGGCCAAGCACTTCCACGAGGCTGCCGAGGTGCAGGCAAGCTTCCGGCAGTGCGGAGATGTCGATGGTGATGCTGTCCATCGAGACCCGGCCGACGATCGGTAGGCGAATGCCGTCGCAATAGACCGCGCCCCGGTCGCTCAGGCTGCGCGGCAGGCCATCGGCATAACCGACGGCAATGGTGGCAAGGCGGGTTTCTCCCGCGGCAACATGGGTGCCGCTGTAGCCGACGCGCGCGCCGGCAGGCACGGTGCGGGTCTGCACGACCGCCACGTCGAGGCGCAGGACGGGCTCCATCGGATTGGGCTGGTTGGCGATCGGCGCGCCGCCGTAGAGTGCGATGCCGGGACGGGCAAGGACACCATGATAGGGTCTGCCGAGGAAGATGCCGCCCGAATTGGCGAAGCACAGGTCGAACTCGGGGAATTCGGCCGTGATGCGGTTCATCTCGGCGAGCTGGCTTCCGTTCTGCTCGCTCTCGGCTTCGTCGGCGGAGGCGAGGTGGCTCATGATGAACTGGACATCAATGCTTCCGCTCGCTGTCAGCAGGCTGGCCACGGCGGCACGTTCTGCCGGTGGAATGCCGAGGCGCGACATGCCGGTATCGAATTGCAGTGCCGCCGGAAGCTTGCGGCCGAGCGCCTTCGCAGTCTCGTTCCAGCGCTGCAACTGCTCCAGCGAATTGATGACCGGCACGATGCCGTGCTCGACGCAGGCCGTTTCATTGCCGGGCAGGAGGCCGTTCAACACATAGACGGTCGCGTCGGCGGCGAGACTTGGCTGCAGGCGCAGGGCTTCAACGAATTGGGCGACGAAGAAGTGACGGCAACCATGCTCGTAGAGCCCGGCGGCGACCCTGATGGCGCCGAGCCCATAGGCATCTGCCTTGACGACCGCGGCTGCGCGCGCAGGCGCTACCTCCGCCGCCAGCTTTTCATAGTTGCGAGCAATGGCTGCTAGATCGATGGTCAGGTAGCCCGATGCGCCGCCCATGGCGGTCGCCGTAGCTTGCCGTCTTGCCTGTATTGCCCCGTCCATTCCAGCCTCCCCCGTGTTGGCGGGAGATTAGTGAAACGATCGTGAAATTGCCAAGGAAAGAATGATTGATCGTTGCGTGAAATAATGATCATTGAAATAAACGAAGACGAATTGGAATAATCTGCTATGGCCGCACTTGACGCGATAGACCGCAACATTCTTCGCCTGCTTCGGCTCGATGCCCGACGCAGCAATGCGAGCCTTGCCGCCGAAGTCGGCCTTTCGCCATCGGCCTGTCTGCGGCGCATAAAGCTGATGGAGCAGGCCGGCGTTATCCGTGGCTACACCGCGCTGGTAGATACTTCGAACGTCGAGGCCACCATTGCAGTGATCATCAACATCACGCTGGACCGTCAGACGGAGGATTATCTCGACCGCTTCGAGGCCGCGATACGTAGGCACCCCGAAATAAAGGAGTGCTTCCTGATGACCGGCGGGTCGGACTATCTATTGCGCGTCGAAGTCGCCAATGCCGGCGAGTTCGAACGCATTCACAAGGAAATCCTTTCAGCTCTTCCTGGTGTTTCACGAATCCACTCGAGCTTTGCGATCCGCAACGTGCTCGCAACGCGGACCGGGACGAAGCGCTCAACGCGACAATAGAGACGACGAGACGTAGGCGCAGATCCCACTGGCGATAATGCACTCGCATGGCCCTCTTTGACTGTCTCGATGGTGAGCCCGTCTGAGCGCAGCCGGCCCGAAAGAGTGCCCTCGGTCCGCCATTTCTACCTTTCTCTAATCAAGAAGAGGTATGAGTATCGAGCAAAAGTTGCATGACGGCGATATAACAACATGCTAATTTGTTAGCCGGGTTGGGCTCTATCGGTGTAACCGTCAAGGGCGATCTGATGGGCGAGGCCGATATACAGCCTGAGCCTGTACGCAATATTATTGTCGCCGCCGCGATTGCTTGGGGAGGGCAATAACGGTTCCGGAAAGTGATAGCGGCATCACTATTTTATGTGCTCTCGAACCCGCGGAGTCGCGGTTCCTTGGTAGTGCGTCGTAACGCGAGAGGCACCATGCGCAAGGTCATGACCGCCATCGTTCTGACAGTGGCATACGCGGCGATATTGTCGTGTCTTGTCGGAACAGGCTTTGCCGCAGACGTTCCGGTCATCATACTACAACCGACTTCGGATGCCGTTCTCGACGGTACCTTGCGCGCGGCCCTGAATGCGGTCGAGCTGAAACAAGCGCATGCTGGCGCCGAGCCGGACGTATCTACAAAGTCCATAGTCGAAGCGCAGCGGCGTCGCCTCGAAGAAATGATGCGCGGGATGGGGTATCTCGACGCGCACATCGATGTTTCGGATGATGGCGAAAGCGCCGCGCCCGCGCAGATCGTGTTTACCCCGCGACCCGAGGCGCTTTATCGCGTGGGCCTGATTGAAGTTGGCGGCCTTGGCGACCTGACGCAGGTGGCTCGCGACGACATCACGCGGCAGATGGTTGCCGCCGCCGGCAAACCCGTCAACGGCGAGGTTCTGGCGAGCTTGGAAGACGAGATGCTCTGGCGCGTTCGGAGTGCTTCGTACCCGCTTGTGACCGTGGTCAGCCGCCATCTGTCGCGAATGCCAGGCACGGCGCTTGCCAAGGTTAGAGTAATCCTCAATCCCGGTGTTGCGGCGAATTTCGGTCCGGTTACCTACAATGGGCTCGTCAGCCTGAAAGCCCTGGATTTGGTGCGCCTGCAGCCCTTCAAGCAAGGCGATGCCTATGATCCGTCGGTTCTCGATCGCTTCCGCCAGGCGTTGGCCGCTCACCCCTCCGTTCGAAATGCACGTGTGCTTGTCTCCGATCAGGTGGATGGCAGGGGCGAAGTCCAGCTCACGGCGCAGGTCGAAGAGAAGCAGCTCGGCATCGCCGTTACCGGTAACGGCTACCGATATGGTCTGATTGCCATGTTATCCGCCATCGCCGTGCTGGCCATCCGCCAGATGTCGCTCGCCACAATGCCACCATTGCGGTCACGTTGGCCCTGGTGGCTCGATGCCATGACGATGGTTGTACTCTGCGCGTCGTTCTTTTTCGGCGCCCAACGCCTGATGCTGTTGGCTGTGCCCAGTTGATCCAGCTCATGCGGATCTAAGCCTTGCGGGTGGTCTCGCCGCCATCGCCGTGAGAGGCGCCATCGACGTCCGGGAGTTGCAATTGACGCTGCGAGTTTTCTAATCCTTTTGGGTGAGATGAGGCCCTCTATTTATAGCTACATATCATTATCTTTCACAGCCAAAAGTAATATGCTATCTATATTTAAGTAGGCACTGAAGTTTCGGATATATTTTTAGGGCATAGAATAATTTCGAGTTCAAATTGAATTGATTGCTTTCTTTCCCGGTGAATTCCATACTTTGAAGTAATTGACTGATGTATCCGGGCAGGAAATCTCCTTGACGACGCGAAGCTCGATCAGAGATATCAAATTTCGTAAGCGACAGGCTGGCGAATACGGGGGCAAATGCGCGAAACCCGCGTTTTGCGTGCACTCGCAGGTAGCTGCAGGCTAGTACGTCTTGCGACAGGCCAATGTAGTCGGACCGGACGGGTTGTTGCATGGTTATGGGGTATTGGGTAGCGGCGCTGTCGGGACTGGCATGCGCATTGTGGGTCGCAAATTCTGGCGCCCTGGCTCAAGATTTCGGGCCGCCCGGAAACGGGCAGTGGAAACGCATCTTCGCCGAGGAATTCAACGGAAAGCGGCTTGATCGCCGGAAGTGGACCCGTTGCTATTGGTGGGACAAGAACGGCTGCACGAACCTCGCAAACAAGGAACTGCAGTGGTACATGCCCGACAACGTCAGTGTCGGCAACGGCTACCTGCGTCTGACCGCGAAGCCTGAAAAGGTCAACGGGCATGAGGGCCGCACTTTCAATTATACATCCGGCATGGTGACGACGGGCCGGGACTATCTGGAGCGAGCGAAGCCCGATCGTTTTGCCACTAGGTACGGCTACTTCGAGATCCGCGCCCGGGTGCCGCGTGGCAAAGGCCTGTGGCCAGCCATCTGGCTGCTGCCGTCGACGCAGGAGCCGCGTCCGGAGATCGATATTCTCGAGGTGCTCGGTCACGCAACCGACACCTACGAGATGCATTTGCACTACCTCGACAAACAGAACAGCTGGCAGAGCGATGGCAAGAGCGCAAAGACGACCGATCTCGCCAACGGCTGGCATGTCTATGGCCTGGAGTGGCGCAAGGATGCTGTCGTCTGGTACCTCGATGGCAAGGAGATGTGGCGCTATACAAAGACTGAGGGCATTTCCCAGGAGCCCATGTACCTGCTGATCAATCTGGCGGTGGGTGGCAACTGGCCGGGCTCGCCGAATGCCAAGACAAAGTTTCCAGCCGATTTCCTGATCGACTATGTGCGTGTCTGGCGGCGCGTAGGCTCATGAACGCGAACCCACCAATCCTGCAGCATTCGAGGCCAGTAGAGATGCAGGCCCGTGGGCGTGGGAGAGGGTGGAAACAGCTGCTGCCGTCGGGCCTGATGACTTCGTCGCTGTTGCGCAACGGTTACGCCCTTATTGCCAACAGCGGGCTAACCGCCATCCTGGGATTGGCCTTCTGGTTTCTGGCCGCGCGCTATAGCACCCCGGAGGCGATCGGCCTTGGCGGCGCGATCACCGCGACCATCGTCAACCTTTCCAATGCAGCCCAGCTCAATTTCGGCAATTTCCTCGTTCGCTTTGTCCCGACCATTGGCAAGCGCGCTGGTCGATTGATCCTGTTTGCCTACTCGGTTTCGGTGGCTGCCTCCATTCTGGTCGCGGTCGTCTTTCTTTTCGTCGTCGGCGCATTCATGCCGAAACTGGAGGTTTTGACGCAGAGCGCCGGCGTCATGGCGTGGTTCGTCGTGACGGTCGCGATTTGGTCGGTTTTCGCGCTTCAGGACAGCGCCCTTTCGGGGTTGCGGCAGTCCATATGGGTCCCGATTTCCAAGACCACGTACCAGTTCATCAAGATCTCGCTGCTGGTGCCTCTCACGCTTTTCGGCCTCGGTTGGGAGGCGATCGCGCTCTCCTGGACGGCGCCGGTCGTCCTCTTTGTGCTCGCCGTCAATCTGTTGATCTTCAAGCGGCTCGTGCCGGCGACGGAGGATGCGCCGGACTATGAGCATCTGATCCATCGGCAGAGCATGGCCCGATACTTCGGTTGGGACTATATCGGAGCGGTGTCGATGATGGTGGCATGGACCGCGACGCCTCTGGTGGTGCTCAATCTGGTCGGTGCTGCCGAAAGTGCCAGTTTCTTCGTCGCCTGGACGATCTTCACATCACTTTATTACGTCGGCAGTTCGATGGGGCTTTCGCTGCTTGCCGAAGGCGCGAGCAACGGCGGTCGGTTGCGGTCGCTCGCGGCAGATGCGGCGGTGATGTCGGTGCTGCCGCTGCTTGGCCTCGTCACGCTCATGGTCATATTCGCGCACCCGATCATGTCGGTCTTCGGTGAAACTTACGCGGATGAGGGCGCCGCCATCCTGCGGATCTTCGCGATCGCCAGCGTCGTCTCCGCAGTGCTGTCGATATACCTGTCGATTGCCCGCACCAAGGGGTGGATGCGATCGGTCGCCATGGCCGAGTTTTCGGTGATGGCCCTGGCCCTGGTCTCGGGCGTCTTCCTGGTGCGTCATGAGGGGCCGATCGGAATGGCCGAGGCCTGGCTACTGGCGATGCTGACCGTCGCCTGCGGCGTCGGCGTGTTTGCTCTTGTCACCGGCCGTCGCGACAGTGTGTATGACTGGGCTCTGGCGGTTGCGGCCGCATCGAAAAGGCTCTCGGCACAGTTTCTGCCTTGGGGGCGTCCGCAAACGCCATTGCCCATCGAAGCCGATCTTGCGCCATTGCTGCTACTGACCGCGCGGCCCGATGCGCCCGGCTGGCGACCGCACGGCGCGGAACCGGGCCCCGATGGAACCGTGACCGTGTATCTCGCAGATCATGCAGGCGATGTATCCGGATACCAGAACGAGACCCGCGCCGTGCTTCGTCGTGCGCGCGATCTCGTTGCCATTACCTATATCGAGCGGCAGATCGACAACCTCGACTTAATGCAGGCGGAGCCGCGCCTGAGGGATTTCTTGCCGCTGCTACCATCCCGGCTGGCGGTTCGGCGCACCAAGGGCGCTATCGATTGCGTCGAGGCGGCAATTGGCGGTGAGAGTGGTGTCGGCTTGTTGCGACATCCCGTGCAGTTGCAAGCCGGGCTTACGGAGGCCGCAGGCGCCATTGCGCTTCTGCACGGCCGAACATCGGCGCCGCAGGCGATCGGCGAGGGCTGGTTCCGGGAGTGGATCGAGTGGCCGGCGGCGCAGTTGCGGAACCTGAATGGCTCATTGATATCGCAAGTGCGGCGGGAAGCGGCGCTCGATCTGTTCGTGCAGAGGCAGCGTAGCTATTGGTGCGGCCGAGAACTGCGCTTAGGGTGGTGCCACGGCGATCTCCAGCCTCGCAACCTTCGCTTTTCTGGAGTTGGAGGCGACGCCTTCAGGCTTGCCGGCATCCTGGAATGGGGCAAAGCACGGCCAAATGCGCCTGATGGTTATGATGCCTGCGGGTTGGCGATCGCTCTGCGCGCGATTTCTTCGGGAGAGCCTCTGGGCGCTGTGGTTGCCGATCTGCTTTGGTTGCCGGAATGGAACCCTGAAGAAAAGGCCTGGCTCGCGGTCAGTAGCGGCGATGATCGAGGCTGGAGCGACGACGCCATTGCGACCCGAGCATTGGTCGGTCTGGTGTGGCTGCAGCAAGTCAGTGAGCGGATACGGCGGCCCGAGGGGACTGGCCGGCTGTGGATCGCGGCCAATGTCGATCGTGTGTTGCGTATCGTATCTTCTGAAGGAGGTGCGCTGTGAATGTGGTAGCGACCGACGTCCTTGCCGTTGTGCCGACCGGCGAACAGCCGGCGGCGAAGAAGGTTGCCGGCGTCTCGGTTCGCCCGGCCACCTTATCCCTTGGCTGTCTCGGGTTTGCATTCACGTTCTGGGTCGTGAGCCTCTACCGCATCGATCCGGCGAATGTGAACGACTATGGCCTGTTCTCCGTCCTTCCTGTCACAATCTGGGTGGCCTATGCGGCGGTGGGGATTGGCTTTGCGCTCAGCCTGAAGCGAGATGTATGCGAGACCCGCATTCCGCTGCTGCAAATCGCCATGCTGGTGCTGTTGCTCCATGCCACGCCCGCGATCGTTTACGACGAACTGCGTTATGCCTGGGCCTGGAAGCACGTCGGCATCGTCGACTATGCACAACGGCACGGTCAGATCGACCCGACCGCTCCATTCCTGGCGGCTTACAGAAACTGGCCCGGTCTCTTTGTTGCCAGCGCCGAGCTTGCCACGTTCTTCGACATCAAACCGATCGAGCTTGCCAGCATCGTCCGATTCTCGCCCCCGGCTCTTAATCTGCTTTATGTGCTGGTACTCCCTCTGATCTTTCGGCGCTTCACGGCGGATCCCAGATTGGTCTGGGGTTCGGTCTGGTTCTTCGCGGTTGGAAACTGGATTGGCCAGGACTATTTCTCGCCGCAGGGCGTTGCCTTGCTCTTCTACCTGATGCTCATCGCGCTTTGCGTCGGGCCACTTCGTGTCGTGCATACCTGGGCGGACCCCAACCGCCGCGGCCTGGGGGGAATCTTCGGCCGCTACTTTGCCTTTACCTCGCGCGGAGAGCCGCCGGCAACATCCGGCCTCACGCCAGGCGCAAGGCTGGCGGCGTCGATCCTGGCCATGGCGCTGATCGTTGCCATCGTGACCACGCATCCGCTTACACCGATGGTCATGCTTGTGGCTCTGTGCGGTCTGGGTTTCCTGGGGCATATCAGCCTGGGCTATGCGGCATTCGCGCTGGTCGTCGAAGGCAGTTGGCTCCTTTACTACGCAGACGGCTATCTGGCGTCCGTGCTGCCGGAACTGGTTCACCAGTTTGGCGCTACCTCGGCTGAGATCGGCGATCGCCTGGTCGACACCTCGATCGTAAGTCCGGGGCAGGTGGTGGTGTCGTGGGCGTCGCGTGCCCTGACGGGTGTCATCGCATTGGCGGCCTTGCTTGGTGGTCTGCGGCGCCTTGCGGCGGGCTATCGCGATGCTGCGGCGGTGGTGTTGACACTCGCCCCGGCGTTCCTCCTGATTGCGACATCCTACGGTGGTGAGATCGCCTTCCGCGTCTACCTCTTCGCCCTACCGTTTCTGGCGTTCTTCGCGGCGGCCCTGTTCTTCCCCTCGTCGGGCACGCCGAGGGATGCCGTTGCCCGCTATGCCTTGGGCGCTTTGGTAGCGCTGCTGTCGGTGGCGTTCGTCCTCGCCAACAACGGCAAGGACCGGCAATACACCTTCACCCAGGACGAAGTAGCGGTTTCGCAATGGCTCTACGCAAACGCGCCGGCGGGAACGATGCTGATCGAAGGGGCTCCCAACTACCCCGAGCAATTCATGAACTATGAGCGCTTCACCTATGTGCCGATCTCGATCGAGAGCAAGCAATCCATTGCCGCCGTGCTCGCCGATCCCGCCGGGGAACTGTCACGCTGGCTGCAAGGTCGCCCGCCGGGGACAGCGTTCATCATCATCACGCGAAGTCAGAAGGCCTATATCGACGATCTTAGTGTCATGCCGAAAGGTTCACTTGATGCGATCGAGCGTGCGTTGCTCGCTTCGGCGCGGTTCCGGCTGGTGAAGGCGACATCGGACGCCAAGGTCTTTGCGCCGGATAGCGCAGGCATTAAAATGGGGGAATGGGTCAAATAGACCGGCGGCTCCCAGGCTTGCTTCAGCGACAGGCTGAAGTGGCTGAGGGGGTGGAGCACATCAAGTTGTCCCCGCCGGGAAGTGCAGTGCTTGTTTTGTGTTGCTGTTTTTGGCTGTGCTGCGTTTTTTGAATGCAGTTCGCGCGTGTCGGGAGCTTGGGCGCATGCGTATTGGATGGTTGTTGTTGGCCAGCGCCGCGTTGTCGGGAAATTTGGCGCAGGCCAGTCCCGGGGAACAGGTTCCGGCGGTTCGGCCGCTGGCTTTTGAGGGCAAGATTGCCGAGCAATCGAAACAGCCCGATGGCTTCGTCAAAGCCTTGGCTGGATCCTACGTCGCGCTCGGCGATCTCTATCGTGACGGCAAAACGACCGTCGCGGCCGCGGATGCAGCACTTACCTATTATCGCGAGCTGGCCAATCCGGACCGGCCGGATGCGCTCTATGCGATCATATCGCCCGCTGATCTGGTCGGCCTAGTCAAAAACGCGCCGGCCGACCCGTTCGCGGCCACCAAGCTCTATATGGAAGCGGCAGCTATGGGCAGCGCTGACGCGCTGGTGCGGCTTGGGGACCTCTACAGCCAGGGCAGGGTGGTCGCCGCCGACCTACGTCGGGCGTTTCACTTCTACGATCAGGCAGCCAAAGCCGGAAGTGACGATGGCAAACTGCGCGTTGGTGAGATGCTGGCGCGCGGGCAAGGTGTAACCCGCGATGTCGGCAGGGGGCTGGCGATGATCGAGGCTCTCGCCAGCTCAGGCAATCCCGAGGCGCTGGTCTTGCTGGGCGACCTCTATCGTCCGGTCAACCCAGGAATGGTGGCCCTGGATCCGGCGCGTGCAATGGCCCTCTACCGAAAGGCGGCGGGTTTGGACTACGAGCCGGCGAAGCTGCGAATTGGCGAAATGATCGCCTTGGGTCAAGGCGTGACAAAGGATGTTGATGGCGGGCTGGCGATGATCGAGGACGTGGTCGCTCGCACGCACAACCCCGCTGGGCTCGTGCTGCTCGGCTCACTCTACAGCCGGTCGGACGGTGGTGTTATCTCAGTCGATTTTGCCAAGGCCTACGGCTACTTCCGCCGCGCAGCCGACAGTGGCGACGAGACCGGCATCCTGCGCACCGGCGAGATGCTTGCGCGCGGACGCGGCGTCGATCAATCCTATGACGCGGGGCGTGCCATGTTGGCAGGTCTTGCCGATCACGGCGACGCCTTCGCGCTGATAGCGCTTGGTGACCTGTTGAGCGATGCGACCGTGGCCGCTGTGGACTTGCCGGGGGCGGTCGCATCCTACGAAAAGGCCGCAACACTTGGCCATTCCGATGCATTGGTCAGGCTCGGTGATCTCTATAGCCGCAGCGGGTCGGTAAAGCAGGATCTGCCCAAGGCGTTCTCCTATTACGGCAGAGCTGCTGGGGCTGGAAACATGGCCGGCAAACTGCGTGTCGGTGAGATGACCTTGCTCGGACAGGGCACCGAACGCGATGTTGCCGGAGGACTTGCGCAGATGAATGCGCTTGCCGATCTCGGGGATACCAATGCCCTCAACCTGTTGGGTGCGATCTATCAGCGTGGCATCGACGGGACACTGCCGGCCGATGCTGCCCGTGCCTATGGCTATTTCAGGAAGGCGGCCGACGCCGGAAGCCTGGATGGCAAGGTGATGGCCGGCGTGATGATGGTGCGTGGCCAGGGTGCGGCCAGAGACGTCGCTGCCGGCCTGGCGCTGGTGCGTTCGGCGGCTGATGCCAGCGACAGCAATGCACTCGTCTCGCTGGGAGATCTGATGGCCGATGGTTCCGCGGGTGCCGCCAACGTGCCGGAAGCGGTGCGCGCCTATGAAAAAGCAGCCGAGCTCGGGCGCTATGACGCCTTGGTGCGAATTGGCGATATCTATCGCCTGGGTGGGGCGGTGCCAGCCAACCCTGGCAAGGCATTCGAATATTATCGCAGGGCCGGGCTTGCCGGTGACGCAACCGGCAGGCTGCGGCAGGGCGAAATGACGGCTCGCGGCGAAGGCACCGCACAGGACATCGGCGCGGGCCTCACGATGGTAACGCAAGTCGGCGTTGGCGGTGACCCCTACGCTTATGTGGTGCTTGGCGACCTTCATCTTTCGGGCGCCGTCGGGCCGGTCGATGGTCAGGCCGCGGTTGCGGCCTACGAGAGTGCGGCCAAACTGGGAAGGGCTGACGCCTTGCTCCGGCTTGGAGACCTCTATCGCGACGGCAAAGGCGTCCCCGCGGACGGTAAGAAAGCGGCCGAGTATTACCTGAGGGCTGTCGAGGCAGGAGACCTTCCAGCGATGGCGCCGGATGATGGCGCTCAGCATTGAGTAAGTTGTAAAGGAGTTTGGCGTTGTGGCGGACATCTCATCTCGTGTTGTCGGCGGTCGTTCTGACCCTGGCGGGTGCGGCGTGGTCGGCAGAAGCAACCTCTGATCAGAGCGCGCCTCCGGCCTCCGGCGATTCCGGCATTGCCGCGCGTGTCGGCAATGCCGACGCGCTATTGAGGCTCGGCGATCTCTACAGCGATGAGGATAATGCCAACCACGATCCGGCCAAGGCTTTGAATTATTACCAGCGGGCGGCCGATGCCGGCAATGTCGTGGCCAAGCTCCGTGTGGGCGAGATGCGCGTTTTTGGCCACGGCACGCAGCCGGATACTGCAAAGGGTCTTTCGCTGATCGAGGAGGTAGCCGCAGGTGGCGATGGCGCTGCCCTTGCTTTGCTGGGTGGCATCTATAGCCATGCGGACCCTTCGGCCGTTCCAATCGATCTGCCGCGCGCCTATGAATACTACCGCCGTGCTGCGGCGGTCGGGAGCGCAACCGGTATCCTGCGCAGCGGCGAAATGTTGGCGCGCGGCGAGGGAACTACGAAGGACGTGGCCGCGGGACGCGCACTGGTGCGCTCCCTTGCCGACAAGGGCAATGTCTACGCCCTCGTTTCGCTCGGCGATCTGCTCAGTGGAAGCGATTCAGGTCCTGCCGATATCGAGGGCGCACAGGCGGCCTATGCCCGAGCGGCAGCGCTTGGGCGCTCGGATGCGCTGCTGAGCCTGGGAGACCTGGTCGGCAGCGGCCGTGGCGGTAAGCCCGACTACGCCAAGGCTTTCGAGTTTTATGAGAGGGCGGCCAAGGCTGGCATCCCGTTCGGACAATTGCGTGTGGCCGAATTGACCTTCCGCGGCCGAGGTACCGAGCAGGATGTCGAAGGCGCGTTGGCCACGATCAGGTCGATGGCCGATACAGGTGATGCAGAAGCACTCACCTTTCTTGGCGATGTCCATAGCGGCATCATCCCGGCCCCGTTTGCGCCTGACGCCGAATTGGCGCTTGGCTATTACCGACGTGCCGCGGACGCAGGCAACACCCATGCGATGCTACGGTTGGGTGAGATGACGGCGCATGGCTCCGGTACGCCGCGTGACGTCGAAGCGGGACGCAGCATGGTTCGGCGCATCGCCGAGGGCGGCAACGCGGCCGCACTGATCAGCCTCGGTGATCTCCTGCGGGAACCAGAGTCCGGTGATGTCGATGGAGTTGGGGCCGTTGCGGCATACGAGCGCGCAGCCGACCTCGACGAGGCGGATGCGCTGGTGCGTCTCGGCGACTTCTTCAGTGACGGAAAGACGGTCGCCGTGGACTTCCCCAAGGCACTCGACTACTACCGCCAAGCGGGCGCGCGCGGCAACTATATTGGAGCGGTTCGAGCCGGAGCCATGATCGCGCGCGGGCAGGGCACTGCGCAGGACGTCGTTGCCGGTCGCGCCATGGTCAAGGCGGCCACAGAGAGCGGCGAGGGCGAAGCGCATGTCGTGATGGGCGACCTCTTTGCTCGAGGTGACGCTGGTCCGCCCGATTTGAAGGCAGCGATGCGCGAGTATGGCGAGGCCGCTTCGCTTGGCTGGACGCAAGGTCTGATCAGACTCGGCGATCTCTACCGCGAAGAGAAACTGCAGGCGAGCAACGGTCGGCGTGCTGCGGACTATTATCGACAGGCGGCGAAGGCCGGCGACCCCTACGGGCTGCTGATATTGGGGACCGTGCAGTCACAGAGCCTCTTGCGCAACGCCGGCAGGGCGGCCGATGGCATCGTCGCGCTACGGCAGGCGGAAGCCATGGGCTTGAAGGACGCTGTCATTCCCCTTGCTGACGCCATGCTCTACGGCATGGGCACGAAGCGCAACGGCAAGGCCGCGGCCGCGCTGCTCGAAAGTGCCGCGAGTGAAGGCAATATCGCGGCTGCGCGCCAGCTTATCAGCTACTATCGCGATGGTCGTCGCTATGGACGCACGACCTTTTTCAAGGCCGATATGAATCGAGCCCAGCAATTGTTCGCGGAGATTTCGCCTCGGCTGTCGCGAGGCGATCGGATTGTCGAGGAGATGTTGTTCTCGGCAGCGACTTCGAAGCGCGGCTTGCAGTCGATTGCAGTCCGCATGCAGGAACTGTCGGCGGAATCGCGTCAATCGCTCATCCGCATGATGCGTACCACGCATCCGAACGCCTACATCTACCTAGCGCAGTACCGGCTCAAGGAGGTCGGTATCTACAGCGGCCCGCTGAATGGCAGCCTCACGCGCGCAACGATGCGTGCCGTCAACCGTTATTGCGCGTCGAAATCGATGCGAAACGCCTGCCGTTTCGGGCCCATGAGCAGTCAGGTCGGAGATGTGCTGGCCTACGCGTTTTAGGACACGCTACCGGCTGGTCGACATTGAGGACACTATCCAGGAGTGCGAGGCTGTCCCATCTTGGAGAAGGCGCTTCGCGTGCTGTCTTCGAGGCTTGGAGGCGTCAGTCGAACCTGTCGCCGAATATGCGGCTCCAGTGCTCGCCGACGAGCCCATTGAAGAAGCCGTTGCCCGCTTGAAACTGGTGAACGAGCTCCGGATCGCGGGCATGAACCACCGTCGAATTGATGTTGAAGAAGAAGATTCGCCGGCCGAGCATCGCTTCGAGTAGCGCGGGTTGGGTTCTTCCCCTGATACCTGCCAGACCAGCGCCCGCCGCATGCGCAATCAGGCAGTCGATCACGGCCCCCGCTTGGCCGGGCAGGGCCAGAACCTGCAGGACGTGACCAATGTCGCCGGTCCCTCCAAAATACATGAAAGCTCCGATAATGGTCCCCGTCCGGGCTGAAACAGTGCATCGCACCGTTCCGCCGAAATCCTGCTTGGTTGCGGCATCCGACATGATGCGCTGAAGCAAGGCATCATCCCATGCAGGATGGACCGGGAACTTCGAGGTGAACTTGCCGATGAGGTTCGAGAAGCCTTCCTGATCGATGTCTGCCAGCGCGTAGCGACCGGTTTGAGCTGCGACGCCACCGGCGCCAAACCAGCGCGAGAATTCTCCGCTGCGAAATCGTCCCAGGCCGGCATCGGCGAGGCGCGCAAGGGGCGTTGCCAGGCCAGCGAGCGGAACTCTCGCTCTGGCCGCCGCAACGACAAAGCTCGCTGGCCGGATGATCTTGACCCAGTCGAGGCTGTACTTAGGCAGGATCGAGCCGCGCAGCGTCATCCACATGCCGGCGGTGACATCGCTTGCCGTCTCGCTGAAGGAGATGTCCTGCGGGCCGGCCAGGAAGGCCTTGAGTAGCCTTGCGCCGGCGAGATCATTGCGCTGATCGGCATCGACCATCAACGACCCGCAAATCGAGGCGTTTAACCTGGCTTCTGCGAAGCGCATCGGCATTGATGTGACGCCGACAAAGCCAGAGACATTGCCATTGTCACCGACGTGCACCAGTGATGGCGATCCCACATCACCGTCAATGGCGTCGAGATAGAGGCGCTTGAGGTAACCGGCAAGAGATGGCGGCGCAGGACCGCGTTGCCTGCGCAATTCGCGCTGGAACATGTCGGCGACAACGGGAAGATCATGGGCCTGCAAGGGGCGAATTTCAGGCATCAGGAGAAGCCTCGGCAATTTCTCAACAACAATGACTTGTGCAGAAATATCTTAGAAAGCTCCTGGATATCGACTGGTGTAGAACCGGTCCGGACCCTTGTAGCGGTCAATCGATCAGTTTCTTAAAACGCCGTAGTTATATCACGAGGCGCTTTGCAAGCAATCCATAATGTGGCCGATCGCGCCACACCGAGCGTGCCGGTTCTCCAGCCTTGACGGCGCCTGCGCGACAATGGAGGATTGAGGCAGCGAGAACAGCGAGCGCCGGTTGCACGGCATGGTCAATCACGCCGGTTGGTGTGATCTGATCGGTGCCAGCGCGTATCAGGCATCGCGTTCCGAGTCCGACCAGCGTGAGGGCAGCGACTTGAATAGGATTTTGGTAACCGGTGGGGCCGGCTTCATAGGTGCAAACCTCGCACGGCGCTTGCTGCAGACCGGCCACGACGTTGTCGTCCTTGATGATCTGAGTTCGGGGAAACCTGAGAACATCCCAAGCGGGGCCACTCTCGTCGAAGGCTCCATTCTCGACCGCGAGACCGTCCAGCGCGCACTTGCGGGTGTCGATGCCTGCATCCATCTGGCAGCCGTCGCTTCGGTCGAGCGCTGCAACCGGCAACTAACGTCGTCCCACGCCATCAATATCACGGGCCTGTTGACGATCGTTGAAGAGCTCGCCCGCACCGGTACCAAGCTTCCACTCGTTTATGCTTCGTCAGCGGCAGTTTATGGAGCAAGCCAGGACCTGCCGCTGTCCGAAGATGGCAAGTGTGTTCCTCTCTCGCCCTATGGAGCCGACAAACTCTCCTGCGAACTTCACACGCGCGCCGCCTATGAAGTCTACGGTCTTTCCACGACCGGCTTACGGTTCTTCAACGTGTTTGGTCCGGGCCAAGACCCATCGTCTCCCTATTCCGGGGTGATCACCAAGTTCGCCCAGCGACTGAAAAACAACGAGAACATCACCATCTACGGCGACGGCATGCAGACCCGCGATTTCGTTTATGTCGACGATGTGGTGGAGGCATTGATCCGCGCGGTCGGCAGCGACAGGCAGGGTGCTACCGTGATCAATGTTTGCAGCGGCGTCGAGACGACGATAAACGACCTTGCACGGATCATGATCGAGGAAACGAATTCCCCGTGCGGCATCGAGCATGTGGACGGTCTGCTCGGGGAAGTTCGACGCTCCAAGGGATGCGCGCAAGCGCTTCAGACGATCCTTGGCTATCAGTGCCGGACGGATCTTCGCACGGGACTGGCGCGGCTGCTGCAGTAGTACTTGAGCGATGGGCACGCCAGAACCGCTGCGGCATCCTGTTGGCGCGCCATTGGGCGGCTTCAGGGCAGTAGGGCGGGTGCTCTCGCCGGAACGCTGCCAAGTGCGCTTTCGGGGGCCAGTTCTAGATCATTTCATTGTTTCATCGAAACACTGAAGTGAACTAAGTCTTTGAAATTACGCAATTCCGGACGGAAAACCGTTTCGCACTTTTCCTGGAATTGCTCTGGAGCATCTTTCCGCTTCGAGTGATTCCACTTGAGAGCGGGATGCCCTACCGCTTGCCTTTGTTCGGTGTAATCAGCGTGCCGACAACGAGCGGGCCGTTGACAGGTTGGCGTTGACTGGCCGCGTCAGCCAGTACGCCATCAATCTGTTCCTTGAGCCCTCGCGCTTTGGCGAGCAACGCGGCCTCGGCTTCCATCAATGCGCTCTTGTCCGCAGCGGGCGACTGTTCGACGGCACGTCGAGCGTCGCGGAGTTCTGCGGTGAGGGCTTCCCACTCAGCCATCAACTCCATCCACCGCTTCACAGGATCTGTGGACGGCGCCTTGGCGATCTGTTCTTCTGGCTGCATCGGCTGATCTGCTCTCATCTCGCTTCGGCATGCAAGATACGCGATTCCCTATCCGCACGCTATCAATCTCGCAACCTCAGGGCAAAATGTAAGGCCACCATCCCTCTGAAATTACGTAATTTCAAAGGGTTAGGGAAATTGTTTGCTGCCCTGATACGCCCGTATGATATGTGCATCCGTTGCCGATACCGCAAGAATTCCTGTTCTTTTAGCCTACCGGCTCCATGGAATTGGCGCCAAGATGTGCTTGTGGGGTCAAGCTTCATCTGAGCATTTCAGGCGGAATCCCGGGAGCAATTTTCCGCTTCCCGTCTCCTATCGAGACAAAAATCCAGTAGTTAAGAAAATGCTTATATGATGGGTGTTGGAGAGGATAGCGAAAATCGGTTGAGACACGGTTTTCCAGTAAAAAATTACGGATATAAATATAGATTGGATGGAAAATCAGCGACATTATAAGAATATATTGCCGAGATTTTTACGGAAACATCGGAATATCACGCGTAATACATAGTTATTTATTTGTAATAAAATCGTGATCGGCAACTATCCTGAAATAATTCGAAAAAAATCGGGCCGTATTCTCTAACATGATGATTCGCAAGGGAAACGCGTGGTAGTTTACAAAGTTAGAATATTGTAATAAAACTGAATATGTACAAGTAATACAGAGTTTTCTCTTCCAAGGTCAGAAACATGACCGGGGTCGGAAGTTTTTTGTTTTCAATTTTTTTTAAACTGGAGGAATTTGAATAAAATGGGTGAACAATTTCAGAATCCATTAAGGGCAGCGCTTCGTCCAGCGGCAATAGGCCGCGCCATTTCCGTCCCGCGTGTCAGTGTTATCGTTCCGACGGTCAACGAGGCGAAAAACCTCCCGCACGTTCTGCCGCGGATCCCCGCATGGATCGACGAGGTGATCCTTGTCGATGGAAACTCCTCCGACGGAACCGTGGCCACCGCGCGGGAATTGATGCCGGACATCGTCGTCATAGAGCAGCCCCGCCTCGGGAAAGGTGCTGCGCTCGCTGTCGGGTTTGCCGCAGCGCGCGGTGACATTCTCGTCACACTCGACGCCGACGGCTCTGCCGATCCGGCGGAGATGGCCGGTTTCGTCGGCGCCTTGCTCGCCGGCGCGGATTTCGTCAAAGGGTCGCGCTTCCTGCAGGGGGGCGATACGCATGACATGGAATGGTACCGCAGGCTCGGAAACTGGGGCCTGCTGCAGTTGGTCCGGTTGCGTTTCGGCGGCCGCTACAGCGACCTGTGCTACGGCTATAACGCTTTCTGGCGTGATGTGTTGCCACATCTGCGTGTCGAATCCGCCACCGGCTTCGAAATCGAGACGCAGATGAACATTCGCGCTCTCCAGGCCGGCCTCGCGATCGCCGAACTGCCGAGCCGAGAATACGCCCGCATCCATGGGGTCAGCAATCTTCGTACCATCCCCGATGGCTGGCGTGTGCTCAAGACGATCACGCGGCTCGGTATGAGCTGGCGTGGTCCCATGGTCAGCGTTGTCAGGAACCGTCCGCAGCGGACCAGTTGAGGTCCGCCATGTCTTCAATTGCGGTTGTTATCTGCGCTTATTCCGATGAGCGCCGCCAGCAGCTTGGCGACGCCATCGGTTCCGTTTTGAACCAGACGAGACGGCCCGAGCGGGTCGTTGTCGTCATCGACCATAACGAAGCTCTGCTGCACGCGATCCGGGCCTCCTTTCCTGAGGTCGAGGTCTTGGCAAACGCAGGGGCACAGGGGTTGTCCGGGGCACGCAATACCGGCGTGCGCGCGTCCGCCCCCATGGATGTCGTTGCCTTTCTCGACGACGATGCCGTCGCCGAACCAGACTGGCTTCAGCGCTTGGCAAGCCATTACGCCGGTTCGGCGATCATCGGCGTCGGTGGTGGGGTCCTGCCGCTCTGGCAGAGTGGCCGGCCATCATGGTTTCCCGAAGAATTCCAATGGGTCGTCGGCTGCAGCTACCGAGGTCTGCCTGAGGGGCTGCGGCCCGTTCGCAATCCTATCGGTTGCAACATGTCCTTCCGTCGATCCGTTTTCGAAGCCGTCGGTGGCTTTCGTGAAGGGATGGGCCGGAGCGGCCAGGACGCGGCCGGTTGCGAGGAAACGGAGCTGTGCATTCGGGCGCACCAGCATTATCCCAACTCGGTGATCCTCTACGACCCGCATGCCATGGTTCATCATCACGTCACGGCAGAGCGATCACGTTGGGCCTATTTCCGCAGGCGCTGCCTAGCGGAGGGACGTTCCAAGAGCGCTGTGGTCAAGGCCGTCGGAGCAGGGGAGAACCTTGGCGCGGAACGCTCCTATGTGACCCGGACGCTGCCGGCAGGCGTCGTTCGCGGCCTGCTCGCCGTGGCGACGCGGCTGGACGCAGGGGGGCTGATGCGCGCCGGCGCCATTATCGCCGGCCTTGCCTTCACGATGGCGGGTTATCTCGTGGCAAAATATTCCAGGACTGCAACCACCTTCCGGCCGATCAAGATCGTCAGCATCGACCAGGCAAAGCCACTTCCTGCGATCGATCTTTCGCGGCCGGACGGCGTTGCCTATGGTGGCGTGTTCTGTCTTGTCCGTTCCGGGTCCCATCCACGCGCGATCGTTGAACTCGAACATGAAGGTCCGGTCGTCGAGCCGGCGGATCTGCTCGCCAAAATCGGGTCCATCACGTCGTTGGCACCGATCATGGCCTACCGGACGCCTCCAAAGGAACGGGTCGCCGTCGTGATTGCGACGCGCGATCGGGCCGAAAGCCTTGACCGATGCCTCACATCGCTCTTCGATCAGACCCGCGCACCGGATGAGGTGGTCGTCGTCGACAATGCGCCCGCCTCAACGGCAACGGCGGATCTGCTTTCCGCACGCTATCGTGGCCGCGTGCACTATGTGCTCGAGCCAACACCGGGTCTCGGCCGGGCTCACAACTCAGGCCTGCGCTATGTATCCAGCGATATCGTCCTGTTCACGGATGACGACGTGGTGCTCGATCGACACTGGGTCGAGGCGATGGCGGCGCCGATGGAGGAGGATGGAACTGTTGGCTGCGTAACCGGCTTGATCCTGCCCGCCGAGCTGGAAACGCGGGCACAGGTCTGGACGGAGCGGCATGGTGGCTTCGGCAAGGGCCTGCAGCGCCGGGTCTACGATCTCAAGGCGAACCGTCCGAAGAGCGTGCTCTTTCCCTTCACGGCCGGCCAGTTCGGGTCCGGGGCGAACATGGCCTTCCGTGCCAGCGCCTTGCGCCGGGTCGGAGGGTTCGACTCTGCGCTGGGAGCGGGAACCCTGGCGCGCGGAGGCGATGACCTCGCCGCATTCTTCGCCATCGTCAATGGCGGCTTCCAGCTGGTCTATCAGCCGCAGGGTATCATCTGGCACTATCATCGCCGGGGCGAAGAGGGGATGCGTCGGCAGGCCTATTGTTACGGGATGGGCCTTGGCGCCTACCTGACAAAGATCGTCGTCGACGATCCGCGTCGGGCCCTCCGCCTCGCGGCGGCATTTCCAGCGGGCATCCTGCATATGGCCGGGCCCACTTCGGAGAAGACCGCACGGCTGCCGTCCGACTATCCGCGACGGCTCATTTGGATGGAGCGTCTCGGCATCCTCGCGGGCGTGCCCGGCTACTTGCGCAGCCTGGCGAAGCGCCGGCGCGATGACCGCCCGCATGGCGGCCTTACCGCAAGGCGGCCGGCAGAAAGGGAGGTCTGATCATGCAATCGATCCCCATTCTGGTCTACCACAGCGTAGGTTCGGACTGTGCCTCGGCCTATCGGCGCTGGTTGGTGACGCAACGCGAGCTCGACGCCCATCTCCACGCCCTGTCGGAACATGGCTATCGCTCGATCACGGTTAGCGATCTCGCTCTCCTGCGGCGTAGCGGCCAGCCGGTCCCACCTCTGACCTGCCTAATCACCTTCGACGATGGGCTGTGTGATTTCGCCGAGGGTGCGATGCCGGTCCTGATGGCCCGGCGCTTTTCCGCAACGCTCTATGTCGTCTCGGGCCTGGTCGGCGCCACCGCTCGATGGCTCGGCGATCTCGGCGAAGGCAACCGGCCGATGCTCGACTGGGCCGCCTTGCGCGATCTGCAGGGCGCAGGCGTGGAGATCGGCGCCCATTCGGTCAGTCACCCGGAGCTCGACACACTGTCATGGGCGAAGGCGACGCATGAGCTTCGTGACAGCAAGAAGGTGTTGGAAGACGGCTTGGGTCGCGCCGTGACGACCTTTGCCTATCCCCATGGCTACGCTTCGCGCGCCACCCGTCGTATTGCCGAGGAGGCCGGATATCTCGCTGCCTGCCGGGTGCGCCACGCACTCAGCAACGAAACGGAAAACCTGTTCGCGCTTTCGCGTATCGTCGTGACCAGCGAAATGACGCCGGAAGCGCTCTTGGATCTCATCGAGAAACAGCAGGTGCCCGTTGCTCCGCCTGTAGACCGGCTCATCGCCACAGGCTGGCGGGCGGCGCGGCGGATGCGTGCCTTGCATCGATCCGTCTTTCCAAGGCGCTGATACGTTCGGAAGCTGGCTCAGGGCTTCATGCGGTCGCGGCTCGCCAGCCGCATGGCTATCACCTCACCGGCTTTGCAGCTGAAGGTTCTCCTTGAGCAGGATCTCGATGCGGATCTTCTCCTGCGAGGCCAGGAGCTCACGGTGGTCGGCGCGGGCGCGCATGATGCGCAGTGCGCTTCGCACCGCATGGCCGGGATCCTGGGCGATCAGGGCATCAATGCGTTCGTCCATCAACGCCCGCTCGCTGAACGGCGTGCGCTCGTGGGCAACGACGGTGAGTTGACGCGAGCCCTGAGCATTCCAGACCGCCGTTAACGGCGCCCGCGCCTCGGAACTCAGCACGTAGACGGCAAGCGTATCCGGGTTGTGTTGCAGCGTCCGGTGAATGATCAGTTCCGCGCGCTCATTGTCCGCATAGGTTTCGAGCGAGGGCAGACACTGGAGATGCGGAAACTGCGCATTGATGATGCTGTCGAAGCCGAGGCGGCGCTGGATGCTATCGAGTGCCATCATGGTTTCCGCCACGACCATGATCTTGCCGGACCGATTGCCGATGAAGCGGCCTGCGATCTTGCCGGCCGTGGCGCCGGCCGCGAAGTTGTCGATACCGACATAGTCGGCCCTTTCCAGCCGTTCCTGACCAGACAGGAACTGAACGACCCTCACGTCTCGTTCCACCAGCCGCACCAGCGCATCGCGCACCTGCGGCGATTCCGGTGCCATCACCGCGACGCCATCGACAGCCTCGTGATCGATGAGGCTCAGATATTTGGCGACGTGGTGCGGGTCGGCCATCGGGATCTGCACGGCCTCCACCTCGGTGGAATCGGCGCGCAGCGCGTCGCGTGCCTCGGTGACGCGCCCGATCAGTTCGCTCAGATACTGGTCGCCCGAGACGGGAAGGACGAAGCGAAACCGGTAGGTCTTGTTGCGCGCGAGCGCAACCGCCGCCGGGTTCCTGACGAAGCCGATGCGCTCGATGGCATCGTTGACCTTGCGGAAAGCCTTCTTGCTGACATTCGGCCGGTCGTTCAGCACGCGGTCTACGGTGGCCAGGCTCACGCCGGCGGCCTCTGCCAGGTCTTTCGCGGTAGGGCGCATGCAATCGCTTCTCTTTGCTCACGAACCTTCAGGGCGATTCCTCCAACAAAAGCAATCGAAAAGCAAGAATTGATGTGCGCACCTCAAAATTTGCTTGCATTGAGGTGCGCACCTCAATATTAATTGTGCTGTGGCCGGCAGAGGAGTGCGTGAGGCCACGGAGCGATGCGAGGGAGGCCTGCCCACGAAAAGAACGTCGCTTTGCGCCCGCTATTCGCCACAGGCGTTTTCAGCTTCCGATGGAGGTCGGAAGAAAGGGGAGGAGGCCCCAGCTATGGAACTTCGTCATTTCAAATCATTGGCCGCATTGGGTGCCCTGCTGGCGGCCAGCGTCGCAAACACCGGCCACGCGAACGCAGCCGAGCTGACGCTCTGCTGGGCGGCCTGGGACCCGGCAAACGCCCTGGTTGAACTCAGCAAGGATTTCGAGGCCAAGAGCGGCATCAAGATGAAATATGAGTTCGTGCCATGGCCGAACTTCGCCGACCGCATGCTGAACGAGCTGAACTCCGGTGGCAAGCTATGCGACCTGATGATCGGCGACAGCCAGTGGATCGGTGGCGCCGCGGAAAACGGCCAGTACGTGAAGCTCAACGATTTCTTCGACAAGGAAGGGATCAAGATGAGCGACTTCATCCCGGCAACCGTCGTCGGTTATGCCGAGTGGCCGAAGAACTCGCCGAACTACTGGGCGCTGCCGGCATTCGGCGACGTCGTCGGTTGGAGCTACCGCAAGGACTGGTTCGCCCGCCCCGAACTGCAGGCGGAATTCAAGAGCAAGTACGGCCGCGACCTTGCCGTGCCGAAGACCTTTGCCGAACTCAAGGATATCGCCGAATTCTTCCAGAAGCGCGAGATCGATGGAAAGACGGTCTACGGCGCCGCGATCTACACCGAGCGCGGATCCGAAGGCATCACCATGGGTGCGATGGACGTGCTCTACAGCTTCGGCTTCGAGTATCAAAACCCCGACAAGCCCTACGAGCTCGAGGGATACGTGAATTCCGCCAAGGCGGTGAAGGGTCTGGAGTTCTACAAGGCGCTCTACGACTGCTGCACACCGCCTGGCCATTCCGACGCCTACATGTCCGAGGACATCGACGCCTACAAGTCGGGCCAGGTTGCCCTTCACATGAACTTCGCCTTTACCTGGCCCGGCATCAATGCCGATGCCAATGTGGGCGGCGACAAGTCGGGCTACTTCCCGAACCCGGCGGGTCCCGATGGTGTTGCCTTCGCGCAGCTCGGCGGCCAGGGCATCTCCGTAGTCTCAGCGTCCGAGAAGCAGGACGATGCGCTCGCCTACATCAAATGGTTCGCCCAGCCGGAAATCCAGCAAAAGTGGTGGCAGATGGGCGGCTATTCGGCGCTGCGCAAGGTCGTTGAAGATCCTGCTTTTGCGACCAGCCAGCCCTATGCCCAGACCTTCCTCGACTCCATGGCGATCGTGAAGGACTTCTGGGCCGAACCCTCCTATGCCTCGCTGCTCCAGGCGACGCAGAAGCGCTTCCACGACTATGTGGTCGCCGGCCAGGGTTCTGCGCAGGATGCACTCGACGGTCTCGTCAAGGACTGGACGCAGATCTTCGACGACGAAGGCAAGTACTGACGGTCATCAAGGCCGTGGCTGCGCACCTCCCAGCGCACCATGGCGCGACACGGAGCCGGGGATTTTCCCCGGTTCTGTCGCCGCCTTCTGCATGTTTCCTTCAATCGTGGTCGATTGAAGGACGAAAACATGCAGTAATCCAAAGTGCTGCAGCGACCTTTGCTCGTCTATCGAAACGCGCAGCGTGGCAGTCAAATGAGGGATTACCCATGCTGAAATCAACTGTGGACCGGGTCGCCGGAGCGACGCCGCATGCCCTTGCCAAACGCGTCCGAGGACTGTCGGATCGCTCGCTGGCCTGGTTGTTCGTGGCCCCGTCCATCGTCCTGCTTCTCGCGGTCAATATCTTTCCGCTGATCTGGACGGTCCGGCTGAGCTTTACGAACTTTCGCGTCAACCGGCCGAATGCCGAGGTCCAGTTCATCGGGCTCAAGAACTACCTGAGCATCCTGTCCGACAAGGACATCTGGCTGACCATGCAGGCAACGGCCCATTTCCTGATCTGGACGATCGTCCTTCAGGTGCTGATCGGCTTTTCCCTTGCCTACCTGATCAACAAGAAGTTCCGCGGCAACGATCTGTGGACCACGATCATCGTGCTGCCGATGATGCTGAGCCCGGCGGTGGTCGGCAATTTCTGGACCTTCCTCTACCAGCCGCAGATCGGTCTCTTCAACTACGCAGTCGGTTTCCTGACGGGGGCTGATCCGTCGAGTTTCTCGATGATCGGCGATGTGTCGCTTGCCCCCTGGGCGATCATCATCGTCGACACCTGGATGTGGACGCCCTTCGTGATGCTGATCTGCCTTGCGGGCCTGCGCTCCATTCCGAGCAGCATCTATGAGGCGGCCGAATGCGACCGCGCCAGCAAATGGCGGCAATTCTGGACGATCACCATTCCGCTGGTGCTGCCGTTCCTGATGCTCGCCGTGCTCTTTCGCGGCATCGAGAACTTCAAGATGTTCGACCTCGTCGTGCAACTGACCGGCGGTGGCCCGGGATCGATCACCGAACTCACCTCGATCAACCTGAAGCGAGAAGCTTTCGAGAAGTGGCGCACCGGCTACGCATCCGCTTACGCCGTTATCCTCTTCGTCACCGTCTTCGGCCTGGCGTCGATCTACGTCAAAGCCCTGAACAAGGTCAAACAACGATGAGCTATTCCGTAACCGAGCCGTCGCAACGGCAAAAGTGGTTCGCAGGGATCCTGGTCGTTGGCTACGCGCTGATCACGATCCTTCCGCTTGTCTGGATCATCGCGACGAGCTTCAAGTCGCCGGCCGACGCGATCGCCTATCCGCCCAAGACCTTCTTCGAGCCGACGGTGGAAGGCTATGTCAACGTCTTCACGACGCGCACCCGGCTTACCGAGGAGCAGCTACAGGCGGTCGGCGAGCCGCAGACCTGGTATGATCGTCTTGTCCGCAAGGATGGCCTCGTCATCTCCGGTCCGTCGCGCTTTGCCGAGCGCTTCACCAATTCGGTGATCATCGGCTTCGGCTCGACCGTGCTCTGCATCGTGCTCGGCACGGCCGCCGCCTACGCCTTCTCGCGCTTCAAGGTTCCGCTGAAGGACGATCTGCTGTTCTTCATTCTCTCGACGCGCATGATGCCGCCGATCGCCGTCGCCATCCCGATCTTCCTGATGTTCCGTTCGTTGGGTTTGAACGACACCCATGCGGGCATGATCCTGCTCTACACGGCGGTCAACCTCTCGCTGTCGGTCTGGCTGCTGAAGGGCTTCATCGACGAGATCCCGGTCGAGTACGAGGAGGCGGCGCTCATCGACGGCTACACCCGGTTCCAGGCCTTCTACAAGGTGGTGTTGCCGCAGGCGGCGACGGGCATCGCCTCCACCGCCATTTTCTGCCTGATCTTTGCCTGGAACGAATACGCCTTCGCGGTGCTTCTGACCTCGGGCAATGCCCAGACGGCGCCACCCTTCATTCCCACCATCATCGGCGTCAGCGGCCAGGACTGGCCGGCGGTTGCCGCCGGGGCGACCCTGTTCCTCGTGCCGGTCATGGTCTTCACCATTCTTCTGCGCAAACACCTGCTGCGCGGCATCACTTTCGGAGCCGTACGCAAATGACTAGATTTTTCAATGGATTGCTGCATTTACGCCGCGGTGCCTGGGAAATGCTGGCATCGGCCCTCATCGCAGCGGGCGTCTTCATGCTCATGCAGCCCTTCGCTCTGGTGCTCTATTCCTGGTCCTTCGTCATAACCTTGCTGGGTACGGTGATGTTCATCATCGTCAGCCATTTTCCGGAGTAAGCCGATGGCGCAGATCAGAATTCAGAATGTGCGCAAGGAGTTCGGCGCCTTCACCGCGGTGCGCTCCTCGAGCTTCACCATTGAGGATGGCGAGTTTTTCATGCTGCTCGGCCCATCCGGCTGCGGCAAGACGACAACGTTGCGGATGATGGCGGGCCTGGAATTGCCGACGAGCGGCGAGATCTTCATCGACGGTGAAGAGGTCGGGATGAAACCGGCCAGCAAGCGCGACATCGCCTTCGTCTTCCAGATGTTTGCGCTCTATCCGCATATGAACGTGCGCAAGAACATCTCCTATCCGCTGGTCAGCCAGGGCCTGCGCGGCGAGGAAGTCAGGTCGCGTGTCGCCGACGTCGCCCGCATTCTCAAGATCGAGAACATTCTCGACAAGCCCGTCGGCGGCCTTTCGGGCGGCGACCGCCAGCGCGTCGCGCTGGGGCGCGCAATCGTGCGTCGCCCCAAGGCCTTCTTCATGGACGAACCCCTCGGCGCGCTCGATGCCGAGTTCCGCGAGCACATGGCCGAGGAACTGCGGGCACTGCACGACCGCATGGGCGCGACCACCGTCTATGTGACCCATGACCAGCTCGAAGCGATGCAGATGGGCGACAAGATCGTCGTCATGAACCATGGGGTCGTCGAACAGTTCGGTAAACCGCAGCAGATCTACGACTGGCCCGCGACGAAATTCGTGGCTCAGTTCATTGGTTCTCCGCCGATGAACTTCCTGGATTTCGAGGGGATGATCGGCGTCGGCGGCGGCGCTATCGATCTCGGCGGCATAGAGGTCAAGGTGCCGACCTCGCGGGAAGGACGCGCCGGAAGGCTGACGCTTGGCGTCCGGCCGGAATATGTGAAATTCGTCAGTGACGGAGCCTATCGGGGCCGCGTGAGCGCTGTCGAATATCTCGGGACCACCCAGATCGTGACGCTTGCAACGAGCCACGGCGACCTGAAGGCACGCATTCCATCGGGCCACCGGGTTCAGGAAGGCGAGCAGATCGGCCTCGAATTCGATGCGAGAACGCTTTCGGTTTTCGATGCGGAAACCGGCAAGGTGCTGTTATCCGACGGCAATGAAGGAGTGCTGAGACATGGCTGAAGTCGTCTTGGAAAACGTGACGAAGACGTTTGCTGGTACGGTTGCTCTCGATAATGTCTCACTGACGGTTCCGAATGGTTCTTTCGTCGTGCTGCTCGGGCCGACCGGTGCTGGAAAGACGACGACACTGAGAATGGTCTCCGGCCTGGACACGCCCGATCGCGGCGAGGTCTATATCGACGGACAACCAGTGAAAGGGCTGGCGCCTGCCGAACGCAACGTAGCCATGGTCTTTCAACAATACTCGCTCTACCCGCACCTCACGGTTCGTCAGAATTTGGAGTTCCCGCTGAAATCTCCGCTGTTGAAGACGCCGAGGGAAGAGATCGACCGGAAGGTGAGGGAGGTTGCCGAGGTTCTCCAGATCGCGCACAAGCTCGACAACAAGGCAACGGCACTGTCAGGTGGAGAGATGCAGCGCGTTTCCATCGGCCGTGCTCTTGTCCGAGACCCGCAGATTTTCCTCATGGATGAACCGTTGAGCTCGCTCGACGCCAAGCTCAGGGCCGATCTTCGCATCGAGCTCAAGCGCATCCAGGCAAGGTCGGGCGCAACCCTGCTCTACGTCACCCACGACCAGATCGAGGCGATGACGATGGCGACCCATGTCGGGGTGCTGAATGAGGGCAAGCTCGTGCAATTCGGATCGCCGCGCGAAGTGTATGAGCAGCCTGTCAGCGTCTACGCGGCGACGCGGCTGGGACAGCCACGGATCAATGTGCTTCCGGCCGACATTTTTGCCGGCGCCCCCTTAGGTGCGGCCAGCATCGGCCTCAGGCCGGAGCACATCCAGCAGGGTGCAGGGGAGGATGCTCTGGTCAAGCGCGTCGAGCACTTGGGCGACCAGACGCGCCTGCATCTGACATTCAGGAAACACGATCTCATCACCGTCACGGACGCCCACACGCCGCTCCGGGGCGGTGAAACGATCAAGATTCAACCTTCGAAGCCGCTCTACTTCGATGCGGCAGGCATGCGTTTGGCTTAAGGAGCTCGATATGGCGCAATTCATCAACAAGCGGGAAGATGTCGTGACAGAAGCGATCGACGGTGTTCTGGCCCTGTCCGGCGGCGCGCTCACCCGCCTTGACGGCTATCCGCATATCCGGGTCGTGTTGCGCAGCGACTGGGATAAATCGAAGGTCGCGATCGTGTCGGGCGGCGGTTCCGGTCATGAGCCCGCTCATGTCGGTTTCGTCGGCCGCGGCATGCTGACGGCCGCGGTATGCGGCGACGTCTTCGCTTCGCCGAGCGTCGACGCCGTTCTCGCCGGCATTCTCGCCGTGACCGGTCCGGCCGGATGCCTGCTCGTCGTCAAGAATTACACCGGCGACCGGCTGAATTTCGGTCTTGCGGCCGAGCGCGCCCGCGCCTTCGGGCTGAAGGTCAGCATGGTGATCGTCGGGGACGATATCGCGCTGCCCGACCTGCCGCAGGCGCGCGGCGTTGCCGGCACTCTGTTCGTGCACAAGATCGCCGGCGCACTCGCCGAACGCGGTGCCGATCTCGACACGGTGACGGCGGCAGCCAAGAAGGTCATTGCCGGCACGCACACCATCGGCATGTCGCTGGACACCTGCCGGGTTCCGGGGTCGCCGAAGGAAGAGCGGATACCGGAGGGCAAGGCGGAGCTCGGCCTCGGCATTCATGGCGAGGCCGGTGTCGAGCAGATCGACTTTGCAGGCGCGCGCTCGTCGGTGGCGACCATGGCGGAGCGGCTGGCGGCGGTCATCGGTGACGGCGCGCACGTCGCGCTGATCAACAATCTGGGCGGCACCTCGGTGCTCGAAATGTCGGTGCTCGCCCACGACCTCATCAATTTGCCTCTCGGCAAGAGGATCACCCATACGATTGGTCCGGCGCCACTGATGACATCGCTCGACATGCAAGGCTTCTCGGTCTCGGTTTTTGCCGCCGACGAGGCGGAACTTAAACTCTTGAAAGCACCAGTGGCAATTGCCGCCTGGCCGGGTGTGTCGGAGGTTCGGCCGATCGCCGTCAACGCCTTGCCGGATGGCCTGACGCCGATTACGCCGATGGCATCCGACCATGGGGCGACGCGTGCATTCCTGATCGATTGCTGCAAGGTGTTGATGGCCGCCGAGCAGGATCTCAATGCGCTCGATGCAAAATCCGGCGATGGCGATACGGGCTCGACGCTGGCGGGCGCCGCTCGCGCGCTGATCAACGCGATCGATCGGCTGCCTCTTTCCGATCACACCCAGCTTTTGCGGGCGATCGGCCAGGAACTGAGCCAGACCATGGGCGGCTCCTCCGGCGTGCTGCTTGCCATTTTCTTCGCAGCCGCCGGCGACGGAGCATCCAGCGGACTACCGATGCGCGAGGCGCTTCGAACCGGGCTTGCGCGCATGCAGGAGATCGGCGGCGCCAAGATCGGAGACCGAACGATGATCGATGCTCTGTCTCCGGCGCTCGACGCGCTCGGCGACAGCGTGGTCGCGGCAGCGGCGGCCGCACGAACGGGGGCGAATTTCACCTCCACCTTGACGCGCGCCAAGGCAGGCCGCGCGGCCTATATCAATGCGAAGCAGCTTGAGGGCCATGTCGACCCAGGTGCCGAGGCTGTCGCCCGGCTGTTCGAGCATCTGGCGGCTTAGGTTGCCGCTATCGTTGATACTACGCCGCCGAGCCTAGCGTTCGGCGGCGTCGCCGGTCTATGTCTGATCGAGAGCCCGCCACATATCGTGTACGGATCGCGAGACGCGCCCAGGACATCAAGGGCATCAAGGATTCCCGATATCCGTCAGAGACTGCAAAGCTACGCCGCGACTTCCGCTTCGACAGTACGCGAACGGACGAAGGGCGATTTCGGGCGATGTTCGGCATTCGCGCAAGGTCGTTGGCGGCCTGGCAGCAAAGATCGGGATATTTTCTCCCGCATATTGCCAAAGCGTTTTTCTTCATGGTAACGTTCCCACAGAGTTCAGGTGATGCCGTGAGAGACATTGCTTGAGCTTTGGGAGGGTGTTTCATGAACAACATGACGGGTCGAAGGGCGACCATTATCGACGTTGCCAAACGCGCAGGCGTTTCGAAGAGCACCGTCGCGCGTGTTCTCGGCGGCTCCGCCAGTATCTCCGAGGAAGCGCGCGATCGCGTGTTGAAGGCGGTCGCCGCCACCGGCTACGAGCCCAATCAGCTTGCCGTCGGCATGCGCTCGGGCCGGAGCGGCCTGCTCGGCATCGTCATTCCTGACATCACCAACCCGTTCTGGGCCGAAGTTGCCCGCGGCGCCCAGGATCGTGCGGCGAAGGATGACATTTCGCTTCTGATCTTCTCGTCCGATTGGGATGCGCACAAGGAGGCGACCCACCTGCGCGCCCTGCGCCGGGCGCGTGTTGACGGGGCGATCATCAATCCCGTTGCGGATAATTTCGACGACCTCGACCGTTTTGGTATGCCCTTCGTCTTCATCGGCTCCAGCGCCGAGCGCTTCCCCGATACGTTGAGCGTCGGCTCCGATATCGCTCAGGCGGTTCGGCTCGGCATGGATATTCTTGTCGAGCGCGGACACCCGGCGCCGGCCTTGATGCTCGGCCCGAGGTCTCGTCTCGCGCGCGCCCGCTTCCTGCGTTCGGTCCACGAGCACTGCATCGCCCGCGATGTCGATCCCGAAGTCCTGCTCGTCGAAGAGTCCGATTATACCGTCGAGGGCGGCCGCAGCGCGATGGCCCGCCTGCTTGCGAAGCAGTGGAGAGGAAACCGCGCCGTGTTCGTCGCCAACGACCTGATGGCGCTTGGGGCCATGATAGCCGTTCGCGAGGCGGGGCTGAGATGTCCTGAGGACATCTCGATCCTGGGCTTCGACGGCATCCCGGCAGGGGCCTTTTCCTGGCCGGGCCTGACGACCATCGAAAAGCCCGGCCGGCAGATCGGCATTCGTGCGGTCGAATGCCTGATCGATCAGATTGCTGGTGGGCGCCAGCGGGAGCGGATTTATCTGCCGTGCCGATTGGTGGAGCGCGGCTCGCTTGCCGACGTTTCAGCCTCGGCACCCGTGCGTGTGGCGGCAGGGAGGTAAGCAATGGCGGTAAGCAACGAACTTGCGGTGAACGCAACTATGTCACGAAATGGGAACGTTCCCAGAATTCGACGTCAGAGCTTCGCCAAAAGCGTCCGGCAATGGTGGCCCTATTACCTGATGATGGCGCCCGGCCTGATCTTCTTCGTGATCTTTCATTACTTTCCGATCTGGGAAGCCAAGATCGCTTTCGAGCAGCTGCGTATCATCCCACCGAACATCTGGGTCGGTATCAAGCATTTCCAGACGCTCTTTTCGTCGCCGATCTTCTGGCAGGTGCTGGCGAACACGCTGATCCTCTCGACGATGAAGATCGTCTTCTTCTTCCCGATCCCGATCATCGTCGCGCTTTTGCTCAACGAGATCCGGGGAGGCGCCTTCCGCAAATTCATCCAGTCGGCAATCTACCTGCCGCACTTCCTCTCCTGGGTGGTCATTGCCGGCGTGTTCATTGCGGTGCTTTCGCCGAGTGACGGCGCGGTCAATGACATCATTGGTTTCTTTGGCATGCAGCCGGTCTCCTTCATGACCGACACCGGCTCGATCCGCTGGGTGCTGGTCTTCTCGGAGATCTGGCGGTCGGCCGGCTGGGACAGCCTGCTTTATCTCGCCGCCATCATCGCCATCGACCAGGAGCTCTATGACGCGGCCGAGATCGATGGGGCGAACCGCTGGCAAAAGATCCGCTACGTCACCATTCCCGGCATCGTGCCGACGATCGCGACGCTCTTCATCCTGAATGCCGGCATGTTCCTGAACGCTGACCTCAACCAGGTGATCAACTTCTCCAACGACGTCGTGCGCAGCAAGATCGATATCATCGACACCTATGTCTACCGCATCGGCCTGCAGACCGGCGAATACTCGCTGGCGACCGCCGCCGGCCTCTTCAAGGCGGTGCTCGGCATGCTGATGATCGTCGCAGCGCACCTTCTTTCCAAACGTCTTACCGGCAAGGGGGTATGGTGATGGCCGCCCACAACGTCCGCAGAACGCCGCTTGAGCGGCTCGAATATGCGATCATCGTCTCGACACTTTTGTTCCTCGTCGTCCTGACGGTCCAGCCGCTCCTCAACCTGCTCGCCATTTCGTTCTCCGATCCGGGCAAGGTCGCAGGGATGAGCGGGCTGACCGTCATTCCGAATGGTTTCTCGACCGAGGTCTGGGATCTGCTGATCAACAATTCTGCCGTTCAGCGGGGCCTCCTCAACTCGATCTTGATCACGCTGATCAGCACCGCCCTTGGCGTTGTCATGACGGCGCTGATGGCCTGGGCGCTTTCTCGTCCCGGTCTGCCGGGGCGGCGTATCATCTTCGTCTTCGTGCTGGTCACGATCGTCTTCGAGCCCGGCATCATCCCTGACTACTTCATCAACAAGCGCCTCGGCCTGCTCGACAGCTACTGGTCGCTGATCCTCTTCAAGGTGGTCAACGCCTGGTACCTGATCATCCTGGTGCGCTTCTTCGAGGAAGTGCCGAAGGAACTGATCGAGGCCTCCGAGCTCGACGGCGCCAATCCCTTCCAGATCTTCTGGTACGTGGCGCTGCCGCTCGCCAAATCGGCGCTCGCAACCATCGCGCTCTTCTATTTCGTCTTCCACTGGAACGAGTTTTTCCGGGCGATGATCTACCTCAACGACCAGTCGAAATGGCCGCTGCAGGTGGTGCTGCGCCAGTTCGTGGTCGAGGGCGACAAACTCGCCATGGTCGGGGTGGTCGAAAGCAACACCTACACGGGTGCGAGCCAGATCAACATCCGCGCACTGAAGGCCGGCATGATCCTGCTCACCATCGCGCCGATCCTCGCGATCTACCCGCTCATCCTGAAGTTCTTCACCAAGGGCACCATGAGCGGTGCGCTGAAGGGCTGACGATGTCGAACCGAAACATAAATGGCCAAAGCATATTGGGAGGAACAAACATGCTTGGAAGACTGATCCTTGGCGCAACGACCGCCGTGGCACTGATGGCGAGTGTCGCGATGCCCGCCTTCGCCGATCCGGTAACGATCCGCGTCGTCTCGAAGGACCTCACGACGAGCAATCCTGACGACGTCAAGCTCATGAAGGCCTATGAGGAGGCGCTGAAGGCGAAGGGCACCGACATCCACATTCAGGTCATCGACCTGCCGTCCTCGGGTTACGCCGACAAGCTCAGCGCCATGCTTCTGTCAGGCGATATCCCGGATCTCATCTATTTCCAGGGCGGCGACGCCAAGATGGCCGAACAGGGCGTACTCGAAGACTGGAACAACTGGCTGCCGAAGACGACCTATCTCAAGGAAGCGCTCTTCCCGCACAACGTCGAGCGACTGAAGAACTATCCCTATCTGCTCTATATCTATCCGCCGCGCATGCCGCAGCCGGTCATCCGCACGGATTGGCTCGAGAAATCGGGCGTCGCGGCGCCCAAGACCACCGACGACTACGTCACCCTCTTCAAGGCGATCAAGGACGGCGACCTCGACGGCAACGGCAAGGCCGACAGCTACGGCGTCACCACTGCCGACAACACCCAGGAGCTCGATGCGATCTTCAACCAGGCCTTCGGCGTCACCGGCACCTGGCTGAAGAACGATGCCGGCGAATGGATCCATGCCCGCGTCTCGGCAGCGGAAAAGGCGAAGATCGCCTTCTATGCCTCGCTTCGCGAGCAGGGCCTCTATGACCCGGAGTTCATCACCACCAAGTGGGACGTGAAGGAAGACAAGTTCTATTCCGGCCGGGCTGGCGTGATCTTTGGCTCTTCCGCTGAGGTCATCGACATCTATGGCGGCAAGATGCGCCAGGCGCACCCCGACGTGACGCTGAGCCTGCTGTCTCCGCCGAAGGGGCCTGCTGGCCAGGGCCTGATGGCACTCGACGTTTCCAAGGAATCCCGCGGTCTCGCCATTGCGACGACTTCTGAACACAAGGAAGAGGTGGTCAAGCTGCTCGATTTCATCGCCAGCCCCGAGGGCCAGGCAATCGAACGCCTCGGTTTCGAAGGCGAGCAGTACACCAAGGACGGCGAAACCATAAAGCCGACCGACAAGCTCGCCACCTGGTACGCCCGCTTCCTCGTTGCGGCAAACTGGCAGCCGCCGGTGCAATGGCTGAGCGAGGCCGCGCAGCAATCGCTGAAGACGATTTCAGCCGACTTCAAGCCGGACAATGCCTTCGTCTGGCCTGCGGAATACGCCACCGACATCGACGCCACCGAAAACGTCTACCGGGCCTGGGTGTACAAGTTCGTCTCCGGCGAGGCGAAAATGGACCAATGGGACCAGTTCGTTTCCGAATGGAACGCTGCCGGCGGTGAGAAAATGACCGAATATGCAAGGACGGTTCTCAATGACAAATGATGCTGCAGGGCTCTCCCTTGGGGGACGGGTCCGGGCGCTTCTCTTTGGCGTCGCTTACGGCGACGCCATCGGGGCGCCGGTCGAAAAACTCTCCGCCGCAGAAATTCGCGAGCGCTATGGCCGGGTGACGTCGCTCGATACCGAGTGGCACCGCATGAAGCAGAGCGAAGCGGCCCGCAACGGCCGTGTCCGCGGTGGCGGCATCGTCACCGACGACACGCTGATGACGCTCTGCGTCATGTCGATCTACGACGACGTCAAGCGCCATCTCGATGCCTGGGACATGGCCTCCGGCATGGTGCGCGAGATCGCCTGGACGCCGCGCTGGGTGCCGGAACTGCAGCGCGAGACGATGCTGATCGAGCGTCTGTTCTATCCGGAAAAATGGATCTTCCAGCGGCACCAGCTTTCCGGCTGCGACCCGCGACAGGGTGGCGTCGGCAACATGGTGAACTGCGGTGCGGCCATGTACATCGCGCCCATCGGCGTGGCGAACGCCTGCGATCCAAAGGCAGCCTATGAGGAGGCGATCGCCTTTGCCTCCGGCCATCAGCAGAGTTTCGGTCTCGAGGCTGCCGGCGTGCTCGCGGCCGCCGTTGCCGCCGCTTTCGTGCCGGGCACCACGCTCGACACCGTCATCGAAGAAGCGCTTGCCGTCGCCAAGGACGGTACGCGTGATGCGATCGCCGACATCGTGGAAGCTGCGCGGACTTTGAAAGGTGCCGACCACCCGACGGTTGTCGCCGAGTTCCATCGGATCATCGCCCGCTATTCGCCGATGGGCGACAACGTGCAGCATACGCCGCAGAAGGCAGGCATTGCCACGGATGCCTACCAGCCGTCGCGCCTCCACGCGATCGAGGAATTGCCGCTGGCGCTCGGCTTTGCCGTCGTCAATGACGGGGACTTCTACAAGACGATCGTCGACGGCATCAATTCCGGCCGCGACACGGATTCGATCGGCGTCATGGCTGGCGCGATCCTCGGCGCCATGCATGGCGAAAGCATCATTGACCGGGCGATGGCCTCCCAACTCGACCGCGTCAACAGGCTCGATCTCTTCGGCGCCGCCGATGCCTTCACCGAAACGGTGACTGCAATCCAGGCGGCAGACCGCAAACGCGAAACAGCGCGGGCGCAGGCACGCGCGGGCCTCGTTGCCGTCCCCGAACTCACCCAGGTTTCCAGTCTCTAGTCTTTGAAAGTATCCGATGCTCAGCACCACAGAAATCTTCGAGCGGACCTATTCCGGTTTCATCGGCAAGGCGATCGGCGTACGCCTCGGCGCGCCCGTCGAGCCGACCATCTGGAGCTATGAACGCATCCGGGACACCTATGGCGAGGTGACGGAATATCTGCGCGATTTCAAGAATTTCGCAGCCGACGACGACACCAACGGCCCGGTCTATTTCATCCGTGCGTTGCGGGACTACGGATTGGGGGCGACCGCAGAAGAGGTCGGCAAGACCTGGCTGAATTATGCGGCCGAGGAACACGGCATGTACTGGTGGGGCGGCTTCGGCAATTCGACCGAGCATACCGCCTACCAGAACCTTCGCGCCGGCATCCCGGCGCCGCAGTCCGGCTCGATCGCCCAGAACGGCACCACGGTTGCCGAGCAGATTGGTGGCCAGATCTTCATCGATAGCTGGGGCTGGGTCCATCCGGCCGACCCAAAGGCGGCGGCCGAAGCGTCCGCGCGTGCCGCAAGTGTTGCCCATGACGGTGAGGGGTTGCATGGCGCCCGTTTCTGCGCCGCGGCGATCGCCCAGGCCTTCGTTGCAAAAAGCATCGAGGAAGTCATCGAGACCGGCCTCGCGACGATCCCACCCGATTCCATCTACGCCAAAGTTTCTCGCGCGGTGCTTCGTTTCCACGACAACAACCCGAATGACTGGCGCGCCTGCCGCGACATGCTGACTGCCGAATGGGGCTATGACCGTTATCCCGGCGTCTGCCACATCATTCCGAATGCCGGCGTGCTGGTCATGAGCCTGATTTATGGCCAGGGCGACCTGCCGCGCACCGTTGAGATCGCGACCATGGCCGGCTGGGACACGGACTGCAACGCCGGCAATGCCGGTGCGATCGTCGGCACCTTGCAGCAGGTGCAGCCGAGCTGGGACAAATACCGCAAGCCGATCAACGATTTCGTCGTCGCATCGGGCGTTACCGGCACGATCAACGTCGTCGATATTCCCTCTTTTGCACGCGAGCTGACCGTGCTCGCGCTCCGCCTGCAGGAGCGGGAAGCTCCGGCGCTCTGGGTCGAGGATTTCGAGCGCCGCGGCGTGCGCTTCGATTTCGACGCTCCCGGCGCGACCCATGGCTTCCGCACCGAGCCGTTCAACCAGATCGCCGTCAAGGCATCGGAGGAGCGCCATACGGAGAATGCCAAGGGATCGCTGGAAATCCTGCTCGACCGCCTGGAGCGCGGGCAGGGCGGACGCATCTTCTGGAAGCCCTTCTATCGCCGCTCCGACTTCGACGACGAGCGCTACCGCCCGATGTTCACCCCGCTTGCTGACGACGGCCAGACGGTGAAGTTCAAGCTCTGGCTTGACCCGTGGAATGGCGACGGCAACTTGCGCGTGGCGCCTTACGTCCGTCGCGCAATGAGCGGCACCATCCAGGAAACTGGCGCCTGGCACGTTCCCTCGGCGAGTGGCTGGCAGGACTTTGAGTTCACCATCCCTGACGGCAATGGTGAGGCGATCGACGAGATCGGGATCCTGGTCGAATATTTCGGTCGTCTGAAGTTCCTCGGCCGGCTGTTTCTTGCGGACTTCTCAGTGTCCGGCAAGGGCCGCGCCGTCATCGATCCGGCCAAGGAAGCGCATGAATGGGGCGGCATCACCCGCTTCACCTGGAACCGCGGCCATTGGAGCCTGCAGCAGGGGCGCATCCACGCGCATACGGCGACCGACGCGGATGCCTGGACCGGTAATGCCTATCTGCGGGACGTCAGTGTCGTCGCTGAGCTTCAGCCGCTCTCCGGCGCCTCGCATCTGGTGGTGGCGCGCGCTCAAGGGACAAGCCGCTTCTATGCAGCCGGATTTAAGAACGGCGAAGCTGTGATCCTGCTGGAAGACCACGGCACGAAGATCCTCGCCCGAAGCCCGTTCCGCATCGAATACGGCCGGAGCTATGTGGTCGATCTCACCGTCGAAGGCGGCAAGCTGACGCTTTCCGTCGATGGCGAGCGAGTGCTCCAGGCGGACGATGCGACGCTCAGCTACGGCATGGCCGGCCTGCGCATGGCTTCGGCCGGACGCATGTCAATCGGCCGGCTCGAGGTCGCGGAGCGCTAGTCGCGCGATGCGGAAAGGAAGGGAGGAAACATGTCCGAGATAGAGCTTAGAAGTGTTGGCAAGAGCTATGGCAGTGTCGCCGTGCTCAACGACATCTCGCTGGAAATGGGCGATGGCGAATTCGTCGTGCTCGTCGGCCCTTCGGGCTGCGGCAAGTCCACGCTGTTGCGCATGATCGCCGGGTTGGAGGATATTTCAGCCGGCGAAATCACCATCGGCGGCAAGGTCGTCAACGACATGCCGGCGAAGGAGCGTGACATCGCCATGGTCTTCCAGTCCTACGCGCTCTATCCGCACATGAAGGTCGCGGAAAACATGAGCTTCGCGCTGAAGCTTGCCGGCGCGCCGAAGGCGGAGATCAAGAAACGCGTGAGCGAAGCAGCCGAAATCCTCGGTCTGGAAAAGCTGCTGGACCGCCTGCCCCGGGAACTCTCCGGCGGCCAGCGCCAGCGGGTCGCCATGGGCCGCGCCATCGTGCGCGACCCGCGCGCCTTCCTCTTCGACGAGCCGCTCTCGAACCTCGATGCCAAGCTGCGTGTGAAGATGCGCGGCGAGATCAAGAAGCTGCACCAGCGATTGCGCCGGACGATGGTCTACGTCACCCACGACCAGACCGAGGCCATGACCATGGCCGACAAGATCGTGGTAATGAACGGCGGAAAGATCGAACAGGCGGGCGCGCCCCTCGAACTCTACAACGATCCCGCCAATCTCTTCGTTGCCGGCTTCATCGGCTCGCCGGAGATCAACCTCGTCGAGGCGATCGCTGACGGCGAAACGGCGTTGACCCGCGGCGGGGTCTCCTTGCCGCTTGGAAGACAGGTGCAGCCGGGTACGCGCCTCGTCTGCGGCATCCGCCCGCAACATATCACGCTTGGAGCAACGGGCGTGCCGGCCCGCATCAGCCTGGTCGAGCCGACCGGCGAGGATCAGGAAATCGTCGTTGCCATGGGTGGGGAAGATATCTCGGTCGTCGTCCACGGCGGCAACCTGCTTTCGGCAGGGCAGGATGTGACGCTTACGATCGATGCCGACAAGGTTCTGCTCTTCGACAAGGAAACCGGGGAGCGCATTCGATGAGCGGGTTTGCCAAGCGACAGTTCGATCCCGCTGCCAAAGGGCCACTTGTCGGCACAAGGGTTCTGGATCTCTCGCGCCTCGTCGCCGGCAACATGCTGTCGCTGCAGCTCGCCGATGCCGGCGCAGACGTCATCAAGATCGAGCCGCCGGCCGGCGATCCGCTGCGGGACTGGAAGGACGACGGCCACTCGCTCTATTGGAAGACCTATAGCCGCAACAAACGCTCCGTCGTTCTGAACCTTCGGCAGGAAGCGGCCATGGCGGCGCTCTGGGCGCTGATCGAAACGGCCGACGTCTTCATCGAGAATTTTCGGCCGGGGACGCTGGAGCGCATGGGCCTTTCGCCGGAAGCGCTGCATGCCCGCAACCCCAACCTGATCATCGTGCGCATCTCGGGCTTCGGCCAGACCGGCCCCTATGCGCAGTTCCCCGGCTTCGGCACGATCGTCGAAGGCATGAGCGGTTTTGCGTACCGAACCGGCTTTCCCGACCGCGAACCGGTGCTGCCGCCGCTTGCGCTCGCAGATATGATCGCCGGCGTCTACGGAAGTTCGGCCACCGTGACGGCGTTGCTCGCGCGCGATCGCGGCTACGCCAAAGGTCAGGTGATCGACCTCTCGCTGCTGGAACCGATGTTTTCCGTGCTTGGGCCCGAGGCGGCGATCTACCAGACGACCGGCAAGATCAAGGAGCGCGTGGGCAGCGCCTCCAACACAGCCGCGCCGCGTAACGTCTATCGGTGCCGCGACGGCAAATACGTGGCGCTGTCCGGATCCACCCCCCAGGTCGCAAGGCGGATCTTCGAGATCATCGGCCGCGCCGAAATGAACCAGGATCCACGCTTCGCAACCAATTCGGAGCGCGTCAAGAACCGGGACCTCGTCGATGAAGCCGTTGGCGGCTGGTTCGCCCGGCACGACCACGACGAAGCGCTGAAGATCATGCGCGACGCCGGCGCGACGGTGGGGCCGATCTACAACATCGCAGATGCCGCTGCCGACCCGCATTTCGCCGAGCGCGAGATCATCGTCGACGTGGAGGACGCGGAGTTCGGCAGCCTGCCGATGCACAACATCGTGCCACGGCTTTCGGAGACGCCGGGTGTTTGGCGGAGACCGGCGCCAACGCTTGGGGAACACACGGCTGAGGTCCTGACCGAAGCCGGGCTGAGTGCAAGCGCAATCGACCTCATTGTGAAGGGAGAGGCGGCATGAGACTACGGTCTCTTCTCTACGTGCCTGCCTCGTCCGAACGTTTCATCGCCAAGGCGCATGAACGTGGCGCCGACGCCATCGTCCTCGATCTCGAGGATTCCGTCGCCTACGGCGAAAAGCAGGCGGCACGCGCTGGACTTGCGCAGTCGGTCTCCATGGCCGGGCGAAGCGGCGCCAAGGTGTTCGTGCGGATCAATGCCGAACCGGACCTGCAGAAGGCGGATGCCGAGGCCGCTTGCCGCGCAGGCGCCTTCGGTCTTTTCATCGCCAAAGCGCGTTCGCCCGAGCAGGTGTGCGCTCTTGCCGAACAGCTGGCGACGACCGAACGTGAGCTCGGGCGCGAGCCGCTCGTTTTCGTCGCGCTGTTGGAGGATGCCGGGGCGGTGCTGGACGCGAGATCAATTGCCGCCTGCCGGCGCGTGTTGGGTCTCGTGGCCGGTGGCGAGGATATTGCCACGAGCATGGGGGCCGAACCGCTCCCCGAGGTGTTGCGTCTGCCGAAGTTGCTCGTGCATTTCGCAGCCAAGGCGGAGGGCAAGCTGTCCTTTGGCACCCTGACGACCGTTGCGGACTATCAGCAGCGCGATGCCCTTGAGGTCGCTGCCCGTGAAGCAAGCCGCCACGGTTTCGACGGTGCTACCTGTATTCATCCCTCTGCCGTGCCGATCATGAATGCGGCATTCTCACCCAGCGAAGAAAAGGTCGCCTGGGCGCGCGCCGTGCTCGATGCCGCTGCAGGTGCGGCGGCCGAGGGCAGGGGCGCCTTCCTTGTCGGCGACCGGATGGTCGATGCACCGGTCATCGAACGTGCCCGCCGCATTCTGCAGAAGATCGATTAGTCAAAGCCCGCGAAGACCCCGCCTTCTTACACGGAGCCGCCGGCCTGGGTGTCACGCCACGCGGAAAGTGGCGAAACACCCTACAGCGCCGCGCGTCTTATCAGACGCGCAAAGGTCGCTGTAGCACTTTGAATTGCTGCATGTTTTTGTCCTTT
>NZ_JBBBBO010000015.1:0-99147 GCF_037120565.1 Ensifer sp. CCNWLY38
TGGCACCAAGATCGGCACAGCCACGGTGAGCGGCACGAGCTGGACCTTCCAGGACTCCGGCCTCGCCGATGGCCAGACCTACAGCTACACCGCCCGCGTCGAGGACGCCGCCGGTAACCAGGGAACCGTCTCCGCTAACTTCTCCCTCACGGTCGATATCACCGCGCCGGCGGCACCTGCTGCGCCGGCGAGCTATGCCGACAATGCCGGCTCGATCCAGGATCCGGCGAGCACGGCGGCGACGACCGACGACCCGACGCCGGGCATCAACATCGGCACGGTTCCGGCCGGGACGACGCCGTCGCTCTATGTCGACGGCGTGAAGGTTCCCGCGGCCTATGATGCGGCGACCGGCACGCTGACGCCGGCAACGCCGTTGGCGGAAGGCGCGCACCAGCTCAGCTACACGCTGACCGACGAGGCCGGCAACGAGAGCGGCCAATCGGGAGCGCTCAGTGTCACCGTCGACACGACGGCGCCGGCGGCACCTGCTGCACCGGCGAGCTATGCCGACGATGCCGGCTCGATCCAGAATCCGGCGAGCACGGCGGCGACGACCGACGACACGACGCCCGGCATCAACATCGGCACGGTTCCGGCCGGCACGACGCCGTCGCTCTATGTCGATGGCGTGAAGGTTCCCGCGGCCTATGATGCGGCGACCGGCACGCTGACGCCGGCAACGCCGCTGGCGGAGGGCGCGCACCAGCTCAGCTACACGCTGACCGACGAGGCCGGCAACGAGAGCGGCCAATCGGGAGCGCTCAGTGTCACCGTCGACACGACGGCGCCGGCGGCACCCGCGGCACCGGTGAGCTATGCCGACGATGCCGGTGCGATCCAGAACCCGGCGAGCACGGCTGCAACCACCGACGACACGACGCCCGGCATCAATATCGGCACGGTTCCGGCCGGCACGACGCCGTCGCTCTATGTCGATGGCGTGAAGGTTCCCGCGGCCTATGATGCGGCGACCGGCACGCTGACGCCGGCAACGCCGCTGGCGGAGGGCGCGCACCAGCTCAGCTACACGCTGACCGATGTGGCCGGCAACGAGAGTGGCCAATCGGGAGCGCTCAGCGTCACCGTCGACACCACCGCTCCTGCTTCGTCGATCGTCATCGACATCACGTCGATCACCGACGACACCGGAGCATCTAACGCCGACTTCGTTACGAAGGATACGAACCTGATAGTGAACGGCGCGCTGACCGGCACTTTGGGCGTGGGCGAGAAAGCGCAAATCAGTATCGACGGCGGTGCGAACTGGATCGACCTGACGGTTTCCGGCGGCAACTGGAGCTATGCGGACGGCCGCACGCTGACCGAAGGCAGCTACACCTACCAAGTCCGCGTGGTGGATGCGGCCGGTAATGTCGGCACTACCGACAGTCAGATCGTCACCGTCGACACGACGCCTCCGGCATCGTCGATCGTCATCGACATCACCTCCATCAGCGATGACACCGGATGGGTCGGTGATTTCATCACTCGTGATACCGCGCTCACGGTCAATGGCACGTTGGCCGGTACGCTGGGTGCGGGCGAGAAGGCGCAGATCAGTGTCGACGGCGGCGCGAGCTGGAGCGATCTCACGGTCACGGGCGGAGCCTGGAGCTATGCGGACGGCCGCACGCTGACCGACGGCAACTACACCTACCAGGTGCGGGTGGTTGACACCGCCGGCAATGTCGGCACGACCGACAGCCAGGTCGTCATCGTCGACACAACGCCGCCCAGCTCCACCGCCACGATCGTGTCCTTCACGGATAATGTTGGGACGCTGCAGGGCAACTTCGCCAGCGGCCTGACCACCGACGATAGAACGCCGGTGCTCAACGGCACGACCAGCACCGCGCTCGGGGCTGGGGAGGTGGTGCGCGTCTATGATGGCACTACGCTCGTCGGCACTGCGACCATGACCGGTAGCCAGACCTGGAGCTTCGCGCTCCCCAATCTCGCCGATGGCAGCAGCCATGCCTATCGCGCCGCAGTGGCGGACGCTGCGGGCAATGAAAGCACGCCCTCGGGCCAGTTCACACTTCACGTCGACCTGACCGTTGTTGTCAACGCGCAGAGCACGCTCGACACCACGCCGATCGTGACAGGCTCGACCGGCTTTGAAATCCAGCCGGGCGAGCATGTGGAGGTAACGATCAACGGCAAGACCTACAGTTCCCAGACTGGGGCCGTGGTCGTCGATCCGATGAACAACACCTGGTACGTCCAGATCCCGGTGGGCGATGCGCTTGCCGCGGGGACCACCTATAACGTGGTCGCTGTGCTGAAGGATGCGCTGGGCTTCGTCATCACCCAGGACGACACGGTAGCTGAACTCGTCATCGGAAGCCCGTTGGCGGCGCCGACGATCCCCGGGTCGACCGACGCTGCCAACAAGGCAACGGCAATGACCATCGGCGAGGATGGCCAGTGGCGCATTTTCTCGAACATGACGGTGCTCGACGCCAACGGCACGAACGTCACGAATGTTGCGTCGTTCTCCACGAATACTCTCAAGGGCAACGAAGGCGTGTTCGGTTCGGTTACCTTCATGGATTTCGATCGTGACGGCGACATGGATATGTTCGGCGTCGACTCCGCCTATTGGGACGGTCAGCAGGCCTTCGAGAACAGGGGGCCTGGCTATGTCCAGCCGTCCGTTCCCGGGACGACGCCGAGCAATACGAACAACGGCTATTACGCGTTCCAGGTTGGCAATGAGGCCCTGTATTCGGACCGCGTCGCCTATAGCGGGTCGGGCACAACGAGCGCCAATACCTGGAGTTGGTATGGCGGCGCTGCGGCCTACGACAAGGTCGGCGACGGTTACGTCGACATGGTCTACGGCGACAACACTCCGAACGATGAGGAGGCCGGCGGCGGGTACGACACCTCGTTCGTCCTGAATGACGGTGGCGCGACACCTTTCCGCAAGGATCCGGCGATTGGTTTCGACTCCGTGCCGTGGCCCGATGAACGGTATCAGGCCACGCCGGAAAAGCTGATCTCCACCGTGGATCTGAACAATGATGGCGCCGTTGATATAGCGTACCAGGGTGCCGCCGGCACGAACTACATTACCGGCAACTCGACCATCACCGCCAACAACTACCGGCTGGTCATCACGAGCAACTTCGGCAACGGCAATCTGGACGTTACCCAGATCGTCGAGAACACCCTTTACAATCAAGAGGGATTGACCTTCGACGGTCCGTCTATGACCTGGGCCGATTTCGATGGCGACGGCTGGCTCGATCTCTTCCAGGCGCGCACCTATGGCGCCACGGCGGCCATCCAGAACCAGAGCAAGATCTTCTTCAACGATGGCACGGGGAAGATCTCCGCGAACAATACCGACAGCGACCCGATCCACGAATCCTATAACCGCCACTACAACATGGGTGACAGCCTTGCTGGCGGCGGCTCGGTGGCCGTGGACTGGAACGCCGACGGGCGGATGGATGTGATCGAGATCCCGTACTATACGGGCGCTGATCCGAACGGCATGCAAAACGTGCTGCTGTTCAGCAACAACTCGGCCGGCGGCGCCGTCAGCTTCAGCCAGTCAACCTTGACGACGATGGCTGATACTGGTGCCGGAAGCGCGATTACCGGTCTTCTGACTCTGGACCTCGACTGGGACGGTGATCGCGACGCGATCTTCTTCACGGGGACAGCGGGCGCCAAGCTGGTTCAGAACAATGCCTCAGTCGCGGAGGGTACCAGCCTTCATCTGCGCATCCTCGACAAGAACGGGATCAACGCGCTCTACGGCAACACCGTGAAGCTCTATGACTCCAATGGCAATCTTGTCGCGACACGAGTGCTCAATCCGCAGTCGGGCAACCAGACCAGCGATAGTTCGGCCATTCTGGAGTTTTACGGTCTGAACCCGAGCGAGACCTACACGGCGGTCCTGCTGCGCAACATCGGCGGTTCGTCCCAGGATGTCGGCGGCGTCACAAGCATCGGCGGCCACTCGATCGAAAACGTCAACGCTTCCTGGACCGGGCTGACAACGGGCCCTGCGCATGACGCCTATGTCCTGACGGCTGAAGCGGGTGGCGCGGTGAACAACGCCAATACCGGAAACGGCATCATCGGCACGGGCTACAACGATACGTTCTTCGCCACGCTCGGAGCAGACAAGTTCGATGGCGGCGGCGGTACGACGATCGTCTCGAACTCGCGCCAGTGGAGCAATACCGGCGGGATGGACGTCGTCGACTACAAGCTTGCAGGCAGCACGGCGATCAACGTGGATCTGAGCCTGACGACGGCGCAAAACACGGGCTTCGGGTCGCAAACCTTCCTCAACATCGAAGGGATCGCGGGCGGTTCGGGCAACGACACGTTCACCGACAGCGCGGCCGACAATGTCTTCAATGGACGGGGCGGGACCGACACGTTCCATCTCACCCATGGCGGTCGCGACACGTTGCTCTACGAACTCATCAATGGTGCCGACGCTACCGGCGGGAACGGCAGCGACGTGATCTACGGGTTCAAGGTCGGCACCTACGAGGCGACGCCCAACGCCGATCGGATCGACATCTCCCAACTGCTGTCCGGCTACACAAAGGATGCGGATGGGGCGGCGCACTACATCAACGGTGTTGCAACCATGGATGCCGGCGAGACGATCGGTGACTTCGTCAACGTGACGAGCAGCGGCGGTATCACGACGATCAGCATCGACCGCGACGGCAGCGGCGGCGCATTTGGCGCGACACCTTTGGTCACCCTTCAGAACGTTACCACGGACCTCGAGACGCTGCTCGCCAACCATCAGATCGTCGTCTGATCTCAAAACGAGAGGCGGCAGGGGTGTGATGAGCACTCCTGCCGACTTCACGACCAGAACAACATCCCAGGTCGGAGACATGGATGCTCGATCTCTCAGCACCAAAAAGAGTGGCGATTGTCGGCGGCGGTACCGCCGGCTGGTTCGCCGCGCTCACATTGCGGCGGATATTCAGCCCCGCAGTCGAGGTGACGCTTATTGAATCGCCGGATATCGGGATCATCGGCGTTGGGGAAGGGGGGCTTCTCAATCTCGTCGACGCCCTCAACCGCAACAGGATTCCCGTCGATGAATTCGTTCGCGAGACCGGCGCGGCCTACAAGCTCGGTTTCGTTTATGAGGGCTGGCGGGGCGGCGGGCGCAACGACTGCTACTATCATCTCTTCGGCGGGCCGGGCATCCCCGAACTGGAGTGGCGTCAAAGCGGGTTCTTCCCGCTTCTCTCTGCCCGGATCGCCGTCGGTGAGGACCTGCACACCTGCGTGCCGGGTTTCGAGGCGATTGCCCGGAACGCATCTCAGGATGAAATGCGCGCGCTGCTGGCGACGGAGAAATCCGGCCTGCTGGCGTCCTATCATTTCGATAGCCATCGGGTCGCGACCTACCTCAAGAAAATCGCGCTGGGCCGCGGTATCGTTCACCGGACTGCACGTGTCGAGGAACTGTCGCTCGACGAGCAGGGTCATGTCCGGGCGATCGAAATGGACGGTGGCAGTCTGGACGTCGACTTCGTGATCGACGCCTCCGGCCTGGCGAGGATCGGCATCGGCGGGACGTTTCGCGCGCCCTGGCGATCCTTTTCCGATTATCTGCTGCTCGATCGGGCCATCCCGTTTCATCTGCCCAATCCACACGAGAATCCCGCGCTCTTGACGCGGGCGGTGTCGATGAAGGCGGGCTGGATGTGGCAGATCCCGCTGATCGAGCGCGTCGGCGCCGGCTATGTCTTCAGCAGCCGGCACATCGACGAGCAGTCGGCGCTCACGGAGATCGAGGCCCATCTCGGCCATCCGATCTCGCCGATGCGCACGCTTCGGTTCGAGGCGGGTCACTTCGAGACGGTCTGGATCAACAATGTCGTGGCTCTCGGGCTCGCGTCCGGCTTCGTTGAACCACTCGAGGCGACCTCGATCGGCCAGATGCTGGAGCAGCTCAGAAATCTCGAGCGAGTCCTCATCGATGGGGGCGGCGTCGTCAGCGGGCAGATCATCGACGGGTACAATCGCGCCAACGGCCAGTGCTGGGCTGGCATCCGCGATTTTCTGCGGATGCACTATGACTGCCCGCGCAGGGACACGCCGTTCTGGCGCGATGTCGCAAGGACCCCGATCCCCGACAGCTATGCGGAACTGAAGCAGTGCTTCCAGCGGCGCACGCCGCGTTTCGTGGACGTCGAGGCCTATGTCGGAACCGGCTGGCAGGGGATTTTCCACATGGTGAACTGGATGTTCGTTGCCGCGCCATTGGGCGTGGTGACCGCAGCCGCTGCCCGCGCCGAATTGCGCCGTCTGCCTCAGGAGACGCGCGCCGACGTCCAAGCTTACCTCCAGCAATTTGACGTCTCCGTTTTGCCGAGCTCGCGGCGGGCTTCGCTCCACTAGGTCGAGCTGGATCAGCTGAAGCGAAGAACGGTGAATTCGGGAAGGGAAGAAGAAACTCAGAATGCCCCAAGCAAATGAATTCAAGACGGAAAGCCTGCGTGTGACACGAGGAAGGTGTGAGGTCTTCCGCGGTTGGCCGGGGCTCCTCGTGCTGACGGTCGCCGTCGGTCTCACTGGCTGCGCGAGCGAGCATGGCAGCGCGGGCACGAAGACCGCGCCGATCAAAGCCCCAAACACAGCACCTATCATCACGGGTGCGATCTCTCCTTCCGCGACGGCCTCGCTCGCGCCGCGCCGCGTCTCGATCAACGGAATGAGCCTTGCCGAGGCTGTGGGGGTTGCGATTTCGCGCCATCCCGACATCAGCCGCGCGAACGCGATCGTGGCCCAGAGCACGTCGGAAGTCGCGATCGCGGAGGCCGCCTGGTATCCGACGATCGAATATGGCGTTCAGCCGGGTTTCGGCGGCAGCTTCGGGAGCGACGGCAATTCGACAGGTGTCCGCGCTTCGCTTGGCGTCAATCAGCTCGTTTACGATTTCGGGCGGACTTCGAGCCGGATTTCGGCCGCCGACGCGGTGCTGGGCAAGCAACGGCATCTTCTGAACGACACGGTCGAGGGCGTCGCCTACAACACGGCGTCCACTTTTGTCGAGCTTGCGGCCAGCCAGGACGTGATCGCCGCGGCTGAGCGTCAGGCGTTGGCGCTTGGCGAGACGCGCGCCAAGATCGATGAACGCGTCGAGGCGGGTCTTTCCGATGCATCCGATCTCAACCAGGCCGATGTCGCGATCCAGCGCGCAAAGGCGGAGGCTTTGAAGGCGAGGACCCGGTTCGACGTCGCTGCGGGGAAACTCGCGGAGCTTACCGGCGTCCGGCCGGAACGTGTCGCCAAGCTAAGCGGCACGAGCGACTTCGTTGGCCGCCTCGGGAGCGGCGGCGGTGACATCGAACATACGCCCGCGGTTCTCGCGGCGAGCGCTGCAATGGAGGCAGCGAATGCCAAGGTCAAGCTTGCTGAGGCTGAGCGCTTGCCTTCGATTGGCGTTGGGGTCAGCCGCTCCATGTCGACCGGCCGGACCAATGCCAATGACAGTACCTGGCTCGGTGTCTCCCTTCGCGGAAACTACTCGCTCGGTGGGCTCGCAAAGCATCAGATCGCCGCGGCCGAAGCAGAGCGGCTGGCTGCCGCTCAGGCCCTCGAGAACCAGCGCATGGTCACGCGCACGGCATTGAATTCCGCCGAGACCGAGGCTTCGGGTGCCGCGGCGCGGCTCGCGAGCTATGACGAGGTGCTCACGCTTTCGCGTTCGTCCCGCGATCTCTATTGGCAGGAATACACGCTCGATAAGCGTCCTCTGACGGAGGTCATCAACGCCGAACGGGAAATCTACCTGTCCCAGGTGGAACGCACCAATGCGGTGGCGGACGGGGTTCTTGCGGGAATCAAGGCCTACACGGCCGTCGGAAGATTCGTTGCTCTCCTGAAAATCGCGGAGGGCCGGCGGAAATGACGGACGCCACTTCGGTCGAGACCTCTGCCTTTGAGGGCGAAGTAGAACGGTTGGCGTCGATAGAGCGCTGGGTCAGCGCCATTCTGATAGCGAGCAGCCGTCTGGGCATCACAGTGTCACCCGAGCTCGTGCGCAACGCATCGGCTTGGGGGATTGCTGGCGAACAGGATCAGGCGATCGTCGATGTCGCGCAGGCCGCGGGTCTTTCCGCGCAGTTCGTCGCGCTTTCCCTTAGACACCTTGCCGTGGAGATGTTGCCGGCATTGATCCCGATGGGTGACAGGCTCGTGGGTGTGATCATCGGCATTGCGAATGACAGTGTCCGGGTAGCGTTTACGGTCGACGGCACCACCATCGAGCGTTCGCTGCCGATTGATGAGGTCGAACAGGCTGGTGGCGAGCGCGTGCTTCTCGTGCAGGTACGAGAGGTCGCAAAAGACCAGCGCGTTGACGCCTATCTCAGGGCACGCCGGGACTTCTGGCTCAGGGACATTTTCACCAGCAGCTGGCGCATTTTCTTCGAACTCGGCATCGGATCGCTGTTCGGCAATCTCCTGGCGATCGGCACTTCTCTCTTCGCGATGCAGGTGTGGGACCGTGTGGTCCCGGCGCGCTCGACCAATACGCTCTGGGTACTCGCGTCGGGCGTGGTGCTGGCGCTCGTGCTCGAGCTCCTGATCCGCACCGCGCGCGTGTCGATTGCCGATCAATTCGGGAAGCAGGCGGACCTGAAGCTCTCGGCGATGTTCTTCGCCCGCGTGCTGGATATCCGTAATGATGCGCCCCGATCGCCAGGCACCTTGATCGCGCAATTGCGCGATCTCGAACAGATGCGTGAACTCCTGACATCGAGCACGATGGGCGTGCTGATCGACTTGCCTTTCGTCGTCGCGTTTCTCTTCATTATCTGGGTGCTGGGCGGACCATTGGTATTCATCCCACTGGCCGCGATCCCGCTGCTGGTCGTGCCAGGAATTCTGGCGCAGCTACCGCTTGCGAAGCTCGCGAAGGAGGGATTGAGCGAGGCGGCGCTCCGGAATGCGATCCTCATGGAGGCGATCTATCGGGTCGAGGATATCAAGGTCCTGCAGGCCGAACCGCGCTTCCGCGGCTTGTGGAACAAGGTCAACCGCGTCAGCGGAGAGATCGGATTGAAGCAGCGTTATCTCGCGGGTCTGCTCGTCAATTTCTCGCAGATGGTGCAGCAGGTCGCCTATGTCGGTGTCATCATCGCCGGCGTCTACGGCATTCTCGATGGCGGGCTTTCCTTTGGCGCGGTGCTTGCCTGCTCGATCCTGACGAGCAGGACGATTGCGCCGCTGGGGCAGATCTCGGCGGTGCTCGGCCGTATCCAGAACGCACGCGTCGGCAAGAAGGGGCTCGATGACCTCATCTCCTTGCCGGTCGACCACGATCCGGACAGGGACGCCTATCACAAGCCTGCTCTCGTCGGTCGCTACCGCTTCGAGAACGTCGCCTATGCCTATGGGCCTGAGGAGAAGCCGGCGCTCGTCATTCCACGGCTCGAGATCGAATCCGGGGAACGCATCGCCGTTCTCGGCCGCGTTGGGGCAGGCAAGTCCACCTTGCTGAGGCTTGCCGGAGGCCTTGCCACGCCCGCCCAGGGTCGGATTCTCTTTAACGACACCACCATGAACCTGATCGATGTCGCAGACATCCGGCGTGATATCGGCTTCGTGCTTCAGGAGTCGAGCCTGTTCTATGGTACGCTGCGCGAGAACCTGTTGATCGCAAATCCGTTGGCGACGGACGAGCAGATTCTCGAGGCGATGCGGCTTTCCTGCGCCGACCAGCTGGTGCTCAACCAGCCGAATGGCCTCGATCTGATGCTGCGCGAAAGCGGGCAGGGGCTTTCGGGCGGCCAGAAGCAATCGCTGCTGCTCGCGCGGACGTTTCTGCGCTCGCCCAACATTCTCCTTCTGGACGAGCCGACGGCGTCGCTCGATGAGGCAACCGAGCTTGCCATCATCGAACGCATGAAGAGCTGGTTGGGGCGACGGACGCTCATCATCGCCACGCATCGCTATCCCGTGCTGTCACTCGTCGACCGGATCATCGTGATCGACGGTGGTCGCATCGTCCGCGATGGTCCCAAGGATCAGATCCTCAACACGCTTGCGGGCGGTCGGGCGGATGACCGCGACAGGCCGCATCCGGTGAAGGCGGACTACCGATGAGCAACGCTTCGATCATGGCTTCCGTTGGCGATGGGGCGGGGCGCTCGCGGTCTCTGTTGTGGCTGATTGCCGCCGCTATCGCGATTTTCATCGGCTGGGCCGGCTTCGCCGAGCTCGATGAGGTGGCAATCGGGGAGGGCAAGGTGACGCCGGCCTCCAAGGGGCAGATCATTCAGAGCCTCGAGGGAGGCATCCTGGCCGAACTCCTGGTCCGGGAGGGAGATATCGTAGAGACCGGGCAGCGGCTCGCCACTCTCGATCCCGTCCAGGCGCGGTCCTCGATGGAAGAGACACTCGTCCAGATCGCGGCGCTCCGGGCGCGGGCGGCGCGTCTTGAGGCGGAGATGAGTGATCGCGGCGAGGTGGCTTTTCCCGTTGAGCTCACGGAAGGGGACGTCGTGGACCGGGAGCGCCAGCTGTTCGTCGCCAATCGTCGCGCCTTCACCGAGAACGTCGCCAATCTCAAGACACAGCTCCGTCTTGCCGAGGAGGAGTTGACGATAACGACACCGCTGTTGCGCTCAGGCGCGACCAATGAGGTCGAGGTTCTGCGGTTGAGGCAGAGGGCGGCCGAGTATTCGGCCAAGCTCTCGGCGACGCAGAGCGAGTACTATGTCGCGCTCAAGGCGGATTTCGCGAAGACGATGGCAGAGCTCGAGCCGCTGCTGAAGGTCCGCGAGGGGCGCGCGGACCAATTGCGCCGGACGACGATCACATCGCCAGCACGCGGCATCGTCAAGGACATCCGTGTGTCGACCATCGGCGGTGTCGTCGGTTCCGGTGGCGTTCTGATGGAGATCGTGCCTCTCGGCGATCAGTTGCTGATCGAGGCGCGTCTCAGCCCCAGGGACATTGCCTTTATCCATCCTGGACAGGAGGCAACGGTGAAGATCACGGCCTATGAGTCCTCTATTTATGGAACGCTGCCGGCAAAGGTCGAGCGCGTGTCTCCGGACACGATCGAGGATCAGGTCGACAAGCGGATCTACTACTACCGTGTCTATGTCCTGACGGACCACGCCTATCTCGAGACGAAGGATGGCAAGCGCCATCCGATCATGCCGGGCATGGTGGCCACCACCGAGATCAGGACCGGCCGCAAGACCGTGCTCGCCTATATTCTGAAGCCGCTCAATCGAGCCGGCGAAGCGTTGCGGGAGCGGTAATCCAAGATGAACAGGGAGATTCTTGCAGAACGGCGAGCGCGCCTTCTGCGAATAGCCGAAGCAGGGACAACGCCACCCGATTGCCGGGAGACCGCCGAGGAGAAAATGACGAAGAACATTCAAGAGCCCGGTACGACACTGAGCGTTCGGCTTGCTGCCCGCATCGTCGCGAGCTACGTCGCCCGCAATCACGTCTCGACTGGTGAACTGACGGACATGATATCCAATGTCGGCGGTGTGCTCGAACGGCTGAGAAATGGAAGTCCCGCCGACGTCCGCAAGCCCGTCCCGGTGGTCGATATACGCGGATCCGTCACAAAGGACTACATCATCTGCCTTGAAGACGGGCTGAAGTTCAAGTCTCTCAAACGGCACCTGTCAAAGCTCGCTCTCACGCCTGAGGAGTATCGGCGGAAGTGGGACCTTCCAGACGATTACCCGATGATGGCGCCGAACTCTGCGTCGAAGCGATCAGCGCTTGCGAAGCAGTTTGGGCTCGGCAAGAAACGCGCCCAGGGCAACGGAGCCAGAGAATAAGGGCACAATCTCTGACGTGAGAGCAGAGGAGACGGTTTCGCGTGGTCGACCGTCGCTGCCTCGTGTCTCTGCCAAGGCACGTCTTATTGCGAGGTTCGCTGCGGGTGCTCCGCAGGCTTTGAGTAAAGTCGGAGAGGCCAATGCCGTTCGATATCCGCCAGCTTCGTCATGCAATCGCGGCCGCGGACTGCCGCAGCTTTCATCGTGCCGGGGAGGAACTTGCCGTCAAGCGATCGACGCTGAGCCGGAGTGTGTTCCACGTCGAGCATTGCCTGGGCGTGAAACTGTTCATACGAACGTCTTCCGGAGTTTCGACAACCCCGGCGGGTGACGAATTCATCCGGGAGGCGCGCCATATCGTCAGCAAGGTTGACCAGCTCGTTCAGAGCATGCGCGCCGCCGGACTGGGCCAGGCCGGTGCCCTGACGGTTGGCCATGCTTGCCCGGTATCTGCCGGCAACCTGTCCGCGACAATGAGCGGCTGGCGGGAGCACAGACCCGACATTGAGACGGACGGCGTCGAAGCAACACGCGAAGATCTCGTGAATGGGCTGAGGGAAGGGGCGATCGACTTCGCCATCATGGCGGGCGAGGCGAACTATCCGGGAGTGGACCGCACAGCGCTTTGGAGCGAACGACTGTTTCTCGCAATGCCGGCAGACCATCCGCTTGCTGCTCGCGGTTCGGTTCAATGGCGGGATCTCAGCGGGGAAACGGTCCTGCTCACCGCGAATGACCCCGGTCCTGAGTTTCGTGACATGCTTTTGGGCCGCGTCTCGGTATTCGAGAGACGTCCGAGGTACAACGTCCAAGCGGTCAGCCGGGAGTCGATAATGGGAATGGTGGGCGGTGGTTTGGGCGTGACGATCATTTGCGAAGGCGCCGCCGGAGCACAATACCGGAACGTGGTTCTACGAGAACTCCACGGTCCTCAGGGCGCCACTTTGGTCAGCTATTCGGGCTATTGGCGCAAGGAAAACTCGAACCTTGCGTTGCGGCATTTTCTCGACTTCGTGCGCGATCGCTATTCGCTGCCTGTCGACCCTTCGCGATCGCCATAAATTTTTGTCGAGAGCACTCCGTTGTGCATCATATCGAGAGAATTGCGGCATTAGGTAGCAAAAACCACCAGACCTGAAATGGCATCCCGACTACCTTGGTTCCGGTGAAAACGGAGCCTTCGAAGGTCCTTACAGTGATAGCCTTCGGCCGGAGGCATGAGCTTCCGGCCGAGGTTCGTCATCCGAATTTCACAAGGTTGAGTGCGGGGAGCGGACCGCCTGGGAATTGCACGAGCTTTCCACCGACCGAGACCGGACCGAGATCGATCCCCGCGAAGCCCAGCTTGGCCATCAGTGCACCAACTTCGGCCTTCGACCTCGCATCGTCTCCCGAGTAAAAGAGGATGCGGCTTCCACCCTCAGCGCGCGGATCGCCAGAGAGCAAATGCGGAGGGAGATGGTTGAACGCCTTTACGACACGAGCGCCTGGCACCAGGTCAGCGAAGACTTCAGTCGACAGACGGCCATTGAGTTCAGCCGGCTGAAAAAGCGGACGCTCGATCGGGTTGTTGGCGTCGATAGCGATGCGCCCGGCCCAATCAGGAAGACCCGCCAATGCCTTTGGCAACTTCGACCACGGCACGGCGACCAGGACGAGATCGGCCTTGGCCGCTTCCTCGATAGTGCCTGCCGTGATGTGTGGTGTCAGTTCGCGTGCAAGGTCCCGAAGCGTGTCTGGACCGCGGCTGTTGGCGATCGTTGCGGCGATACCGTTTCGAGCAAGCGCGCGGGCGAACGCGGAGCCGATCTCCCCGGCTCCAATGATACCGATAGACATTGTTGATCTCCAAGGTTGGATTGCTGATCAGGCGGTGAAGCCGCCATCGGCGACGATGTCAGCGCCGGTTACGAAGGCAGCCTCGGGGCTGGCGAGATAAGCCACGACACTGGCGACCTCGTAGTCCTTGCCGTAGCGGCCGATCGCCATGCCGGGGCCGACGATCTTCGAGACGGGACCTCCATCCGGATTCATGTCGGTGTCGGTCGGGCCAGGGTGGACGGTGTTCACGGTGATGCCCTTGGGGCCGAGGTCTCGCACGAGGCTGCGGTTGAAGCCGGCGACGGCTCCCTTCGTCAGCGTGTAGAGAGAGGCTGTCGGAAAGGCTGCATAGCGGACCATGGAAGAGCCGATGTGAATGATGCGACCGCCGGACTTCATACGGCGTGCGGCCTCCTGCGTGCCGACGAACACACCGGTCACGTTGACTGCGATCATGCGTTCGTAGTCCTCGAACTTGATGTCCTCGATCGGACCACCAAGTGCGATTCCGGCATTGTTGACGAGGATGTCGAGGGAGCCGAACGCTTCCTCCGTCTTGGCCACCGCGGCCCGTACGGATTCAGGATTCCCGGAGTCGGCATGGATGGCGATGGCACGACCGCCCGCGTTTTCGATTTCCTTCACGACTGCGGCTGCCTTTTCCGGCGAGGCGCTGTAGGTGATGGCGACGGCGGCTCCATCTGCCGCGAGGCGCTTTGCGATGGCTGCGCCGATAGAACGGGAGCCGCCCGTGACGAGAGCGGTCTTGCCGGACAGTTTCAGAGAGATGTTGGTCATTGCGATCACTCCATTGCTTGGTTTCGATGGAGTGAATATCGCCTTCTTATTCCCCTATGATTAGAGACAAATGACTGTTATTAATTTCAAGCAATCATTGAAAGATGCCTCATGGAAACACTGGCAAATCTGGAGTCCTTCGTTCGCAGCGCCGAGCTTGGCAGCTTCTCGTCCGCAGCCCGCAGGCTGGGATTGACACCAGCAGCGGTCAGCAGGAACGTCGCCGCTCTGGAATCCAACCTGAAGCTTCGGCTCTTCCAGCGCAGCACACGGAGTCTGGCACTGACGGAGGCGGGCGAGCGCTTCCTCCATTCGGTCCGTGATCACCTGGAGAGCCTTCAAGGTGCGATTGCGGAGGCTTCCAATGAACAGACTGAACCGGCAGGTGTGCTGAGGCTCAGCATGAGCCCCACATTTGGAATTGAGTACATTCTCCCGAAACTGCCTGAGTTCATGAGCCGATACCCGCTGATCAGGCCGGAATGGATGTTCGAGAATCGGCAGGTTGACCTGATCGCCGAGGGATACGACGCGGCGATCGGTGGCGGATTCGAGTTGACGCCGGGCATCATCGCAAAAACCCTTGCCTCGGCCCACATCATCGCGGTCGCCTCGCCGTCATACATGCAGGACCGCGTTCCGCCTCACGACCCATCCGGCCTGACTGAGCTAGACGGGATCGTCATGCGTTCATTGCGGACAGGTCGAATTCGACAATGGCTGATGCGAAACGTCGCAGGTGAAGAGCAGTCGGCGGCGCTGAAGGAAAGGATCGTCGTCAACGACCCGGCCGCAATGCGATCGGCTGCGGTTCTAGGGCTTGGCGTCGCCATGATCGCGAAACCGGACGCATTGTCCTACCTTGAGAACGGCGAACTCGTCCGGTTGATACCTGCATGGTACGCGGACGCTGGTCCGATCTCGATTTACTATGCGAACCGAACCTTACTTCCCAACAAAACCCGTGTTTTTATTGATTTCATCGGCGAGGTCTTTCAACGCGAAAGGTGGCCAGAACGGTTTGCAGGTACACTGGGCTAGTGTCCGCTGTCGCTGGCGTTCTTCGGACGAGGTCCGACTAAAAGCCCGGGGCTGCAATTAAACGCGGCCGACGTCTGCACCTCAACCTCAGCTTCTACAAGTTCGGAAATTTTCTGGAATTGCTCTTTTGATTCAGTGGCGTAGGACGGCTTTGGTGGACTTTGCTACCTAATGCCGGAGAATTGCGGCATTAGGTAGCAAATGCCACCGAGCACGACTTAATCGCCTGAACTAGCTAGGGAAATTTCGGTCAAACTTTCAGGTGATCACGCTAGCGCCAAAGCCCGGTCATCACTTGCGGGACATAGCTTCTAAAGCAGCCTTGAGAGTGCTGCCAGGTACGCTATCGGTCCGCAAAAGTGCCAGCGGTGCACAATGCTTATCAACGACGGTGGCTGTATATTCCCCGGTTTCCGTTATGCGACCCCGCAAAGGGATCAAAACCGGAGAGTCCCAGATGTTGGCTTTAGGAACATTTGAGGTGAACGGACGAAGATCGGCCGTCCACCGTTCCTTTTCGAAGCCACTAAGAGTCTTGATCGTCTCCAAGTCCAGAAACGCAATGTTTCTCTGCGGATCAGTCCGATACCCCACCACTCGTGCTTCAACAACGACGTCCGCAAAGAGAAAATCCGCTGTTCCGAAATCCTGTTGCCTCTGGCAGGCATACGATTGGCCACCGTAGAGGACATACGCCACAATGAGTGTAAGCAGTCGAAACGTGTGCAAGCCCCAACCCTCACGACTGTGAATCTCTAGCTAGTGAGCCTGTTCTAACAGGAGCAGAGAGTGCCTCCAAGGTCCTTTCTGGGCCGAGTGTGACCCATGTCGTCGCCCAGGCATGCGTTTGACGGCTCGCGACAATCAACCATTTCAATGGCGTGCCCCGCCTCGCAAAGTAGGGCCTAGGCTATGCCGCTACCGCAAGCGGCTGAATGGCTTCAAGTTGGGGGGCAAGCTCCTCAGAAGAAGTCTAAAAGTCATACTTTGTCTGCATGTTCATGAACCAGGCAGCGTCCAAATTGAGGTACTTCCCGAGCCGCAAAGCGATCGGGGCGGTGATGCGATGCTCCCCTTTGCAGATGGAGTTGAGCTGACTGCGCGAGATTCCGATAGCCTTAGCGGCGGCGTAGACACTCACGCCCATCGCGTCGAGGAACTCCTCCTTGAGGACTTCCCCAGGGTGAGGAAGGGGGATTTCTCTGGCCATCATTAGTCCTTTCTAATGGTAATCGACGAACTCAACGTCATGTACGTCGCCGTCGTACGGCGGCCGATGCCTAGCCTCCGGCAGCCTGAGGTGATGCCTTACATAGAGCGCTAGTTTCGACGGGTTCCCTCAATTTTACCGGTAGACGAACGGCATCGTTCTCGCAGAGGATGCATCCGGCTAAGAGTGCGGCTTGTCCCGCCCGGAGGAGATGCAACGTGCGGGAGATTATTTCAGCAGACTTGCGCCTTGTCAGAGCAACGCTCGCGATCCTGGCGCTGGTCTGCGCGCTCAGCCCCGCATACGCCTACTCGGTCTACCGTCCAGTAACCGCCGATGGTTCTACAGGCGTCGTGATTTGGACGACATCAAATTTCGGCGTCAGCGGGCAACCCGCGGCGCTGACATTCTTCCACTTCCCAAGCGATACCGCGGCGCGTCAGGGGATGCCGTTCGCCCAATGCTTCCTCAAAGTGGACTTCCTGGCTACCAACAATCCGCCCGTAGGCGCGAGGGATGAGGTCGGAAACCTGGCTGTCCCCGTCAACGCCGATCCCTACGATCAGCCAAGGCCATTTCCGTGGAACATCGTCTTCGACAACAATCCGCCGGGGCACTGGAGCATCGCACGATACGAGATTTCAAACGCCATGATCAACGCCGCAGCAGGCCGGGTGGCCGCAGCTGGCTTTAGGAGCCTAGCGACAACGGTTGGTTCCAACGTGACCGTGGTAGAAGGACACCTATCGAGGTGCAGCGCGCAGTAGGCCGTTTGGGATCAAGGCTTGGACGTTGAGAGAGACTTTTGCTGGTTCTGGCCGCCGCCGTACCAAAATCGGGCTACGTCCGTCGAAGTGCGGTCGCTGCTACCACGTGGCGACGGCCTCCTGGCCGGCCGCCACCGGAGTGGGTGAGTGGCCGGCGCGCGTCTCTTGCCCTCAAGCTTCAATTCCCGAGCTTTTAAACGTCCGGCTGCCCGGACGCAATTCGCCGTTCTCTTTTCACAGCCAGAAGGACAGCGGTCGCGATAGCGATTGCACATGCGAGCATTAGCGCGAGGGAATATCCCCCGACCAGCGCGCCGATTGCTGTACGGTCAGCCTGGGTCTCGAGATGGCTTGTGTAGAAAGCAGCAAGGCTCAACATCGCTGACAGGCCCATGACCGACCCGAACTGTTGAGCGGTATTGAGGAGGCCCGAGGTGAGGCCCTCTTCGCCGCTCTCGGCGTGCTGCCCGCCGAGAATATTCGTAGTAATCGCGATGATGGGAAGCCCGACGCCGACTATGAGCGTTGGTCCGAGTACATCCGTCCAGAAATTGCCACCGATAGGCATTGCCGAGAGCCAGCCGAGACCGATGGCCACGGCCGCAAATCCAACCGCCATCGTATAGTCGAGACCAAGTTTCCGGATGAAGATGCCGATGCTGCTCGAGGTCAGGACGACGACCGCGCAGAGCGGAAGGAAGGCTATTCCGGACGCAAAGGGCGAATAGCCGAGCGCCTTCTGCAGGTAGAGGTTTGCGATGAAGAACATCGGAAACAGCACGAACTGTCCCGTTCCGGCGAGGGCAGCCGCGGCGATGAGACCGGTGTTTTTCCATGTCCGGTTCGGGATCAAGGCGGCCTGTGCCCGTCGCTGGTGAACGAAGAACAGCGTCAACGCGATCAAGGAACCTGTCAGGGCAAGCACGGCGTCGCGCTGACCGTCGGATGTTTCACCAAGGCGAACGATACCGAATGCGAGGAGTGTCTGGCCGGCGATCAAGAGGATCGCTCCCGAAAGGTCTATCGCCCTCGCTTCCGACTTGCCCTTCAGGGGGCGCAGAATCGAGATCGACGCCGCGAGCAGCAGCATTCCCATGATGACGTTTACCCAGAATGTCGACCGCCAGCCAAGCCATTCGGTGAGTGCCCCGCCAAGGAATGTCCCGGCCGCTCCCCCGAGGCCGGCCATGGCGGCGAGCATGCCCAAGGCCCGTTCCCGCTCGTGACCGCGGAACGTCGCCAGAATGAGGGCGAGGCTCGCAGCCGCGGAGAGGGCTGCGCCCAGGCCCTGTATGGCGCGGCCGACAACGAGTGCGAGGGGAGAAAAGGCGAGCGCCGCGACGGCCGAGCCAACTACCAGCACGAGGAGGCCGGCCTGGAAGACACGAACGCGGCCTGCCAGGTCGGCAACCCGGCCGGACAGCAGCAGGGCTCCGCCGAAGGCGATGAGGTATGCGTTGGCGATCCAGGATTGCCCGGATTCCGAGAAGCGAAGTTCGGTTGCGATGGTCGGTACGATGACGTTGATGATGGAGGTGTCGATGATGAGCAGGAGCTGCGTCGCGGCAAGCAGCACCATAGTTTTCTGGTGGTTCAAGGGTTCTCTCCTGATCGGGAATTATAGTGAGGGATCGTCGCAGGCGCTGGCGGCAAAGGCGCCGTATGCCGACAGGGCATTCTCCGTGGCCATCTGGCTGAAATAGACGTGCGGAGCGCCCTGATAGAATTGCTCGTAGTGGGCGTGGCGGGCGGCGAACTCGGACGACGTCGCATCCCAGATCAGCTTGAGGAGACGTGTCCGCTCGACGGCACTTTGGTCGGTGGTCGCCATGTAGCTCGCGATCACCTTGCCCACCTCCGGGTGGTCCAGATCCGCGACGGAGCGCGGTACATAGATGAGACTCCCGCCGCAGAGCATCCGCAACTCGTGGACGAACTTTGGGTAGAGCTCGGCGGCGACAATTCGCTGGGCGTAGACGATCTGGCGGTTGGGAGCGATCGCGCCCGGAGTGCCGGGAACCATCTCATGGTCGGCTTCGGCGCCGAGTACCATCGAACGCGCCATCTCGACATAGCCAAGAAGACGGCCAAGCGTCATCCGTACCTGGGGATTGTCATTCAACCCATTGGCGCGCGCCGCGAGACAGGCGAGACCCGCGAGGAACCGCAGCTTCGTTGCAAACCGGATTGACGCCTGCTGGGCCATGTACACATAGGCCGGCGTTTCCCACCAGATTGCCGACGCGGCCTTCGTGTCGCGGTAGGTGAGGACCCGCTCCCAGGGAACGAAGGCCTGATCGAGGACGAGCATGGCGTCGTTCTCATCGAAGCGGGACGACAAGGGATTGTCCCGGGGGTCGGCGGCATTTGCCTCATAAGACTGACGCGAGATGAGGCTTACACCAGCCGTTGCCGGCGGAATGGAGAACGTCAGCGCATAGTCAGTATCGGCGAGGTCCAGAGGTTCGATGCTTCCGACGATGATTTCGTCGGAGAAGAGAGCCGCGGTGCCGACCGCCTTCACGCCTGAAACGTAAATGCCCCCATCGGTCTCACGGACTGCGCGGACACCAATGTCGGCACCGCCGGAGTTCTGTCGCGACAAGGGAACGCGGCGGTCGGGCCTGATGTTGGTGAGCGTGAAGGAGATGAACTTCGAGCCGTCGGCTGCGTCCTGATAGAGACGCTCGAGAGCCTGGCGTCCGTCATAAACGTCGCCTTCAAAGACATGTTTCGCGGCCATGAAACCGGCCAGGCCTGAGGCCATGTAATCGGGCGTACGGCCAAGAAAGCCGAAGCTGTATCTGGCCCAGGCCTCATGCATGCTCCGCTTGCCCAAAAGGTCGCCAACCGTCGCCGGAATCTGGAAGCCACGCTGCCGCAGTCGATCGGCCGAGCGATAGTTGAAAAGCTCGAGATCATCCGGGTTGCTCGCCGCATCGAAAAGAGCGGCAAAAGAAGCGGCCGCATTTCGGTAATATCGGGAGCTTACCACTGATTTGACACGCTCCGACCCGTGCCAGACGACGCGGCCGTCGTCGATCGACGCGAGATACTCTTTACCGGTTCTTGACATGGAAGGCTCCAGCGCTGGCTTTCAGGATTTGTGGGGAATCGATGCGCCATAGGGCGAGGGGGCGTTGGCCTGCTCACGCTCCATTCCGGCGAGAGCGGCGTATCTGTTTGCAATGTCGGTGAGCTCGGTTCCGGGGAAGACGTCGGCGATCGACCCGAAACCGTACGGCGCCCGTTCGGCCGCGATATCGACGACGATTTCCGGTCCCTTGTGACGGTTCGAGAGCTGAATCTGGCTCACCCTGGGGCGACGGTCGCGCTCATAGGCGGCCAGAGCGTGCCGAATGCCGTTTTCGATCGACAGGAAATGGGCGAGTGCGACGGCATCGATGATCGATTGCGTCGCGCCATTGGAACCGACCGGATACATGGCATGCGCCGCATCGCCGACGAGGACGATATCGGATCCGTTGGACCAGCGGGCGAGGGGATCGATGTCTACCATCGGATAGGCATAGGTGCGCCCGGTGGCTTCAATCAGCGCCGAGGGAGAAACGCCATCAAGCGTCCACCCGGCGAATTCCTTGGCAATTTCCGACGAGGAAACCGAGACGTTCCAGCGCCCGAGAGGGTGTGGCGACGTTGCATCATCGGGTATCGCCGCCGCCCAGTTGATGAGCGAGTTTCCATATCGTTGCCTGGGCAGCATTGGATAGACGACGAATTTGCTCCTGCCGTCACCGGCAATGATCATCGTCCGGTCGTCATCACGAAACGTAGGATGCCAGCAGTTGCCGCGATAGATGGTGACAGGCGCGAGTTGAAGGCCAGCGAAGTCTGGCTCCACCGCGCTTCGAACGGCGGAGCGGATACCATCGGCTCCAATGACGAGGTCCGCGCCGAAAGCCCGACCGTCCGGACAGGTCACCGACAGCGAGCCGTCAGCCCGTCGATCGATGGATTGAACCGCCGATGCCATGATCACGGAAGCGCTTCCAAGAACCGAAGTTACGCGCTCAAACAGTCCCTGGTGGAGAGTGGAGCGGGAAACGGAAAGTTGTGGCCACCGGAAGCCGGCCGCGCAGCCCCGCTTTTCTGACCAGATCAACTGGCCGCGTTGGGTGGAATATTCGAGCCTGTCGAGTTGAACCGAGCCGCGCAGGAGCATGTCGAGGAGCCCTAGCCGGTCGAGCTCACGGACAGCCGGGGGCAGGACATTCAGTCCCGATCCGCTGTCACCGAAGGCGGCCGCTCTTTCCAGAATGGCTACGTCCGCGAAACCACGGGCTTGAAGGGCAAGTGCCGCGGTTAGCCCGGCGATTCCTGCACCGACTATCAGAATGCTGGACGACACGGATCGGTCTCCTTGGAGCTCTCTTTCAGGGGCCGCGATACCGGTCAAACAGACCGCGCACGCTCAAAGGCCAGGTGATCCGACATCGAGGTGTTGCGGATCCTTGGCGAGGTCCGGGGACGGCAGGGGGCCGGCGCTCAAGGGATGGTGCGCGCTGGGCTGTCTGCGTACGAGAACGAGCCGCTCGTTCTCGACCGTGAGATCGATGATTGCCTTCAGAAGCGCGACGGGCGCGCCTCCGCTTCCTTTGTCATAGAGCCGGATATCGTCGGAGTATGCGGCACGCGCGATGCCGAGATGGCGGCCACGGAAGACCTTGAGCGTGCGAAGAAGGAACGCCACGCTCTCGGCACTTCTCATCACGTTTTCATCGACTGCGCCGTGCCTGTCCTCGAGCAATGTCGAAAGCTTGGTCACGAGAGACGGTGAGTTTCGATGGCGGTGGAAGAATGCGCGCCAGGGCGGCAGGCTGTATTTGACCGACTCGACGAGGAATGCCTCATATTCAGGGCTGTTTCGGTCGGACGCCCAAAGGCACAGGTCAATGAGCCATAGAGGGACCTGAGCGGCGGCGGGGCCCAGATACTGCTCTCCAGCGACAGTGATTTCTTCAAAATACGGTCTGAGCGTTTGCGCGAAGAAGACAGGCGAAACCTGCTTCACGACAGCGTCGATTGACGAGACCATCGCGCTCGCCTCGTGCGAAAGCGCGTTCACGAGCGGCGCAAAGCGCGCGTCATCGGGGTTCATGGCACTCAGTTCTTCGCTTAGGGTGAGCGAGGCGCTGAGATGCGGAAACACGTCGACGACGGCTTCCTGCAGGATACGTTCCTGGGGATCGCTGGTGTAGGTCCGGCGGCGGGCGCCGTCAGGATTCCACGACGTGTAATGGTGAACCGTGTCGCGCGGAACCATGTCCGTCAGTTCGCCGATCTTGAGCAGGATTGGCTCGATGCCAGGCACCGCGGGGATTGGCTCGATGCCGTGCCGCTTCAGGGATGCGAGAACGATCCCGATATCGCGCATGGCCGCATGCCCGAACTCCGGCGTTTCGAAGTTAATGGTCTCAGCCGAGGCGCGAAGCCGGTCGAGAAGCGAGATCAGATGAGGAATGTCTCGTTCGTGGTTTGCGCCCGGGACCGTTCGCAGGAACTCGTCCGCTTGGAGGGGGTCGAGCGATCTAATGACTGTCGTCCGATAGTAAGACTCGGTGCCGCCGGGCGGACAAATAATGAACGTCATCGGGATAGCCTTGCCGCAGGTGTTGATGTGCAAGTTGATGAGCGATCGTCCGTGAAGGGAGCTGAAGTATGCCTTTGGTTTAAGAACGACTTCGCTTGACGACGTCACCACGATCGGTTGTCACGATATGGAGGCGGCAAGGGTCGCTCAATTAACGGAAAGACGGAACGCTTTAAGAAACGTCCGAAGTCGAAGGCTCTCGATCGGAAGGAGATCGTGCGTGCACACGAAGCCAGGAAGTGCGCGACGTTTGATCCGTGACTGTTAGGCGCCCAAATGGGGTGACGTATCTGATTTGCGCCGCCGCAACGTTCCGGGTGTTTCCCCGAACATGGAACGGAATGCGAGATGCATTCCCACGATGCTCTGGTAACCCACTCGGCTAGAAATCTCTTCCAGGCTCAGATTAGTGGAGCGGATAAGATGTTTCGCCTCAGTCAGTCTGATGCGTGCAAGATGCCGGGCAGGTGACTCGCCAACTGAAGAACGGAACCGCTCGGAGAATGCCGATTTGGACATTCCAACTTCATTTGCCAGCCCTGCCACTGTCCATCTGTCTCGATAGCGCGTGTACATCTGAAGAAGCGCGCCCGAGATCCGCGGATCGTGGAGCACCTGTGACAGGGCACCAGTTGACGTCGAGCTCGCGAACGCCACCCGAACCGCGAGGATGTAGATTAGCTCGAATGCCCGCAGGAGCACGAGATTCTTCCCGTCCCTCACGCGCAAGGCCTCCAGGTAGAGCCCATGAAGCGTATGCGACAACATGGGCTCACGTTGGATGTCATTCGCCCGAATGACGAGCACTGGCGGGAGAAGTTGGTACAGGGGCATAACGCCGGAAGCGTCATAATGCAGGCCCGCACAAAACATTGCCAGGGCTGGCCCATCGCCATCCAGGCTAAGTTCGTTGAAGCCGCCCATTTGCCGGGCGGGTAGCAGAGAACTCAACGGGGACGCCGGCGTTGCAATCGAGTCTCCGATGCGGTGGGCTGTACCGTGGGGGAACAGTGCAAGATCCCCGGCCTCGAGGTTGAATCGGACATTCCCGTCAGTCTGGATGACCACCTGACCGCTAGTGACATAGTGGAGTAGGGCGCATGGTTCGTGAGGACCGAGGACAGCCCATCGTCCGCGCATGTTCCAAGAGCTGATGAACGCTGCCTCGATGCGCAGCGGGGCTAGGTGAGTGGTGAGTAAATCAGAATGCTGCATGTGGGCTGAATTTGCAGGTGGCTGGCGATGATGGCTGTTGCTGCGGTCTTATATAGGTGAAGACAGATCCGTAGGTCAGACGCCGATGGTCGGCCAAGGTTCTCGTCAGTATTCGGGACGACGTCTCGTCCGAGGCGCCGGATATGATGCTGCGGCCAGCGATATTTGTCTTTCAGATTTCGCGCGTTGTTTTCAATAACGGATCAAATCTTGGACGATAGAGGCGGCGGCGTCCATCTTGATCAATAGGCGACAAGGTTTGATCGAGTACATCGGTCGACGCGTATCGGTCACTTCCCTGTTTTGCCATAGGTGCCGACGAGCTCGGTTCTGGCAATGCTAGCCGCCGCCGATAGGGTGAGCCGGTCATCGAGTGCATAGAGCTTGAAGAAGTAGCGGTGCACACCGATCGGAGGACAAGGGCCGCCATACGGCGTTTCCAGGCTACGTCGACGGGTGGTCAGGATGGCTTCTCGCTGTTGTTCGATATGAGCACGCAGTTCGAGGTATATATCGCGAGGATGCTGGAGCGCGCTCTGAGTAGTGGCGATCTCCGGGTCGTGAGCCAGGGCGGACGGCTCTATTGCCTCGAGACTGAAGATCGTCGCGGTCTCTTCCAAACGCGCCCAGATATCTTGTTGAAGCGCGGCGATACTGTCGTTCAGGTGATCGACACCAAGTGGAAGCAGTATTACTGCTCGAATCGACGATCCCAAGCGGGGTGTGTCGCAATCCGACGTCTATCAGATGATGGCATATAGACGGCTGTATAGCTGCGGTCATCTCACCTTACTCTATCCGCATCATGCTGATCTGGCCGACAACGATGGAGTATTGACTACTAATGTGGTCACCGTCAGTGATCAACGCCTAGAGACCGCAACCATCGACCTCGGCTGCACGACTGATATGTCCTCTCGTCTGCGGCGGCTTACCCACACCGCCTGTCAGTCCGTCAGTGAGTGTTCTGTGCTTCAACGGGTCCTAAAGCTCTAATTTCTTCAAGGTGCCGACTTCCTGCTTCGGTGTCAGGATTACGATAAAATTCGTTTGAGGCGGGGTTCAAGAACGGAATTTGACCAGCGAGGATAGAGCGTATCAACGACGTCGCTCGCATCGTCGACGGGGCCACAGGGTGGAGCTGAGCCGAAAGCATGAGCTCACGCGCGGACTGAAGAAGGGGCCCGGAGTGGGTTTGTGAACGCTGGTCAGGGCTCATTCCGCAATCAAAGGCAACATCCAGGCAAGATGGTCACTTTTTCTTAATCATGATCAATGCCAACAAGATGCGAAGATGACAGCGATCAGATATGTGCAACCATCATTGCTGTTTGGTCACCCGTTATCTTCGTATTTTCTGAAAGCGCCATGTTGAGTATCTGCAGATTTTTCACTCCACGCTCCTGCCGCAGCAAAATTCTTATCACAACCGTGCTCTTAGCGCTCATCGTGCTGGCCGTATTCGCCGGTCGTATCGTCCTGAATAAGGTCTCTCAACCTATCGAACTGACCATCTGGTCACATGAAGAGAAAGAGAGATTCAAACTCCCTCTCTCATCGGACGAATTGGCCGCGCGCACCGCTGAGCTGGTAAAGAAAAAGACGGACAAAGAGCTGAATCCTCATTTGGCTTGGAATCAATCGAGAGCCGACAGAAGCGTCCCGTTGAGGATTGGTACCGGGAGCGAAGCTTTGAGAAACGCTGAGCACTTCTTGTTTGCCAGGGCATTCGTGTCGCACTGGGACAGCAAACCAGCTCGGGCCATCGCTGGCGTCGCCGCGTTTGGGTGTGTTTTGGCCTGGTCAATCGGAAAGACTTTTGACAGCTATAGCGTGCCGACCTCCGCCGAACTGCAGAGCGGAATTAACGGCATCTTCTCGGGATATCGGTTCCCGGGGATCGCCAGAGAGACGCCAGGGGGTGATTGGGCCGGATACTACTCCTGGATGCCGGCCATCAACAGCATCTTGGTGGTTGCCGCAGTTCTCGTCGTACTAACTGTAGTTGCGGGAGTAACTTGTCGTTTGCGGGCCTGCCTTTTCACAAAGGAGGGATGATGGAGAGCGAACTTTCACAGTACATGACCAGGGCCGCGAAATTCGAGTTCTTCCTGATCTCCTGTGACCCATCATTGGCTCGTACGGACGGCGATTTGAGAAAGGTGACCGGTGTTCAGTGGGATGTCGTGGGACAACGCATTGAAACGATGTTCCCGTTCGCCTCATTTGACTTCGAACATACGCCCTTTTCAATCTTTGCCTCAGAACCCCCACAATTCTTAGTCGTCAGAGATGACCAACGTCTGGAATGGGATAGCGATACGGACGCCGTCAACTCGTGGGACCGGTTACTGAGCCGCAGCTTTGCTCAGCTCCGCAACAACATTGCCCATGGGAGCAAGCGCCACCCGCCGCGGCCGTTCACACATGGTCGGACTCCAGCTTTTCTTAAGGCGGGACACGCGCTCATCGATTTCATTGCCGCTTATGTCTTCAATCGGTCTGACTGGGAACAGCCCCTGGGCGAGTGGTAGGACTGGCCATGGGCCAACCGCCCTCCCATAGCAGAGCAAGCCCGCCACGCGCCCAAATTTGGCTCTGGAGAGGGAGCCAGTGGCGAAGCCGTGCCAACTTTGGCGATTTGCCGTGTGGCTAGCGGACTGTGGCCGCAACCGACATTGAATTCTCTACCGACGGAATATTCAACGCATAAGTAGTGAAACACAATTGCCAATCGTCGATCGTACAAGAGCGGTCGACCTCTACCATAGATTCGAATAGCTGCAGTTCATCTGTCAAGTAGTGGTGCAAAAAGGATGGGTGAAGGTTGTCGGATCGCCATAGATTGCGTTCAATCACCGTATTTGTGTGAACATCCAGGCCCTGCTCATCTTCAGTCACCTTTGCGGCCACAATCTTCACGATGCCGGTTTTGATCATATTGATTAGCTCCGCCAATCTTCGGACCGGATGCCCATCGATGGTGAGGCCCGGAAACATCCCATTAGACGAGACTATACAGGTAACGATCGCCGCTGCGGGTCCGACCTTCCAACCTAGGCGCCTATAAAGTTCCAACTCGGTCTCTTTGTCGGATAATAATTCAACTACCTTTGTGAGCTGTGTTGCTGCCGTCTGCATGTGTTTATAGGACGTTCTCAACTCGAATGCATTGCATGGAAGAAGTGCGTGCTTACATTCAAAGAGAAACAAGTATTCACCGAAGCGACAAAGGACGTCCACTTCGATCTTTTGCTTCTGAAGCTTGGTTTCATATTCTCTTTTTACGAAATGGCTTGCATCCGCCAGGGCTTCTTCAAGCATGCAAGATGCACCGTCTTCTTGAGCATCTTCGATAAGCCGCCTCTTTTCGGTGTAGGCGTAATTTCGATACCAATTGGCCGTGCCTGTTATGTTGAGAGGGACCATGTAGGTTCGCCCGCCATCGAGAACTGTTTTGTATTGGATATCAATGACGCCGGGCGCGCCGCTTCGCCACGACATAAGATCAAGGATGGGGACGACTTTCTCCTCAGGTACCGCCCAGCTTAGCAATCGCTGCAGCTTTGCCTTCTCGAATACGGGGACTAATGATTGGTAGGCGGTTTTTGGGTCGTCTACCAAGGCGGTATGCAGGTGGTTCGTCGCAAGCCTGGCTAGGAACATGAATAGCCGATGCACCTTCAAAAGATCAAAGAATGTTACGCTCGGGCGCATTTGAAAATCTCTGATCACGTCCCACGTTACTAGCTCCGACTCCAGCACACCCTCCAAGTATATTCTCTCCTCGACGGTGAGGCCGTCGTGGCTAAAGATCTCGCGAAAAGCTGGATGATCGATCAGCTCAAAAACATAGCGCCGCACCGGCGTTTCTCGGAGCTTCACGAGCTGCTCTCGATGCGATTCATACAACTTGTCCGCAATCGCGAAAATGGAGGGGGCGCCCCTCCGCATCGCCGCGATCCGCTCCACTTTCATGGGCTGTCTCGCTTGATCACTCATGATGTAGCCAAGGCGGATGCTCTTTTCGAGCGCCGGCGAGGGGGGCGATATTGTGACCTTCTTGCGTCTGAGGTTCGCCGAGTAGTCGAATGCGTCGACCATGATCTCAGCCTCGGTGAACTGGCGCAGTTTCGACGCTTTGATGAGTACTTTGTGGTACAAACCTCGCTCTAAACCGGCTCCATTCAGGATGGCAAAGTTCCTGTCGCTTACTCCGGTCGTACGGTGAAGGAGATGAATGATATAAGATGCGCCTTCAGCCAGATCTTCTTTCGTGTAGCTGTTTAGATCGTCAGGATATGGCGAATTTCCTCCGTTCTTCACCATGAAGAAGGTGTCAACGAGTGCGATCAGGGATTTCACCACCTCCCGCTCATTTCTGGAGACGAACGTTTGCAAGGAGCCGTTTAAGTGCCTGAACTTGCGACCGATTTTGAGAAGATTCTCAATAGAATTTAGATAGTTGAATATGCTTTCGGGGGTCTGCAGCTGCTTAAGCTGAGGGAGCATAAATTCGACGACTCGGGACAAGAGTCCAACGTCGAAGTTGTACTTGGAGGAACGAAGCACGCCGCTACCACCAATTTCACTACGCGCTTTGACGGGGTCGCAGTACAAGGTCAAAACAAGGATGTTAGCCGCGGTCTCAGGACGAGACGCTTTGAGTGCCTGGTCAGCCAGTTTGACAAAGTTGGGTATTTTCCTCCGCAAAGCCGGGTCGCCGGAATTTGGCGGTAGGCTTGTCAATCGGTCGGCCCATATCCGGAAAGCTGGCAATCCAGGGAAATGAGAAGCCACAAGCGCCTCAAGGTCGGTATCCAGCGAATCTGGCATCAAGAACTTTACCCCATGGCAACCAACAAGCTTCACCTACGGTTGTCAATTGGCAAGCACGCGACGTCAAGGTGTTTGAGCTCGCAACGCTGCAGCCGCATGTCAGTGGTGTTGGCTTCCTTGAAAGAGAGGCGAGCAGACCGGGCTTGGGCTTCCTGCCAACAAGTGCGATCACTCGGCGACTATTTCGGCTTGCGTGTTTCCACCCTTAAGAATTTCAGGGAATGTCCTTTTCAGTGTTCGATGTTTAGGTTTTTATACACATCCGGAAAGCGTGTAGCGGCGGTCTCTATTGAAAGTTCGACGCACCGGTCTCGCGCTTCCTCCCATGGACTGAGTTCGGCAAAGCGTGGGCCATCCTCGAAAAACCTGGTCCAATCCCGTTTTTCGCTTAGCATTTCTGTTCGAACCCGCGGATCGCACAGCATTATGCGCTCGAGGATTTTGCGAACGGGTCGTCGTGTCGGGGCGAACTTTGTCGACAGCATTGGAGGCTGGTCCGCCCAAGCCCAGTTTTTGTTGCGCGTATCAGTTGCGAGCACCTCCGAAAAGTTCTCGTCCGCTACGACTATGCCAGTTACGTCGCTACGCTCGATGCGGGATTCCTTGAGCGCGCCGGAGAAGGAAGAATGCGCAAGTCCGGATCCAACTACGACTATTCTTGTGTCGGAGAACCAAACTGTGTCGCGCATATTGCTCGCGAATATCCAAATATTATCAAATTTAATACTGTTAAAATACATTGAGCGTAGGTCGGAATATTGTAAAATTGCCGAAGACATACTTAATAAATTAAGGTTGCCAATAGAATTAGGTCGATCCGTGTACGCCATCTCTGCTTCGCCGAGGTAAACCTCGTAATCCGGGAAAACGCCGAGTTCTCGTCCTATATTACTGAATACAGCCCTAGATTCACAAATGTTGCGTTGGGGATCCCACTTGGCGATGGCTGCGCACGACAAATCCAGAGTCTGCAAGCTTACGCCGGCATTTATGAGCGTGTTAAGCGCATAGCCTTTCCCGATATCGCCACCAGCGCGTTGTTGCAGTCTGGTCCAGGCTCGATCAATTCTCTCCTCCTGTCGCGCCGCGCGTTCTTCCCTACGATCTAGTAGGTCTTGCTGGATCTGGTCGTAGGTATTCCAAAGAACCCAAGCGGAGAAGATTGCGATGAGCCATCCCGCAAGTTTTGTTAGGGGGTGCTTCTCAACTCTTTCAATCCACACGACGGCGCTCGCCCCAGCGTGTTTTTTTTGAGTGAGGTCCGTGGCGGTAACGGTCCGATTGTCTTTAACCGTAACCCAGGTCCTACGTGCTCCGCTTCCGACACGTCTAATCTTTTGACCTTTGTGATTTACGATCATGCCCTACCTCAGCCAACTGCGCCTCCTCCACTTATGGTGGCATGCGTTCCCATTGGCAAGTTTCCATAGGACGGCCGTCTTTCAAGGTCATCGCTCCGGCAATGAAAGTTCCATAATCGGGCTGGCAAGTGGTTCTTGTTTTGGGGAATCTAATCCAAGCGCAACATTGACGTGTGAAGGGTGGGGCACTACGCGCATTCGCGCAAATGCGCCATGAAGACCTCGGCGGGCCTGCGGTAAGCCAAGCACTTGCGCGGTAGCGCATTAGTTCCGCGACGAATAACATACAACGACTTGTTGAGTCGGAATCAGCCAAGTTGAAATCGATTGTGCTGGCGAATAGCGGCCAAAGGCGCTGAACTGCGGAGAAGACTGCGCGTAAGGGGGAAGCTTGGGCGCGCCAACGGAACTGATGTATGCATTTCGGTCGTTACTGGAGGCTCGCGCTCTAGGGGAGCCCGATGCTAGGCCGCTTTATGCTTATCGGTTCTCAAGATCGGAGTACGAACACGTCGCCACGATATTGCGGAGGCACGGTCCGCGGGCAATCGATAACAGTTTCGGCGCGGCACTGTTGGTGTCGCACATTGCGGAATGGTTTAGGCGTGAGCGCGGCGGTGGCCATTGGGACTGGATCCGCCCGCTACGTTCGATCGGTTACGAGTATGGCACCCACGCGTCTGTGCGCTACCAAGACGTCGAGAACTTCGTCGCTACGGGGCTTCGCGTCTGGCGAAGACCCATGCCGCATGGCGGCGAACGGCTACTTTCCGTGGTGCGCGAGGCTGGGTTTCCGGTGGCGTCGGTGCGCGAGGATCCTCGGATCTCATCGTGGCTCAAGAATTCCATTCTATGCGCAGAAAGAGGGTTCTCGATACGAGATGCCGTTGGCGCCGAAGCGTGGCGCGTTTCGGATCGGCTGGCGCAGGCGCTTTTCGAGCCGGCCAGCGAACTCTGTGAGAAGATCGCCGAGCTTCGCGCATCACTCCCTTCAATCGAAGTTAGAGGCGACCCCGTCGACTTTCTCGATCAGAGCAATCCTCGCTGGCGAGAGGAACTCCCTTTCGAGGTTGAAGGCGACGACGTTCGGTCCATGGTCGAGGAGATCGTGCGGGCCCGAGAAGATGGTAGTGCCGCTCTCGACATTACCCGCCATCTCGTTCGCAGTGGCGAAGATTGGATCGCTCGAGCATCGCTCGGCTTGTCGGGTCGGGTGGATCTGAGGCGATTGCCGCCAAGTATCGCCGGGAGCATTCGGCAAGGCCGCCGCGTCAGAGTAGTTCCGCGCCCCCCGTATTGCGAGGAGCTCGCCGCAGTGGCGGCCATTGAGACCTATAAGAAGGATGACGTTCATGTTCACGAGCTGCGAGCTTTCGTAGCCACGTTCGATGCGCCTCTCGCGCTTGAGGAAGAGGCGCGGCTCGCCGTACAAGCCGGAAGCACTACAATTGGCGACTTCGTCGCCACGGGGGGCGAGGCTCTACATGCCCCAGTCGTCGCACTCCAGATCGAGCAGCACGACGAGCGAGAGAGGCCGGTGAGTCTGCGTGTGCTAGGTACATCTCCCGTCCGCACGACTCGGCCGGCGCTCGCACTCGCTGTACGCGAGGAGCATTTTCACGCGCTCTCGTTTTCACAAGGCTACAGCGATCTAGGCCTCTGCAAACGATCCAACCGTCGTATCGTCAACTTCAGCGGCACGGCTCAGTTGACGCTGGATGGCGCACGATGGACGTGGCGAACGATGGCGGATCGCGACGCCGACGCGCGGCTCGTGTTGGTCGGAGACTTGTTGCGCAACGTGCGTGAGTCGGTGTTTCTGGGCCTTCCTCAGGTGTGGATCGAAAGGGACGGGCATCTCTCGGCGCCGAGGCGTCATACACTTCACTCGCGGCCGCGCGGGAGAGGAAGATGGCACCCAATCGATAGCGGCAAGCCCTGGGGCGACATCGACCTGGCGGTAATCGAGAACGGCGAGCTTCAATACTTGGTCGCTGCCTCGATTGTTCCAAATGCCTTCCAGATTGCATTCGAACGGGGGCGACGACAGCTCCGGATCAGCGGCCTGGAAGCAGGGTTGCTTGCGGCGCGAGCGTCAACGAACTTAGAGGTTCGATTCGAAGGTGCTGACGCGGTGGTCGTGCTCGGCCCCCCTAGCAGCAAGCCGTTGATAGAGGTCAGACCGCGGTGGGACGCGGAACTGGCGCTCACAATGACCGATCCGAGCTCTGATCTCCGTCTGATCGACGCGGATGACGCACTCGTCAAGTCGCGCTCGACCCTTTCCATTGACGGCTTGAAGGGACTACGCATTCTCGCAATGCGGCCGACGTCGTTGTGCATGGAACTCCAGGCAAGAGACACTCCGCGACTGATGGTTGCCCGCTCCATTTCTGGCGAGGTTCCCCTATCTGCCTTTACAGACGTGATGACGCAGTTGCTAGGCAGCTCCCAAAGTTTGGACGCGCGTATCGTACTATCTGCGACCGGCGCCACTGAAAACATTGCAGAGGTGCGGTGGTACGCCGAAGACGTGGATCCGTTCACACCACCCGTGCCCGGCGCGTTCTCGCGGCTCGAGACCAACCACCGGCTCGATCTCCGTTGCATCGCGATCTGTCATCCTGCAGCCGGCGCAGCTACCGTGACCGGACCAGCAAGCCAAGCCGAAATGAGCGCGGAGCTGAGTGAGAAGCTCTCCGCTGGCCCTTGGCTGATCTATGGCCGACGAAGCAGCGGTGCAAGGATACGCCCAAGGATCGTGCCAGCGGTTGACGGAGCACCAACTGGCGAGGAAACCCTGCTTGAGCGCGCAATCCGCACGGATTCAACAAGTGCACGTGCAACCGCGTTCGCTGAGGCATACTCGAACTCGGATCAAGTCCTTCCACGTGATCGTCGCACCCTCATCGAACTGCTCGTACTCGCTCGACGTGAGGGGCTGCCGATTTCGTCGATAGACGCGTTGAAAGTCCTCGATCGTTCACCGCGCGTTGCCAGCTTATTGCTTGCGTTCTGTGAATCTCTCGAAGAGCGAGCTGCACTGCTCGATCTCCAACGCGATCTGCCGTTCATCTGGGCGTCGACCACCATAGAAGGCTGGTTGGGTGCCTTCTCCGCGCGTATCGAGGACGTACGCTCACGACTGGCGGAGATCGGCATTGGCGCTGACGTCATCTATCGCAACGTATTGTCCGCCCTGAGTGAAATCGTCGGCCTCCGGCCCGAATTAGCGGGGCATGCCAAGGCGGTCTTCTTGATGCTTGTCGCGACCGAAATGACACGCGAAGGAAAGGCGATCGATGGTGCGGCGGTTCACTTTCTTCAAATAAGACGCAATGCGAGCAAACGCAGCGAGATCGACCGGATGAGAAGTCGCCATGATGATGTCGACCCTCCGCCCCAGCAACTGCTCGGGCCGAGAATCCTGGCGGCGCATCGATCCTATTCGGATCCGTATGATTCCATCTTTGAGCACGTGATTACTGCGCCGTTCGCAATCGTCGACCATGCATCCGGTCGCCGTACGCTCGACGAAACGGAACTGCGAAGGTGCCGAGACGCGTGGCTCTATGATCCAGAGTATTTCGAAGCGATCGTGCCTATGGGAATCGACGAAGTCCTTTGTGGCTTCGCTGGGAGCGGTGAGGGGAGACGATGATAGATTTCGACCGAATGATCGAGCGACTGCCGAAACAGGCGGCCGAGGCCGTGATCGGGATGTTGCGACCGAAGTCGCGCACACTGGCCGAATATCTTCGGGAACGATGGGGAGCTTCAGCGGGAGCGCCCGAGTCGCTCATCGCCGAGCCATTCATAGAAGGTGCTTTTCCCTGGCTTCCACTTCCGAGCGGCTGGTCCGGTCTGAAACCCGGCCTCCTGGATCCGCGTACGATCGATGTGCTCCGGTCGGTTTCGTTCCCCCCGTATGTACACCAGGCGCTGGCTTGGGAGCATCTGGTTGCCGATGAGCCCCAGTCGGCAATCGTATCGAGCGGCACCGGATCGGGAAAGACCGAATGCTTCCTCGTGCCCATCCTCGATCGGCTCGTTCGCTTGTCCGATGGTGGACGCCGTCCGCTGGAGGGCGTGCGCGCCCTGATGCTCTATCCGCTGAACGCACTCATCAGCAGCCAGGAAGAGCGACTCGAAAAATGGTTCGAGCCCTTTGGCGGGGCATTGAGATATTGCCTCTATAACGGCGAAACGCCGAACACAGCGCGCGCCGACACACGCGCGCAGAAGCCTTGGCGAGTTGGCGATCGAGCTGCACTTCGGGTCTCGCCGCCGCCGGTTCTCGTGACCAACGCCACGATGCTCGAATACATGCTCATTCGGCAGAACGACGCTCCAATCTTGGCAGCCTCCCAAGGCAAGCTCGATTTCATCGTGCTCGACGAGGCGCACTCGTACATGGGCGCCCAAGCCGCCGAGATCGCGCTGCTGCTCCGACGGGTCGCCTTGGCTTTCGGGCGGAGACCGGACCAGATACGTTACGTCGCTACCTCTGCTACGATCGGAGGAGAGCGGGGCAGGGGAGACCTCCATCGTTTCTTGCGCGAACTTTCCGGGGCGCCAGACGAAGCGATCCACGTCGTCGAGGGACATCGTGCCCCTCTCCCCCCAGCTCCGGGCCAATTCGAAGGACGCTCGTTTGTCCCGCCTTCCTTGGCGACACTCGATCCGCTCGAAAGCGGGCGCATGCTCGCCCAGTCGACAGTGCTTCGATCAGCACGCGAGGAGCTTCGTTCGGGCAAAATTTACTCATGGGGCGAATGGAAGGCTTGCGCTTCCAAACTGACGGGGCATCGCCAGAATGCGACGCAAATGCTCGTCCAAGCTGCGAGGGCGCGTGATCCCCAGGCTGATCCGACGATGGCGGCCAGTGGCGGTGACGCGATCCTTCCGAGCCGAATACACCTCTTTCACCGTACGGTGTCGGGGTTGTGGGCATGCGTCAATTCGGAATGTCTCGGCAGCCCCCCACGCGAAGATGCGTCGGATTGGCCATATGGTGCCATCTTCACCGATGCACGCGAGCATTGTCCACATTGTGATTCGATCGTCCTCGAATGGGTTTGCTGCACGCACTGCGGTGATGGTGCTCTGCGAGCCGAAGAATTTGATGCTGGCGGGCGTATCGCCGCGTGGAGCGAAGGTAACGATGAGGATGAATTCGAGCAGACGCTGGAACGTGAGGGCACGACTGATTCAGACGACGACGATGAGAACGAGTCGGCAGCTCAAGTCGTCGCCCCAACAATTCTCTCTCGTCGATATCTGAGTCTTCCTCCCAGGGCAGGGTCGCCAATCCTTTGTGTCGAACTCGAGACCGGCCTTTGTGACGCCGACGAGGGGACTTCACTCACGTTTGCGGCGAGCGACGACATCTCGTGCTGCCCAAGCTGCAGGAAGGCACCGGACCGTGTCGACCCGCGGCGCGGAGCGATGCGGCCAGTCGTGGCCGGCGCCCCGTTCTTGATGGCACAGATCACGCCCGGATTCCTCGCGGACCTCTCACCCGAACCCAGTTCCACCGAGCCGCTGCCGTTCGACGGCCGTCGCCTCATTACTTTCACCGACGCGCGCCAAGGGACAGCACGTCACGCGGCGAATGTTCAGATCGCATCTGAACGCACCTTCGTTCGCGGGTTCATCTATCATTTCGTGCAGGAGACTGCGCCGGTCGACTCCGAGGAATTGAAGTCGATCGAGGCTCAGATAGCAAACCTCAGAAAATACCCCGACGATCCTACGCTCGCGCAAATCGCAGCCAACTTGGAAGCGCAGCGATCGCAGTTGTTAGGTGGCGCGGCAAAACCGTGGCGTGAGCTGGTACAGCGGCTCGCAAGGCACACGACCGTCGACCACTTCTTGAGAGCTCTGTGGACCACGTCCAATCGCGACGATCGCTTTGACGATAGTGAAACTCTCGCTGAGTTTCTTCTCTACCGGGAGGCAATGCGGCGACCGGTCCGCGCCAATTCCGCGGAGACACTTGGGCTGTTTCGTTTCGAGCTCCCTGGCATCGACCGTGCAGCGGTGGCAGTCCCCGCACCGGCACGCGCGCTGGGGCTGAGCGAGGACGACTGGCGCGATCTGCTCCGATTGCTCGTAACGCATTTTCTCCGAACGAACGTTGCGCTCGATTTTCCGCGTTGGTGGCTCAACTGGATCGATCGACGCCAAAGTCACATAGAGGTCAAGCCGTGGGCTCCGGGCGACAGATCGAGCCGGTATGTGCGGTTCTGGCCCAATCCCTATGGTCGCCGCCTGACGCGCGTCGTGCGTCTGCTATTCCAGGCGTTGCAACTCGACCCCGACAAACAAGCTGACAAGGACAAAGTGTCCGAAGTCCTGGAAGAGGCGTGGCGGGTGCTGAGGCGCTACATGGCCGCGTCGGACAATGGTTTCCGTTTCAGGCTTGGGGAACTGAACGTCGCTAAGGTGGACGAGGCATTTTGGTGCCCGACGACCCGGCGCCTACTCGATACAACGCTCAGAGGGCTGAGCCCATACGACGTCGACGGTATTCATCCCGTAGCTGCAAAGATTTCGCTCCCGCGCCTGCCATTTTCCTGGCGGCGCCGATCCGATGGGAGTGCGGCTAGCGAAGACGAGTTGGATGCTTGGTTGGAGACTGATGTATCCGTAGTCGGTTTGCGCCGGGCAGGCATGTGGGGAGACCAGCAAGATCGTGCGGCCAAGTTCTCGCCCTGGCTTCGGGCAGCCGAACATTCCGCCCAGCAGGCAAGCACGACGCTCAGGAAGTATGAAAAGGCGTTCAAGGAGGGAAAGATCAACGTCCTGGGATGTTCGACGACTATGGAAATGGGTGTCGATATCGGGAGTATCGAAGCCGTCCTGAATACCAACGCACCGCCTGAGATCGCAAACTACCGTCAGCGCGTCGGGCGCGCAGGGCGCCAGCGCCAGCCCATTGCAGTCGGGCTCACGCTTTGCAAGGACCGTCCGCTCGACCGAATGACGATCGCCAACCCCGCCGACTATCTCAACCGCCAGGTCCGCACGCCTCAAGTCAGCCTCGACAGTCCGACGATTGCCACGCGCCACGCTGCTGCGCTTCTGCTCGCGCGTTTCCTGAGCGGACTCGGTTCGGAGTTGCACAAACTTACGAATGGTACCTTCTTCGCGCTTGCGGCCGAGACGAGTGAGGACACCGGTGCTTCCCCCGCAACAGCCTTTACGGCTTGGCTGGACGGGGTCCCGACTGACGATGCACTGATGACGGAACTGGTGACAGTCTTGGCGGGTACACCCGTTTCGCCAGGCTGGGATCTCATAGAAACACTGCGCGATCGAATGGATCGGATCGCTAACGAGATCCAGGCGGAATGGGAGGCGCTGGAACCCGCGAGCGGGACCGGCAGCTCGGGAGACGTGGAGCTCTCTGCAGTCAATCGCGCTCGCGAACTGCAGCGTCGTCGCCTCGAGAGGGGGTACCTGCTCGGTGAGCTCGCGGGAAGAGGCTTCTTGCCGTCCTACGGCTTTCCGACGGACGTGGTTCAGTTCGTCACAGAGACTGCGAGTGAAAGGGCTGCAAAGGACCGAGCGAAAGCGGAGGACGGCGAGCCGAAGGAGCAGAGCTTCGGACGCGGCTACCCGTCTCGCTCCCGCGAGATCGGCATTTACGAATATGCTCCTGGACGCGGCATCGTCGTCGACGGTGTCGTCCGGGAATCCGCCGGTATCACGCTCAACTGGCAACGCCCCGTGTCCGAGGCGGGCCTTCGCGAAGTCCAGAGCTTGAGGACTATGTGGTCCTGCAACAGCTGCGGTGCACTCTCGTCAAAGCCCTCGGCACTCGAGCAGGGTCCGTGCGCCGAGTGCGGGTCGAACAACCAGAAATCGCGTCGCTATATCAGCCCGGCGGGCTTTTCGGTCGACGTCAGGTTCAGGGTCCACGACGACCCCACTGAGCTTGGTGGTGGATCCGTCGTCGATCCCTGGGTGTCGACGCGGGAAGCTCCGTGGCGCGCTTTTCCAGATCCCTCAGTAGGGCGCATCAGAGCAAGTTCCGACGGAACGGTTTTCTGGTTCAATCCTGGGGAAAATGGCCACGGCTACGCACTCTGTCTTCACTGCGGGCGTGCCGAGGCAGAAGTAGACCAAGTCGGAGGAACCGGCTTGGCCGGCCACCGGCCCTTGAGGGGTGCGCCGCTTGCAATTGACGGGGAGACCTGTAGCGGTGCTCCGGAATTTGCGCCATTTGCCGTCGCCAGAAGGCTCATGCTGGGGCATGAGATTCGCACCGATCTTTGTGAAATACAGCTTTACGAGTGCCGTTCCCGTCACGTCGCGCTGACGATAGCGCTCGCCCTACGTGAAGCGGTCGCCAAGCGGCTCGGCATCGATGCTGACGAAATGGGTTTCGCCGCACCCGAAGCGCCGAGTGTGAACGGGGCCAACAATTGGAGCGCAGTCATCTTCGACCGTGCGAGCGGTGGCGCTGGATTCTCGACTTCCATCGCCCGCGATCCGGTCACGCTGCTGGGCGAGGCGCGAGCCTTCTTGGACTGCACCTCGGCAGGGCGCTGTGGCGATCCCGACGCGGTCAGAGCATGCCCCCGCTGTGTTCTGGCCCCTGATGCGCAGCATTCCGTCGAGGCGACCGATCGGGCGACCGCCCATGCGCTCTTGACGACGACGCTCGGCCGTCTAGTGCTTCCCGAAGAACATCGACTCTTTGGAGCGTCCTCCTCATACGAGCCGACATCATTGTCCCTCGCATTGAACGAGCGTATGGCAAGCGAACCCGCGGCCGAGCTCACGGTCGCTCTCCACGGCGACCCGGCTGACTGGGATTTCGATGCTTGGTCGATGACACCGATCATCGAGCGGTGGGGCGCCCGCGGGCGCGTAGTTACGGTCGCGGTGGATCCGAACCTACTGGATAGGGCTGATCCGGTGATCCGGCGGCGCGTCGCGCTCTGGATCGAACGGGCACGGGCGGTGCTGCGTCCACTGACCGCAAGCGATGCCAACATCCTGGCTTTTGTGTCGAGCGGTGACCACGTGACGGCATGGCGGTCGCTCGGTCTCGGCGCCTATCAGATCGGTCCGAATTGGGCGAGCACTTCGTCTGCCCCTATCGTGCGCGGTACTCCCGCTCGAAGATCGGCTTCTGTCGCGCCGCTCGATTCTCGCTCGCTGCTCGTGGAGCGCGTTCGCGAGACGATTTTTGAAGTGGGTGCCGAGCTAGACGGTCCGGCAACGGGCTTCGGCCAGCGCCTGAGGGCCCTCATGATGGCACGAAGCGAGGCGCTCGCGGAGGTGCTCTCCGCGCCATGCATGGAGCTTCGATACGCAGATCGGTATCTGTTCAGCCCTTTGGTCGTGCGACTCGTTGCCGAGCTGTTCGCCGGCTTCGCAGATGAGAACACGCTGCTGGGGGTCGATACGCTCGAACAGCGTCGAGACAATCGGCGGCCGCGCGTGGGCAAAACCTTGAAGGACGACTGGCCGGACGTTGCCGAGCGCAACGTGGTGCTTCAACATCTCCTCGGACGGGTATCGCCCGCAGTGAATCTCGTCCTTAACCGCGAAATTCCTCATCGTCGGCGGCTCGATTTTCGGACTTCCAAGGGTTCCGGCACCGTCTTCTTTGACCAAGGGGTCGGTTCGTGGCGAGCTGCCGGTGCGATCACATTCGATCCCTTAGCGCCGATTGCTCAACAGCTTCAGGCAATCGAAGCGCCGTTCATCGTGGAAAATGGGCCGGATGGGACGTTCTTTGCATCGAGATTGGGTTGACAATCGAGAACAAAATCGGAACTTTGGCCACAGCTGTGATCCGTCGATGCAATCGATTCACGGGCGGCAACGGCGTGGTCGGCAAGTAATAAGGAAGGTCGAGCGTGAAGGTCGCAGGGTTGTTCGCTGGCGTCGGCGGGTTGGAAAGTGGGCTTGCCGCGGCCGGCCATGAAACGAGCATACTTTGCGAAATCTGGGAGCCGGCGCGCGCGGTTCTCGCCTCGCGGATGCCAGAGGTTCCTTGCGAGCGAGACGTCCGTGACCTGAAGGCATTGCCCGGCGAGGTCGAAGTCCTCGTGGGTGGTTTCCCATGTCAAGATCTGAGCCAAGCAGGACTGACGGCTGGTATCGACGGTTCTCGTTCTGGCTTGGTTGGCCAGGTATTTCGGCTACTCGATCAACGTCGCTTACCCTGGGTCGTGCTCGAGAACGTCTCCTTCATGCTGCAATTGGATAGAGGACGTGCGATGCGCATCCTCATCGAGGCTTTCGAGGAGCGCGGGTATCGATGGGCTTATCGCGTCGTCAATAGTCTGTCGTTTCTTCCCCAACGCCGCGAGCGCGTGCTCTTCGTCGCCACGACGACCGACGTCGATCCCGCTTCGGTGGTTCTGGCTGACGAGGCCGAGCCCCAGTTGGCGGCCACCGATCTCGACGCGCGTGCGCATGGCTTTTACTGGACCGAGGGTGTTCGTGGACTCGGGTGGGCTCCCGATGCGATCCCGACGCTGAAGAACGGATCGACCGTCGGTATTGCTTCCCCGCCGGCCATACTTCTTCCGACAGGGGGCGTCATCACACCGGACATTCGCGACGCCGAGCGGTTTCAAGGTTTTCCCGAGGATTGGACCAAGCCTGCGGAGCAGGTTGGTCGGCCATCGTTGCGTTGGTCACTCGTCGGTAATGCGGTCTCAGTTCCGGTCGCCAAGTGGCTAGGCGAACGCTTGGCATCTCCCTCGCGCTATGACGTCCATAGAGACGGCGATCTGCCAGCAGACGGGCGCTGGCCCAAGGCCGCCCGCTTCGACGGAAAGCGCCGATACTCGGTGTCAATCAACTCTTATCCCCTGTGGGAAGAGCGTCCAGCTCTCGTCGAGTTCCTTCAGCACTACGGTAAGCCTCTTTCGGCGCGTGCCACGCGCGGTTTTCTCTCCAGAACCGAGCGTGCGACCCTGCGATTTGCGGATGGTTTTCAGGATCGCCTTCGCGGTCACCTCGCGCGCGTGGAGGCCTTTGAGAGCCAGAAGGACATCGGATGCGCCGTAGCGGCGGAATGATGGCCTCACGACCAGATCCGGTCACTTCGGCTCGGATGGCCGGTGTCCGCCAAAGGGGCACTCGGATCGAGACGCTGGTGGCCTGCATCCTTCGTGAGATGGGGCTCCGATATCGCAAGAACGTCAAGCAGCTCGTCGGTAGCCCGGATTTTGCCAATCGAGCTCGTCGTTGGGCTATCTTCGTTAATGGCTGCTTTTGGCATCACCATACGGGGTGCCGGAAGGCGACGGTACCCAAGACGAATACCGATTTTTGGACGGCGAAGTTTCGCGACAATCGCCGAAGGGATGCACAGGCCATCCGGAGTCTGAGGCGAAGCGGCTATTATGTGGTCATCGTCTGGGAGTGTGAGAAAGATCGGATGCGTTCGAAGTTAGGCAAGATCCTTGAAGCGCGTCGCATAGATCCCAGATAGCCGGGCGATCATGGTGTGGTAATGATAGATGTCGCCGGGCTGGGGTGCGGGCGCGGCCTTGATTAGCTCGACGGGTGTTCCATCGTTCGGCATGTCGATCACGACGATCGAGAGAGCATCATACCCGACGTCTCCGACTTTCGAGCGGCGAGGCAACTGCTTGATCTTGTCGATGGCGAGTTGCGCGTCCCTCGGCTGTTTGTGCCGGCTCCACTCGGGTTCGGTTGCCCTGTTCTTCTTATTGAGATCGGGACTGAGATAGTTTTCGGCAATGTTCACCATCGTGAAGCCGACGGCGATCGCTTGTTCGGTGGCCCCATGTACAGTGAGATGCGAGGAATTCAACTCATCATAGAGCCGCGGTAGCGCGCGTTGATGTGCGGTCATGCATGCCTTGGCTTCTAGCGCCATGACCACCGAACCGACCGGAGCACGGATAAGCCTTGGAAGACCGTCTAGAATGGCGCGCTCGGCATCGTTCAGCTGAATGGCGTAGTCGGCCGCAATGCTGACCAGCGTATCGTTACTTGCTGGTCCACTGGGCGTACAAAGGACGAGGTCGAGGTTCTTCTTGCGATCGTGCACGAAGTCTCGCATCTCATGATTGATGCCGAAACAAACGACCCCTGCCTCGACGTGCCGTCGCAGCAGGGGAGTGGTTGCAAGAAGATCGAAGATGACACCCCAACAAGCTACCTTGGAATGATGGTCGCTACGAGAATGGTACTGCCAAAGGTTACCGAATCGGTCACGACGAGTTGTTGGGGATAGGGTTCTCGTCAGAATCTCTGGTCCGTGCATGCTGGCTTTCTCGTTCCTCGAAATCTGGCGCGAGACCAACCTTTTAGGACCGTTCTCTTCGACTCAGTCAGTATGTCAGTGCGACTGTACAAAACGCGCCATTGCGCGGCAAGGTGGATCACCGTGATGTATACTCGTCCACAAGGCGATCAATAGGGAGACGCATTCGAAAGCCGGCAGAGCCGAGTGATTGGCCGTTGTGCGAGTCTAGAGGCCGCGGCGAGTAAACGGTCGCCGTTTCAAGAGGATGATGACGAGTGGGAGCCACGGAGATTGGCAGATTGATTTAGGCCGTGAACCCATAAATCAGCCGAGCTGACGGTTCGCGAGAGTCCGTCCGAGTTGGGTCATTCGCGACGGGGCCGCAAGCAGAGGCGATCAGGCGGGTCGTGTTCGTGATCATTGGCAAAGGGTGAAGGGGCCGCCGAGCTGCAGCCCTTTCGTGCACTTAGTAGCTTGTGCAGGAGACGGTGTTCCCGAACCTATTGCAGTTCGTCGTCGTCATGCGAGGTGTGTTGTTGTTCACCACGACCGGCGGCGGTCGGGATGACCCCTCGCGGGACGACGGTTCGGATCCCATCAGGAGCTGCAGATAGGGGTATGGTCAGGTATCAGTCGAGTCCGACAACCTTCGCTGGTGCAAACGTTTGGAATGACTTCACACCGGAAATCATGCCGGACTTGAAAAGAGGTGTGCTGACGGCGCCCTTCATCCAGCATTCCCTCTTTTTCTTGATGTAGGTGAATGCAACACACCGGTCATTGTCGATACAAGCCAGTCGGCATTGAAGTGGCGTTGCGTTTGCGATTGACGCGCGAACGCCCAGGTCGCCTCCAGGCAGATCAACATCCTCGAATAGCGCCTTCTTCGGATCGATTGTGCCCATGCTAAATGGCGTTGGGTCTGGGTCTGCGCTCGCCAGGAATTTCCCAGAGATAGCGACCGAGTTGCCGTCCGCACGACCTTCGGTTGCCTTCAGAAAGCAATTCGGTCCCCGCACAATCTTCGGATTGGCATTGAAGGTGAAAGCTTTACAGACGCCGTCCATCTCTAGACAGCTCGTAGCGCATTCGGCGACGTCGACGGTCCTCTTTGAAGCGAGGTCATCGCCGAACAGGTCAAGGCCCGTGTAGACGGCGATACGCGTCGGCTTGCGGGCAAACTCTTCAATTGCCGATAGCTTCCCACTCTGACCGGGATCGAGGGGCGAAGGGTTGGTAGCCGCAATTTGTTGGCTGTTTGGTTCAGGGTTGGGGACCGCGATTAAGTTGCCCGTCGAGGGTGAGGCGTTCTCGAGACTGACGGCCGGAGTTGTGGGGGTTGGCTCGTTCGAGGCCGTCGCCGCGCCCTTGCGATTGAGTTTGTAGCGACTGATTTCCTCGCTCGAGAACACATGCATCTGCGACGGAGGCGTCTTGAACATCGTTGTCATGACTTCTGCCGACGTATCGAAACGAGCGAGCATGTCGATGATATCGGAAATTGACAGCTGTGCGTTCACCAGGTCGTTCGATTCACTGGAGATCTGGTGGACGCCAAGCTCACCATCCACCTGGCGCTCGACACCCGCCATAAAAATAAAGGCGCAGGCCGAGTAGCAGCCTTTCCCTTTCGGAATAAAGGTGGAGAGGCGCCTCTCATGCACGTCGTCGGCAATCAACAGTGCCATCTGGACAGCGCCGCCGACGCTATCGAGCACCAGCAACCTGGCTTTCTGTGATGCATGCAGCGCGCGCCTGAAGTTCAGGGCGGAATAGAGGTCGATCTCGCCCGTGAGGGTGATGACGCTGGGGTCACTCTCCTCGAACGAGAAGGGACCAAATTTCTTTGTAGCAGCGAGCGCTGGATTACACACAAGCGAAAGGGCTAGGCAGAATGCCCATATGCGAATGAGGCCGAACGGCGAACTCGGCAAGATTGGTACTCCCACGGTCTGTTGATATTCAGAGAACATTGATCAAGTTGAAGTTGCAACACAAAAAAGCCGCAACGGTTAACGGAGCGACACGTCAGGGGTCGCTATCGCCAAATTCCGTCCGTCGTTGAAGGATAGTGCGGATCTCGGTCACGAGCCCGGATGACTACTTCGTGGGCTTGCCGTCTTCCGGAAAGCGTTAAATGATACAACCCAGGGGCGGGGAAGTATCATGCGACGATTTCTTGTTGGTGGGGCCGTAGCTGTAACAATGATCTATTGGCTCGGCGCAAATAGCGACGACCGGGCGGCAGTCAATGAGACGCGGGTGCCTTCAGCAAGAATTGTCGTACAAGAACAGAATCCCGTGGCCGGAGTAAGCGCGCAAGTCTCTGCGGCCACGCCTCAGCAAGGCCGGTCCTCTGCAGCGGTTGAAAGCGCCGACACTGAGGAAGTGACCACCACGGTTTTCGTACGCGGCAAGCGCGTCGCCTTACGAGAAGGACCAGGGAAGAAGTTTCCGATCCTTGATCGCTACGACGCGGGTCGGCCGGTCCGCTTACTGTCAGTCGATGGTGAATGGTCCCGTGTCCTAGACAATCTCACACGGAGGGAGGGGTGGATTGCATCGCATCTCCTAAGTTCCGACAAACCTCGGTCGGAGCCAAAGCGCGATACATCTGAATCCGCAGAGTCGTCTCGTGAAGATCCAATCGAAGTCCCGCGGATTTCCGATTCCGTGATCGTACAGCGCATCATCGCTGACTCGATTTCCGGCTATAGCGGCTCGTGCCCATGCCCGGAAAGTCGCGATCGGGCTGGGCGGCGGTGCGGGCGCAGGAGTGCGTATTCGAAGCCCGGCGGAGCAGCCCCAATCTGCTATTCGGGCGACGTCTCAAGGGCGATGATCGGCAACCGCTGTTCCGCTCCCACGTTGTCATCACTGCCCTGATCTCTGATCGCCTTTCCATGAAAGAGGTCGCTGAGATGATCGGCGAGAACCTCGAGTTGATCGAAGAGGTGACCGCCAACTCGGACAATAAGATAATATCAGCGAAGGCGAATTGCTTTATGTCCGCGACGGCAGCGAATACGGCACAAAGGGCCTGACCGAGAACGGCGTGGACGAGCTCCAAAATCTCCTCGCCGACATACGGACATGGGATGGTGGAATCCGCCAGTTTCTCGTCGATGAACAATGCGATCCGGATGTGGTCGACCGCGTTATGGCAGACGAGATGAAACGCGGCCTATAATATCGGCCTCTCGTAACCGGTGTGCAGCTCACACCTGGACGAAAAGTTAAATGCCGCCAAGCCAGAAGCGGACGTTATGAATGACCTATGCTCTCCACCTGCTTGATCGAGAACTGCACATCGATATGGTGCAACTTACTTCATGGCACGATTTTAAAGGGTATTCCGTGGAAGTTTCTAATCTACAGACCTGCCCGGAGTGGGCGGACACAATCGCTTCCCGTGCTTGGAATGCTTGGTGGACTGATAGTGGTGTTTCTTTGGCTGAATATCGCGCCCATCTGGATCCGATGATTGAAGGCGAAGACATCCCTCTCGCTCTTGTCGCACATAAGGAAGGCAAGTATCTCGGCTCAGTATTACTAATCGAAAATGATCTCGATGATCGCCCACAATATTCACCATGGATAGCCGCTCTTTGGGTAGAGCCGGAAGTGCGGCGAAACGGGATTGCAGCAAAGTTGATGGAGGTTGCTCGCAACGAGGCTACGAAGCGCGGATACGGCTTATGCTATCTGTGCGCCACACCCGATAACTCGCCGTATTACCTTGCTCGTGGTTTCGAACAAATTGAGAGCGATGTTTCCGGGTTGAACATATTTACGATCAGGTCTTGACCGCTTAGAGCCGACTGCGGTCATTGATGGGAATTGCTGGACAAGACCGGATAATTCCAAGGTAAGAGTTCGTCGATCTGGCTCTGCTTGTGTCCATTGACGATGGCGGTGAGCGTGGCGGTCAGGTAGGGCAGCGGATTGACAGCATTAAGCTTGCACGTCTCGATGAGCGAGGCGACTGTCGCCCAGTTCTCGGCTCCGGCGTCATGCCCTGCAAACAGCGAGTTTTTCCGGTTAAGGGCTATTGGCCGGATCGTTCTTTCGACGCTGTTGTTGTCGATCTCGACGCGGCCATCGGTGAGGAACAGGCCCAGGCCGTTCCAATATTTAGCGATGTAGGTCAGAGCCTCGCCGAGTGGGGACTTGGCAGCGACGCGAGCACGATGATGGGCGAGCCAGGTTTGCATGTCGGCGATCAGCGGTGCTGATCGTTTTTGCCGTCCAGACAAACGAGCCTCGGGGTCGAGGCAGCGCAACTCGGCCTCCATCCGATAGAGTTCACCGATCCGCTTCACGCCTTCCTCGGCAATCGGCGCTGAGCCAGTGCGGGTGATCTCGACCAGCTTGCGCCGGGCATGTGCCCAACAATAGGCAAGTCGAATGTCGGGACCGACACGGTCGGGTGCGATCAGCCGGTTGTATCCGGCGTAGCCATCGACCTGAAGGACGCCGGTGAACCCTTGCAATATCCGCTCGGCATGCTGCCCGCCACGGCCTGGAGCATAGGTGAAGGCCACACCTGGTGGAGCGCCGCCGCCCCACGGTCGGTCATCACGAGCCAGCGCCCAGAAGTATCCGGTCTTGGTCCTGCGGGAGCCGGGATCAAGGACCGGCGCACGGGTTTCGTCCATGAACAGTTTGGTCGAGCGCTTCAGGTCGGCAATCAGGGCGTCGAAGACCGGGCGCAGTTCGAATGCTGCCCGACCGACCCAGTCGGCTAGTGTGGAACGGTCAAGATCGATGCCCTGGCGGCTCATGATCTGGGCCTGCCGGTAGAGCGGCAGATGATCGGCGTATTTGGACACCAGCACATGTGCGATAGTCGCTTCCGTCGGCAATCCGGCTTGGATCAGCCACACAGGCGCTGGAGCCTGGGCAACCCCGTCGGTGCCGGCACGGCACGCATATTTGGGACGACGGGTGACGATGACGCGGAACTGCGCCGGAATGACATCCAACCGCTCGGACACGTCTTCGCCGATGCAATGCAAGCCACCGCCGCAAGAGCAGATCAGCCTTTCCGGCTCGATGATCTCCTCTATGCGAGGGAGATGGGCGGGAAGAGAGCCACGATTAGCGGAACGTGGTTTGGTGCGCGGCTTGTCCGAAGGGCTATCGGCTTCGTCTTCGGCATGGACGGCCGCAATGGCCATTTCCAGGTCTTCGAGTGCGAGATCGAATTGCTCGGGATCAGCCTTCTCGGACTTGCGGCCGAAGGCAGCCTGCTTGAAGGCGGCGACCAACTTCTCAAGCCTTTCGATCCGCTCATCCTTGCGAAATTCTCGCGCTTGCGCTGCGATCAGCATCGCCTTCAAAGCGGTGATATTGTCGGGAAGATCGGCGGCGTCCAACATGGTCGAAGCTTATCAAAGCCAGCGGTGCTTCGTCGTCGGAATTTGCCGCCCGAGTCATTGTGCCGCATCTACTCGATACCTTCCGGCGCTCTCGCCTCCACGGCACGGACCCGACGCCAATCGAGCCCTGCAAACAACGCCTCGAACTGAGCATGGCCCAAGGTCATCAGGCCATCCTTGATGCCCGGCCAGGTGAACGTGTGTTCCTCCAGCCGCTTGTAGGCCATCACCAGCCCGCTTCCATCCCAGTAGATCAACTTCAGTCGATCCGCATTACGCGACCGGAATACGAAGACCGTTCCGGTAAATGGGTCCTTGTGCAACTCGTTCTTGACCAGTGCCGCCAAGCCAACATGGCCTTTGCGAAAGTCGACCGGCTTGGTCGCCACCATGATCCGAACCCGGTTCGATGGAAAGATCATGCCGGAACCGCGCAGGCACGCGCGACGGCGGCGATCCGGGCGGCAGACGCGCCTTCTTCCAAGCGGATGGTGATGGAACCAACGATGATCTCAGGGCGAGCGACTTCTTTGATCGGCAGCTCCGAAACCGGCGGATCGACGATCACCGCTGCGAACTCCACCGCATCCTCAGGTGCAGGCAAAACCAGCTTGCCCTGCCGCGCCATCGTGCGCCAGGTGGACAGATGGTTCGGCTTCAACCCATGCCGCTCGGCGACCTCATTTACAATCGCTCCGGGCCGAAGGCTCTCCGAAACGATCTGCGCCTTGACCTCGTCCGGCCAGTGCCGGTGAACCTCACGTCCAGGCTTCCTGGTCCCGAGAACCTCCAATGTAGTCTCCATGGAGAAACTCCCGTTGCTCGTCCATGGATAGGCGATCACAGATCAGAGCGGCGAGGACAACGTGGGAGTGGAACAGCGGTTACGATGATCGATGCGTTTCGCTCGCGATTGTAATGCAGGGGGTGGCCATTGCATTGTTGTCGGCTTGATTGGATTAAGCCCCGAACTTTTCTGAGATTTCGCCGAGCTCCGCTGCCGGAATGGCGTGGTCGCTGACGAAGCCATCAATCGGCGTGAGGCAGATCTCTCCATCGTATCCTCAGGAGAGGTTTCGCCGTTTTGGGAAGCTTCGAGCGATGGACCATCCGGGATGAGACTTCAAAGTCCGCGTTGATCTTCACGACGAGGAGCTTGCTGAAGTTACCTGCTACCTTGACGAAAACCTCGTCCTTGGACTTGAAGGGGGTGATGGTTTTGATCTCAACGTGATCGTTGCCAAGCCTACCATCAGCACCCTGCGCATAGTTCTTGTTCAGCTTTATTCCGTAGGTGATGGCGCCGAAGAGTTCCCCAATGTCTCCGTAAACATTGAGATGACGACCTGTCTGAATGTGGTAGCTTTCTGCCAGTGACAAGAGATCCTGAAAATACGGGATCAGAGATATTGTCGCATTGGGATATTTCGCTCGCCACTCGTGATATCGGAGCTGTTCTTCCACGTCGGACCAGGAAACCCACTCGCCGTCGTCATAGAAGGCTCTATCCCAGATATCAGCATCCATTTGAAACCTCTTGGCAGTCCGATCTTCGCGACACCGCCCTAGCGATCTTATGGTCGACCCATGCAGAGAGGCCGTTCCAGAGTCCTTGGTCCAGGCCGACGTGACAAGCGATCGCAATGATCTCCTGATAGGAGATCGGCGTGATCGCCGCTTGGCCAGCGAGACAGGGATCCACCAAGCCCCGCTTTACCTTCCGCGCTGTCGGGAAACTGGGGTGGTCGGCAAAGGCTGCGAGAGCTGCCGCTTGAAGGTTGCGGTGCTTGCCTATCGCTGCCGCCAGCACTGCGTTGCGCATCCACTGATAGGCGCCTCCCTTAAATGGGCAGGGCGTATGATCAACGCCCGGATCGAGCGCGAAGACCTCAGGGATGTATACCCAGTACCGAATGCCCTTGCCTGTAAGAGCACAGTTCGCGCGGACGCCGTTACGCGGGTTGATTTGGTCAGCGTAGCTTCCGTTGCATTGTCGTTCGCTCGAGCGCGACACAGCCGTTTGGCTACATTGTCCTCCGGGTTCGGTGAACTTGCACTCGATAACGAGCGCTGCCATCGAGCCAACGGCAAGGACGTCGACTTGCGTGGGCCTGGGTTCCCTCAAAAGCCGATCGGTATCCGTCCACTCGAGTGTTATCGCCCATGGACCGCCCGGCGCCACCCCCACACGCTCGGCGATGGCGTCAAGGATGCGGTCGCGGTCTGTGCTCATCTTGAGTGTGCCGAAGACGTCGATCGCGATGGCTTGCGACGAATGCGCCTTGTGCGCCTGAATTCGGTTGGTTCGGTCCCGATGCCAGGGGAATGTGCGCCAGTCCTCGATCGCTCCGTGGCTGGCCGGAAACAGATTTTCGCAAACTGCCTCGAAATCGGAGATCATCTCGGGGCTGCCTCAATTCCATCAAGCCAATGCGATGTGTTCCTCCAATGGAAGTGGCTCGACCGTGCAGGCATTCGTGATGAGGGCGCGTTAGGTGACACTCGGCTTGTCCACCAACTTCTCGACCAAGCGCCTGAGTTCCGACGGGGTCGTTTGGCCAGCTACGACCTCGTAGTACCCGATCCCGGCGCGTCGCAGCGCCTCCTTCTTTACCGCGTCACGCGCGGCCGCGGCGCCTTGATGGTGCGCTCCGCCCTGGTACTCAATGACATGCCGAGGTTGGCAGTTGCTGTCTACGAGCAGCAAGTCGACACGTTTGGAGTTGATGCAACGGTAGGCGTCTGGGTCGGTGCTTCGGAGGATCTCGCCCAGCGAAACCTGCGCCATTACCTGCCAGGAAGGATTGCAGCCGATCACGATGCTGTCGAGTTCCCGAAACACCCGGGCCTCGCTCTTATTCAGCAACGGCTGAATATTGAAATCCGAGCGCATCACGATACGCAGTTGATCGGTGGCGTCGACCGGCTTCGATGGCTCCGTAACTGGCATCTGTTGCCAAGGTCCCACTACAATGCGCTCGTGGCTGCGCCTTTCCTCCCAGCGTGATCTGTTTTTCTCCCGCCACGCCTGCTTTCTCATCGTGGCTAGGAACTGCTCAATGGCCATGCCGATCAGGAGGCCGATAAACAGCACGGCGATCAGCAGTTCAGGCTTTTCGAAGTCTGCAACGGTTATACCGCCCGAAGCGCCCAGTGCGGCGGCTCCGATGATCAGTCCAGGTGCCGCGAACAGCACCGACCTTTGGCGATAGTGCATGCCCCTCTCCAGATTTCCCGCCAAGATAGTAGAACGCGTGGAGGATGCGCGAAAAGTCATCCAAAAGAATTAGGTTCCGCGGGCGCCGAGCCAGGAGCTATCGCATTCGAAATGCCTGGGCGGAAGGTTCGATTCCCTTCAAGGCGCAGAGATGCTGGTGGTCATCTGCGGATTGAGCCTGTTGAGGTCCTTGTGATCTTCTGCGTTCCAAGATTCCGATCAAGGGCGACCTGGCGACTTGGCGCGCAGGCAGAGAACGCCATCAGCCACTTCCTCCCAGACGTTTGGCCTTAGCCAGCGACACCGTGCAGAGGCCTATGCGTGCCCTTCGGCCGACCGGCGGTTTCTGATCCGGCTTCGGTTCAGCAGTCCGGCTGCCCGCACCAGCGGGTAGCCGGCGGCGGCGATATCGGAGTTGATCCTGTGCAGATCGCGCACGAGGTCGATGAACAGCGCATTGCCTTTCGCATCGGCGGCCGCCTCGATGCGTTCGCGGCCGAGATATCGACCGACGACCTCATCCTCCAGTTCGCGAAAACGATCCTTCTGGGCTGCAAGGTGGGCTGAAGCGGAGACGTCGCGCGACAGGAGCGCCGCGGGAAGCAGCCTCAGCGATGCGGTGATCACTTCCGCGAGGGCATCGAGCGCCTCGCGCTGGCTCGCGGAGAAAGGGATGTCCTGCTTGACCTTGGCCCGAATGCGGTCGGCGAGGCTGAGCTTGATGACGTCGCCGGCATGTTCGAGATTGCTCGCAAACAGCATGATCTCGTGGGCTTTGCCGGTGTCCCCGGCGGAAAGCTCGTCCTGGGTCAGCTGTCCGAGATAGGCATGAACGGAGGCCATGTAGTTCCCGAGCCTCGCGTCGATCGAGGGCAGTTCCTTCAGGGTTTCCATCCGGCCGGATTGCAGCGCCGTTAGCGACATCAGAAACATGCGTTCCAGCAATTCGCTCATGCGTATCGTTTCGGTCGTCGCGTTGCTGAGCGCGATTGCCGGTGTCTCGAGCGACCTTCTGTCGAGGTAGCGCGGGGACGCCAGCGGGTCGTCGGCGGCGGGCCGTGCCGGGAAAAGCCGCTCCACCACGCGGATGACGAAGGGAGACAGCGGCAGGAACACGGCTGCGACCAGCAGGTTGAAGGCAGCGTGGAGGCCGACGGCGACGTGGAGCGGTTCGGCGGGCAACCGCCCGGCCATCTCTACGATCTCGCGCGCGAAAGGCAGCAGCGCGAGCGCCAGCAGGCCGCGACAGAAGAGGTTGGCGAGCGGCAGCTTGCGGGCCACGGGTGGCTGGTCGAGCGTGGCGCTGACAGCCGGAAGGCCGCCGCCGAAATTGACACCCAGGATCAAGGGCACGGCTCCGGCAATGTCGAGGCTGCCGTTCAACAGAAGCGAGGCGACGAGCAGGATGACCGCGAGTGTCGAGTGACAGAGCCAGGCAAGCAGCGCGCCGATGAGGAAACCGAGCGCCGGCTCCCCGGCAACGGTTCCCAGCACATCGTGGAAGAGCGTCGCCTGGCGCAGAGGTGCGGTCGCCGAAACGATCACCTTCAACGCCATCAGCATCAGTCCGAGGCCCATCAGGATGCGCCCCACGTTTCGCGGGCGAAATTCGCTGGACGCGCTGAAGGCGACATAGCCGGCGAACAGAAACAGCGGAGCGAGCAACGCCGCGAGTGAGGAGCCGGAGGCAAAGAGGCCCGAGACAAGAGCTGAGCCGATATCCGCCCCGAGCAGCACGGCAAGTCCTGTCGGCGCCGAGATTGCCCCGGCGCCTGCGAGCCCGGCAACGATCAGCGCCATCGCCGTGGCGCTGCCGAGCACCGCGGTTGCTAGAACGCCGCCACCGAAGGCCGTGATCTGGTTCGACAAGCGCTCCTCGACGAAGCGCTGCAGCCGGTCGCCCCAGCCACGCATGACGCCGGTGCGCACCATGCGCACGCCCCACAGAAGCAGCGCCACGCCGCCAAGGAGTTCCAGGATAACCAATGTTCCGGAGTTCATCTCACTGCCCTCGTCGCAAGCGTCAGTCGGCGACGGATTCGTCGGGGGCGACAGAGCCGATATTGTAGCCTTCGAGCTGCGCGGCCATGCTGCCGCGCCGCGGGAAATGCAGGATGGTCGCCGTTCCCGGGGTCACCGGGACGACACGCGACGGCGGAAGGTCGAGGAATTCGTGGCAGGCGGCGCGGACGACGCCGCCATGGGCGACGATCAAAAGGTCCCCCTCTGTCCGGGACATCCAGTCGTGCACGCCTTCAGCCACGCGCCCGCGAAAGGCGCCCCAGGTTTCGCCATTGGCCGGCGTGAAGGTTCCGGCGCGCCAGGCGGCATATTCCTCCGGGCGCTCGGCGATCAGATCCGGCTTGCGCCGCCCGGTCCACTCGCCCATGTCGAGTTCGCGGAAGCGCTCGTCGGTCGGTGCATCTGGATGGCCGATGAGCGCGACCGTCTGCAGGGTGCGACCAAGATCGGAGGCGATGATGCGAACCGGCTTCAGCGCCTTGGCATAGGGACGAAATCGCCTGACCTGTGCGACGCCGCGCTCCGACAGGAGTGAGTTGTCCTGGCCTTGCAGGCGTTGCTCGGCGTTCCACTCGGTTTCGCCGTGGCGCATGAGGATGAGCCTCATTGATGGATCCTTTCTCCGGTGGCGGCAAAAACCGCATCGGGTGTGCGAATGAAGGAAAGGGGGATCGTCTCCCCGGGTGTTGCGGTGAAATAACCGTCGGCCATAGCGGTGACGCGCAGGTCGCCGACCATCGCCGTCACCATGGTGCGTCCGGCAATCGGCGCGGCTTCGGCAAAACGGGCCGTGAGAGATGGTACTCCGGCGACCGAGCCGACGCTGACATCCTCGGCGCGATAGAGGAGTTGCGCCGCGTCGTGGCCCGCCGCAAGGCTTGCCGGCGCGAGCGCCGTTTGCCCGAAAACCAGCCTGTCATCCACCCGTTGGACCGGTATCAAATTTGCTGGCGGCGTGCCGAGGAAGGTCGCGACGAAGGTGGTTTGCGGGTTGCGCAGGAGATCGATCGGCTTGCCGAACTGTTCGACGCGGCCATTGTTGAGCACGGCCACATGGGTCGCCATGGTCATGGCCTCGACCTGGTCATGCGTGACATAGACCGATGTCGCCCCGGTCGCCCGGTGGATGCGCATCAGTTCGCTGCGCATCTCGATGCGTAGCTTGGCATCGAGGTTCGACAGCGGCTCATCGAAGAGCAGGATGCTCGGCTCCGGCGCGATCGTGCGGGCAATCGCCACGCGCTGCTGCTGGCCGCCGGAGATTTCTGCCGGATAACGTTCGGCGAGTGCATCGATGCCGAGAAGCGAAAGCACTTCCCGGACCCGCTTTTCACGTTTCTCCCGCGGCCATTTGGCGACCTTCAGTGGCCAGGCGATATTGCCAGCGACGGTCATGTGCGGCCAGAGCGCGTAGCTCTGGAAGACGAGGCCGGCATTGCGCTTGCCGGCGTCGGCGATGATGCCGCCCGCTCCGCTGGAAACGGTCTGTCCGACGAAGGCGATTTCCCCTTCGCTCGGGCTCTCGAGCCCGGCGAGCATGCGCAGGAGGGTCGACTTACCGCAGCCTGACGGCCCGACGAGAACCAGGAAGGAGCCAGCGGGCACGGAGATGTTGACGTCCTTGACGGCGGTGAAGGCACCGAACCTTTTGACGAGGTTGCGGATCTTGATGGCGTCCGCGGTGCTGGTTGTGATGGCGTTCATGGTTGTTTCCATTTCTGGACACGGTTCTGCAGGGCATGGGCGAGGAACGAGGCAGCCAGGCAGACGACGAGGATGACGAGGGTGATGGCGTTGGCGAACTGCATGAAACCTTCGGCCGCATAGCGGTAGGCGACCATGCTGAGCACGGGCGAGGTGGAGGTGAACAGCAGCACGACCAGCGAGAGATCCCGCACCATCTTGACGAAGACGAGGATTGCCCCGGCAAAGAGGCCGCGGATGGCGAGCGGGAAGATGATCGCGAAGAGACGACGGATCAGTCCCGCCCCCGTGAGCCGGGCGCTCTCCTCGATATCGGCCGATATCTGGCCGAGCACGGAGCGGCCGGACTGCACGGCAAAGGGTAAGTTATGCGCCGACGCCGCGATGACGAGCAGGGCGAAGGTGCCATAAAGCGAGGGCAGCGGCCCGATCGGTGCACCGAAGAGCGCGATATAGGCCGCGGCAAAGGCGATACTCGGCACCAGCAGCGGCAGGAAGGCAAGCTGGCTGAGCAGGGTGGCGAGCAGGCTGCCCTTGCGCTGCACGATGGTATAGGCGAGCGCAAGGCCGAGCAGCATCGTCGTGAAGGCAACTACGAGGCCGAGGCGGATCGTGTTCCAAATCGCATCGATCAGCACCGGATTGCGGAAGATGCCGGCCTGTCCCTGCGCGATTTCGCCGCCGCCTTCGCCGATCCAGAAATGCAGCGTCCAATTGGAAAAGAGTGCTCCGCTCTGTGGCGCAAGACTCGATGCGGTAAGCACGAGAACCGGAAGAACCGTGGTGAGAAGTCCGACCACGACGGCGATCGCGAAGAGCGGCCAACGCCAGACGCCGAGCGGGAAGCGCTTGGTTCGCCCGCCTTTACCCGTCACGGTGATGAAGGCCTTGCGCCCGGAGACGATACGGTCCGAAAGCCAGAGAAACAGTGCCGACACCGCAATCAGCAGCAGCGCGAGGACGAAGCCACGCTCATTCTGCCCCGTCTCAATCATGCCGAAGAGGCGGGTGGAAAGCATCTGCATGCGCACGGGCAGGCCGAGCAGGGCAGGGGCCGCGAAGTTGGCAACGGCGCCGGCAAAAGTCAGCGACGTAGCGGCGATCAAGGCGGGTGTGACGACCGGCAGGATGATGCCGAAGAAGATGCGCGGGCGCTTGGCGCCGGCCATCTGGCCTGCCTCGACGAGATCGGCACCCACCGAGCTCAGCGCCGCAGCGATGATGGTGTAGGCGAGCGAATAGTAATGCGCGATCAGCACGATTGCCGTCGGTATCAGCCCCCAGGCCAGCCAATCAGGAATGGCAAGGCCACTGGTTTCGAAGAAGCCGGCCGAACCGCCAAGGCGGGAGTTGCGAAACAACGTGCCCCAGGCGAGGGCTGCTGCAAAGCTCGGGATCATGTAGGGCAACGTTGCCATCAGACCGAGGAAGCGCCGCCCCGGCACGTCGGTGAGCACGACCAGCCAGGCGAGGAAGCCGCCGATGAGCAGGCAGCCGCTGCCGACGCTGAAGCCGAGGATCATGGTATTGAGAAGCGGCCGCCACCAGAGATTGGCGGACAAAGGACTGACGAGCACGGCCTTCCACGCCGCAAGTCCCTCAGGCGTCAGCGTGGTGACGAGGATGCGCAGAAGCGGAGCGACAACCAGGATGGCGACGATGGCAACGAGAAGAGCCGGCAAGAGGAAGCCTGATCGGAGCAGCCGGCTGCCCGATGGTGCGAATATGGATAGAGATGTCATGTGCGAACCTCGGCGTCTGTCGGCACGCATTGTGAAAAGTGTGCCGACAGACGGTTTCTGTTACTGGAGCGTGATGATCAGGTCGGCGATGCGGCCGCGCGCAGCGGCCGTCTTTGCCGGATCGATCGTCCAGGCCTTCAGTTCGCTAAGTTTGACCGAGCCCGGATGGTCGGCGATGGTTTTGCGGGTAGCGTAGTCGCCGGGGACGTTGAAAGGCTCGAAGCCGGCTCCGCCGGTCGGCGTGTCGTCACCGAACATGAAATCGATCAGCAATCGGGCGGCCGCCGGATGGGGCGCGTTGTTGGCGACCGTCAACACGGCCGGGAAGAGGATGCCGTTGGCCGGTTCGACATTGTTGGCGACCTGCAGGGCCCAGCCTTCCTTTTCGTTGTCGCGGCGGTCGGAATAGGTGCCAAAACCGACTGGCGGGTTCTTGGCATTGACGTCGCCGATCGACTTGTTGAGCACGTCGCTGTTCGGTAGCAGGATCAGGTCATTGGCAAACAGGTTCTTGATGAACTGTTCGCCGGCGCCCTGAAGATCGGCCTCCACCTCGATGTCCTTGCCGAAATGCGCCTTGTAGGCGGCTGCCATCTCGTCCGGATGCAGCGCGATCTCAGTCAAGAGATCGAGCAGTTCCCCGCGCTGGCTCGGGTCGACCATCAACACCCGGCCCTGCCACTCCGGCTCAGTGAGTTGCCAGAGATTGGTGACGGGCGAACCGTCCGGAAAGGCCTTTTCGTTGTACATCAGCACCTTGGTCGAGAGGCGCTGGGTCAGGAGCGGCGCCTTGTAGCGATCCTCCAGTTCATTCGACACGCGTGGCGGCACGTAGTTCACGATGCGCTTCCCCTCCAGAAGCTTGGTGAACACAACAGGCGTATCGGCGATGTAGAGTACGTCGACGGCATGCACGCCGGCCTGCTGTTCCGCCTCGACGCGGGCGATCTGCTTGGTCGAACTCATGTCGAGGCCGATCAGGTCGATTCCCGGGTAAGCTTCTTCGAATGCCTTCTCGATCTTGGCGATGCGGCTCGACAGTGAGAAGACGGTGACGCTCCCCTCCTTCTGCGCGAGTGGCAGCAATTGCTGCGGTGTCAATCCGTCGAGATCGGACGCCATCGCGATCGACGGCAGCACGAAACACGCGGCAAGTGCGGCATTGCTCAGTCTTTTCAACATGTCTTGCTCCTCCCTTTTCATTCCCCTCAGTCGAAGTCGTTGAACAACTCCGACAGCTTCTCCAACCTGCCGATGACCTGCCTCTGGTGACGCCCGGCGATCGTCAGGACGATGGCGTTGACGATCGCAAACGGGATCGTCGGTGTCTGGAATTCGCTTCCCGAGCGCCCCCTTGGCGCAGCGAGCATCAGATCGGCAGCGGGCTCCATCAGCGGCCCGGCCAGATCGGAGACGAGGATCGATTTCGCGCCGACGCGTGCCGCGTGCCGCATCAGCGGGCCGTAGCTTTGCGGCTGTTTGCGAAACGCCAGCGCCACCACTAGGTCTCCGGCATCCATGCTGACCATGCGTTCGGCTATGTCCCGGCCGCGGCCAGTGAGTTGAATGGTGGTCATGCCGAACCGATCGAGGCGGCGCTGGAGGAAGCCGGCGACCGATTGCGCATGGCCCTGCCCGAAGATGAAGACGCGGCGTGCGGCAAAGATCAGATCGGCGGCCGTATCCATATCCGCCTGTGTGACCGACCGGGCGAGTGTTTCGAGTGCCGCGATCTCAGCCGCAATCAGATCGGTCAGGTAGTCGCCGTGCTCGACCTTCGATACCGACCGGCGCATGCGATTGGCGGCGTCCTGATCGTCCAGCACTTCCCGTTGCAACTGTGCACGAAGGTCAGGAAATCCCTTGTACCCCAGCTTTTGGGCAAGTCGCGTCGCGGTCGCTTCATGGACGGTTGCGCGCTGGGAAAGCTGCGGGCCCGACAAGAACGCAGCTTCCGCACGGTTCTCCAGCATGGTCGTGATCAGTTTTTGATCCGCATCGGTCAACCGCCTGGAATGAGCCTTAATGCGATCGAGTATCGTCATGACGTCCCCGCAAATTCATTTGTGAGGCGTATGGTTTCTGCAAACTTCCGTGCCGTCAATTGGCGTTGAGCAAGAATCTTTGCAAAGGGCTGCAAAGCGCCCGGGCACTTCCGTGTGGCTGCGGCCTAGCCGTCCAGGAAGAGGAGCGAGAAGCCTCGTTTGACTTACCAGGCCGTGTAGCTATTACTGCCATATGCAACTCAGGGAGGTTGTTCGCAAGATTCTTTGCAAAGCGCCGCAAATTGCGTTCCTAGCCCGATCCGGCGCGGACTCGGCAAAACGAACGCCACCTCGCGCGGCCGAGGGTAGCGCTTGGCTGGCTTCGCCTTAATCCGTTCCGAATGAACTGGCCCGAACGCCGGGCAGATGAAAGGTCTGCTGAAAATAGGAGCGCAGCGCCGTCATGACTGGCGAGAACTCCGTGCCGCGACGCCATGCAAGCCCGACGTCCATCGCGGGCACCGGATCGCGAACGTCGATCGTTTCAATGCGCCGGCCTTCTAGCGACCAGGGGCGGTGGACCATGTCGGAAAGGATAGCCACTCCCTGGCCGTTGGCCACCAGCGAGCGAACAGCTTCGACGGAGGAGGTCCGGAGAATGACGCGTGGCTGGTAGGTGGACGCGCTCCAGTATTTCAGTGAGGTGTGCGCGGCCTCGTCAACCGTCAGCATGATGTAAGGCTCCTGGGCGATTTCACGGAAGCCGACACTGTCGCGCGCAAGCAGCGGATGCTGGGCCGGCACCCAGAGCCGCCGCGTCGAACTCATGAGCTTTTCTGTCGTCAGCGCCGGGTTGAGGATGTTGGAGGTCAACAACACCGCCATATCGTAACGGTTGGTCAACAGGCCTTCTTCGATCGACTCGCGATTGAGCTCGAAAAGCTGAAGTTCCAGTTTCGGGAACAGCCGCCGTAGCCGCTCGATATGCTGCGGCAGGAAGTAGCCGATCACCGTATAGGTTGCGGCGATTGCCAGCGTGCCCTCGACCGCACTGCTGACGACGTTGAGATGCGTTGCTTCGTCGACCTTCTTCAGGATCTCATAGGCGTGGGAGAGGAATTGCCGCCCGGCCAAGGTAAGGTCCATGCCGCTCGGCGTCCGCAGGAACAGGCTCGCCCCGACGATGCGCTCCAGTTCCTTGATTGCCGTGGTAATGGCCGATTGCGAAATGGAGAGATCGACGGCGGCTTGCGAGATCTGCCCGAGTTCGGCGGTCGCGACGAAATAGCGAAGCTGGCGAAGGCTGATCGACATCGATTGCTCTTCTGATTTTTCGATAATGTACGCCCGTTAATCAGAAAGCCTGCTTTCTCTTTGTGCAGATACTTGGATCGAAACACAGGCAGACCCGCTTAACTGGCGGTTTTGACGATATTTTCTCAGGAAGGATATTGCAACTGCGAATTCTGTAAAACAGATACATGGCATATGAAAATAGAATTTTTCAAATGGACAGATTGCCCCTAGCGTTTGCCTATCGGAGGTTCGGCTGGCTTCTCGGCGGCCACAATCGAAGGAAGAGATTTTGCTCGACGTCGTCGACATCAACTGTGACATGGGAGAGGCCTTCGGTCGCTGGCACATCGGCGATACGGATGACGCGACTTTGATGGCGCTGATCAGCTCTGCCAACATTGCCGCGGGCTTCCACGCCGGAGACCCCAATCTGATGGACGAGACCGTGCGGCTCGCGGCCGAGCACGGCGTCGGTATCGGCGCGCATCCGGGCTATCGCGACTTGCAGGGCTTCGGTCGACGCAAGATCGCCGGCACGGCACGCGAACTGGTCAACGATGTCGTCTACCAGGTCGGCGCTGTCAGGGAGTTTGCGAGACGACACGGCGCCAGCCTGCAGCACGTCAAGCCGCACGGCGCCCTGTACATGGAAATGGCGGTCAACCGCGAGCTTTCACAGATCTTCCTGCAATATATGCGCACGGTCGCGCCGACGGCTTTCGTCTTCTGCATGGCGGGTTCGGAGACGGAAATCGCTGCGCGCGAAGTCGGGCAGCCGGTCATTCGCGAGTTCTATGCCGATCGCGACTACGATGACAGCGGCTCGATCGTCTTCACCCGCGACGCCGGTCGCCCCGACGCAGCCGCGATCGCGCGAAAGGTGGTGCGCGCCTGCAAGGAAGGTCGCGTGCGCACCGTGACCGGTAGCGATATCGACATTGCTTTCGAATCCATCTGTTTCCATTCCGATACGCTCGGCGCACTCGATATCGTGCGCCTCATGCGGGAAGCGCTTGCGGCGGAGGGTATCCGCATCGCTCCTGTTTCACAGCTGAAGACTAATTGACCAAGCGGAGGCAACCATGAGCAAGCACGAAATCCGATCGCCCCTTCCAGGAACCTTCTATCGGTCGTCTGCTCCGGATGTCCCGCCGTTCAAATCGGATGGCGACGCGGTCGCCTCGAACGAGGCCATCGGCCTGATCGAGGTGATGAAGACGTTCCAGGAGATCCAGGCGGGCGTCGCCGGCGGCAGCATCCGGTTCCTCGTCGACAATGAAGAGCCGGTCATGGCCGGTCAGGTGATCGCCGAGGTGGAGCTATGACGATCCGCTCGGTCCTGATTGCCAATCGCGGTGAGATCGCTGTGCGCATTATCCGGGCGGCAAAGGCGCTCGGCATCCGCACGGTCCAGGTCTACAGCGCTGCGGACGCGGATATGCTGGCGGTGAAGCTCGCAGACGAAGCTATCGAAATCGGTCCACCAGCGCCAAGGAAATCCTATCTCGACATTGCCACCGTGATCGCGGCGGCCAAGCGCGCGGGTGTCGACGCGGTGCATCCGGGTTACGGGTTCCTGTCGGAGAACGGCGATTTTGCCGATGCGGTCGTTGCTGCTGGCATGATCTTCATCGGCCCTTCCGGTGATGCTATCAGGCTACTCGGTGACAAGGTGCAGGCCCGTGCCGTGGCCGAGAAGGCAGGCGTGCCGACGGTGCCCGGCAGCAACGGCCGGATAGCGAGCTTGGAAGAGGCGCATTCGGTAACCGCGCAGACCGGTTTCCCCATCATGATCAAGGCCGCCGCCGGTGGCGGCGGGCGTGGCATCCGGATCGTCAACGATCCGGCGGAACTCGACAAGCAATTCCCCCAGGCGTCGGCCGAAGCACTCGCCTCCTTCGGCGACGGCGGCCTCTACCTAGAGAAGGTCATCACCCGTGCGCGTCACGTCGAGGTACAGATCCTCGGCGACGGAGAGAACTTCGTGCATTGCTTCGAGCGGGAGTGCTCGCTGCAGCGCCGCCGGCAGAAGGTCTGGGAGGAGGCGCCTTCATTCCTCTTGCCTGCCGATGTCCGACAGAAGCTGTGCGACAGCGCTGTGGCGCTCGCCCGGGCCGTCGGTTATCGCGGCGCCGGTACGGTCGAATATCTCTACGACGACGAAAGTCAGGCCTTCTATTTCATCGAGGTCAATACCCGTATCCAGGTCGAGCACCCCGTGACCGAAATGATCACCAGCATCGATCTCGTCCAGGAGATGTTCCGTGTGGCCGGCGGCGCGTCGCTTTCCGTGCGCCAATCGGACATTTCGGTTCGCGGCCACGCAATCGAGTGCCGGATCAATGCCGAGGACCCAGCACGCGGTTTCATGCCGGCGCCGGGTAAGATCACGCGCTTGGCCGTGCCGGAAGGTGAGGGCATTCGCTTCGACACGATGCTTTACGAGGGCTACACGATACCGCCCTTCTACGACTCTCTGCTCGGCAAGCTGATCGTCTGGGGTGAGGACAGGCCGGCGTGCCTCGCAAGACTCTCTCGGGCGCTTGCAGATCTGAAGATTGAGGGCGTGCCGACAACGATTGCGCTGCATCAGGCGCTGGCCGCCGATACGGACGTTGCTGCCGGTGCCTTCCACACCCGCTTTCTCGAGATATGGCTGGAAACTGAGTTCGTCGCGCCAGGCGGCCGCACCGCGGAGGTCGCGTGATGCCGACGCGTTATACATTCGGAGGTGACGAGCATCTGTTCGTTGAATGCAGCGACGAGATGTCTCTCGAAGCCTTCTTCAAGAGCCTCTCCATGGCGAAGGGCGTGCGGGAAAGCCGCATCCGCGGTGTTACGGAGATCTGTCCGGCGAACGCCTCGTTCCAGATCAAGTTCGATCCTGACGTGATCAAGCCGGACGATGTGCTGAAGGAAGTTCGGGCGATCGAAGGTGCTGCGGAGCGCGCCGAGCCTGTCATCCGCACGCGCATCGTCGAGATCCCGGTCTTCTATAGCGATCCGTGGACGCACGAGACGCTGATGCGTTTCCGCGAACGGCACCAGGATCCGAAAGGAACCGACCTAGACTACGCGGCGCGGATCAATGGCTACGACGCAGTCGCCGATTTCGTGGCCGCCCATTCAGGCTCACCCTGGTTCGTCTCGATGGTCGGTTTTGTGGCCGGCCTGCCCTTCATGTACCAGATGGTCGAGCGCCAGCGGCAGATCGAGGTGCCGAAATATCTGCGGCCGCGGACCGATACGCCGAAGCTGACGGTTGGTCACGGCGGTTGTTTCGGCTGCATCTACTCGGTGCGGGGCGCCGGCGGCTACCAGATGTTCGGCATCACGCCGATGCCGATCTTCGATCCGACGCAGACGACCAGCTACTTGCGCGATTTCATGGTCTTCTTCCGACCCGGCGACATCGTCAAGTTCAAGCCCATCGACCGCGATGCCTACGACCAGGCGGTGGAGGATGTCGACAGGGGACGTTTCGCACCGCCGATCCGCGACGTCAGCTTCGACCTGCGCGAGTTCCAGAAGGACATCGCCGGCTACAACACCAAGCTGGAGGGTGTGCTCAATGGCCATTAATGTGCTGCATCATGGTCTGGCGACCACCATCCAGGACCTCGGCCGCCCCGGTTACTTCCATCTGGGAATTCCACTCGGCGGGGCAATGGATCGCTACGCCATGCGGGCCGCCAATCTGCTCGTCGGCAACGACGAGGGCGCCGCCGGGTTGGAGGCAGTCTTCCTCGGGCCGAAGCTCGAATTCACCGAAGACGCGCTCGTTGCCGTCACTGGCGCCGATATGCCGGTCAAGGTCGACGATGTCCTCCAGCCGGGATGGACGGCTTTTCGTGTCAAGGCCGGACAGACCTTGAGCTTCGACTTCCTCAAGTCCGGCGCGCGCATCTACATCGCCGTCTCCGGCGGCATCGACGTGCCGGAGGCGCTCGGCAGCCGCTCGACCTATCCGATCGGCGCGCTTGGTGGATACAAGGGACGCGCGCTTGCGGCCGGCGATGTTCTGCCAGTCGGGCAGGCCCGCGCCGCCCGCGAGGGACTGACGGTGGATGAATGCCTGCGCCGCAAGCCGGCGGCACCTGCAGCTTTGCGCGTGCTGCCCGGGCTCTACTGGGATCGCCTGACGGACGAGGCAAAGCAGAGCTTCTTCGCCGATGAGTGGAAGGTTGCGCCGGAGGCCGATCGCATGGGCTATCGCTTCCGCGGTGGCCGCAAGCTGAGCTTCGTCGATCGCGACCAGCCGTTCGGCGCCGGGTCAGATCCCTCGAACATCGTCGACAGTTGTTATCCCTACGGCTCGATCCAGGTGCCGGGTGGCACAGAGCCGATCATCCTGCATCGCGATGCCGTATCGGGTGGCGGCTACTTCATGGTCGGAACGGTGATCTCGGCGGATATGGACCTGATCGGGCAATTGCAGCCGCATACGCCGACCCACTTCGTCGAAGTGACGATGGAGGAGGCCTTGGCGGCCCGCGCCGAAGAAGGCACGCGGCTCGAAGCGCTGCGGACGGCTATCGCTATAAGTGCGTGACGCAGTTGGCGACCGGACGCAAGGGCGTCCGGCGGCGCCAAAACGTTAGCAGCACGATCACTGCAACCGAACAGGCGTTGTGAAGACAGGAGGGTAGGCGGTGAGGAGGGCGGACCTGATCTTGCGACCGGCGGCAGCGGCCGCTCGGCTTCACGGCGCCCGTTTCAAGCCGGCGAACGCCTTATTCGACAACACGTGTCAGATAGGCGGCGGTGAAGCTCGGCCCGGGGATGATGGCCACGATCTTCATCTGCGCGATCGTGCGGTTCAGCGAAGCGTCGATATGGCTTTCGAGCATCGACGCGGCCGCCGAATTGGCGCCGCGCGCCATGAGCTCGACGATGAGTTTCAGTTCGGCGATGACAGCCGGATCGCCCGGCAACCCCAGTTGCCGCAGCAGCTTTTCGGTGGCGGTGACCGGCAGGAGATTGTTGCGGATCAGCTCACGCAGGCGTTCGTTCGGCATGGCAAGGACGCAAGCCTCAGTGAACTCCAGGAGGATGTCTTCAAGGCCCAGCCAGCCGTCACCGTCTTGCGTCTGGCCGAACTCGACGAGCCGGTTGAAAAGTGCGGCAAGCCGGTCGCGGTCGATGTGCGGCGCGCCAAGCGCCAGCGCCTGCGGCTCCAGCAGCCGGCGCAACATGAAATGATCCTTTACCGTCTGGGCCGTCAGCGGTCCGGCGATCCAGTGCGAGCTCTGGTTCTTGCGCACGAGCCCGCGCTCGCGCAATCGGGTCAGCACATCGCGCACGACCGTCCGGCTGACGTTAAAGTGGTTGGCGAGCTCGTTTTCGATGATGCGGTATTGGCCGAAGATCACGCAGCCGGCGACATCGTTCTCGATCTCGTCGTAGATGCGCTCCCAGGACGAGCGGCTTTGCAGTGCCTCGTCGGCGTGTTGCGGCACGATGAGGCCGAGGGTCTTGATGTCGGTGCGGTTTGGCTCGATCGCCCGGCCTGGAGGGCCGACGAGATAGCCGCGTCCCTTGAAACGGTGTACGAGCCCGTCGCTTTCGAGCTGCAGCAGGGCGCGCTGCACCGGCGCGCGGGAGATTTGCAAGATATCGGCGATCGGTCCTTCGAGCAGAACAAGGCCGGGCGGCAGGGTGCCTTCGGCAATGTTCGTGCGCAGCACATCCTCGGCAATTTCGTATCGGCGCTGCGTATTCTGGCCGAGGCGTGGCTCGCTCATGCGGTCTGGCATCTTCCGTTTGGCTGGCAATGTCGTCCCCTTTCTTTACGCCACTTGCCGGTGACCGTGACAGCGCAAAATAAATGCATATTGCATACATATGTGCAATTTTTCTATGCGCTTGTCCATCGCATTGTTACCGATAGAAGTGGCGCGCCAGCATGAGTATGCGTGGCTGCGGCGATGGTGAGGCTGTTGCCTGATTGGAGATCTCCTGCGGTTGCATCCCTTGAACATGGTGCAATTGCGCGGTGTTCTCATCTGTGGGCCGTAGGCGGTTCGAGTGCGGGGCAGGCGGTGCGGATGTCGTGTTTGCGTTGTCAGAATGCCATTCATTCACACTCGTTAAAAAGCCGATAAAAGTCTATTGCATACAAAAATCATTCGTGTCATGGTTCGTGACATGCAAGCGCTCAGAAGAAGCGCACAGGTGGAACTTATTTTTGAATCGCAAAGGACCGTCATCTCAGCCGCGCATGTGACCCATGCGTGATCGCTATCGCATGTGCGTTCGGACGCCTGATCGGCGCCGGCGAGGGCGAAGCGTTGGCTGGTGGCCGGTCGGCGATAACGGGCAGGAAAGCGATGTCGACAGTCCTACAGCTCAAGAACGTCACCAAGGCATTTGGCGAGATGCGTGCGCTCGATGGTATCGACCTCGCATTGCCGGGCGACGCCTATATCTCGCTCCTCGGGCCGAGCGGTTCCGGCAAGACGACGTTGTTGCGCGTGATCGCCGGTTTCGAGGATCCGGACGGCGGCGGCATCGTCTTTAACGGCAAGCGCATCGACAACGTCGCGCCGCATCAGCGTGGCATCGGCTTCGTGTTCCAGAACTTCGCGCTCTTCCCGCATCTCTCTGTCGCCCAGAATATCGCCTTCGGCCTGGAGAACCGCGAGGTCGATGCGGTGACGGACCGTCGTGTGGTCGAGGGGCGGGTCAAGGACATCATCGCTCTGGTTGGCCTGAGCGGGCTGGAAGGCCGCGCCGTCACACAGATCTCGGGTGGCCAACGACAGCGCGTCGCGCTGGCGCGCACGCTCGTCACCGAGCCGCGCATGGTCTTGCTCGACGAGCCGCTCGGTGCACTCGACGCCAATCTGCGCGCCCGGATGCGCACCGAACTGCGCGCCATCCGCGAGCGCTGCGGCGTCACGTTCCTTCATGTTACGGGAAGCGAAACCGAGGCCCTGGCGATGGGTGACACGGTCCTGGTGCTCGACAGCGGCCGCATCGCGCAATCGGCCGATTCCGACACCATCTACAACCGTCCGGCTTCACCGGCGGTCGCCCGCTTCCTCAATTGCTACAACCTTTTCCCCGGGCGCCTCGAAGGCGGTGCCTTCGTCGGCAGTGCCGGGCGCTTTTCGCTCGGCAACCGCCCGGCAACCCGGGCGACGCAACCGGCCTATGCGATCCGCTACGACCGCGTCGCGGTGCGCCCCCGCGAGGCAGCGATCGGCGAGAATGAGTTGCGCGTCGAAGGCAACTTCGTCGCCAGCGAGTATTCCGGCGCTGCGGTCAATTCCTTTTTCACCCTCGATGACGGGCGGGTCTTCGAAGTGGAGACCCATCTCAGCCATGCCGCGCCTGAAACCTATGTGGATCAGGGCCGCTATGCGCTCGTCTGGAAGCGGGAGGACGCCCTTGTCTACGCCTGAAACACCGATGCCTGAAGCGCCGGAAACTGAAACTGCCAAAGCCGGTGCTTCGGTGCTGCACTGGTCCCCGGAGATTGAGAGATGAGCATGATGGCCGTTGCGGAACAGACGGAAGCGGAAACCGTCGCTGAGAAGAAGCCCGGCGGAAAGGCGCTATGGCTGCTCGCCCCTGGCGTCCTCTGGATGGTCCTGTTCCTCGTCCTGCCGATGCTGATGATGGTCTACGTCTCGTTCTGGACGCAGACCACCTTCAAGATCGAGCCGACGCTGACGCTGAAAAGCTGGGTCACCTTCTTCACCAGCGATACCTATCTCGGTGCGCTCTGGACGACGGTGCGCATCTGGCTGATCGTGCTCGTCGCGACTGTCCTCGTCGGCTACCCGGCCGCGCTCTATGTCGGGCTCTTCGTCAAGAACAAGGCGCTGCAGACGGTTCTGCTCGTCCTTTGCGTCATTCCCTTCTGGACCTCGTTCCTGATCCGCGTACTCGCCTGGCGGCCGATGCTCGGCAAGGAAGGTGCGATCAACATGATCCTGATGAACCTCGGCATCACCGACGCGCCGATCGAGGTTCTCTTGTTTTCGGAGCTTTCGGTCATCATCGGCATGACGCAGATCTACTGCGTCTTCATGGTCGGGCCGATCGCCTTCATGCTCGGCCGTATCGATCACTCCGTCATTGAGGCGGCGCAGGATCTGGGAGCCGGTTTCTGGCGGATCTTCCGCACGATCATCCTGCCCTTGTCCATGCCAGGCGTGGTGGTCGGCGCGATCTTCGTCTCCGTCATGGTGCTCGGCGAGTTCGCCACCTCTGCCGCGCTCTCCGGCCGCAAGGTCAACCTGCTCGGCAACATCATCGTCACACAGGTCGGCTCGTTGAAATGGGCCTTTGCCGCCGTCGCCGGCGTCGTCCTCACCATCCTGATGGGGGCGGTCATTGCCGCGCTCCTCAGGGTCGTCGACCTCGGGAAGGAACTCTGATCATGAACGCCAGCGGCATGAAACTCGGCCTCGGCGCCTATACCGCGCTCTTCCTGGTCTTCCTCTACGGACCGCTTGCGGTTCTGGCGATCCTCTCGTTTCAGACCGGACCGGAAGGCGGACCCCAATTCCCGATCATCGAATGGTCGACCTATTGGTATCAGCATCTCTTCGGCCTGACGCCGCCGTCCCGCATTGCGCCGCTGCCGATCGAACAGGCGTTGGTCCGCTCGCTGGTGCTCGCCGTCATGACGATGATCGTCTCCACGGTGCTCGGTGTCACCGCCGCCCAGGCCTTCCGCCGCAAGTTCCGCGGTTCCGGCGTGGCCTTTTATCTCATCGTCCTCGGCATGATGGTGCCCGGCGTGCTCGTCGGCCTCGGCATGGCGCTTGTCGCCAACACGCTCGGCATCGATCGCCACTGGTGGGGCACGGCCTTCGTGCTGCATGTCGTCTACACCTTCCCCTTCGCTTTCCTGGTGATGCTGGCGATCTTCAACCGCTTCGACCCCAGCATGGAGGAGGCATCTTGGTCACTCGGCGTCGCCCCGGCGCGCACCTTCCGCAAGGTCACCTTTCCGCTGATCTTCCCGGGCGTGCTCTCAGCAATGCTCTTTGCCTTCACGCTCTCCTATGACGAGTTCTCGCGCACGCTCTTTGCTTCGGGCCGCGACCTGACGCTGCCGCTGGCGATCTACGGCACCTTCTCTGTCGAAGTGCATCCGAACGTCTTTGCCTTTGGCGTTCTGACGACGCTCTTCTCCTTTGCACTGCTTGGCACCTACGCGGCTCTAATGACGCTGTCGGTGCGCCGCGCCAAGCGCGTTGCGATCCAGGAGGAAGCATGATGGTAGGGGCACCTTCTCCGGCTGCGATCGTCACGGGCGCCGGTTCAGGCATCGGCCGCGCGATTGCCCTGCGGCTTGCCGCCGACGGCTGCGCTGTGCTGGTCAACGATCTCTCGCACGAGCGCAGTCAGGCAGTCGCCGACGAGATCGTCCAAGCAGGGGGCAGGGCGCTAGCTGTCGCCGGGGATGTTTCGAGCGAGGCTGATGTCCGCAGGATCGTGGAAGTAGGTACGACCGCACACGGTGCCGCGGAGCTCCTCGTCAACAATGCCGGCATCGCGCATCAGGCGCTGTTCGAAAACCTGGATGTCGTCGATTTCGACCGCATGTTCGCTGTTCACGTACGCGGCACGTTCCTGATGACCAAGGCGGTGCTGCACCCGATGCTTGAGCGCGGCGAAGGCGTCATCGTCAACATCGCCTCGCAGCTCGGTCAGATCGGCGGTGTCGAACTCGTCCATTACTCCGGTGCCAAGGCGGCGATCATCGGCATGACCAAGGCACTGGCACGCGAAGTGTCGAGCCGCGGCGTGCGCGTCAACGCCGTCGCGCCGGGGCCGATCAACACGCCACTCGTGATGGAACTTTCCGACGACTGGCGCGCCGCGAAGAAACAGCAATTGCCGCTCGGCCGCTTCGGCGAGCCGGAAGAGGTGGCCGCCACGGTGTCGTTCCTGGCGTCGCCGGCGGCAAGCCTCTTCGTCGGCCAGACGCTTGGACCTAACTCCGGCGACGTAATGCTCTGACAGGAAAGATGCGATGACAAATCCTCCCAAGACTTCCCGCATTGTCATTGTCACCGGTGCCGGCATCGGCATCGGCCAAGCGACGGCCAAAGCGTTCGCATCGGCCGGTGATCATGTCGTGGTGACCGATATTCTGGAGCGCGAGGGTGCAGCGACCGTCGAGGCGATCCGCGCAGCCGGCGGTTCTTCCGAGTTTGCCTACTACGACGTGCGCTCGACCGCGGCCACCGATGCGCTGGTAGCCGACATCGAAAGCCGGCACGGTCGTGTCGACGTTGTCGTTGCCAATGCCGGGATTGCCCACCGCACGCCGCTTAGTCAACTGACCGACGACAAGTGGGACCTGACCTTCGACATCGACTTGAAGGGCATCTTCCGGCTGGCACGGGCGGTTGCTCCCGGCATGCGTCGTCGCGGAGAGGGCAGCATCGTCGCGCTCTCATCGATCATGGGCGTTGCCTATGGCTGGGACGAGCATGTCCATTACTCCGCCGCCAAGTCCGGCGTCGTCGGCCTCGTCCGCGGACTGGCAGTCGAACTCGCTGCCGATGGCGTGCGCGTCAATGGCGTGGCGCCTGGTTACATCCGTACCGCGCAATTGCTCTCCGAAGAGAATTCGCTCGGTCCCGTCGGGGCCGAAGCGGCGGCCGACTTCATTCCGATGAAGCGTCTCGGAACGCCTAACGACATCGCCGACGTCATCGCGTTTCTGGCTTCCGACGCTGCTCGCTACATGACCGGACAGGTTCTGGTTGTCGACGGCGGACTGCTGGTCGGGCGCTACTGATCGGCCTTGGAATTGTGCGGCGGCCACGAAGGGAGCGATTGAGCTCCAGGCCTCCGGACTGAGTGCCGCAATGGCGGCGAATGATGAAATGGGGGCCGGCGAACGGTCTCCGGGGAACAACGAAAACTGGAGAAGAGACAATGCCTAGTATGGAACTCAATCGCCGCTCGCTCCTCAAACGCTCCGCCGGAATGATGGCGCTCGCGATCGGGGGCGGTACACCGTTCCTCTCCTCGCGCGCCGCCTTCGCGCAGGCGAGCGACCTCGCCAGCCAACAGCTTCGCACCATCGGCCTTTCGGTGACCGTGCAGGAACGCATCCTCGAGCAGTTCAAGGCGGCTGCCCGTGTCGGCGGCACCTCGGGAACCGCGGCCACCTTCCCGGATGCACAGACGAAGATCCTCTCCGGCTCCAAGGACTATGATTGCTGGGAGATCATCGCCGAACGCCTGCCCTCGATTGTCATGACCAACAATGTCGAGCCGATCCCGGCCTCGGCGCTGAAGAACTGGGCCAACATCCGCGATACCTTCACCACCGCCAGCGACAAGTGGGACCGCGCGGCGCAGATCGTTGGCCAGATCTGGACGGACGACAGCCAGTCGTCTCTCAACATGGTGCCTGCGGTCTATAACTACGATTCCATCGGTTATAACCCTGACGTGCTTTCCGCAGAGGAAGCCAATAGCTGGGCGGCGATCTTCGATCCGAAGTGGAAGGGTAAGTCCGGCATCAACACCGACCCGCTGATCGCGATCGGCCAGGCGATCATGGCGATGAACTCGCTCGGCCTTTCCGACGTCAAGAACCCCGGCAATCCGACTGCCGCCGAAATCGACGAAGCGGCTGCCTTCCTGATCTCCAAGAAGAAGGAAGGTCAGTTCCGTGCGCTGTGGGGCGATTTCGGCGAACTCGTCAACCTGATGGCATCGGGCGAAATGGTGGTCTGCGATGCCTGGCAGCCGGCCGTCATGGCCGTCAAGGCGCAGGGTAAGCCCTGCCGCTATGCCGTGCCGAAGGAAGGCTATCGCGGCTGGGCGATCGGCCCGGCCATGATTGCCGGCACCACGAACAAGGAAGCCGTCATCGCCTATGCCGACTATTGGCTCTCGGGCGAACCGGGCATCACCGTCTCGGAGCAGGGCTATTACTCGCCTTCGACCAACATCAAGAACGTCATGGCGCCGGAGAAATATGCCTTCTGGTACGAGGGCAAGCCCTGGGTTGGTGCGGCGGAACGCGGCATCAAGGAAGGCGACCTGCGCGATGGTGGCTCGCTCGAAGAGCGCGCCAAAAACGTCGCCTACTGGCACCAGTGGCCGGATGAATACGACCACCTGATCCAGAAGTGGGACGAATTCCTGAACGCCTGATCGGACACCCCAGGCGACGAGCCGCCTGGCTTTCAGACATAGCGCGTGGCCCTGCACGATCCGTCGTGACGTCTGGGCCATGCGCCGATAGCCGCGATTTCAGACAAGCTCCGGAGAGCCACGATGATCTTCGACCTCGAACTCAACAATGTCGGCAAGGTCTATGACAACGGCACGCCCGCCGTGATCGACTTCAACCTGTCCGTTGCCAAGGGCGAGTTCATCGCATTCCTCGGCCCCTCCGGCTGCGGCAAGACGACCACGCTCAGGATGATCGCCGGTTTCGAGGCGATCTCCTCCGGCGACATGCTGATCAAGGGCAAGCGAATGAACGACGTTCGGCCTGAACATCGGCCGACCTCGATGATCTTCCAGAGCTACGCGCTCTTTCCGCACATGACGGTGCGCCGCAACGTCGGTTACGGTCTTGAGGTCAAAGGTGTGGCTAAGGCAGAGCGCGATACCAAGGTCGACCGCATCCTGGCGACGCTCGGTCTGGAGGATATCGCCGACAAGAAGCCCGATCGTCTCTCCGGCGGCCAGCGGCAGCGCATCGCATTGGCGCGCGGCCTGGTGGTCGAGCCTGATATCCTGCTTCTCGACGAACCCCTCGGTGCGCTTGATGCCAATCTGCGCAAGGCGATCCAGAACGAACTGAAGCTGCTGCAGAAGACGCTTGGCGTAACCTTCATCTTCGTCACCCATGCGCAGTCCGAGGCGTTGGCCCTGTCGGATCGCATCGTCGTCATGAACCAGGGCCGCGTCGAACAGATCAGCCCGCCACATCAGCTCTACACGCGGCCGAACACGGCCTTCGTCGCCCAGTTCATCGGCAACAACACCATCTTTCACGGTGAGGTTGATGATGCCTCCGGCGAGCGGGCTTTGGTGCAGACCGCCGTCGGCCAATTGTCCGGGCGCGCCAATGGCGCCTTTAGCGGTCGGTCGCGGGTTAACGTCGTCATTCCCGCGGAGGCGATTGAGGTTCACCCGGCCGCACATGTCGATCGCGACCGGATCGCAGCGAACTACGGCGGCAATGTCGTCGGCGCCAATGTCACGCGCTTCGATGTCGTCGGCCATGTCTCGCATTTGACGGCGGCACTGCCCGACGGGCGCACCGTCTCGCTTGAGGCCCATGTCGACAAGTACCAACCCGACGCATTCCCGGTTGGAGCCGACATTCTTCTGAGCTGGCAGCCGACGGAAGCTACCGTCATTCCAGCCTGACCACGACAGCGGGATGAGGAAAAGTGTGCGCGGTTTTCCTCATCCCGCTCTGACCAATGAGAAGAGAAAACGAAGGAGACTGAAACCCATGGCCAAGGAAATCTTTTGCAGCTTCGGCATCGACGTCGATGCGGTCGCCGGCTGGCTCGGTTCCTATGGAGGCGAAGATTCGCCCGACGATATCTCACGCGGTCTTTTCGCCGGCGAAGTCGGCAGCCCGCGCCTGCTGAAGCTCTTTGAGCGTTTCGGCATCAAGACCACCTGGTTCATCCCCGGACATTCGATCGAGACCTTCCCTGAGCAGATGCAGGCGGTTGCCGATGCAGGCCATGAGATCGGCATTCACGGGTATACCCATGAGAACCCGATCGCCATGACGCGCGAGCAGGAAACCGAAGTGCTCGACAAGTGCATCGAACTCGTCACCAAACTGTCGGGCAAGCGGCCGACGGGCTATGTCGCACCGTGGTGGGAATTCTCCAACGTCACCAACGAACTCCTGCTCGAACGCGGCATCAAGTACGACCACTCGCTGATGCACAACGACTTCACGCCCTATTATGTGCGCGTCGGCGACAAGTGGACGAAGATCGACTACTCCAAGAAGCCATCGGACTGGATGGTGCCGCTGCAGCGCGGCAAGGAAACCGATCTGATCGAAATCCCGGCTTCCTGGTATCTCGACGACCTGCCGCCGATGATGTTCATCAAGAAGTCACCGAACAGCCACGGTTTCGTCAATCCGCACGATATCGAGCAGATGTGGCGGGACCAGTTCGACTGGGTCTATCGCGAGATGGACTATGCCGTGTTCCCGATTACCATCCACCCTGATGTCGCCGGACGCCCGCAGGTTCTGATGATGCTGGAGCGGCTTTATGCCCATATGGTCAAGCACCCCGGCGTGAAGTTCGTGACGATGAACGAAATTGCCGACGATTTCGCCAAGCGCTTCCCGCGCAAGAAGTAAAAGGCTTGGGGGCGGCCTTGCCCGCCGCCCCCTCTTGCAGTTCGGACGGATATCATGTGCTCTCTTTGCGGCATCCTTGGCGGCAACGAACATTGGGCTGACGCCGTGGCCCGACCCGGCGTTTTCACCCGCAATGTCGAGCGGATCGACCGCCGGCGCGAGCGCGCCAATCGCGTGCGCATCGCCAACGCGATGCTCGCCCGCTTCGGCCTGTCACTTGCCGATTGGCAGGGGGCTTCCTTCGTGCTGTCGACGCGTACGGGAAAGAACGAGATCATCGAGGATCTCGGCCATTTGTGGCCGGCGGCCGAAAGGCTCTGTGGCCGTGTGTGCGATCCACTCGACCCGGCTTTTATTGCTGTGGCGGAGGGCGAGTGATGGCCGAAGGGGTACCATTGCTCACCCCCATCAACCTTTTGACCGGCTTCCTGGGGTCGGGTAAGACGACGCTGCTGTCGCGCCTGCTTGCCGACCCGGCGCTCAGCGACGCTGCGGTACTCATCAACGAATTCGGGGAAGTCGGCCTCGACCACCACCTCGTCGAGCGCATCGACGACACCATGGTGCTTCTGCAGTCCGGCTGTCTGTGCTGCACCGTTCGCGGCGAACTCGCCGACGCCATCAAGGATCTCCATTCCAAGCGCGAGCGTGGGTTGGTTCCGCCTTTCCGGCGCATCGTCGTCGAAAGCACGGGCCTCGCCGATCCGTTTCCGGTCCTTTCCACGATCAAGGCAGACCCGGTGCTGCGCCATCATTTCCGTCCGGGAAACGTCATCACCACGGTCGACGCGGTCAACGGGTTGACGCAGCTCGAGACCTATGTCGAATCCAACCGTCAGGCAGCGGTCGCCGATTGGCTGGTCGTCACAAAGTCGGATCTGGCTGATGTCGGCGTTGTGGCGGCGCTGTCGGTCAAACTGCGGATCATCAATCCGGACGCGCCGCTGGCGCTTGCCGCCGACCCGGCTATCGATCTTGCCGCTCTCATCGACGAGAGGCCGACGCTGCGTGCGAACGGCCTGCAGTCCGCCAGCGGTTTCTACTGCGATGGTCCGGCAGTGCTGACGACGGCTGACGGCACGGCACATGCGTCCGCCGTGACCTCTTTCGTAATGACGATGGAAAGGGCGGTGGACTGGACAGCCTTCGGCCTCTGGCTCACCATGCTGCTCAATCGCCACGGCGAACGCGTCTTGCGCGTGAAGGGTATCCTCAACATCGCCGGGGAAGAGCGGCCTGTCGCCATCCATGGCGTTCAGCATCTGGTACATACGCCGGTTCATATGGAACGCTGGCCCGACGACGATCGTCGCTCGCGGATCGTATTTATCGTTGACGGTCTCGATGTCGGACTGCTCAAACGGTCGTTCGAGGCATTCGCGCTCGATCGGACGCCCGCGCACGCAGCGGGTGTTGCCGAGGAACCCGTTTTACAGGAACGCCTTTCGTCCCCATGAGCAAGCACAAGTCCGATCAATCGATAGTTGCCACGCCCGCTCTGCATCTGGCCGGGCGGCCGAAGCTCAGGGTGCTCGGCACGGCGATTTCGCTGCTCGAGGAACTGCGGCTGCGTGCCGAAGCGGATCTCGGCATCGAGGTCGTGTTCGACAACAACGACTTCCTGACGACCCAGCACAAGGCGGCGCAAGAGCCGGACAGCTACGACATCTACGATCAGTGCTTCCACAACCTCGACATCGTCTGGTACTGGCGGGCGATCCAGCCGATCAGGATCGGGCGCATTGCGCTCTGGGACGAGATCAACGATCTGACGAAGACCGGGCATATCGGCCCCAATGCCCGGCTGGGGCAGGGGGATGCACCTGTCAAGAAGCTCTTCGTTCAGCCCAATCTCGAACTCGGCGATACCCCGTCCACGTCGATCTCCATGTTGCCAACGACCCACAACTTCGACAGTTTTGCCTATCGGTCTGATGTCGCGCCGAACTCTGTCGCGATGAACAGCTGGGCGGCGTTGCTGGACGAGCGCTGGGCCGGTCGCGCCGCGCTGGTCGACGAGCCGGCGATCGGCATCTTCGATGCGGCGCTCGCCGCCCAGGCGGCAGGCCTCATGAGCTTCGATAACATCGGTAGCATGAGCGTCGATGAGATCGATCGCCTGATCGGGCTCCTGGAGGAGCGCAAGAAGGATGGCTACTTCCGTGCCTTCTGGCGCACCGCAGAAGATGCGGCCCGTCTGATGCTCAAGGGTGAGACCGATATCCAGAGTATGTGGTCGACGGGCATCAACATCCTCAACGGTCAGGGCTTGCCGGTGGAACAGGCGGTGCCCGCGGAGGGCTACCGCGCCTGGCATGGGGGCCTTTGCCTCGCGCGCCATCTCTCCGGCCGAATGCTCGACGTCGCCTACGAGTATCTCAACTGGTGGATTTCCGGCTGGCCGGGTGCAGTCGTTGCCCGGCAGGGTTACTACATTTCGACCCCCGAACGATCACGCGCATTCATGTCCGCGGCGGAGTGGGATTATTGGTACGGCGGGCTGCCGGCAGCGGAAGATCTGCCGGGGCCTGACGGCACCATCCGCATCAAGGCGGGCTCGGTGCGCAGTGGCGGCTCCTACTGGCAGCGCGCCAACTGCATTGCCGTCTGGAACACCACCATGGACGAGCACAATTATCTGGTCCGCCGCTGGATGCAACTCGTGGAACGCTAAAGGAAGTCTCGATGACGCAGGATCTTGGCGGGCGCTCGATCGCGCAGCTCTCGGTGTTGTTGCAATCCGGCGCGCTCGACCCGCGCGCCCTTGCAGAGTGGACGCTCGGACGGATCCTGGATCATGCGGATCAGGCAATCTTTACGTCCGTCACGCCGGAGCGAGCCATTCGCGAGGCCGAGGCATCGCACGAACGGCTATCATCCGGCCGTTCGCTCGGCCCGCTCGACGGCATCCCCATCGCCTGGAAGGATCTCTTTGCGATCAAGGGACTGCCGACCACCGCCGGTTCAACGGTTCTGAAGAACCACCCGGCCGCAAGCGAGGACGCGGCCGTCGTCGCAGCACTTGCCAAGGCCGGCATCGTCAGTGTCGGGCGGGTCAACATGAGCGAGTTCGCCTTTTCCGGCCTCGGCCTCAATCCACACTACGGCACGCCGCGCAATCCGTGCTCGTGGGACGTCGAGCGCATACCTGGCGGCTCGTCCTCTGGCTCGGGTGTCGCAGTTGCTGCCGGCCTGGTGCCGGTCTCGATCGGCACCGACACGGGTGGCTCGATCCGCATCCCGGCGGCGCTGAACGGTATCGTCGGTTACAAGGCGACGCGCGGCCGCTATTCGATGCACGGCGTCTTCCCCCTGGCCAAGAGCCTCGATTCCCTTGGGCCGCTCTGCCGTACGGTGCAGGATGCCGTCTGGACGGACGCCGCGATGCGGGGTCTTCCCGCATCAGAGGTGCGCAGGGGGAGCCTCGAGGGGCTCTCGATCGTCGTGCCGAGCGATGTCGTGTTCGATGGTGCAGAAGACGGAGTCGTCTCGGCCTTCGAAGAGGCGCTGTTGCGGCTCGAACGGGCGGGCGCCCGGGTCCGGCGCCAGGCCTTCCCAGCTTTCACGCACATCTTCGAGATCATGGCCGCTCACGGCCCGCTGGTGACGGCCGAGGCGTTCGCCCTGCATCGCTCCAGGCTCGAAGGCGCGGACGCCGGGTCGATGGACAGGCGTGTTGTTGCGCGGGCGCGGCTTGGGGAGAAGATCGCGCTTTCCGACTACATCGCGGTTCTCGCCGCCCGCGAGCGGCTCATCGCCGAGGTCTCGGCGTCGATCGGCCCGAGCGAGATTATCGCCTATCCGACGGTCCCCCATGTGGCGCCTGCGACGGCGCCGCTCGAAGCGGATGATGCGCTGTTCGTGGAAATGAATGGCAGGACGCTGCGCAACACGTCGATTGGCAACTTCCTCGACTGGTGCGGCGTGTCGCTGCCCTGTGGCACTGGAGAAGCCGGCATGCCCGTCGGCCTTCTGCTTTCCGCTCTGCCGCACCACGATACGCATCTGCTCTCCGTGGCGCTGGCCGCCGAAAACGTGGTGCGCGCGGGGTATCGAGAGGTTTGAACTACGCCCAACGACAAGAGCGAGCGCGCTCTCAGACTAGCCGGGGCGCCAAAGCCGTAGTTAACTGACCCTCGATCCTTCGCGAAAGCCTCGCGCGCAAGACACGAAAGATGTCGCAAAATGAAGGCCAGCGGGATCGGAGAATGGCCGAGATCGGCCGCGCGCGGCACCAAGGAACAGCCGGGCGACGGGCCGTCGGACTTGATGGGAGCTTCGCATGGACGTGAGTTATTCCACGGAAGGCACCGCTGCGTTCGAGCGCAAGCGCTATTGGGACGAGGCCGTCTCAAGCACCTATTTCCCGCTCGACCTGCGTTTTCAGAATGCGCAGGAGTTTTCCGGTGAGCTCAATGTCTGGGATCTCGGGAATGTCTCGCTGTCGCGGCTGGAATCGGATGGGCTTCTCTATCGCCGACAAAAACGACATCTCCTGCATGAGCGTGAAGAGAGCTACCTGATCACTGTGCCGGAGAAGGCCGAGATCAGCTTCGAGCAGAGCGGCAAGGCAGTGACCTGCAAGCCGGGTGCCTTCCTCGTCGAGCGCAGTCATCTGCCCTATGAATTCAGCTACAGCGCGAAGAACACGCTCTGGGTACTCAAGGTGCCGATCGTCGCATTGCGCACCCGTGTAGGCCTGCCCGAGCGGATAGCCTCGTTGAGCTTCGATTCGACCCGAGGCACCGGCGCGCTGTTTGTTGACATGATCCGTCTTGTCGCACCGCGGCTTGTGGAGATGGACGCATCGGCCCGCGACATGACCGGCAAGCACCTTGTCGACATCCTAGCCATGTCGTTGACATCGGACGAGCGTATGCTGACGTCGGATGCGACGTCGGTACAGCTCGGCCACCTGCATCGTGTCGAAAGCTTCGTGCGCGCCAATCTCGCGAGAGGTGATCTCGGGCCGCAGACGATTGCCGACGCCTGCGGTATCTCGGTACGCTACTTGCATCAGCTCATGAAGCAGCAGGGGACGTCCGTCTGCCACTGGATCCGGCTTCAGCGGCTGTTGCGCTGTGACGAGATGCTTCGGGATCCCGCCTGCCGCAAGCTGGTCTCGGAGATCGCCTATGCATTGGGTTTCGGTGACCACGCCCAGCTCAGCCGCCATTACAAGGCGCATTTCGGTCTCAGCCCGACTGATGCGCGGGAGCGATACCTGACGGAGCGCCCGGCCGCGCTCGGCTGATCCCTCCACAAGCACCAACACTGTGACGCTTGCCAACGGCTGCTTCGGCCGACGGCGAAGCCTTGCCCGATTTCAACTTTTCGAGACAGGAGACGGAATTTGCAGAACCTTCGCGTAGCGGTCGATGTCGGCGGTACTTTCACCGACATCTGCATCATGGACGAGGCGACGGGCCTCATCCGCGTCGAGAAAACCTCGTCTTCAGTCGATCCGATCGACGGCATCATGTCGGGCGTGGAGAAGGCCGGCATCGATCTCGAAAAGGTGGCGCTGTTCTCGCACGGTACCACCGTTGCCACCAACGCTCTGATCACGCGGCGCCTGCCGCGCACGGCCATGGTTTCGACGAAAGGCTTCCGCGACGTCATCGAAATCCGGCGCGCCAACAAGGAAGACCTCTGGGACACCTACAAGGACGTCGTCCCGCCCTATGTTCCCAGGCGCGACCGGCTCGTGGTTTCGGAGCGTATCGACGCCCAGGGCGAGATCGTGACACCCCTGGACGAAGAGGAAGCCCGCGAAGTCGCCCGTATCCTCAAACGCCGCAAGGTCGCGGCCGTCGCGGTCTGCTTCATGAACGCCTTCATGAATGGCGAGAACGAGCGACGGATGAAGGAAATCCTGATGGAGGTCATGCCCGGCGTGCCGGTCTCGACCTCCTCGGAAGTACTGCCAGAGATCTTCGAGCATGAGCGCTTCTCGACAACGGTTGCCAATGCGGCTCTGAGCCCGGTCGTCGTCGATTACACCTCCAGGCTCGGCAAGCGCCTTGCAGCGGACGGATACCAACGCGACCTCCTGCTGCTCCACACCGGCGGCGGGGTGATGACGCCGAAGAGCGTCGAGGATTTTGCCGCCCGGCTCGCCGGCTCCGGCATCGCCGCCGGCGCGATTGCCAGCAAATACATCGCCGAACTCTGCGGCTTCAAGAATTCGATCGGGCTCGACATGGGCGGCACGTCGACAGACGTCTCGCTTGCCTATGACGGCCAATCGCGGGTGACGAAAGACTGGTTCATCGAATTCGGCTACCCGATCCGCTTCTCCTCGATCGAGGTTCTGACGATCGGTGCCGGCGGCGGATCGCTCGCCTGGACGGATGAGGCGGGATCGTTGCGCAACGGCCCGCAGTCGGCCGGCGCTAATCCGGGCCCGGCGTGCTACGGCAAGGGCAACCGGCAGCCGACCAATACCGACGCCAATGTGGTTCTCGGCCGCCTCGGCACCAGTCTCGCCGGCGGCAAGATCACGCTCGACGCGAGCCTCGCCGAAACAGCGGTCAATGAAGGCGTGGCGGAACCCTTCGGCCTTGGACTGCATGAGGCTGCCGACGCGATCATCCGCGTTGCCAATGCCAACATGTCCGACGCCGTCCGGCTGATCTCGATCAGCCGCGGCTATGATCCGCGTGATTTTGCTCTCGTCGCCTTCGGCGGCGCCGGCGCTCTTCACGGCGCGGCGATTGCGCGCGAGCTTTCGATCCCCGCGGTGATCGTGCCGCCCAATCCGGGCGTGACGTCGGCACTCGGCTGCCTGCTCGTCGACATGCAGCACGACTTCTCGGAAAGTTATTTGAAGGCAGCGGCGGATGCTGATCCCGCTGCGATCGAGGCGGCCTTCCTCCGCCTCGAAAAGGAGGCGCTCGATCGACTTGCCCATGAGGGTGTCGCCAAGAAGAACGTCGTACTCCAGCGCAGCATCGACATGATGTATCTCGGTCAATGGCGCTCGCTCGCCGTCGCCGCGCCTTCGGGCATGACGGAGATCGCATCGCTCGTTGAGGCGTTCCATCGCGAGCATGAGCGTGAATACAACTTCCGCCGCGACGAAACGCCGGTGAGCCTCTTCCGCATCAATCTGAAGGCGATCGGCGTGGTGCCCAAGGCGACGCTGGCGCGCCATGAACCGACGGGTATCGTGCCCGAGCCGAAGACGCGGCGAACGGTCTGGTTCGATGGCGAACGCGGCCTGGACACGCCGGTCTACGAGCGCGAGACCCTGCCGGCCGGGTTCGTTCTCGCGGGGCCCGCCATCGTCGAGCAGCTCGATTCCACGGTCGTCATCCCGCCGGAAACTCGCGCCGAAGTCGACCAGTACCTCAACATCATCATTCGCATCGAAGGTGAAAAGAATGTCTGAACAGCAGAGCCTTGACCCCGTAACCTTCGAGGTGCTGAAGAACTCCTTCATCACCAGCGTCGACCAGATGGCCGAGCAGATATTGCGGACCTGCTATTCCTTCGTCATCTACAACCGCGATTTTTCGAGCGCGCTGCACGATGCCGAGGGCAACTCGGCGGCGCAGGGAAACCAGGATATTGCGGTGCATGTCGGCACGCTGCATTTCACCTGCAAGGACGTCATTCGGGCCTTCGACGGTGACATGCATCCGGGCGATGTCTATGCGATCAACGACCCTTACGCGGGTGGCACGCATTTCAACGACGTCCGGCTGATCCGTCCGATCTTCGTCGATGGCCGGATCATCGCCTTCAGCCAGTCCAATGGCCACTGGTCGGACCTTGGCGGCAGCGTGCCGGGCTCCTTCGATGTGGCTGCGAAGGAAATGTTCAAGGAGGGCATGCGCATCACGCCGATCCGGCTCTTCGATCGCGGCCGCTTCTGCAAGGACGTCGCCAACCTCATCGCTTCGAACACGCGCGACCCGGCCTCGATCATCGGCGATATCCACGCCCAGGCACAGGCGACGCAGGTCTGCGAACGCGAAATCCTTCGGCTCGTCGGCAAATATGGTGAAGGCACAGTCCGTCAGGGCCTCGGCGCGGTGCAGGATTATGTCGAGCGCGCCATGCGCCAGCGCATTGCCGCTTTACCCGACGGGACTTGGGAAACGCAGGACTTCATCGATCGCGACCCCGCCGGCAAGGAAGGGCTGATCCCAATCAAGGTCAAACTGACGATCAAGGGTGACCGGGTGATCTATGATTTCACCGGCAGCCATCCGACGATCGGCTCCATCTACAACTCGGCATTCGGCGCGACCTTCTCGGCCGTTGCCGCCGGCATGAAGACCTTCTTCCCGGACCTGCCGCTCAACAGCGGCTTCTATCGCGTCTTCGAGATCATTGCCCCGGAAGGCTCGATCGTCGATGCGAAATGGCCGGTGGCGGTCACAGGGTTCCTTATGCCGTTCGAGAAGATCATGAATGCGATCTACGAGATCTGGTCGAAGATCATTCCGGAGCGGGCCATCGCCTGCGCCTTCAACCTCGAATATCTGCTGACCGGCGGGCGCGATGCCCGCGCGAAGGAAAAGCCGATCTTCATGTTCTATGACTGGCTGCCCGGCGGCTGGGGTGGGCGCAACGGCAAAGACGGCTGCAATGTCACGACCGCCTGTTTCGGCACGGGGCTGATGGCTCAGCCGGTAGAAGGACAGGAGAGGGCGAACCCGATCCTGACGACCGAATTCGAAGTCCTCAAGGATTCCGCCGGTCCGGGCAAATGGCGCGGCGGTGCCGGCGTGCTGAAGACGTCGCGCATGCTCGAGGCCGAAAGCACCGTGATTTCCTACATCTGCGACCGCGAACGGGCGATCGTCTGGGGTATCGAGGGTGGATTGCCGTCGATCCCGCACGGTCTGACGCTGACACGCGCGACTACCGGCGAAAAGGAATGGCTCGGCGCGACCTTCTCGGATGTGGCGATCGAGCCGGGCGATGTCTTTTCCCGCCCGACCGCCGGCGGCGGTGGCTTCGGCGATCCGCTGGAGCGCGATCCGAAGCGGGTGCTGGACGATGTGATCGACGACTACGTCTCGGTCGAGCGGGCGGCCAAGGACTATGGCGTCGTGATCCTGCCCATCGATCCGGAAATCTGCGCCTACGAGATCGACAAGGATGCAACCGTCGCCTTACGCCGGGAGATCCGGGCGGAGCGGAACGGTTGGCTGGCGGCCGATCCGGAAGATGTTTCCAAACGGTTCAAGGCAGGTGAGATCGATGCAATGGATGCCGTCCGCCGCTATGCCGTCATCCTCGACTGGGACACCGGTGAATTGCTACCGGTCTCCACCAAACAGTTTCGGGAGATGTATCGCAAGCGCTCGGCGGCTGCCTGGCAATAGGGACGAAAATGGCTGGTGGGTGGGCAGTTCGCCCGCCCTGGGTTGGGGGCAACTATGAGTGACATCACGATCGTCACTGCGGGCGATAGCGATCGGTCAGCGTGGAACGAGCTTCATGCGGGGTTTGCCGCCTTCTATGGCGTCCAGCAAACCGACGAAATGCGCGATCGGGTCTGGAGCTGGATCCGGGATGGCCAGCTCGAATGCCGCCTCGCGCTCGATGGCGCCGGCAACCCGATCGGCCTGACGCATTTTCGCGAATATGTCCGGCCCTTGTTTGCGGCACGCGGCGGCTTTCTCGACGATCTCTTCGTTGCGCCCGAGGCACGCGGGAGCGGTGCTGCCGCCGCTCTGATCCGCGCCGTCGCCGACATCGGACACGAACGTGGCTGGTCCTCCATCCGCTGGATCACGCGCGACAACAATTATCGTGCACGAACGCTCTATGACCGGGTCGCGTCACGCACCGATTGGATTACCTATGATATCACGCTCTGAGATTGCAGCAGGGAGACGCCGATGACCGCACAGCCAAATTCCACCGAAGCGCGGGACATGGCGTATCATCTCCATTCCTATACCAATCCCCGACGTCTGGAGCGCGATGGACCGATGGTGATCGAGCGCGGGGAGGGAATCCACGTCTTCGACAACAGCGGCAAGCGCTACATCGAGGGCATGGCGGGGCTTTGGAGCGTCGCCGTCGGCTTCGGCGAAAAGCGCCTCGTCGAGGCCGCGCGCAAGCAGTTGAGCCAGTTGCCCTACTATCACACCTTCTCGCAAAAATCGCACGGCCCGGTTGCCGATCTGGCGGAAAAGCTGGTGTCCCTGGCGCCGGTGCCGATGTCGAAGGTCTACTTCGCCAATTCCGGTTCGGAGGCGAACGACACGGCGATCAAGCTCGTTTGGTATCGTTCGAACGCGCTCGGCAAGCCCGAGAAAAAGAAGATCATCTCGCGGATCAAGGGCTATCATGGCGTGACGGCGCTAAGCGCCAGTCTGACCGGCCTGCCCAATAATCATCGTTCGTTCGATCTGCCGCTGCCGAACATCCTCCACACGACCTGCCCCCATTATCGAACCGGGGCGGAACCCGGCCAGAACGAACTCGCCTTTTCGCGCTGCTGTGCCGAGGAACTGGAGGCCATGATCCTCGAGGAGGGACCGGAGACGATCGCCGCCTTCATCGGCGAGCCGGTGATGGGCGCAGGCGGCGTCATCGTGCCGCCGGAAGGCTATTGGGCCGCCATCCAGGAAGTCCTCGACCGGTACGACATTCTGCTCATCGCCGACGAGGTAATCTGCGGGTTCGGCCGCACCGGCAACATGTTCGGTTCGGAAACCTTCGGCATCCGCCCCGATATCATGACGGTGTCCAAGCAGCTCTCCTCGTCTTATCAGCCGATCTCGGCGCTTATGATCAACGAGCGCGTCTACGAGCCAATCGCCTCCGAGGCGGACCGGATCGGCGTACTCGGTCACGGCTATACGGCAAGTGGCCATCCGGTCGCCGCCGCCGTTTCGGTGGAAAACCTGGCGATCATCGAGGAGCGCGACCTGGTTGGAAACGTGCGCCGGCTGGCCCCGCATTTTCTCGAGCGCCTCAACGCGCTGGAACGGCATCCGCTTGCGGTCGAGTCGCGCGGTGTCGGCCTGATCGGGGCCTTGGAACTCGAAGCTGCCGACGGCGCACCGACGGGAACTATGGGCGCCCGGGCGGCGGCCCTATTGCAGAAGAACGGGCTGATTTCCCGCAACATCGGAGACGCGATCGCTTTCTGCCCGCCGATGATCATCACAAGGGGGGAGATCAACGAGATGTTCGACATCGTCGAGCAGAGTCTCGGGGATCTCGCTGGAACTTAGGCACGCAAGTCACGCCCCTGAGGGGCGCCGCATCAGACCGCACGAGCGGCCTCGTAACGCGACAGATGAACGAAGGCAACCAGGCGGCGAGGCGCGCGTCACGCAACTGTCACGCGCAAAGCACATTAGAAACTGCTAAGACGTAGAGAGCCATGACGGTGTTCGAGTACGAAGATGCGCCGATACCTCTTTCACATTCATCTTCTTGGGATGGTCAATCGCGACCACATCGGAGCGTTTCATGCTAGCGACAGCCAGGCGGTTGCGCGCGGGAGATCGGTTGCGGACGGGATCGCAGAAAACGACAGGCACCGGAGCGTGATCGTAACAGTTGAAAGGGCAGGTGGCCCTGTTTTGGCGCGCGTAACCGCGACGAGGGCCATGCCACCCTGGCAGTCTGTAAGTTCGAAGTTCGAACATGCTTGGCGGGAACTGCCGGCTTGGATACCAGCCAATTCCCTTTCGGTCGATGATCGAGACGTTGGAGAGATCTTGATTTCCGAAGGGCTGACGGTTTCGTTCGTCTGCGGCGACACAAGTTGTCCGCCGACGCCGCGTCCGTGGTGCAGGTGAGAGTAGCGTACTAGTCAAGCAAATTGTTCGTCTACCGTTTTCGATCGGCACTTCATAACAGCCGCTGCGATCAAGAAGTTTTGCTCATGATCTCCCGCGCCTGCGCGACAATCGCTCACACCTTGCGAACCGCTCCGCTGGCAAGGCTCTCAGGGCTTGCAGGAAGCACGAATATTCAGGGGGAATCGCAGAAGCCGCTCGACCTGATTTCGAACGACATCTTCGTCAACGCCTGTCGCTCGTTGCCGCAAATCGCGATGGCGGTTTCGGAGGAGGAAGCGGACGCGATCCCGCTTTCTGCCAATGGTCATTACGCGGTGGTGTTCGATCCACTCGATGGTTCGTCAAATCTGGATGTGAATGTCACAGTCGGATCGATCTTCTCAGTCGTCTCCGCAACGACGATCGGAGAACTGTTGCCGGGTGGCCAGACCCAACACTTGGCTGGTTTCGCCTCCTACGGTCCGTCGACCGATCTAATTGTCGCGGCGAGGGGACGGGCCGCGCGCTTCACATTGGACGCGGCCGACATCTGGCAGCTGGTCGATGCGGATCTCCGCCTTCCTGACGGGTTCGCCGAAGTTGCCGTTAATCCAGCACGCAGCGACACTTGGGATGACGTCATTCGTGACTTCGTCAATAAGTCGTTTTCAGATGAGGGGGCGAGATACAATGCCAGATGGGTCGCTTCGCTCGTGGCTGAGGCGCAACGTATCCTCAGCCGCGGTGGATTATTCCTGTATCCAGCGGATTTAGCAGGACGGGGTCGTCTCCGCCTCCTTTACGAAGCACGCCCCATAGCAGCAATCGTCAAAGCCGCGGGCGGCAAATCCTCCACTGGTCGCATCCCCATCCTCGACGCCAACGCTAGTACAATTCATGATCGCGTACCTCTCATTTTCGGCGGAAAGTCTCAGATCGAAGAGATCGAGGCATTGATGCTCACGCGCATCTACCGACGCCTGCCATGCGAAGTCGCCGATTGGATCGTTCGTGCCGCAGTGAAATATGGCGAGGTGACGTGACGCTCCCGGTTCAATCAGGTTGAGAAGGAAAAGAGGCCGAGGCTCATGCAGCCTCTTCGAAAGCGGGCCTGCGCTTCTTCTTCGTCAAAAGCTCGCGGACGAATTTATCCCACCGGGCCATGGCGGCCCGTTTTTCGGGCATATAGTTCCAGCGGTCATAGCTCTTGGAGCTGACGTCTTGCAGCGTATGGTTTTGCAGACGATCTCGGATCTCCTTCGTCAGGCCGGCCTTGCCTGCGAGCGTCTTCCAGGTTCGCCGAAGATCTCGGTTCGTGACAACGGGAATGACTTCGCGATCACGCTGTCGCCACATGAACGAATAGAGTGTGCCGTGACTGACAGGCTTGGCTGGATCGGTCGCGGATGGAAAGAACCAGCCAAATTCATTCGGCTTGATAGATTCGATCAGCTCCGCCGCGACCTTCGGCACGGGGATGGCGTGAGGCTTTCCATTCTTGGTCTTTGACCAATCGATGATGCGCTCGTCCGCATCCCATTGGTCGACGTGCAGGCGAGCAATCTCCTCGACGCGCTGCCCTGTGAGCATGAGAATTCTGACTGCGCGAGTATAAGGTGGATGAACTGGCGCATCGGGGCATTCGAGCCAGCGGTAGAGACGGACGAACTCGTCCTCATCCAACCAGCGGGTGCCGACATTCTTCGGCTCGGTCGGAATCCCGGCGGCCGGATTATAGACGAGACGGAAACGACGCGCGGAGGTTGTCCGATAATCATGCTCCGACTTTAGGCCCCAGCTAAATGCCGACCGAATATAACTGCGGACGTGATCGGCCATGGAGCGTTTGCCGCGTTCATAGATGGGACGGATGAGATCACGGATTTCGTCGGGTTCGATATCTCGGGCGGGACGATTGCGTCCGAGAGTATCGGCGATCTTGTTCAGTCCCTTTTCAGCTTCTTTCCAGGATGGCTTGCCGGCGGCCTTGAGCGACGCGACATACGCTTCGAACAGGTCCGCGACGGTCCCGGGCCGGGTATCGCCGGCGATCTTGATGCTGCGCCCCTTCTGGATCATGTCGGCGTAGTCACGTTTGAACACCTCGCGCGCCTGACTGAGGCTCATCGAGGGATAAGAGCCGAGCTTCTTCTTGAGACGCTTTTGGTCCCGCCACTGCTGGGCCATCCAATCCGCAGTGACGCGGGTCGGCATTGGTTTCATGACCAGAACGAGACGACCGGTTCCATGACCCTCGCCATCGATGAGGCTTAGCTGCTTTCCGGTCTGCTCCACCTGTTTATGAGCTCGGCGTATTTCTCCATCGGTAAGGCTCGGCACTGGGCTCTCCCATGGGCTTTCTAGTGGGGTCGCCAGACGGGTTTATGGGGTCTGGGACTGGGGCCAAAAAGGGCTTAGATCCCTTTAAAACCGACCCCAATATGCCATGGTATCCGACTCTTCGACAAGCCAGAAAATCGTTATTCTTCAGTGTGATACAGCGTGATCCCGCGTGATAGAAATAGGCCGAGTGGGATGGTTATGGACGAGAATGATTGCGGTGGCGGAGAGTTCGAGTGCGCGTTTGACCACCTCGCGCGGATAAACAGGCGTGTGGTCGATCGTGCCGGTCTGCTGCACCTCGTCGGCGATCAGCGTGTTGCGCTTGTCGAGGAACAGGATCCGGAATTGTTCTTTGGTTTCGTAGGCCATTGCCGCGTGGCAATAATCGATGACGGCGCTCCAGGAGGAGAGAAGGTGCTTCTGGCGAAGCTCGCTCTTCAGGGTGCGATGGCCGATGGTGGAGATCAGCTTCAGGTCGAGGGCAACGGCTTCGCCGATGCCGTTCACCTCCTGCAATAGCGCAATCGGCGCGCCGAAGACGCCGGCAAGCGTCCCGAAACGGCTGATGAGAGCCTTGGCGATCGGCTTGGTATCCTTGCGCGGGATCAGCCGGAACAAGAGCATTTCCAGGATCTCGTAGTCCGCCAGCGCCGCGTCGCCGTGCTCGCGGTAACGCGCCCGCAGCCGATCGCGATGGCCGTGATAATGCGCTTCGGGCGCCGGCGCCTTCTTGGCCGCCGGTCCCCCGTCCAACTGCAGTTGCGGAAAAAACGTCCTCTCGTCCGCCGATGGCGCTTCGTCGCCTTCAGGGGAGATCGGACGCTTCTTCATGCAGCGCCGACGTTGTTGAGGCCCGGCTTGAACAGGCCGGCCGGTGACAGCGTGAAGATCTCGCACCCCTCGGCAGTCACGCCGACCGTGTGCTCGTACTGCGCCGAAAGCGACCGGTCGCGGGTAACGGCGGTCCAGCCATCCGAGAGCACCTTCACATGCGGGCGGCCGAGATTGATCATCGGCTCGATGGTGAAGATCATGCCCTCGCGCAATTCGGGGCCTTCGTTGGCGCGGCCGTAGTGCAGGATGTTCGGCGCGTCGTGGAAAAGCTTGCCGACGCCGTGGCCGCAGAAGTCGCGCACGACCGAGCAGCGTTCCGCTTCGGCATAGGTCTGGATCGCCTCGCCGATGGCACCAGTGCGAGCACCCGGGCGTACGGCGGCAATGCCGCGCATCAGGCTTTCATGGGTGACATCGAGCAGCCGCTCGGCCGCGCGCTTGATCTCGCCCACCGGGTACATGCGGCTCGAGTCGCCATGCCAGCCATCGACGACATAGGTGACGTCGATATTGACGATGTCGCCCTCGCGCAGCGGCTTGTCGTTGGGGATGCCATGACAGACGACGTGATTGATCGAGGTACAGGAGGACTTCGTGTAGCCGCGGTAGTTCAGCGTCGCGGGCAGGGCGCCATTGTCCATGCCGAACTCGAAAACGAAGCGGTCGATCTCGTCGGTGGTGACGCCCGGCTGAACGCGCGAAACCAGTTCGTCGAGGCAGCGCGCCGTCACCTGGCAGGCCTTGCGCATGGCCTCAAAATCTTCCGGTCCGTAGAGCCGGATAACGCCGGTGTTTTTGTAGGGGGCAGACCCTGCCTCGATGTAAGTCACCATTCCAAAGCTTTCATTTGTTCCAAGTCGGATTTCATAGAGCAGCGAGGGCGCCTTCGTCCACTGCCATCAATCCGGTCGGACGGATTTGCGTCGGCGATACCTGACATTTGATCGCATAGACCTCGACCCCACGCGCCATGGCGCGATCGAAGGCTTGCGCATAGGCCGGATCGAAATCGCGGCAGATTCTCAAACGATCGCAGTCGCCGCGCTGCACGAGATAGATCATGACCGCGCGGTGACCGGCGTCGACCATGTCGCCGAGTTCGTCGAGATGTTTGGCGCCGCGTGCCGTCGGGCTATCCGGAAACTCCGCAAGACCGGACGTGCGACTGAAATGCACGTTCTTCACCTCGACATAGGCGAGGCCTCGATCGGGGTCGCTGAGCAGGATATCGATCCGCGAATTGCGGCCATATCTCTGTTCCCGCGCGAAGCCTTGGTATGTGTACAGATCGGAAACGAGGCCCAGCCGAATGGCTTCTTCAGCGAGCCGGTTTGGCAAACCGGTATTGATTCCGACCAGCGTGCCGTCCGCTTCGACGATTTCGAGCATGTGACGGTATTTCCGTGTCGGGCTGTCGTGTTCCGACATCCAGATGCGCGAGCCGGGCGTCGTCAGGCCCCGCATCGAGCCCGTATTCGGGCAGGATCCGGTCATGGCGGTACCGTCGGGCTGGATCGCATCGAAGAGAAAGCGCTTGTAGCGCTGCACGAGGGTTGCCTGTGCGAGCGGCGGATCGAAGATCAAGACATGTCCTGCAACTGTTTCATGCTCGGGCGCGAACGTACGAGCCCGGCGCTTCCTCGAGCGAATTCAGCGGGCCGCCGGGCTTGCGGGCGGGAACGCGTCTCTTGTCGAGCTTCTCGATCCATTGGTGCCAATGCGGCCACCAGGATCCCGGCGTTTCCTTCGCAGCCTTGAACCAATCGTCAAACTCGCCCTTGGGCGGGCCGCCGGTCCAGAACTGATACTTGCCCTTGTCCGGCGGGTTGACGACCCCGGCAATGTGACCGGAGCCGGAAAGCACGTAGGTGACCTTGCCGCCGAAGGAAGAACTACCGAGGAAAACTGAGCGCGGCGGGGCGATGTGGTCTTCCTTGGTGGCGAGATTGTAGATCGGGATTTTCACGTCGCTGAGCGACACCTGCCGGCCTGCCAGCATCATCTCGCCCTTCGAGAGTTTGTTCTCGAGATAGCAATTGCGCAGATAGAAGGAGTGGTTGGCGGCCGGCATCCTTGTCGAATCGGAATTCCAGTAGAGCAGATCGAAGGGCAGGGGATCCTGCCCCTTGAGGTAGTTGTTGACGAAGTAAGGCCAGATCAGCTCGGAAGCGCGCAGCATGTTGAAGGCGGTCGCCATCTTCGAGCCGTCGAGATAGCCGGTCACACTCATGTTCTGTTCGATCTGGCGAATCTGGTCCTCGTCGACGAAGACCTTGAGGTCGCCCGCATGGGTGAAATCGACCTGGGTGGTAAAGAGGGTCGCGGAGCGGATGCGATCGTCGCCTTCGGCGGCATGCAGCGCGAGGGTCGCCGCAAGCAAGGTACCGCCGACGCAATAGCCGATGGCATCGACTTCGCGCTCGCTGGTCGCCTGCTCGACGATATCGAGCGCAAAGCCGATGCCTTCGCGGGCATAGGCCTCCCAGTCCTTGGTCGCATGCCTTTCGTCGGGGTTTACCCAAGAGATCACGAACACCGTGTGCCCTTGGTCAACGGCCCATTTGATGAAGGACTTCTGCGGGTTGAGATCGAGAACGTAGAACTTGTTGATCCACGGCGGGCAGATCAGCAACGGTCGCTTCAGCACCGTCTCCGTCGTCGCTTCATACTGCAGCACCTGGCAGACGTCGCTTTGGGCGATGACCTTGCCTGGCGTGATCGCGATATTCTCGCCGATCGCGAACTTGCTGGTATCCGTCTGCCGCAGTTTGAGGTCGCCGCGGCCGGCGGCGACATCCTCGGCGAACATCTGCATGCCCTTGACGAGGTTGGCGCCGTTCGATGCGACGGTTTCGCGATAGAGTTGTGGATTGGTGGTGACGAAGTTCGTGGGCGAGAGCGCGCTCGAAACCTGGCGGACGTAGAAAGCCGCCTTGTGCTTGGTGTGATCGTCGAGCCCTTCGGCGTCCTCTACCATGCGCTCGGCCCAATCCGACGTGACGAAATAGGCCTGTCGGATGAAATCGAAGAACGGGTTCTTCACCCAATCCTCGTCGGTAAAGCGCTTGTCAGTGCGCTGGACAGCGGCAGGCTCCGGCATTCCGACGTCGCCGGACATGCGATGGAGCGTCCGCGACCAGATCTCGAAGAAGCTGCCCATCAGGTGCGTCTGCGCTTCAAGCGTGCGCCGGGGATCGGAAAGCCAGTACTCGGAGACCTTGGAGAGCGTTTTCACCATGTCGGTGACGGGTTCGGAGAAGACGTCCGATTTCTGTCCCGATTCACGCGGCGCCAGCCAGGCGGAGGCCGCCTTGCCGAGTTGCTCCATGGCGCGGGCGAGGTTGACGGCGAGGCTTTCCGGGTCCTTGACGATATAAGGTTCGACGGATTTGGGATCGAATCCCGTGAAGCCGTCCTTGCCAGCGGTGCCTTCCGCATTCCTCTCTGCTGTCACCCGGCGTCCTCCACAGCATCTTGTTTGTTTTGTATTTTTACATTCTGCCCGAAAATGATTACAAGGGCTAGCGCATCGTCGCGTGTCAAAACAGAGGTCGTCTTCAGTATGCTTGCCGTCGGAAAACAGCGTTCCATCACCTGGCTTGCCGGGATCGTTCTGCTAGGTACGCTTGCAGGCTGCAACAGTCAGAAGACCAACTTTGAGAACTATCCTTCGGTCTATGGCCAGAAGCCGGCCGCAACGACGCAGATGACCAATGAGGAGGCGGCCGACATGCAGGCGCGCCTGACGTCGCTTGGCGCTGCGCGCAAGTCCGGCGCGATCTCGGAGGCCGAATATCAGCGTCGTCTGAAAGAAATGCGTGCACTCGCCGAACAGCACGGTACCGATACGCTGAAAGAGATCCAGAATTAGCGCTTGCCTTTCCGGTGATTTGGACGCAAAGCGTTCAATGGCCGCATGGACGGCCGTTCACCACAGCGCACGGTTTCCCAAGGCTTGAGCCGCTGGCGGGAGCGTGCGCCAAATGAGGTTTGGAGATGGAAGAGTTTCACAAAGTCCGGCGTTTGCCGCCCTATGTTTTCGAACAGGTCAACCGTTTGAAAGCAAGCGCGCGAGCGGCCGGTGCTGACATCATCGACCTCGGCATGGGCAATCCGGATCTTCCCACTCCGCAGTCGATTGTCGACAAGCTCTGCGAGGCCGTTCAGGACCCGCGCACGCATCGTTATTCGTCGTCGAAGGGCATTCCCGGGCTGCGTCGTGCCCAGGCCGCCTATTACGCCCGTCGCTTCGGCGTCAAGTTGAACCCAGATACGCAGGTCGTCGCCACCCTTGGCTCCAAGGAAGGCTTCGCCAACATGGCGCAGGCGATCACAGCGCCCGGCGACGTGATCCTGTGCCCCAACCCGACCTATCCGATCCATGCCTTCGGCTTCCTGATGGCGGGCGGCGTTATCCGTTCGATCTCGGTCGAACCCGACGAAACGTTCTTCGGGCCGCTGGAACGCGCCGTGCGGCACTCGATCCCGAAGCCGCTGGCGCTGATCCTCAACTATCCGTCGAACCCGACGGCGCAGGTGGCAACGCTCGACTTCTACAAGGACGTAATCGCGTTCGCGAAGAAGCACGACATCATCGTGCTTTCCGATCTCGCCTATTCGGAAATCTACTTCAACGATGCACCACCGCCGTCTGTTCTGGAAGTTCCGGGCGCGATCGACTGCACCGTCGAGTTCACCTCGATGTCGAAGACCTTCTCGATGCCGGGCTGGCGCATGGGCTTTGCCGTCGGCAACGAGCGGCTGATCGCGGCACTGACGCGGGTGAAGTCCTACCTCGACTATGGTGCGTTCACGCCGATCCAGGTTGCCGCCACACAGGCGCTCAACGGTGACGGCAGCGACATCGCCGAAGTCCGCAACATCTACAAGCGCCGTCGCGATGTGATGGTCGAAAGCTTCGGCAAGGCCGGCTTCGACGTGCCGCCGCCGGCAGCCACGATGTTTGCCTGGGCGAAGATCCCGGAAAAGTTCCGTCATCTCGGCTCGCTCGAGTTCTCGAAGCTCCTGGTCGAGAAGGCTGATGTGGCAGTTGCTCCGGGCATCGGCTTTGGCGAGCAGGGAGACGACTACGTGCGTCTCGCTCTCGTCGAGAACGAACACCGCATTCGCCAGGCGGCGCGCAACATCAAGAAATTCCTGTCGACTGCCGACGAGACGATGCACAACGTCATCTCGCTCAACGCACACAGGTGATTAAGACGGGAGGCGCGCTACGTGTGCGCCTCCTTCCACACCGGCACCGCGGTTCTCGCGGCTCGCCCTCTACATGTTAGGAAATGGCTATGGCAGATGCCCTCAAAATCGGCATTGCGGGCTTGGGTACCGTCGGTGCCTCGCTCGTGCGAATCCTCCAGGATCGTCACGAGATGCTTGCGACAACGTGCGGGCGGGCAATCGAGACCACGGCCGTAACCGCGCGCGACCGCAACAGGGATCGCGGCGTCGATCTTTCGAAGGCCACCTGGTTCGAAGATGCCGTTTCGCTGGCGCGGGACGCCGATATCGACGTCTTCGTCGAGCTGATGGGCGGCTCGGGCGATCCGGCCTATTCGGCCGTCAAGGCGGCGCTTGAGCGCGGCATTCATGTCGTGACCGCAAACAAGGCGCTGCTTGCTGCCCATGGCATCGAGCTCGCCAAGATCGCCGAGGAGAAGGGCGCGCTGCTCAATTACGAAGCGGCCGTTGCCGGCGGTATCCCGGTTATCAAGGCTCTGCGCGAGTCCATGACCGGCAACACGATCTCGCGCGTTTACGGGATCATGAACGGCACCTGCAACTACATCCTGACGAAGATGGAGAAGGAAGAGCTTTCCTTCGAAGCCTGCCTCAAGGAAGCGCAGCGCCTCGGCTATGCCGAAGCGGATCCCGCCTTCGACATCGAGGGCAACGACACGGCGCACAAGCTGTCGATCCTCACGAGCCTTGCCTTCGGAACGGCGATTGCGGCCGACGATATCTATCTCGAAGGCATCACCAACATCTCGATCGACGACATCCATGCGGCAGCCGATCTCGGTTACCGGATCAAGCTTCTGGGCGTCGCACAGCGCACCGACAGCGGCATCGAGCAGCGTGTCCACCCGACGATGGTGCCCTATGATTCCGTCATCGCGCAGGTCGACGGCGTGACCAATGCGGTCGCGATCGAATCCGACATTCTCGGCGAATTGCTGATGGTCGGCCCCGGTGCCGGCGGCAATGCAACCGCCTCGGCGGTTCTCGGCGATATCGCCGACATTGCGAAGAGCCGTCCCGGCGCCCAGCACGTTCCGGCCTTCGGCCGTCCGACCAATGCGCTGCTTCCCTACAAGCGCGCACAGATCCAGAGCCACGAGGGCGGCTACTTCATCCGCCTGAAGGTCGTCGACCGCACCGGCGTTTTCGCCAGCATCGCCACCCGCATGGCGGACAACGGCATCTCGCTGGAATCGATCATGCAGCACTCCAAGCAACTCATGGAAGGCGGCGAGCCGCAGACGATCATCCTGGTCACCCATGCGACCTCGGAGCATTCCGTTCGCGATGCCATCAAGGCGATCAAGGGCGAGGGCTATCTCGTCGGCGAACCGCAGGTCATCCGTATCGAGCGCCCGAAGGCGAACTGAGGACGGCATAGACCTCAGGCCGCTAGGCACGGCGGAGCGTAGCGCTGGATTGGCGCCGATAGAATGGAAGCCTCGCCGTGCAAGCATGCCGGCGAGGCTTTCCTATTTGGGCAGCGCAGGAGGTTGGTGCCGAAAAGGGACCGCGGAACGTGGATCTCTGTGTATGCCGTTCCAAAAACGGTCACGATTTTCGGGGTTATGCGCTAAGAAACGTTAAGCGCAGGCGGGTGGACGAGCATGGAAGAATTGGTGGATCCGGTACAGCGGGCCTTTCTCGGCGTCGAGCAGTCGATCAGCGGTCAGCGCTGGGTGTCGCGTCTCGATCAGGCCGGCCAGAACCGGGCGCTCGCCATCAGCCAGGTCCACGGCTATTCCGATCTGCTCGGTCGCGTGCTTGCCGGCCGCGGTGTCGTGCTTGACGACGCGGCGAGCTTCCTCGATCCGACGCTGCGGTCGCTGATGCCGGATCCGGATACGCTCACTGATTGTCGCAAGGCCGCCGATCGCCTTGCGGCGGCCATCAAGCGGCGCGAAAAGGTCGTGGTCTTCGGCGATTACGACGTCGACGGTGCCGCCTCGTCCGCACTGATGGCGCGCTTCCTCCGTCATTTCGGCATCGATGCGGAGATCTATATTCCCGATCGGATATTCGAGGGCTACGGGCCGAATCCCGCGGCCATCGAACAACTGATCGACAACGGCGCCGGACTTATCGTGACCGTCGACTGCGGCTCGACGAGCCATGAAGCGCTCGCGGTGGCGGCGAAACGCGGCATCGATGTGGTCGTCGTCGACCACCACCAGGTTGGCTCAGCGCTGCCGGCCTGTCATGCGCTCGTCAATCCCAACCGGGAGGACGATCTTTCGGGGCAGGGACATCTCTGCGCCGCCGGCGTCGTCTATCTCGTTCTCGTCAACACGCTGCGCGTTCTCCGCAATGCCGGCGATGGCCGCGTTGCATCCTTCGATCTGCTGGCCCAGCTCGATCTGGTGGCACTGGCGACTGTGTGCGATGTCGTGCCGCTCAAGGGGCTCAATCGGGCCTATGTCGTCAAGGGACTGATTGCCGCGCGGCACATGGGAAATGTTGGGCTCGCGGCGCTGCTGAGGAAAGCAGCGATCGGTGGCCCGGTCACGCCCTATCACCTGGGATTTCTGGTGGGGCCACGAATCAATGCCGGTGGCCGCATCGGCGACGCTGCGCTCGGCAGTCGCCTTCTGGCGATGGACGATGCCGGAGCGGCGGAAAAGATCGCTGCGCAGCTTGATGAACTCAACCGCGAACGCCAGGCCATGGAAGCCGCCATGCTGGCCGAGGCCGAGGCCGAGGTTCTGGCGGAATACGGCACCGGCGAGGGCGCCTCGGTGATCGTTACGGCGCGCGAAAACTGGCACCCCGGCATCGTCGGGCTGCTCGCCGCCCGCATCAAGGAAAAATTCCGCCGGCCGACCTTTGCCATCGCCTTCGATCCGAATGGGCGCGGCACCGGCTCTGGCCGTTCGATCAATGGCTTTGACATGGGCAAGATGGTCCGGGCCGCCGTCGATGGGGGCCTGCTGGTCAAAGGCGGCGGTCATGCGATGGCCGCCGGCCTTACGGTGGAGCGCGCGAAGCTCGGCAAGCTCCGGCAATTCTTCGAGGAGCGTGCGGAGACGGCGGTGCGTGACCTCGTCGCCATCCAGACGCTCAAGGTCGATGGTGCGCTCGCCGCCTCCGGCGCGACGCTGGAGCTCATCGATCTCCTGGAACAGGCCGGCCCCTACGGCTCGGCGCACCCGCAACCCGTCTTTGCGTTCCCGCAGCATCGGCTGCGCGACAGCCGGCAGGTGGGCGCCAACCACATCAAGGTGACGCTGGAGGGCCAGGACGGCAGCCGGCTCGACGGGATTGCGTTCCGGGCAACGGAGACGCCACTCGGCGATTTCCTGCTCGCGAGCCGCGGCACGTCCATTCATGTGGCAGGTTCGGTCTCGGCGGACCTTTGGCAAGGCCAGCGCCGCGTGCAGCTACGCGTCACCGATGCGGCGAGGGCGGTTTGATACGCGCGTTCGCGCCGACACGGTGTCTGGCGCGTTGGTGATTGGCGTTGCCTCAACCATCTATGCACTATCATTGATTTCAGGGCGATGACCGAGACAAGCACCCATTGCACCCATGGTTGCAGGGGTGGTAGCGTGGACGCTCCAACGAGGCGCTAGGGGGAGTTCGTTGCTGACGATCAAAGCCAGATTGGCAATAATACTGGCTGTTCTAGTGCTTGTGCCAACAGCTTGGTCGTACCTGGAAAATAATGATCCCTGCACAACCTAGCGCTGTGTGTGGATCGCCGGTTTCGGGTTTTTGGCCGTATTTGCGGCGCTTGGACTTTTCGCGCTGTATCACGTCCTGATAATCCTCGAAGGGCTCTGGATGTCGTTTCTGCACCGCCATGACTAGGCATTGACCGTTTTGGCTCGTTCAGTGTTTTCGGCCACGTGACGTGCACAAAGCCGTTGAGAACGTTGGTTGGCGCTCGCTTCTATTTGATTTTGCGGATCTTGGCACGCCCAACGGGACTCGAACCCGTGTTGCCGCCGTGAGAGGGCGGCGTCCTAACCGCTAGACGATGGGCGCCCATGCTTCTGACTGTGGACTTGCAACGCAGTCTTGCGACCGTGAGCAAGTTCATCTGCGGATATTATGCTTTTTCAGCGCAAACGACGACATAAATCCAACGGCATCGCTCCGGCGACAGGGTCGCGAGATTCGATCGAAAGTGAGCCGCAAGCGCAAGTTCGCTGCGTAGCTATATTGGAAATGTGGGGGAGAAATTCAACACAGTGGCACGCCCTAGGGGAGTCGAACCCCTCTTCCCAGAATGAAAATCTGGTGTCCTAACCGATAGACGAAGGGCGCACTCGCTGTGTGGGCGCCTTATAGCCAGCGACTCTGGATACCGCAAGCGTCAATCTCAGGTTTTTTGTGCTTTTCCTGTTAAAAACGGCGAGAAAAATTCGGCGCCTGAAGGCCGGAATCGGAGACGTGTTCGAGACGGGAAACTGCCGTTTCAGATAAGGAAAATATCGATTTTCGTGGGGGAGGAGATCAACACAGTGGCACGCCCTAGGGGAGTCGAACCCCTCTTCCCAGAATGAAAATCTGGTGTCCTAACCGATAGACGA